>CANFCG010000024.1 GCA_947445115.1 Comamonadaceae bacterium | reverse complement strand
GTCAACGCGTTTGACGATCACGCGATCG
This sequence comes from Comamonadaceae bacterium, assembly GCA_947445115.1. Lineage (GTDB taxonomy): Bacteria > Pseudomonadota > Gammaproteobacteria > Burkholderiales > Burkholderiaceae_C > JASGCK01. The sequence continues at coordinate 33,702 of CANFCG010000024.1, read as the reverse complement.
GCTAAAGGACGTAGTTTCATTGCATCTCCTATGAATGTGCAAGGTTAAAAAAGAGGATTTAGCTCTACCGGAGCACTGTTAGCACTCTCGATGAACGAGTGCTAATGATAAGGGGAATTACTCTAATTTCAAGTGATAACATCGATTTTTTATGCGGAGCGTTAATCTTATGTCTTGGTCATTTCCTGTCTCTACGGCTTCACTTTTGATTGCCGCCTCGTCTCTGTTGGTGGCCTGTGGTCAATCAACATCACAAGGCGCACCTACTGGTGCAATGCCTGCGCCCGAGGTATCCGTCATCACTGTGCAAGCCAAGTCGCAGCCAGTGGATTTGGAGTACACAGGCCAAACGGCAGGGTCGCGTGAGACGGAGGTTCGCGCCCGCGTGGCGGGCATTATTAGCAAGCGTTTGTTTACCGAGGGCGCTACGGTTTCTGAGGGGACGCCGCTCTTCCAAATTGATCCTGCCAATTTCCAAACTCAAGTTGCGTCAATCGAGGCAGCAGTCGCTGTGGCTGAGGCAAAAGCGAATCAAGCACGCCGCGATCAAGCGCGTCTAGCGCCGCTCGTAGCTGAACGCGCAATTAGTCAAAAAGAGTTTGACGATAGCAAGTCAAGTCTCGAATCGGCTATAGCAACGCTCAAACAAGCGCAGGCGCAGGCCAACGAGGCCAAACTCAATCTCAGCTACACCCGCGTGACAGCACCGATTGGCGGGACGACAGGCGTAGCCACAAAGTCCGACGGGAACCTAGTCACAGCAAGCGATAGCCTACTCACAACGATTGTCCAAACCGACCCGATGTATGTGAACTTTAGCGTGTCGGAGGGTGATTTCCTTCGGATGACTCAGCAATTGAAATCAGGGCAGCTCAGCGTGCCAGGAAAACGCGCCGCCAATGGAAGTTTAGGTTTTAGCGTGAGCGTTAAGTTGGCTGATGGCAGTAGCTATCCACGCTCTGGGAAGCTTAACTTTGCTAGCGAAAAAGTGAATCCACAAACGGGTAGTTTTGACGTACGGGCGGAAATTCCAAACCCTACCGGAGCGTTGCGTCCAGGTCAGTTTGTGCGCGTGCAACTGAGCGGCGCTAGTCGCACAAACACACTTAGCGTACCGCAGCGTGCGGTGATTGACAGCCCGTTTGGCAAGATGGTTTTTGTCGTGAACAAAGACAATAAATTAGAGCCTCGCCCTGTCGAATTAGACGGGTGGACGCGTGGAGATTGGATTGTGACCAAGGGTTTGAAAGACGGTGATCGCGTGCTGGTGGAGGGTTTTATTAAAGCCCACGATCCTGGCATGACGGTCAAGCCCGTGCCCTATGTGGTTGCAGCACCTGCGGTGTCTAGCAAATAAAAGGGGGGCGCGTCATGTTCTCCAAATTTTTTATTGATCGTCCGATCTTCGCGACGGTGATCTCACTGTTTCTCGTGCTGGCTGGTTTGGCCGCGATGCGTATTTTGCCAATTGCGCGTTATCCCGAAATTTCCCCTCCCGTGGTCAATGTTCGCGCCGTCTACCCCGGCGCGTCTGCTGAGGTGCTTGAGACAACCGTGGCTGCTCCCATTGAGCAATCCATTAACGGCGTTGAAAAAATGCTTTACATGGATAGCACATCATCGGGCGATGGTGCAGTCACGATCAATGTGACTTTTGACGTTGGCACGGACTTGGACATTGCTGCCGTCAACGTGAACAATCGTGTTAATCAGGTGTTGAGTAAGTTGCCGCAAGAGGTGCAGCGCCAAGGGTTGACCGTGGCAAAGAGCTCGGCTAACTTTTTAGTGGTGGCTTCGCTTTACGCGGAAGACGACCGCTACGACTCGCTGTTTATTTCTAATTACATCACGCAAAACGTGATTGACCCGATCAAGCGGGTTCCAGGTACGACAAACGTCCAGATCTTCGGTGCCAAAGACTACGCCATGCGCATCTGGCTCAGACCTGATCGCATGGCTCAGATGGGCGTGACCGTCGGCGATATCTCTAGTGCCGTGACCGAACAAAACGCGCAATACGCAGCAGGCAAGATTGGCGCACCTCCCGGTAATACGGAAGAGTTGACGCTGACGGTGACAGCCAAAGGACGACTGCTAGAGCCTGCGGACTTTGCCAATATTGTGGTGCGCAGTGGCGACAAGGGCTCGGTCGTACGACTGCGCGATGTGGCGCGGGTTGAACTGGGAAGTAAAGACTACAACTTTTATGGTCGCGTGAACGGGCATCCCTCAGTGCCTGTTGGCGTGTTTTTGCAGACGGGTGCGAATGCACTGGATACCCGTGCTGCGGTCGAAAAAACACTGCGCGCGCTCAAAGCGAAGTTCCCTCCTGGCATGACGTACTCCACGCCTTACGACACCACGCCTTTTGTGACCGAGTCCATTCACGAGGTGCTCAAGACTTTGGCCGAAGCCATGGTGTTGGTCTTTTTGGTGGTGTATTTGTTTTTGCAAAACTGGCGAGCCACCATCATCCCCACGCTGGCGGTACCCGTGTCGCTGATTGGCACGATGGCGGGTTTGCATTTGCTGGGCTATAGCATCAACACGCTCACTTTATTTGGCATGGTGCTTGCCATTGGCATTGTGGTGGACGATGCGATTGTGGTGCTCGAGAACGTGGAGCGATTGATGCACGAAGAAGGCATGAGCCCACGCGATGCGGCGATTGAAGCGATGCACGAAGTCACCGGCCCTGTGATTGCGATTGTGCTGGTGCTATGCGCGGCCTTTGTGCCCATCGCCTTTTTGGGCGGTTTGGCAGGCGAGCTCTACCGCCAGTTCTCGGTCACGATTTCGATTGCTGTGGTGCTCTCGGGTTTTGTGGCGTTGACGCTTACACCGGCTTTGTGCGCCGTACTACTCAAACCTGATGCCGAGCGAAAGCATCCATTTTTTGACTGGTTCAACCGCAGTTTCGCACGCTTGACGGCGCGTTACACACAAGGCGTAGCCTTCTTTTTGAAGCGCGGTATTTTGGGGCTGATCTTGTTTGTGTGCATGGGGTTGCTGACAGGCTTGCTGTTCAAAATAGTCCCCGGTGCTTTAGTGCCAGACGAAGACCAAGGCTACTTTATTGGCGCTGTCATTCTTCCTGAAGGTTCGTCGTTGAATCGCACGGATGCGGTGGTCAAAAAAGTCGAAGCCGCCATGTCGCCGAACAAAAATATCGACACCGTATTCAGTTTGGTGGGTTTGAACTTTTTAGGTGGCGGCGGTCTCAAATCATCGGCTGCCACGATGTTCTTCCCGCTCAAGCCGTGGGCGGAGCGCACGCAATCAGCCAAAGAGTTGGTGATGGAGACGTACATGAAAACAGGCGGCATCAAAGAAGGGCTGCCGCTAGCCTTTGCACCGCCTGCCATCCAAGGCCTCGGACAAACAGGCGGCTTTGAGTTTTATCTGCAAAACAAAGGCGATGGCGGTGTGCGTCGCTTGGCGCAATTGCTGCCTAGCTTGCTGGAAGAAGCCAATAAACAGCCCGAGCTACAAGGTGTGAAGACGATTTGGCAAGCCAATTCGCCCCAGCTATTTGTGAATGTGGACGTCGAGAAGGCGCGTGCTATGGGGATTGCCGTAGCCGACATTTACAACACCTTGGCGGCCACGCTTGGTAGCTACTATGTGAACGACTTCAACAAGAGTGGACGCATCTACCAAGTGCTGATGCAGGCCGAAGGCCAATACCGTGCGAAGCCTGACGATATTGGGGCGTTGTATGTCAGGTCTAAAGCGGGGCAAATGATTCAGATTCGGTCGGTGGCAGAGGTGAAGTTTGTTGCAGGACCTGATTCGGTGCAGCATTTCAATGCGCTGCCGAGCATTCAGATTTTGGGTGAGCCAAAACCTGGCTATAGCTCGGGGCAAGCGATTGCGGCAATGGAGCGTGCGGCTAATAAAGTGCTGCCAGCGGATGTGGGTTTTGACTGGGGTGGCTCGGCCTTCCAGCAAAAGCGCAGCAGCGGTGCGGCAGGCGTGGCTTTAGGCGCGGGCTTCTTGATGATCTTTTTGATTTTGGCTGCGCAATACGAAAAATGGTCGTTGCCATTTTCAGTATTACTTGCTTTACCATTTGGCATTTTTGGAGCGCTGACGGCGGTGTATTTACGCAACTTCACCAATGATGTGTACTTCCAAATCGGCTTGGTCACGCTGCTCGGACTTTCCGCAAAAAATGCAATTTTGATTGTGGAGTTTGCAACCGTCAAAGTGCATGAAGGACTCAGTCCCGTAGCTGCCGCGCTAGAGGCGGCACGTCTGCGATTTAGGCCAATCTTGATGACGTCGCTAGCATTTATTTTGGGTGTCGTGCCTTTGGCATTTTCTAGTGGGGCAGGTGCGGCGGCAAGGCAGTCCATAGGCACAGGTGTACTGGGCGGCATGCTGGCGGCAACATTCTTGGCGGTATTTCTTGTCCCGCTGTTTTTTAAACTGGTGAATGATTGGCACTTTCGCAGCACGCCTGATGATTTTAAAAATTTGAACAAGCCTGTTCATATTAAGGAGTTGCACCATGTTTAAGCGCAAGCCCTTATTTCATATGGCCTACAGCTTAATCGCTGCTTGTGCTGTGGCTGCCTGTAGTAGTTCGCCTTTGACTAAAAATTATGAGCGCCCTGATCTTGCAGTGCCTGATAAATTGTCGCTAGGCGAGACGGGCCGTGTGCGTGGGGCGAGCACAAGTGCTGTCACGGCGATTGATTGGCAGGCATGGTGGAGGGCGTTTCAAGACCCGGTGTTGGACGCCTTTTTGCAAGAGGCTGCCAGCAACAATCAAGACTTGGTGCTGGCGGCAGCACGCATGACGGAAGCACACGCAACGCTTAGTCAAAATCAAGCTAATTTTTTTCCGCAGGTTGATTTAAACATTGGCGATAATCGCACGCGCGTGAGCCAAAGCGTCGCGACCTATAGTCCGGTTGTCGGTCCCTATATGAACAGCGGCCAAGTGGGATTGAGCGCCAGTTACGAGATCGACTTTTGGGGCAAATATGCAAGTGCCAACGATGCCGCGCGTGCGCGTCTTTTGGCGCAAACCGCGAACCGCGGATTGGTGTTAACTACGCTTTACGCCAACGTGGCGCAAAGCTATTTTTCAATGCGAGCGTTGGATGCTCAAGTTATGCTCGCGCAGCAAGCGCTCGTTACTCGGCAAGAGAGTTTGCGTTTGCAACAGCGCCGCTTTGATGCAGGCGTGGTTGGCGAGCTAGACCTGCGCCAAGCCGAATCGGAAGCCGCCAGCGCCGAAGCTGCTGTGCGTGTTGTGCAACAAAACCGCAGCAATAGCGAATCGGCACTGGCATTGTTGCTGGGACGAAAGCCTGCGGATATCATGCGCCCTGTACTTGCGCGCGGTGCGCAGATTGAGTTACTCGTGACACGCCAAACGATACCCGCCGAGTTGCCGTCGGATGTGCTGGTGCGTCGCCCCGATGTGGTGAGTGCCGAGCAAAACTTAATCGCCGCCCATGCAGACATCAACCAAGCACGCGCGGCGTACTTTCCAAAACTCAGTCTCACCGCCAGTTACGGGCAGCAATCACAAAGACTCACCAATCTTTTTGATCCTGCCTCCATGTTTTGGAACATGCTGGGCAACCTCACGCAGCCTATTTTCCGCGCGGGCGCCATCGACGCCGCAGTTGCAGCTGCCAACGCACGCGAGCGGCAAGCGGTAGCGCAGTACACGCAGGCGGTGCAAAGCGCGTTTCGCGATGTGCACGACGCATTAAATAATGTGGACGCAGGTCGTGACTTGACGGGCGTGACCCTCCAGCGGGTTGACGCACTGCGTCGTACGCTAAATCTGGCTAATTTGCGCTACAAAGCTGGCTATTCACCTTATTTGGAGGTGCTCAATGCGCAGCGAGATTTGGCACAAGCCGAATCGGGATTGATTGATATTCAGCGTGGCCAACTGGGCGCCGTGGTCAGTTTATACAAAGCGGTCGGCGGTGGTTGGGATGCTGCAAAGCCATAAGCCTTCTCATGCACCCAATCAACCGCTTCACCCGACGCCCAAGAGGCGGCATAGGCAAGCACAAAAATAATGAAGCCGCGCATCATATTTTTGGCAATACCCATGTCCTCCAACCATTTGCGAATCCACCATGCTGCCAGGATGAACACCACGGTTGAGACAATTAGATTCCAAAGAGAGGGTAGTTTAAACATGATATTTATATCAGCGAGTTGGTTAATTAAATTAAAAAGTATTAATAAGTTAATAAATTATTGAATTAATTGCAATGGATAACGGCGACCTTTATGCCAAGTAGCTTATCTTTGACTATACTTGCACCACAAAATTTAGTTCGCAGGTATTCAACTCATAACTGGACAATCTTAGTTGAGTAGATACCGCCACCTTTAAAGGATCTACGTACTATGAATTTCATGTCAGCTTTGTTCCGTTTTTTCTTGAAAAAGAGAGAATGGGATAGGAAATATTTATTAAAAAGAATCAATCACATGCTGGATATGATGTGGCATGTTTCTTTAATGAAATCGACCTACAAAGATTTGATGACATTAAAAATCATGGATGAAGCGAAGTTGGCGCAAATAACCCAAAGGATGATCAGTGGTAACTATTGCGGCAAAAACTTTTCGCTGACCGAAAAATTAAATACGGTGCTTCATCACTATACAACGGTAGATCAGCGTTTTGTAGAGTCGTTTTTACCAACAGAAGATGCGCAAATCATTGTATGGAAAAATAAGCCAAAATTGCATGGATACGAGATCCGATTAGCTTGGTCGGACCACCCGACAGAGGGTGAGCTTTCATTATTGTTTTGTATGGACGATGTCGCTATTTATACGATATCGTTTACTTTTGTGAATGCGTCTCTTCTGGGTACAAAGGCAGATTCTGGTTCAGATGGCATTTTGATCACTCGAGTGCAAGGCCTGAAGGATTCGAAATTATTAGTCAATACCAGCTCAAAAGAGCATTTTCAATCTTACCCAACCTTTTTGTTGTATGCCGCACTGCAAGGGGTGGCGCAAGCCATGGAATATAAATTTATTATTGGAATTTGTGCGGATTACTCGCTTAACTTCAAAAGAGATGCTGATAAATATTATGGCGCCTACAACTCTTTTTGGGAGAAGCTGGGGGGGCACCGCATGTCTAAAAGCTATTTTGGTTTGCCCGTTTCCATCCTCAAACAGAACTTAGAGGATGTCTCCGCCCACCATCGCAAGCGCGCCTTAAATAGACATCAATTAAAGCAAAGCATTGTGACTGATGTGTCACAAATATTAGCGCTGCAATTAGTGAATCCAGGCGTCACAGGGTAGTTTTCTTTTACCTAAGCGGTATTTGTCACCGCATGCCCGCCAAAGCCGTGGCGCATTTTTGCCAGCAGCTTGCTGGCAAAATCATCTGAGCCTTGACTCGCAAAGCGCGACATCAGTGCCATCGTCATCACGGGTGTTGGCACACCTTGCTCAATAGATTCATTGACCGTCCATCGGCCTTCGCCCGAGTCAGGCACATGCGCTCGAATGCTCTCTAGCGTTTGGTCTGTCTTGAGTACTTCGGCGGTGAGGTCCAGCAGCCACGAGCGCACCACAGAGCCATGCCGCCATAGTTCGGTGGTGGCCGCCAAATCAATGTCAAATTCTTTTTTGCCTTTGAGTAGCGACAGCCCCTCGGCTAGCGCTGCCATCATGCCGTACTCGATGCCGTTGTGAATCATCTTGGTAAAGTGTCCCGCGCCCGCAGGCCCTGCGTGCAGCCAGCCCACGTCTTTACTGGGGGCGAGTGCCTCTAGGTAAGGTTTGACATGCGCCAGCGCAGCGTCTGTGCCGCCCACCATTAAGCAATAGCCGTTGGCAAGCCCATGGACGCCGCCCGACACCCCCGCGTCCATGTAGTGGATGCCCAGCGCTTCCGTCTGCGCGGCACGCTGCTCGGAGTCTTTGTAGTTGCTATTGGCGCCGTCCACAATCGTGTCCCCCTTGTTGGCTAAGGCTTGTAGCTGGGTCAGTGTGGATTCGGTGATTGCGCCCGAAGGCAGCATCATCCACACTACGCGGGGCGCAGCAAGTTTGCTCATCATGTCGGCAATGGAGGTTGTAGCCACGCCGTTAATCTCGTTGGCGAGTGCGGCTGTTAGCGTGGCGTCTTGGTCAAACACAGCGCAAGAGCTGCCTTTTTGCGCCAAGCGCCGCGCCATGTTGCCGCCCATTTTTCCAAGACCCAAAATCCCAAAGCTTGTGCCAAAGTTCGTTGTTGTATCAGTCATGTTGTTTCAAATTAAATGTTTACGTAATTGTGTCACGACAATTTCGGACACGGCTACCACCACAAAAATGACGATCAAAATGAGAGCCACCTGATCCCATTTGAAGAGGTCAATCGCCGAGTTGAGTGCCATGCCAATGCCACCTGCGCCCACCAAGCCCAGCACCGCGGATTCGCGTACGTTGATGTCCCAGCGGAACAGCGCGATGCTCCAATACGCGGGGGCAACTTGCGGCCAATAGCCATAGAGCACGCGGCTGTACCATGGCGCGCCCGTCGCACTTAGCGCTTCAATCGTGTCTTTGTTCGACTCTTCTAACGCTTCGGAGAGCATCTTGCCAATAAACCCAATCGAGTGAAACGCAATCGCGCACGTACCTGCTAATGCGCCAGGACCAAACATCGCGACAAAGAACAACGCCCAGAGCAGAGTTGAGACCGAGCGCGTAGCAATCAAGATAAAGCGAGCAGCGGCGTTTAGCCACACGATACGGTTGACGTTGCGAGCGGCTAAAAAGCCGACTGGTGTCGCCAGTACAAGCCCCAGCACGGTCGCCAAAAACGAAATCGCCAGCGTATCAAGTAGCGCCACATGCACGCCGTCTTTCGCTGAAATAGCGTAGCTCGCCCAATCCACAGGCCACATACGCACCAGCAAATCCTTCATCTGCTCAGGCGCATCAGCCAAAAACTCAGGCATGACCTCAATGGATCGAATAGCAAGCGCAACGGCAAGCACACACCCAAAATAAACACTAAACCGTGTCAGGCGCTCAGAAGCTGAGTAGCGTTGGTAGGCCGTCATGCTCATTGCGAAAAAATCCGTTTAACCAACAACTGCAGCACCTCGCCAATGCAAATCAACGCAATGATGCACAGCACAATACCAAACACAAAATCGTAGTCATAACGCTGAAACGCCGAGAACAGCGTGCCGCCAATCCCTCCTGCGCCCACAATGCCGATCATGGTGGAGTTACGTAAATTCGAGTCGGTCTCGTAGGCAATAAAACCAATCAAGCGGTACAGCACTTGCGGCAGCACCGCGAAGGTGAGCACACTCATAAACGGCGCGCCCGTGGCCCGTACAGCTTCGATTTGCTTCATCGAAATTTCTTCAACCGCTTCAGTGAGCAGCTTGCCCAAAAACCCAATCGACGCCACTGTGAGCGCGAGCACACCGGCTAGCGCACCAAAGCCCACCGCCTTGACAAACAAGATCGCGACGATGACGGGGTGGAAGGTTCGGCACAGGGTGACGAAGGCTCGCACAGGCCACGTGACGACGGCAGGCATCAAATTGCGCGCGCCTGCAACAGCAATCGGAATCGAAATGAGTACACCCAAGGCGGACGCGAGTATGGCAATCTCTACGCTCTCCGTCATGCCCTTGATAAGCTCTTGGCTTGGCTGAAATACAGGCGGAAACATGCGGTGCAAAAACTTGGACGCATTGCCAAGCCCCAGCAGAAAACGCTCCCAAGTGATCTCGAGTCTTGACGCAGAGAGGGCAAAGAAGACGAGGAATAAAACGCCGCCCATTTTGAAGGCAGGCGAGTAGCCAAAGGGCTTGACCGCGTTTAATGCGCCAGCCATGATGTGCCGCCGTAGATGTCGTTCAAGATGGCATCTGATAAATCGGCTGGTGCACCATCAAACACCACCTTGCCGCCGCGCATACCCACAATGCGATCGGCGAAGCGTTTGGCAAGTGCTACGTCGTGCATGTTGACGAGAACAGGTATTTTTTTGGTATCGCCCACACGCTTGAGTAGTTCCATAATCTCAACGGATGTTTTTGGGTCTAACGAGCTCGTCGGCTCGTCGGCCAGCAAGACTGACGGATGCTGCATCACCGCACGTGAAATGCCGACACGCTGACGTTGCCCGCCCGATAGTGAATCAGCGCGAGTATTTGCAAAATCTTGCAAACCTACGACCTCAAGCATTTCCCAAGCGCGCTCAACATCGACAGGATCAAATCGACGCAGCCATGCATTCCAAGGGGATATTTTACCAAGCACACCTGTGAGCAAATTCTCCATGACCGACAGACGCTCGACTAAGTTGTACTCTTGAAACACCATGCCAATGCGAGCACGCATCAACCTAAGGTCGTTGCCTTTTAGAGCCGTGATGTCTTCATTGCCAAGGGATACCGAGCCGCTAGTGGGTTCGACGAGACGGTTGATACACCGCAGCAGCGTCGATTTCCCTGTGCCACTGGCGCCAATGATGGCGACCAATCCCGCGCCGTCAATGGTGAGGTTGATACCGCTCAGAACGGGCTTGCCCGCGACATAGGATTTACTGAGGTTTTGAATGCAAAGCATTATTTCTTTGCCGCCTCAGCCGCCTTTTCTGCTGCCTTGTCTACCACACGCACGACGTCCCAGTCTTTGGCGTAGTTGATGCTCACAAAACGGTCTGCACCATCAAAATCTTTTTGCATCGCGGCTGGGAAACGGTAGTCGGCAAAGCATTTCAGCATCTTGGCGGCAAGTGTTGGCTCTAGGTCGTGTGCATAGGCGAACGACGATGTGGGGAAGCGCTGACTGCGGTAAATCACGCGAAAGTCGGATTCTTTGATTTGGCCACGTTCAGCCATGCGTTCATACACGTCGCTAGCGACATGCGCAGCGTCGTAGTCTCCCGTGCCAACACCCAGCACTGACTGGTCATGTTTGCCAGAGAACTTAATGTCGTAATCCTTTGATGGTGTCAGGCCTTGCGCGGGCAAGAGTGCGATAGGGGCTAGATTGCCCGAGTTGCTGGACGGCGAGGTATGCGCGACTTTTTTGCCTTTCAAATCCGCCACGGTTTTGTACGGGCTAGACGCCTTGACGATGGTGATTAAGTTGTAGCCTTGAAAGCCTTTGGCATCCCCCTTCACGGCAAACGGAATCGCCCCGGCTTTGTTGACCGCAAACACAGTAGGTCCTGTGGAGAAGCCCGCCACATGGAGCCTGCCTGAGCGCATGGCTTCAATCTCGGCAGCATTACTTTGCACTTGATAAAACTTGACGGCTTTGCCAGTGCACTGCGCCAAATAGTCGGTGAAGGGTTTAAACACGTTCTCGTATTTGGCAGGGTCTTCAACGGGGGTGTAGGTAAAAATCAAGGTGCTGGGGTTCTTCCACTTAGATTTATCTGTGGGTACGTCTGCTACAAGATCCTTGTTGGCATCGCAGTACAAATTATCTAAATCGCCGCGGTTAGTGCAGGCAGCTTGAGCAAAACTTATTTGCGCCAATGTCAATAAAGCACCTGCTGCGAGAAGTGATTTTAAAATTTTGTGCATGTTTTATCTCCAAAAAAGAATGTGGGAACTTAACGGACAATTTAAGCATGAGAAATATGACAAAGCTATTAGAAATTTCCCTTGGAAGGTTGATTTTTTCGGCGCTCGCTTTGGTGTGCGGAAACGGTCACGCTGAATCCATTTCCTTCTATGCCGCAGCAGGCGTAAAAGCCCCTGCCGAAGAAATCATTCAAGCCTTTGAGCGGCAAACGCGACACAAGGTGACTCGCTTCTATGACACCGCTGGCGAGGCTGAAGTGAGTTTTGTTGCGAACTCGCAAAGTGGCGTGCTCATCACGACTGAAGTGCGTATTCAAAAAGCAAACATAGTAGGGGGCAAGTTGGCTGGCGGCATCACGCGTCGTGTGGGTGATACGCTGGCGGGCATCGCCATCTCTAAGAAATTTAAAGCGGAAGGCGCTGCTGCAAGCCTTATGGATAGTGGCCTAACGGGCAATCTAAGAGCGACGCTTTTGGCTGCCAAACGAATCGCATTTTCTGATCCTGCTCGCGGCGCAACGGTTGGCGTGCACTTTGTGCAAGTGATTGAAAAGCTAGGTATCAAAGACGCGGTCATGGCAAAAACCGTGATTGCCAAGGATGGCATCGAGACGATGAAGTTGGTCGCAAACGGCGAGGTGGATATCGGTATCACCCAGATGAGCGAGATTTTTCAAGCGGATCGTGCCTTACTGCTCGGCGCCTTTCCTGCGGAGTGGGAGTTGGCAACGCGTTACAGCAGTTGGATTGCCAACGATGCAAGTCCAGCGGTGAAGTCTTTAGCAGACGCTTTTGAAGCTAGTGATGGACGTGCAGCGCTGTCAAAGCATGGGCTGCGCTTACCCTAACCACGTCTGCAGCTGTTTAGCAAATACGTTTTGCACATCGTCAAACGCCGCACTCACGCCCAGCGTCTTCATATCCACTGTTTGCAGCCCCGAGTAACCGCAAGGGTTAATTCGGCTAAATGGCTCTAAGTCCATTGCCACGTTGAGCGCCACGCCGTGATAAGTGCAATGACGACTGACCTTGATACCAAGCGCTGCGACTTTACCTAAGCGTTCACGTAAAAACACTTGCTCGGCGTTATCGCCGATGCCCGCTAGGCCAATACCAGCATGGCTTTTCGGGTCATCCAGTCTCACGTAGATGCCAGGGGCTGTGCGCACGCGGTGACCGGTCATGCCGAAATGTCGCAGCGTTCGGATGACGGCTTCTTCTAATTTATAGACGTACTCTTTAACAAAGTAGCCCGCGCGTTTGAGGTCGACGAGAGGATAGGCCACCACTTGTCCAGGGCCGTGATAAGTGACTTGCCCACCGCGATTGGTTTGCACGACGGGGATGTCGCCAGCCATCAGAACATGCTCCGCTTTACCAGCCAAGCCTTGCGTAAAAGTGGGAGGATGTTCGCAAAGCCACAGTTCGTCAGGGGTGTCTGATGTCCGCGCTGCGGTAAAGGCTTGCATGGCCAATACCGTGGATTGGTAATCGGCACATCCTAAATTCTTAAGCAGCATCAAATCCTGCGGCCACGCGCGCGCCGAGGTTTGTGTCACTGCATAGCTTGGCAATAGCGGCTTTGGCCGCTTCAGGTTCGGTGCTGCGTTTAGGTACGGCAATGCTGTAGACGGTGGAGAGTTCAAACTCTTTTGGTAGCAAACCTACTAAGCGTACGCTAGGCGTGTAGATGATCTCGGTGACTTGCGTACAGCCAATCGAACTTGCGTCATTACTCGAATCCATCATCCGCATGGCGGTTGCGCCGTTGGGGTGCTCGGAGATGTGATTTTTAACGTCATCCCAAATGCCCAGTTGCTTGAGCATGCCTGCGACGTGCAAGCCCGCCGTAGACTGTTTCATGTCGGGACAATAAAGGCTGGAAGCCTTTAGCAGCGCGGCTTTGAGCGATGCGGCATCAGCGATGTCTGGGTTGGCCTTTGTATCTGCACGAACCGCAATGCCTGTCTTCACGTGCCCTACATCCACAATGCTGCCAGCAACGATGCAGCCTGCTGCATCCAACTCATCAATTTGAGCCCGCGTCAGCAAGAGCAAATCGCAGGGCACACCCGACACGTACAGGTCGTACATGGTGCGTACCGCGCCAAAGTTAAGCCCGACGTTAATGCTGATTTGATCGCCAAGCAATTGACGGGTGAGCCCCATGGCCGCGCCTGCGCTGATGATATGAAGATGTGTAGTCATGATGCTTATTCTATGAACAGTTTGGTTAATTTTTACTTTAGTTGTTTGCTTAATTGTCGGACTTAGCACCCGAAATTTTGACAATGCGCGCCCACTTGGTGACATCATCAAAAGCGTACTTTGCAAATGCCTCGGGTGACATCACCAGCGGCGTTGCGCCTTGCTTGCCCCATGCGGCACGAGCCTCAGTGCTGGATGTGATCTTGCTGATCTCAACATTCAATCTGCTGACAATTCCTGCTGGCGTGGCCTTTGGCGCCATGATGCCCAGCCAAATCGTGGACTCGTAACCCGCGAGTCCTGGGATGCCCGACTCGGCAACCGTGGGTACGTCTGGCAGCACGCTCGATCTTGTGCGACCTGTTGTCGCAATTGCTCTGACTTTGCCTGCTTTAATTTGCTCCGTCATGGTAGTTACGGCATCAAACATCAGGTCGACTTGCCCGCCAATCAAGTCGGTGCGTGCGCCCGTGCTGCCTCGGTACGGAACATGAACGATAAACGTGCCGCTCATCGCTTTGAATAGCTCGCCCGCCATGTGGTACGGAGTGCCAGGCCCCGAAGAGGCGTAGTTCAGCTTGCCAGGTTGACTCTTGGCGAGCGCAACAAGTTCGCGGATGTTGGATGCAGCCAGCGACGGATGCGCTACCAGCACAAGGTCGGAAGAGTTGATGGGCGCAACAGGCACGAAGTCGCGCAGCAAGTTGTAGGGCTTATTGGAAATAAGTGATTCGTTAACCGTTTGCGCGTTAGACATGAGCAAGAGCGTGTAACCATCAGGCGCAGCTTTTGCTACCGCGTCCGTGCCAATCACCGAGCCCGCGCCTGGTCTGTTATCGACCACAAACGCTTGCCCCGTCGCCTCGGTCAGCTTTTGCGCAATGAATCGCCCGTAGATATCGGCCGGACCGCCCGTTGCAAACGGCACAATCAATTTGACGGGCTTAGTCGGATAGTTAGCGGGCGAACTTTGAGCGTAAACAATTGGGGTCTGACCCCAAAAGAAAACAAAGCAGAGCAAGTTGCCAATAAAAGTCCAAAGGGGTCTGACCCCAATTGGCTTGCGATCAAAGTTCATTTTCATCAATTCACCTTCCCAATTAATTTCACCACTTGCGTCATCTTGGCCGCATCCACATCCCAGTATTTTTGAAACTCAGGCGCATCCAAATATTGAATCGGACTGCCCGATCCGCCAATGACTTGCCGCACACGCGGATCGTTCGCGGCCGTTTTTGCCGCTTCACGAAGTTTGGCCATCACTGCAGGCGGCGTATTCGCGGGAACAAACAATCCCGCCCACTGCGCAAACTCCACGGGTTGCCCCAGCTCCTTCAGACTAGGCACATCGGGTAGCGCAGCCAAGCGCCCTTCGCCCCAATGCGCCAACGCTTTGAGCTTGCCCGCCTTAATTTGCTGCACTACCGATGCGGGTCCTGTGGAGAGCGCATCAATTTGCCCACCCAGAAGCGCCACCACCGCAGGCCCTGCACCCGTATAGGGCACGTGCAGCATGTGAAATTTGGCTTCGGATTTGAGCATCTCCATCGGCACGTGCATGGTGCCGTAATTGCCTGACGAGCCAAAACTGTATGAGGCAGGTTTTTTGCGAATGTCGGCTAGAAATTCGGCAAAATTTTTCCAAGGCGCGTCCGCGCGCACCACAAGCACGGTAGGTTCGGCAGTAAAGCGAGCAATCGGCTTGAACTGATCGAGCGTAAAGCTAGGCGCACGGCCAAATAGCTTGTCGGCTTCGGGAATGATCGAGATGCTAGATAACGACATCAGCACCGTATAGCCATCGGCGTTTGATTTAGCAACCTGCGCCATACCAATGCCGCCGCCCGCCCCCGCTTTGTTTTCCACAATCACGCTTTGATTGAGTACGCGCGATAAAGCTTCTGCAACAGGGCGACCCACGGTGTCCGCTACGCCGCCCGGGGGGAATGGCACGATCATGATGATCGGTTTTACGGGATACGCGTCAGGACTTTGCGCAAAGGCACTCTGGATTGGGCTTAAAGCCAAGAGACCAGCGACTAGCAGCAATGAAGCAAGTTTTTTCATACGGCAGATTGTCATGGCTGCGACCTTGCGGGAACTGACGCGTGTCGCACCTCATACACTTATAAATTATGAAAATCGCTGCCTACACCTACCAAAATAAAAACTACGTCGGATTCGTCTCAAATAACGGCGAATCTGTCGAAGCCTACGACTTCAATCCATCTGACGCAGAGCGTGGACTGCTTGCCGTGATTGACTGTCAGCAGGCTGACAAGCCATTACCAGAAAGGCTTGCAGCAGTGCCAATGTCGGCAGTCAAGCTTAGAGCGCCCGTCCCGCATCCACGCCGCAACATCTTTTGTGTGGGCAAAAACTATTTCGAACACGCCCTGGAGTTTGGCACCAGCGGCTTTGATTCGAGCACCGGCAAAGTGGGTGACGAAATCCCTAAAGACCCGATCATTTTTACCAAAGTGCCAGAGAGCGTGATTGCGACAGGCGAGGCGATTCAAATTCCATACGGCGTGTCTGAGGCGATTGATTACGAGGCCGAACTTACCGTCATTATTGGCAAGGGCGGTAAAGGGATTACAGAGGCGGATGCCATGAGCCACGTTTGGGGTTACACGATAGTCAACGACGTGACGGCGCGCGACTGGCAACAGCGTCACAAGCAGTGGCACTTAGGCAAGAGCTTCGATACGTTTTGCCCCATGGGCCCAATCGCAGTGAGCGCGGCAACGGGCGCGGACGAGTGTGCACCTGACGAATGTAGGGGCGAAGACACGCAAATGAAGCTCTGGGTCAACGGTGAGCTGCGTCAAAACGTGGGTACAAAAAACCTCATCTTCAATATCCCGAAGTTGATTAGCGTCATCAGCCAAGGCATCACGCTCTACCCAGGTGATCTCATTGCCACGGGTACGCCTGTCGGAGTCGGTCTGGGCTTTAAGCCACCTAAATATCTGAAGGCTGGCGACGTGGTGCGGATTGAAATTGATGGTATTGGTGTGCTGGAGAATCCGCTGGTTTGAGGAGCGGGGGTGAGGAGGATGGGGTGGGCGGCATCTAAAATCAAAAGATGCCAACATTTCTAAACACACTTCGTACAAACCCACAACGTCTCTTCGCCCTTATCGCGCTGGCCTGCGCTGCCATGCTCGGTTTTGGGCTTTATTTGCAGCACGTGGTCGGGCTAGAGCCTTGCCCCATGTGTATCGTGCAGCGCTATGCCTTGATTGGGGTGGCTTTGATATCGGTGATTGCAGCGTTTTGCAAGTGGCGTTGGGCGCTATTACCAACTGGATTTTTGACAACAGCGTTTGCCTTGTTCGGTGCGTTTGTCGCGGCGCGGCAAAGCTGGTTGCAGTGGTATCCGCCCGAGGTGTTCACTTGCGGGCGCGATTTTTACGGGATCATCGAAAACACACCCATGCGCCGCGCGATTCCGATGATTTTTAAAGGTAGCGGCGACTGTACCAAGGTCGATTGGACTTATCTTGGCGGCTCGATAGCCAATTGGTCGTTTGCCTGTTTTGTGGTGCTGGCGGCGCTCAGTATGTATGGCATTTATAGGGCTGCACAAATCGCAAAACACAACGCGAAGGCATGAAACGCATTCTGCGCGAGGTTTTTGGCTACGACGCTTTCCGTGGGCCGCAAGAAGCCATTGTTTCGCATGTGATTGCAGGTGGCGATGCACTGGTGCTTATGCCCACGGGCGGTGGAAAATCGCTGTGCTTTCAAATTCCTGCCATCGCGCGAAGTCAAGCCGGACATGGCGTAGCGGTCGTTGTCTCGCCTCTGATTGCGCTGATGCACGACCAAGTGGGCGCGCTGCACGAGGCGGGCGTGGCCGCCGAATTTTTGAACTCTAGTCAATCGTTTGAAGAAGCGGCCGCGATTGAGCAGCGTCTCTTGCGCGGTGAGATCACGCTGCTCTACGCTGCGCCCGAGCGCGTGACCTCACCGCGCTTTTTGGCGCTCATGGATTCGCTTTACTCGCGTGGCAAGCTGAGTCTCTTTGCCATCGACGAAGCGCATTGCGTCAGCCAGTGGGGACACGATTTTCGGCCTGAGTATCAGCTGCTATCTGTTTTGCACGAGCGCTACCCAACCGTGCCGCGCATGGCGCTCACCGCAACTGCAGATAGCCTCACTCGGGCGGATATTGTGCAAGGCTTGCAACTTGAGAATGCCGCGCAATTTGTCAGTAGTTTTGATCGCTCGAATATCCATTACAAAATTGTTGAAAAACAAGAGGCGGTTTCGCAATTGCTGCGTTTTATCTCGGACACCCACGAAGGCGATTGCGGCATCGTCTATTGCCAATCGCGCAAACGTGTTGAAGAAGTGGCGGAGCGCCTGAATAAAGAGGGGATCCGAGCTATGCCATACCACGCGGGGCTTCCCGCTGATGTACGCCTTGCTAATCAAGATAAGTTTTTACGCGCAGATAGTGATCAAGGGGGCTGGATTATGGTCGCCACCATTGCATTTGGCATGGGCATTGACAAGCCTGATGTGCGCTTTGTGGCGCATCTCGATATGCCCAAAAATATCGAGGGCTATTACCAAGAAACGGGTAGGGCGGGGCGTGATGGTGCGCTCTCGAATGCGTGGATGTGCTACGGCCTACAAGACGTGGTGAACCAGCGCCGCATGATTGATGAGAGTCCCGCGCATGATGACTTTAAGCGCGTGATGCGCGGCAAGTTGGATGCGCTGCTCGGACTTGCCGAGGCGACCGATTGCCGCCGCGTGCGGCTCTTGGCATACTTTGACGAGACCTACGCACCCGATGGGCAAGCTCGCTTGACGTGCGGTGCTTGTGATAACTGCATGAGTCCGCCTGATATTTGGGATGGCACCGAGGTCGCGCGCAAGCTCTTATCCACCATCTACCGCGTAGAGCAGCAAAGCAGCTTGCACTTTGGCGCAGGGCATTTGATGGACATCGTGCGCGGCAAAGCAACCGATAGAACGGCGCAGTATGGGCACGAACGCATCAGTACATTTGGGCTGTGCGCGGAGAACTCGGAGCTGCAACTGCGTGCGGTGCTGCGCCAACTGATTGCAACGGACGCGCTCTGCGTGGATGCCGAAAGCTTTAATACGTTGCATTTGACGACAGGTTCGCGTGCGGTTTTGAAGGGCGAAGTGCCTGTGCTGCTTCGGCAGTCTGTGAAACCAGTGCGTGCTCGGACGCCAAGCGGGGCAAGGCTTGCGAAGGATGATGCCTCACAAAGCCCAATGGATATGGCTTCGCAGGAACGTCTTGTTTCACTGAAGGCTTGGCGAGCAGAAGTGGCTAGTCATCACAACCTGCCCGCGTTTGTGATTTTTCACGACAGCACGCTTCGTTCTATTGCGCTGCTCAATCCGACGAGTACATCTGAGTTATCGAGCGTCAGCGGCATTGGTGCTAAGAAGCTAGAGGCCTATGGCGAGGAAGTTTTACGCGTGGTAAAAACTACGCTTTAGTAGATTAGATAAATTTAGAAAGTTTTTATGGCAACAACACAAGAGTGGATCGAAGAAGCCGAAATCGTTAAGGCGCAAATGCTGGCAGGCGGCGCAACGGCAGGTGTGGCAATGCGTGAGCAAGTGGCGCATTTGAGCGGCTTCGAGATTTTTCAAGGAATTTTGCTCGGCAAGTTGCCCTACGCCAGTGTGGGCAGAACGCTTGATTACTCGCCTGTGAGTGTGGCGCTGGGCGAAATCGTGTTTCAAGGTTCGCCGCAGGCCAATTTTTTAAACCCCATGGGCACGGTGCACGGTGGTTGGTACGGCACATTGCTTGACTCTGCCATGGGCTGCGCAGTGCACACGATTGTGCCCGCAGGACGTGGCTTTACGACGGCAGAGTACAGCGTGAATATTGTGCGCGGAGCCAAGGTGGGCGGGGTCTATCGTACGATTGGCAAGGTCGTGCACGCGGGTCGCCAAATGGCGACGGCGGAAGGCCGCATCGTGGACGCGGACGGAAAAATTTATGCCCACGGTACGACGACGTGCTTCTTGTTTGATATGCCCCCTGTCATTCCCGCGCAGGCGGGAATTCAAAAATAACCAAGGATTTTTATGCGATTACTTCACACCATGGTGCGCGTTGGCAATTTAGAGCGATCGATCAAGTTTTATACCGAATGCCTCGGCATGACCTTGCTTCGCACGACCGATAGACCCGAGCAAAAATATTCGCTGGCGTTTGTGGGCTACGGCACAAATCCCGATCACGCGGAGTTAGAGCTGACCTACAACTACGGTGTAGAAAGCTATGAGTTAGGTACGGCTTACGGACATATCGCCCTTGGCGTGCCCAGTGTCCATAAGGCTTGCGATACGATTCGAGCAGCGGGCGGCAACATCACCAGAGAGCCAGGCCCCGTGAAAGGCGGCACAACCAACATCGCGTTTGTGGCTGATCCTGATGGCTACAAGATTGAGTTGATTGAGCGGGAATAACTCGGCGGTGTAGAAGGGTGCGCTTAGCCTTAGCGCATTCCCGGAAACTTCATTCCGCCCATGCCCGGCATACCTGGAGGCATGCCACCTTTACCCATCGCTCCCATTTTTTGCATCATCTTCATCATCCCTGAGCCCTTCATCTTTTTCATCATGGTTTGCATTTGCTCGAACTCGTTGAGCATGCGGTTGACTTCTTGAACCTGCACACCAGCCCCTGCAGCGATGCGACGCTTGCGTGTGGCTTTGATGATTTCGGGTTTGCGGCGCTCTTGCAGCGTCATGCTGTGGATGATGCCTTGCTTTTTGAGGATGTCGCGGTCGGCTTTGTCTAGGTCTTGCCCTTTGGCTTTTGCCGCCATTTGCCCAGGCAGCTTGTCCATGATGCTTTGCAGGCCGCCCATGGAACGCATTTGCTGGATCTGACCGAGGAAGTCCTCAAGGTCAAAACTCGCGCCGCTCTTCATTTTGGCTGCCATTTTTTGCGCTGCCGCTACGTCCACGCCGCTGGTGATTTGCTCGACTAGCGCGACGATGTCGCCCATGCCTAAGATACGCCCTGCAAAGCGCTCGGCATCGAACACTTCTAAGCCATCAATTTTTTCGCTGACACCCGCAAACTTAATCGGCACGCCCGTGATTTGCCGCACCGATAGCGCCGCGCCGCCGCGTGAGTCGCCGTCTGTTTTGGTGAGGATGATGCCGGTGAGTGGCAGCGCATCGCCAAAGGCCTTCGCCACGTTCGCCGCGTCTTGGCCTTGCATGGCATCGACGACAAAAAGCGTCTCGACGGGATTGGCGGCTTTGTGCAGGTCGCGGATTTCGTTCATCAACTGCTCGTCAACACCCGTGCGGCCGGCGGTGTCAATTAAAAGCACATCAAAGTAATGCTTTTTGGCGTAGTCGATGGCCGCCAAAGCAATATCCACAGGCTTTTGCGAAGGGTCAGATGGAAACCACTCGGCGCCAGCTTGCGCGGTGACAGTCTTCAATTGTTCAATCGCGGCAGGGCGATACACGTCGCCGCTGACGGTGAGCACTTTCTTTTTGCGCTTCTCAATGAGGTGCTTGGCGAGCTTGGCAGTGGTGGTGGTTTTACCTGCACCTTGCAAACCTGCCATCAAAATCACAGCAGGTGGCTGCGCGTGCAAGTTGATGTCCGATATGCCCAGCCCCATCGTCGCCACTAATTCTTGATTGACCACACCCACCAAGGCTTGGCCTGGGGTGAGTGAGCCGACGACCTCTTGCCCGAGCGCCTTCTCTTTGATGCGCGCCACAAAGTCGCGCACCACGGGCAGCGCAACGTCGGCCTCGAGCAGCGCCATGCGTACTTCGCGCAGCATGTCGGCGACGTTGGATTCGGTAATACGTGCTTCACCGCGCAGGCGTTTGGTGAGAGCGGAGAGTTTGTCAGAAAGTAGGGAGGCCATAGAGCGAGAGGGGATGTTTTTAAACTAAACTGTGAGCATGATTTTGCTTAGCATTCTACTGATCGCTTTCTTTGCTGCTGGCTTGTGGTTGGCGCTTTCCCATTTGGGTATGGCGGCTGATTCGCCTTGGCTCTTGGCCCACATTAGCAGCGCGATTGCGGCTTATGCCATGTTTGCTGCCGCAGTTGTTTGCGCTTGGTTGTTTACGCAAACAGAGCGCCGTTTGCGTGGTCAATTGGGTGATGCGCCGCGCATACCTTTGCTCACACTTGAGCATTGGATGTTTCTTTTTGTTTACGCAGGCTTTGCGCTGCTCACGCTCAGTTTGCTACTTGGCGGTGTGGCGGGCGGCTCTGGGTTTTTATTCAAACTTCAGCATAAAACAATCTTTGCGGCGCTAGCTTGGTTGTGCTTTGCCCTACTCGTGGTGGGGCGTGTCCACTTAGGTTGGCGCGGCACGAAGGCGGTGCGCATGGTGCATTTTGGAAGCGCGTTTTTGCTTTTGGCTTATGTGGGCACGCACTTTGTGTTGCAAGTCGTTTTGAAGCGAGGCGCGGTCTAACGCGAGCAATGATTATGGTCTCCAAATACTTGCTTATCCTCGTTATCTTGATGGCTGCTATTTTTATTTGGCGTAGCAATCGTAAGTTAGCAGTTAAAGAGCGTAAGGCGGCAGAGCAGCGCACTAAGGTGATTGATATGCAGCCTTGCCGCTGGTGCGCAGTGCAAATTCCGACAGTCGAGGCCGTGCAGGGCAAGCATGGCAGTTATTGTTCGGCAGCGCACCTGCATAAAGCCGAACCTTAAATGAACGCCTTGTGGCTAGACGGTTTATGGGATAGGGGCTGGTATCGTTTTGCAAGGCGATTAGATTCTCCCAATTTCGGTGTTAGACCAGAAGGCACCTTGATCGATTTGGTGGTCATTCATTCCATTAGTTTGCCGCCCGCTGCTTCCGAAGCGGACTATGGCGGCGGATATGTGCAGCAGCTGTTTACTAATCAACTCGACTGGGATGCTCACCCTTATTTCGAGTCGATTCGCGATCAAAAAGTATCCAGCCATTTTTTGATTGAGCGCACAGGTGCGCTGTGGCAATTTGTGAGCTGCCAGGATCGCGCATGGCATGCGGGGCAGTCGAGCTACACCAATAAGCTTGGCGTGACAAAAAATAATTGCAATGATTTTTCGGTCGGCATTGAGTTAGAGGGTGTGCCGGGTGAGATTTTTAAGGATGCCCAATATGAAAGCCTTTCGAGCTTAAATGCTGCGATAAGCCATATCTGCCATGGCCTTGATTTTGTAGGGCACGAGCACATTGCGCCTGGGCGAAAGGATGACCCAGGGTCGGGCTTCGATTGGTCTCGTTTAAAACGTGAGTTGGGTTGATTTTTTAGAAATAAAACTAGGGTAAATACGGGGGCTGCTGTACACTAGGGATAGTGTTTTTTCGCCTAAATCGCGTATTATTCGCCCATATCTAGTGTTTATCTCTATTTCTACTTATCATGACAAGTCACACCATTCAAGCTTACGCGCCCAACCAATCTGATAGCGATTCGGTGGGTAGTTCAACCTCATTATCTGGAGGGCAAACGGCGCGCTCTGCAGCGTGGTCTGGTTATCAAATTTTGCGGCGTAATGGATCGGTCGTTCCGTTCGAGCCAAGCAAAATTGCGATCGCCATGATGAAGGCGTTTTTAGCGGTACACGGTACGCAAGGCGCAGCGTCGGCGAGTGTGCGGGAGACAGTCGATGCGCTGACCGAGAACATCATCAAGGCACTGATGCGTTCACGTCCAGGCGGCGGTACTTTCCATATTGAAGACATTCAAGATCAAGTGGAGCTGGGTCTCATGCGCGGTGGTCATCACGAAATTGCACGTAGTTATGTGCTTTATCGTGAGAAGCGTTCGCAAGAACGTGCCGCGCAAAAAGAAGCCGCGCCTGCTGTGGCTGAGTCAACTATGTATGTGACCGATAACGGTAATCGTGTGGCGTTAGATTTGAAAGGATTGACGACATTGATTGAGACGTCGTGCTCGAATTTGAATGCGGACGTGAAGCCAGATCCGATTTTGGCATCCACCTTGCGCAACCTGTATGACGGTGTGCCGATTGATGAGGTGTACAAAGCTGCCATCATGGCCGCGCGTACCTTGATTGAAAAAGAACCTGATTACACCTACGCCACGTCGCGCCTCTTGTTGCACACGATGCGTAAAGAAATTTTGGGTGAAGAGGTGCTTCAGTCTGCTATGGACAAGCGCTATCCCGAGTACTTTCCTGAGTTCATCAAGCGCGGAGTGGACAACGATTTGCTAGACGAGCGCATGATGCACTTCGACTTGCAAAAGCTCGGAGCTGCATTGAAGCCCGAGCGCGATATGCGTTTTGACTACCTTGGACTGCAAACGCTGTATGACCGCTATTTCTTGCACGTACGCAAAACACGTATCGAGTTACCACAAGCGTTTTTCATGCGCGTGGCGATGGGCTTGTCACTGAACGAAATCAATCGCGAAGAGCGTGCGATTGAGTTTTACGAGGTGCTATCGACGTTCAACTTCATGTCAAGCACCCCCACACTCTTTAATAGCGGAACGCAGCGCTCGCAATTGTCTAGTTGCTACCTCAGCACCGTGCCTGATGATTTGGATGGCATTTACGAACTCATCAAAGAAAACGCGTTGCTCTCTAAATTTGCAGGCGGCCTCGGTAATGACTGGACGCGAGTCCGCGCTTTGGGTTCGCATATTAAGGGCACGAATGGCGAGAGCCAAGGTGTCGTGCCATTTTTGAAAGTCGTTAACGACACGGCCGTGGCCGTGAATCAAGGCGGTAAGCGCAAAGGGGCCGTTTGCACTTACCTTGAGACGTGGCACTTAGATATTGAAGAGTTCTTGGAGTTGCGCAAAAACACGGGCGATGATCGCCGCCGTACGCATGATATGAATACGGCAAACTGGATTCCAGATCTGTTTATGAAGCGGGTGATGGAAAAAGGCACCTGGACGTTATTTTCGCCGTCTGATGCGCCAGATTTGCACGATAAGTACGGTATTGATTTTGAGCAAACTTACGTGCAATATGAAGCGCAAGCGGCTAGCGGCAAGATTAGCCCGACACGTACGCTGCAAGCAACCGATATGTGGCGCAAGATGCTGACGATGTTGTTTGAAACAGGGCATCCTTGGATTACCTTTAAAGATGTGTGTAATATTCGCTCTCCGCAGCAACATGTTGGCGTGGTTCATTCCAGCAACTTGTGTACGGAGATCACACTCAATACCAGCGACACTGAGACGGCTGTTTGCAATTTAGGCTCGGTCAATTTGGTGCAGCACATCAAAACAAATAGAGATGGATCTAAAACGCTCGATCATGACAAACTCAAGCGCACGATTGGCACAGCCATGCGGATGCTGGATAACGTGATTGACATCAACTACTACGCCGTCAAAAAGGCGCGTGACTCCAATATGCGTCATCGCCCCGTGGGCCTTGGTTTGATGGGCTTCCAAGACAGTTTGTATGAAATGCGCATGTCCTATGCGTCTAATGATGCGGTGCAATTCGCCGATGAGTCGATGGAAGCGATTTGCTACTTTGCTTATAGCGCATCCAGCGACTTGGCGAAAGAGCGCGGACGTTACGCTAGCTATAAGGGTTCGTTGTGGGATAAGGGCATCTTGCCGATTGACAGTTTGGACATGATGACGAAGGAGCGTGGCGCGAATTATTTTGAAGTCGATCGCTCCAGAAAATTAGACTGGACATCACTGCGCGCCAAAATTGCCGAGCACGGGATGCGCAATTCAAATTGCGTGGCGATTGCCCCGACAGCAACCATTTCCAACATCATTGGTGTGGATGCATCAATTGAGCCAAGCTTTGGCAACTTGTCTGTCAAATCTAATTTGTCAGGCGAATTTACCATCATCAATAGCTACTTGGTGCGCGACCTCAAGCGTCTTGGGCTTTGGGATGATGTGATGGTGATGGATTTAAAACACTTCGATGGTTCGCTGCGTCCTATTGATCGTGTGCCTGCGGATCTGAAGGCTCTCTACGCAACTGCGTTTGAAGTTGAACCTGCGTGGTTAATTGAAGCAGGATCGCGTCGCCAAAAATGGATTGACCAAGCTCAGTCACTTAATATTTATATGGCGGGTGCATCGGGTAAAAAATTAGATGACACTTACAAGCTCGCATGGATTCGTGGACTCAAGACAACTTATTATTTGCGCACAGTGGGCGCCACGCATGCTGAAAAATCGACAGGTCGCGCGGGGCAAATGAATTCAGTTAGCTCGGGCACTTCTACAATAGCAGCTGCCCCGCAGGCCATAGCCAATAAGGCCTCGGCCAGTGGCGCACCTTCTGCATTAATGGCTGCAGCGCTGGCTTCACAAGCGGAATTATCTACGTCCCCGGCGACTGATATTAAGTTCTGCGCGATTGATGATCCTGGTTGCGAAGCTTGTCAATAAAACACAACAAACGAAAACAAAAATGCGCACATGTAACAAAAAAATACGAAATCATTTTGTATTTTTGCGCATTGCCTCTATCATCCGCTGAACGGAAATTAATATGTTAACTTGGGACGAAGAAATCACATCCACACCTGCAGCTTCGCTAGCATCTGAGCCAAACGCCGAAGCGCTTGGCTTGCAAACTGCCCCCATTTTTTCTTATGAATTTCTTCAAGCGCCAAGCGTAATTTCCGCGACTAAATCGCCTACCAACGTGCCTGTACATCATCGCGTTAAGGCTTCAGACAAGCGCATCATCAATGGTCAAACTGACGTCAACCAACTCGTTCCATTTAAATACAAATGGGCTTGGGAGAAATATTTAGCCACTTGCGCAAATCATTGGATGCCGCAAGAGGTCAATATGACGCGCGACATTGCGCTTTGGAAAGACCCCAATGGTTTGACCGACGATGAACGTCGTTTAGTCAAGCGCAATTTAGGATTTTTTGTAACAGCTGATTCTTTGGCTGCAAACAATATTGTGCTCGGCACATATCGTCACATCACGGCACCAGAATGCCGCCAATTCTTGCTCCGCCAAGCTTTTGAAGAAGCGATTCATACGCACGCGTATCAATACATTACGGAGTCGCTCGGGCTAGACGAGGCGGAAATCTTTAATGCCTATAACGAAGTGCAATCGATTCGCGATAAAGATCAATTTTTGATTCCATTTATTGAAGCGATCTCTGATCCCAACTTCAAAACTGGAACAACGGAGAATGATCAAACGCTACTCAAATCTTTGATTGTGTTTGCTTGCTTAATGGAGGGCTTGTTCTTCTATGTGGGTTTTACGCAAATCTTGGCCTTGGGTCGACAAAACAAAATGACCGGTGCTGCTGAGCAATACCAATACATTTTGCGTGACGAGTCAATGCATTGCAATTTTGGGATTGATTTGATTAATCAATTGAAGTTAGAGAACCCCCATCTGTGGACGCCTGAGTTCAAGGCTGAAATTAATGCCTTGTTTATGAAGGCTGTTGAGCTGGAATACCGCTATGCGGAAGACACCATGCCGCGCGGTGTGCTCGGCTTAAATGCATCTATGTTTAAGGGATATTTACGCTACATTGCCAATCGCCGTGCGGTGCAAATTGGTTTAGATGCCTTATTTCCTGATGAGGAAAATCCATTTCCTTGGATGAGCGAAATGATCGATCTTAAAAAAGAACGTAATTTTTTTGAAACCCGTGTGATTGAATATCAATCGGGTGGCGCTTTGTCTTGGGACTAACGTTTCAAACATCACACACCATGTTTTTAAGAATTGCAAATCTTCAACTCACCATCGTGCCTTGCGTGCAGATGGTTGTTGTGGCTTGCACCCCAGTTCAAGCCGCTGAGAGCGAGTCTCTCAACGGCTTGAATCGTTTGCGCCAAATCTCCCATGTGGACGCGAGCGAATCTTCAATTGAAAAAATCTAGGAGAGAAAAAATGGCAACTGCAAAAAAACCAGCAGCGAAAAAAACTGCACCAGTAAAGAAAGCTGTACCAGCAAAAAAAGTAGTGGCAGCGAAAAAACCAGTAGCTAAAAAAGCAGCGCCAGCGAAAAAAGCGGCACCTGCAAAAAAAGTAGTGGCAGCGAAGAAGCCAGCCGCTAAAAAAGCAGCGCCAGCGAAAAAAGCGGCACCTGCAAAAAAAGTAGTGGCAGCGAAGAAGCCAGCCGCTAAAAAAGCAGCGCCAGCGAAAAAGGCGGTACCTGCAAAAAAAGTAGCAGCAAAAAAGCCAGCAGCTAAAAAGGCAGCTCCAGCGAAGAAAGCAGCGGCTAAGCCAGCAGCAAAAAAGCCAGTCGCTAAGCCTGCTGCCAAGCCAGCGGCTAAGCCTGTAGCTAAAACGACCATCAGTCCACAAGCTGCTTGGCCGTTCCCAACAGCTTCCAAGCCTTAAACGCTAGAAGCTCAAAACCCACAAACGCCGCCTTTGGGTGACGTTTGTGGGTTTTTTTTATGCGATTTATTTATTCAAAAATTGATTTTTTTAGTGAGTAGTTTTGACCACCTGCGTGCCCAATTTTGATGGCTGCGACTCTGTTACCTAAGGCTGCGCATTTGGCCATAGACCACCCCTGCTCAAGGCCAAACAAGAGCGCACCACGCCAAGCATCGCCGCAGCCAGTTGGGTCAACTACTGTGCTGGCTAGCACGGGCTCAACCTTCGTGGCTATTCCGTTTTCCCAAACCTCCGCACCATGCTCACCCAGTGTGATGGCATAGCCTTGCACGTGACTGGCAATTTCCGCATGCGACCAACCTGTGCGTTCCGATAGCATTTGTGCTTCGTAATCATTCACGGTGACCCATGTAGCTAGTTCGATAAAGTGACGCAAATCAGCGCCATCAAACATCGGAAGTCCTTGACCTGGATCGAACACAAATGGAATGCCCGCAGCTTTGAATTGCTCCGCATGCTCAATCATGGCTTGTCTGCCATCGGGCGAGACAATACCCAGTTTGATATCACTGCGCGCCGCAATGGTGGTGCGATGTGCTTCAGCCATGGCGCCAGGGTGGAACGCGGTAATTTGATTGTTGTCGTTATCCGTCATGATCATGGCCAATGCTGTGACGGCCTCTGGCACTGTGCTCACAAACTCTGTACTGATGCCAAAAGTTTTAAAGTGTTCCAAATAATCAGCACCATCATGTCCCACCGTAGCCATTGGCAAGGCTATACCACCCAAGAGCTTGAGACTATACGCAATGTTGCCCGCACAGCCGCCAAACTCTCGTTTGAGATGAGGGACATAAAACGAGACGCTTAGCTTGTGAAGCTGATCTGGCAAGATCGCATCGGCAAAGCGACCCTCAAAGCGCATGATGTTGTCAAAAGCGAGCGAGCCGCAAATAATGGAGGCCATAGAGATCCTAAATAATTAAGGGTAAAACAAAACCAGTCGATAACCCACGATGCTGTTTTGCACATTGGGTTTGGGGGTGATTAAAAAATAGTAGATACGTTCTTCTTCTCTAGAGAGTGACTGCTCTGCTGTTATCTTAATAGCACGGCGAAGCAAAATCGCATCATTTACATCAATCAAGCTGAGCTCTAACTGAGGGATTAGCAGGCTTACCGGCGATATATTCTTTAGTTGAATGGTCAAGCGAAAGGCATTCTCGCCTTCTTTTTGAAAATTTGAATTCTCAATTCGCCAGCCATCAATCTGTAGTCGCACAGGTGTAGAGCAAGTCCAAAGTGTGCATAGTTTTTGTGCAACGGGTTGTAGGCTTGGTGCTATTTGCCAAGAACGCTCCTGCGCACTGCGCAGGAGTTGCAGTGCTAGCAACAGGATCAGTAAAAAAGCGGTTACGGCCAAACCAATGCGGACATATTTCTTCGCCCAAAATGCTTGTTTTTGAGCCTGTTGAACGAAGCTGAGTGTTGGTTGACATTCGCTGGCAAGAACTGCCTCCTGCGTCATGTCAGTGTTTGATGCGCTTGCATCAAACACTGACATGCAATGGCCACAGCGTACTTGCCCGCCAGAGGCTTCCAGTTGCTCGCGCACCATGCTAAACACAGTGCCGCAGCTGGGACATGTCGCGACTAAGCTCATGCCACCATCAGAACCCAGCCATCCATTGTGTCAGCAACCTCTAGCTTGACGTAAGGCGCGTAGGCTGCTTTTAGCTCATCCGTTTGGCGCTCCAAAATACCAGCGAGCACCAAATGTCCACCGCTTGCGACATGGCCACATAAAAGAGGTGCCAGTACTTTGAGTGGTGATGCCAAAATATTGGCGAGAACCGTGTCATAGCTCCCCTTGGCTAGATCGGGCAAACCAAGGCTTAGTTCGGTGTTGTTTGCTTGCGCATTTTCCTGCGATGCCGTCACGGCTGCGGGGTCAATATCGACTCCGCATGCAGAGGACGCACCATATTTTTTAGCGGCAATCGCCAGAATGCCTGAGCCGCAGCCGTAGTCCAGTGTGCGACCCAGCGCCAGCCCTTGCTGGGCTTGGCTTGCAATCCATTTCAAACACATAAAGGTGGTGGGATGTGTACCTGTTCCAAACGCTAATCCAGGATCGAGTCGGATGATCTGCTTGGCGGCAGGCGGCGGTTCGCACCACGTAGGTACAATAAAAAAACTATCCGTCACAGGCACTGGCGCAAATTGCGACTGGGTGATACGAACCCAATCTTGCTCTGGTACAGCAGTCACGCCGACAGCACGGCAGCCTTCAAAAAAGTCTTGTAAAGCCAAGATAGATAAGGCTTCTCGCGCACTTGCCTCGTCGCTAAACAAAGCATTGAGCCTTGAATGCGCCCACGCCGTGTGCTCAATCGGCATGTTTGGCTCGCCAAAGAGTGCCCGCTCAGCGTCAGTGCCTGCATCGGCATCTTCAACCGATACGCTGACAGCGCCGAGTTCCATCACGGCTTCGCCGACAATCTCAACGACGTTTTCTGGACATAGCAAGTTAAGTTCAAACATGTGCGGTTCTAAGTATTGGCTAATTTAGTGCGGCGTGCCAGCCACTCTTCTAGGTAATGAATATTCGTGCCGCCTTGGGTAAAACGAGGGTCATTCATTAGCTCTTTGTGCAGTGGGATATTGGTTTTAATCCCTTCAACGACGGTCTCACTCAAGGCTGTACGCATACGAGCCAAGGCAATCTCGCGAGTGGCTCCGTGCACAATGATTTTCCCAATCATCGAGTCGTAATACGGCGGCACCGTGTAGTTGGTGTACACGTGCGAGTCGACCCGAACGCCTGGACCACCCGGGGCGTGCCACATGGTTATCTTCCCAGGCGATGGCGTAAAGTTGTACGGATCTTCAGCGTTAATTCGCACCTCAATCGCGTGACCTTCGTTCTTGATATTCTTTTGAGCAAAGGGCAGCGGTTCGCCTGCGGCCACCATAATTTGCGTACGCACAATGTCAACGCCGCTAACCCATTCGGTCACAGGGTGCTCCACCTGAACGCGAGTGTTCATTTCAATAAAGAAAAACTCGCCGTCTTCGTATAAAAACTCAAACGTTCCTGCACCTCGGTAATTGATCTTGCGACAGGCTGCAGCGCAGCGTTCGCCAATTTTTTCGATCAATTTTCGAGGAATGCCTGGCGCTGGCGCTTCTTCAATAATTTTTTGATGACGGCGCTGCATGGAGCAATCGCGTTCACCCAGCCAAACGGCATGTTTATGCTGGTCGGCAATGATTTGAATTTCAATATGGCGCGGGTTTTGCAAAAACTTCTCAAGGTAAACCTCAGGATTACCAAAAGCTGCACCTGCCTCGGCTTTAGTCATTTGCACCGCGTTAATAAGCGCCGCCTCGTTATGCACAACACGCATACCGCGCCCACCGCCGCCGCCCGAAGCTTTGATGATGACAGGGTAACCAACAGATTTCGCCACTTTCTTAATGGCAGCATGATCGTCGCTAAGAGCACCCTGTGATCCTGGCACAGTGGGCACGCCAGCACGAATCATGGCTTGCTTTGCAGATACTTTATCGCCCATTAACCGAATGGATTCTGCGGTAGGACCAATAAATACAAAACCACTTTGCTCGACACGCTCGGCAAAATCTGCATTTTCGCTAAAAAACCCGTAGCCAGGATGAATGGCTTCTGCCTCGGTCACTTCAGCTGCAGCAATGATGGCGGGCATCGAGAGGTAGCTCTTGCTGGAAGGCGCAGGGCCAATACAGACGGCTTCGTCAGCTAATCTGACGTATTTAGCGTCACGGTCTGCCTCGGAGTACACCACGACCGACTTAATGCCCATTTCTCGGCAAGCGCGCTGGATGCGCAGCGCAATTTCGCCGCGATTGGCGATTAATATTTTCTTAAACATAGCCATATCTTTGAACTAAATTTATGCGATTACGCAATTTCAAACAATGGCTGGCCGTATTCCACGCCTTGGGCGGTATCAGCCAAGATTTTCACCACCGTGCCAGATTTGTCGGCCTCAATTTCGTTCATGATTTTCATGGCTTCAATAATGCACACGGTTTGACCTTGCTTGACCGCATCGCCAACGCTCACAAACGCCTTGGCATCTGGGCCTGATGAGGTATAGAAAGTGCCGACCATTGGCGATTTGAGAATGTGGTTGGTGTTTGCAGCAGGGGTAACAGGTGCCGCGGCTACAACCTCTGGTGCAGCAGTTGCGATTGGCGCTGTCGTTTGCGGTGCTGGCGCACTCATGTAATGAACTTGCGCCGCAGCTGGCTGGTTACCGATAGGCAGGCTCTTCACAATGCGTACTGTGCCTTCGGCCTCGGTAATTTCCAATTCAGCGACATTCGACTCTGAAACCAAGTCGATCAATGTTTTGATTTTGCGTAAATCCATGTGAGGCTCCTAAATGACTAGATGCTGCATTCTAACTTTATGCCGTGCCCAGTAAGCCGTTAATGGTTTTGAGGTCATTTGTGGTTAATTGACCTTCTTTTTTGAATAAAATACTCCCATTTTTTGAAATAAGGATCGAGTATGGTAGCCCACCAGATTCGTTCCCCAGTGATTTACTAAGCGCAATACCATCAAAGCCCGATATGACGACGGGGAATTGCACAGGCATCTTATTGAGAAATTTAACGACTGATTCTGGTTTATCAGCAGCAATTCCAAGCAATTGAAGACTGTTACCAGCAGTGTGATTTTTTTTCTGAAATTGATCAAGCAACGGGATCTCTTCAATGCAAGGTGCGCACCAAGTCGCCCAAAAGTTAATTAAAAGTGGTTTGCCCTTCAATTTCGACAGTGCAAGCGCCTCACCCGCTGGCGTTTCAAGCGTTAGCGTCCAAAGCGTGGACAGTTCGGCGGGTGGTGTTTTTCCCGCACTTTTGCGGCCAGCGGTCATCACGCCGGCCGCCAAAGCCCCCAACCCTGCCAAGCTGGCTAAGAGTAGGTGACGTTTGCTCTGGCTGGCCGTCATGGTCTAGAGGACGGGCGCAAGCAATCTTGCCAAATCCGACTCAGATGCACCTTCGCGTTTGGCGCGGTCTTGCAATTGGTCTTCGCCAATCTTGCCAACGTTGAAATAGACGGCATCTGGATGCGCCAAATAGAAGCCGCTCACGCTGGCAGCGGGTGTCATGGCGAGGCTCTCGGTTATGCCCATACCAATTTCAGATGCTTGCAAAAGCTCAAACATGGCGTGCTTGGGGCTGTGGTCAGGGCAGGCTGGATAGCCAGGGGCCGGGCGAATGCCTTGGTACTCCTCACCAATCATGTCCTCGTTCGAGAGTTGCTCGCCTGCTGCATAACCCCATAAGTCAGTGCGCACTCTGTGGTGGAGGCACTCTGCAAAGGCTTCTGCCAAACGGTCTGCCAGTGCTTTGAGCATGATGGCGCTGTAATCATCTAAATCGTCTAAAAAGTATTTTTCCTTTTTTTCAACGCCAATGCCCGCCGTGACAGCGAACAGCCCCACATAATCTTCGCCCGTTGGTGCGACAAAATCTGCCAAGCAACGGCTAGGACGCATGACGCCATCCACGGCTTGCTTTTCGGTTTGCTGGCGCAG
>CANFCG010000023.1 GCA_947445115.1 Comamonadaceae bacterium | reverse complement strand
CGACTAGGGCACGTGCCGCACTTGGCATGGGTGTCCGATAGGTTAGCCAAGCTCATCACAATGCCTGGTGTGCAAAAGCCGCACTGTGAGCCGTGGCACGTCACCATCGCCTCTTGCACAGGGTGCAGCGAGCCGTCTGCGCCTTGCAAACTCTCTACCGTTTTGAGTGATTTACCATCAATCGATGGCAAGAGTTGCATGCACGAATTAGTTGGGATGTAGTTGACGGTTGTGCCGTCAGCGGCCAGTTCGCCCACCAGCACCACGCAAGCGCCGCAGTCGCCTTCGGCGCAGCCCTCTTTGGTACCTTTGCGATGCAGCGACTCGCGCACGTAATCGAGCACGGTGGTGGTACGGCGCACTCCTACAGCTTCCTTGATTTGTCCGTCTAAAACAAAGCGGACGGTGTTGGTAACTTGGGTCATGGGATGGCTTTCAGCTTTTTGTATACAAAATATAAAACTGATT
The DNA here is from genome assembly GCA_947445115.1 of Comamonadaceae bacterium. Lineage (GTDB taxonomy): Bacteria > Pseudomonadota > Gammaproteobacteria > Burkholderiales > Burkholderiaceae_C > JASGCK01. The sequence goes on along the minus strand of CANFCG010000023.1, from coordinate 34,831 downwards.
TTAACGGGCATCCCAAAGGTTCTAAGCTGGGTTTTAAGTCAGCATCATCTTGAGACCCGCCACTAATAGAACGAGTGCAAGTACTCGTTGAATGGTCGGGTTTCCTAGTTTGCGGCTACCCAGTCCAGCGCCTACAAAACCACCGATGACGGCGGCGATAGCCCAGTAGGGCAGGGATGCGGGCAAAGTTTGTGTGTGCGTCATCACGCCCAGCAAGCCCGCAACAGAGTTCACAAAAATAAACGCAGCTGCAATGCCTGATACGACTTTGGTGTCTGCCCATCTAAAGAAAATCAAAATAGGGCTTAAAAAAATACCGCCTCCTACGCCTGTGAGACCAGACAGCAAACCAAGCGATGCACCAATGACCAGCAGCGTAGGAATGCCGACGGGTTGAATGCTGACGTCCGCCGCAGTGGATGCAGTTTTAAATGATCGCCAAGCGGCGTAGATGAGAAGCGCGCCCACGAGTGGCTTGTAGTAGTGGCTAGGCAATGACAACGTGCCACCAATGAAGGCGAGCGGAATGGAAGCAAGTGCGAGCGGCCAAAACAAGCGATGCGAAAAAGCGCCAACGCGGTAAAAGCGATACGTTGCGACGACTGCCACTAAGACATTCAGTGATAAAGCGGTAGGCTTCATCACGGCTGGGGCGACACCCATTAAAGCCATGGCAGCCAAATACCCCGAGGCACCCGCATGACCAACCGATGCGTATAACAGTGCCGCTCCAAAAATAAGAGTAGTGAGGATGATGTCGTGTAAGTCCATGATGTGCTTTCGCTTTCGATATGCTAATTAAAACATATCGATGGCTTACGTCAGTGAAAAACTACTTAAGACGGATTAACGACTCAAGGTGTGCCACTTCATTTGAAATAGCCGCCACCGCTTTCGTTTGCATGGTTTGATAGGTTTGTAAAACGTCCCAGCCAGTCGAGGTTAAATCTGCACCGCCTCCCGCCTTGCCGCCTTTATTCAAAGTCACTAACGGTTGTTTAAAGTGCTCGTTCATACTGGTCACCAATTGCCATGCAGTGCGATAACTCATCTCCATCACACGAGCGGCCTCGCTGATTGATCCTGTAATCGAAATAATTTCAAGCAAGGTTGCTTTGCCAGGACCGATGGCAACACCGTGCTTGAGTTGAACCCGAAAATTGGGGTTGGCGCTAGCGATTTTTTTTGGCATACCAATCTGCAACTTGCTGGCGTTCGGCTGGTGTCACGCCCGTCGCATTGTTCATAGGCATCAACTTGGTCACAACAACCTGTTGATAGATGAGAGCGGCGTTTTTCTCTAACAGTTCAGCGGAATCTATCCGTATGCCTTTTTGCTGCAATGCCGCGCCGTGGCACATGATGCAGCGCGTTTTAGCGATTTCCAAAATGGCCGCCGTGTCCGTTTTAGGCGCTGTAGCGGCACTTGTGGAAGCCTTATCCAGTGTGGCTTGCAGAGCAGGTTTGCTGGATGGCGCGAGCCACACGATGACCGCCACAATAATGACTACACCCGCAATCGCATAACGAATCGGGTTGCCGTTGCGTCCATGCTTAAAGCCGTGACGCAGCACAAAATACTGCCTGATTGCCGCGCCAGCCAGCATCATCAGCACCAGCACTAACCAGTTGTGTTCGTGCGTGTAGGTAAAGCTGTAGTGGTTGCTCAGCATCGCAAACAAAACGGGTAGCGTGAAGTAGGTGTTGTGCACGCTACGTTGTTTGCCGCGCTTGCCGTGGATGGCGAGTGCCCGTCCGTCGTAAGGTTTGCCGCTGGTCATGGCTGCGACCACGATGCGTTGGCCTGGAATGATGCCAAAGAAGACGTTCGCGCTCATGGCAGTGGCAATCATCGCGCCAACCAGTAAAAACGCAGCGCGTCCTGCAAACCAATGACAGGCAAGATAGGCGGCTACCGTAATGACGATCAACATGACCGCACCCACAATGGCTTCACCGTTTTTGCGAAAACCAAAGGTGCGGCAAGTCAAATCGTATATCAACCAAAAGCCACCTAAAAAGCACAGCGCTACGCCAATGGCATCGGCTTGGTCCCAGTCCATGAGTGATTTGTCAATGAGGTAGGTACCCGCGTTATAAAGGTACATCAAGGTAAATAATGCAAAGCCAGACAGCCATGTGCTGTAGCTTTCCCAATAAAACCAGTGTAGGTGCGAGTGAATGGTTTTCGGGGCGACCCTGTACTTTTGTGGGTTGTAAAACCCGCCGCCATGCACCGCCCACATGGCGCCTTCCACACCCTTTTGTAGTAAATCGGGTGATTGTGGTTTGACGAGGTTATTGTCTAAAAAGACGAAATAAAACGAAGAGCCCACCCACGCAATGGCGGTGATGACGTGCACCCAGCGAATGAGAAGATTGGCCCAGTCAAGTAAATAAGTTTCCATAAGTTTTCAAAATGAGATGGAAGAAGTGTATGCAAGTTCGCCGTCTGTCATTCCCGCGAAGGCGGGAGTCCATGGCTTCGGATTAGCAAGAATTGTGCCGCCACGGCAACGGCAATCACTTCGGGCTCTTTGCCCGTGATGCCAGCAACGCCAATGGGGCAAGTGACTTGCGCCAGCTCAGCGTCTGTGAACCCTCGCTCGCGTAGCCGATGTTGAAACGTCGCCCATTTGGTTTTGGAGCCAATTAGGCCGATAAATGGCAAATCTGTGATGGCGCTCTGCGCCTTTGAGGCGCGATTGCGAAGGAGGCACTGCTGCACGATCTCTAAATCTTCCGCATGACTAAAGCTCATGATAAGAACCGCGCTGCCAGTCGCAAGGCTTGGCACAGCACTTTGCACGGGGTCGGAGTGCTCGCAAACGATCTTGCTTGGCACATCCTCGGGGAAGATTTCATCTCGGCTATCAATCCAAGTGATGCGGTAGGGCAGACTGGCCAAGACATTGACAATGGCACGCCCGACATGGCCGCCGCCAAATAGAGCAACTGGCTGGCAGGCCACATTCTGTCTGGCCTCTAGCAGTGCCAATTTTGCTGAATCAATCAGTTCAAACGATAAATCCATGATGCCGCCGCAGCATTGGCCGAGGGACGGACCGAGGGCGAAACGCTTGGTTGGCTCCATACCCAACACCATGCCAGTTCTTAGTAAATCTCGCGCAAACGCAATCGCTTGAAACTCCACATTCCCACCGCCCAGTGTCCCGATGATGCCGCCGCCCGTCACCACCATCCACGTGCCTGCCTCGCGCGGCACGGAGCCTTGGGTTTGCATGACTGTGATGAGGATCACCGTTTATGACCCACGATAAGTCGAATAACTCCAAGGGCTCACCAGCAGCGGCACGTGGTAGTGCTGCTCAGGGTTTGCCACGCCAAAGTCGAGACTGACTTGATTTAAAAAATTGGGCTCTGGCAGCACCGTGCCGCGTGCCTTAAAGTAGCTGGCAACATCAAACACCAAGCGATAAGTGCCGACTTGGAGCTCCTCCGCAGTGAGCACTAAACCATCAGGATTTCGTCCATCAAAATTCAAGATAAAAGTCTTGATGAAAGTGATTTTTGAATCGCCGGTTGCATAGAGCTGAACCGCCATGCCAGCAGCGGGGCGGCCGTGCATGGTGTCGAGTACGTGAGTGGAAAGTCCCATAATGCTTCCTTTGATTGAATCTTAAAAGTGTATACAATTTTGCCATGACCAAAAACGCCACGGATAAAGCGCCCGACAAAGGCCTCTCTAGCACTGACCACATTGTGCAGGCTTTGACTCGCGCCATCATCGAGCACCGGCTCGTGCCTGGCGAAAAACTCAAAGAGCAGCGCATCGCGGATCAGTTTGGTGTCTCGCGCACCTTGGTGCGGCAAGCGCTGTATCAACTATCGCAAAAGCATTTGATCCGTATCGAGCAATCGCGTGGCGCCTTTGTTTGTGCGCCTTCGACTCGGGAAGCACGCGAAGTGTTTGCTGTGCGCATGATGCTGGAGTCGGCCATGGTGGAGACGTTGGTAGGCAGCTTGACCGCCGCCAAGCTTAAAGCCTTGCGCGATCATATTGCTGCTGAGGCCCAAGCGGTGGACGGCACGGATGCTGCGTCGCGAGTGGAGTTGCTGGGCGATTTCCACGTTTTGATTGCTGAGCTGATTGGCAACAACGTACTGGCGCAGGCGTTGCAAGATTTGATTTCGCGCTGCTCCTTGATGACGCTGCTCTATCAATCAGACCGCGCCGCGGTGCATTCGCACGACGAACATGTCGCACTGGTGGAGGCGATTGCTGCAAAAAATAAAAGTTTGGCAGTGACGCTAATGAATGAGCATTTAGCCAGTGTTTTGGGTGGCCTAGATTTGAAGGACTGAGATGGAAGCCTATCCGCGAGACCTTGTTGGCTATGGCTCTGCAGTGCCACATGCCCAGTGGCCGAACAAAGCAAGAATTGCGGTTCAGTTTGTTCTGAACTACGAGGAGGGCGGCGAAAACTCGGTGCTGCACGGCGATGCAGGTTCGGAGCAGTTTTTATCCGAGATGTTCAATCCACCTAGCTTCCCTGATCGACACATCAGCATGGAGGGCATTTACGAGTATGGCTCTCGCGCTGGCGTGTGGCGCATCTTGCGCGAGTTTGAGCGTCGCAATTTGCCGCTGACTATCTTTGGCGTGGCGACTGCTTTGGCGCGTCATCCAGATGTCACACAAGCCTTTTTAGACTTGGGGCATGAAATTGCCTGTCACGGTTACAAATGGATTAGCTACCAAAACGTCGATGAAGCCACCGAGCGAGAGCACATGCGGCTTGCCATGGGCATCTTCGAGCAAAAGTGGGGCTTTCTCCCGCAAGGCTGGTACACAGGGCGCGATAGCCCCAACACACGCCGCTTGGTGGCAGATTTTGCAGGGGGTGTGGATGGACAACACCGCTTTACCTACGATAGCGACTACTACGGAGATGACCTGCCTTTTTGGATGAAAGTCAAAAAGACTAATGGAGACCTAGCTTCTCAGCTCATCGTGCCGTATACGCTGGACTGCAACGACATGCGTTTTGCACTGCCGCAAGGCTATTCACATGCTGATCCGTTCTTTCAATATTTGAAGGATACGTTTGATGTGCTTTATGCGGAAGGTGACCCGAACGGACTTAATCAACCCAAGATGATGAGCGTGGGCATGCACTGCCGCTTATTGGGTCGCCCTGGCCGAATGGTGGCGCTGCAAAAGTTTTTAAATTACATCGCGCAGCATGAGTACGTATGGGTGGCTCGGCGTCTTGATATTGCCAATCATTGGCTAGAGGTGCATCCATGCCCACACATTTAACTCTTCCTCATCTTGATGGCCTCTACGAGCACTCACCTTGGGTAGTTGAGTCGGCGCTAGCCCAGAACGCGCAAGGCTTCCAGAGCATGGCGGCCTTGAAGGCCGCATTGGCATTGGCTGTAGAGAGTTCAAGTCTTGATAAAAAATTAGCGCTCATTCGCGCTCACCCTGAGTTGGCGGGTAAGGCGATGGTCGATAAAACACTGACCAGCGAATCAACCCACGAGCAAGGCAAGGCGGGACTCACCCATTGCACGCCTGCAGAGTTTGCCAAGATCCAAAAAATGAATGCGGCCTACAACGCCAAGTTTGGTTGGCCGTTTATTTTGGCGGTGCGCGGGCCGCGCGGCACGGGACTATCCAAGGCGCAAATCATTGCTACGTTTGAACGTCGTCTTGGGTATCCAGCAGACTATGAAATGGCGGAATGCCTGCGCCAAATCAACCGCATTGCGGAGATCAGGCTAGACGACAAATTTGGCGTGCAACCCTTGCTGGGTCATGAGCTTTGGGATTGGCAGGAGGAGTTGGCCGCTTTTAGCGACCCTGAGTTCAAAGAGCGCGGCGAGCTGACCGTCACGTATCTCACCAAGGCGCACTTAGCTTGTGCTGCGCTCCTCAAGCGGCAAATGCGGAACTGCGGTTTTGACGATGTGCGCATCGATGCGGTGGGCAATGTGGTTGGGGTTTATTACGGAAACCCTTTGTCAGCTAATGCTGACATTTCCCCTACTTCGCAGGGGCAAACAAAAACCTTGCTCACGGGCTCGCACTACGACACCGTGCGAAACGGCGGCAAGTACGACGGCAGGCTTGGCATTTACGTGCCCATGATGTGCGTGCGTGAGCTTTTTAAAGCTGGTAAACGTTTGCCGTTTAACTTAGAAGTCGTCGGCTTTGCCGAAGAAGAAGGCCAGCGTTACAAAGCGACGTTTTTAGGCTCAGGCGCACTCACAGGTGACTTCGATCCCTCGTGGCTAGATCAACAAGACGCGGACGGTATCACCATGCGCCAAGCCATGTTGGATGCGGGTTTGCCAGCAACCATGGATGCGATTCATGCGGAAAAACGTGACGCAAAAAATTACCTTGGTTTTGTTGAAGTGCACATCGAACAAGGTCCAGTTTTGAACGAGCTGAACTTACCGCTGGGTGTTGTCACTTCCATCAACGGTAGCGTGCGTTATTTGTGCAAAGTGGATGGCATGGCGAGTCACGCAGGCACGACGCCGATGACACGTCGCAAAGACGCGGCGGTGGTGGTGGCTGAAATGATTTTGGCGGTGGAGCGCTGCGCTAACGCCGAGCCAGAGCTAGTGGCGACGGTGGGACAACTGCACGTGCCAAGTGGTTCGATCAACGTGGTGCCGGGCGCTTGCCAATTCAGCATTGACCTTCGAGCGCCCGTAGATGAAAAAAGAGACCTGCTGGAGGCCAATATCCATAAGACCTTGCGGGCGATTGCCAACTCTCGTGGCGTGAATTTGACGATGGATCGCATCCTTGCTGCATCGGCTGCGCCCAGCGATTCCGCATGGCAAGCCCGCTGGGAAGAGGCTGTGCAAAGTCTTGGGCTGCCCGCGCACCGTATGAATAGCGGGGCGGGGCACGACGCTATGAAGCTGCACACCCTCATGCCGCAGGCGATGCTCTTTGTACGCGGCGAAAACGCAGGGATTTCGCACAACCCGCTTGAGTCAACCACTAGCCACGATATGGACTTGGTGGTGCAAGCGTTTACTCATTTGTTGAACGAGATGTGAGATGTTGGGTGACGCACAAAATCAAGCGCTAGATCAATGGATTGACGATCATTTTGACGAGCAAGTCCGCTTTTTGCAGGCCTTGATTCAAGTCCCTACCGATACGCCGCCTGGCAACAATGCGCCGCATGCAGATCGCACGGCAGAGCTGCTCAAAGACTTTGGTTTTGACGCCAAAAAATTTGTTATGCCTAGCGATAAAGTGAAGAAGAATGGGCTGGAGTCGATCACCAATTTGATTGTGCGTAGGCGTTATGGTGATGTAGGCAGTGGTGGCAAAACCATTGCCCTCAATGCCCACGGCGATGTGGTGCCGCCAGGCGAGGGCTGGACGCATGACCCGTACGGCGGCGAGATTGTGGACGGAAAAATTTATGGCCGCGCTGCCGCTGTGAGCAAGTGCGATTTTTCGACCTACAGCTTTGCGGTTCGTGCCTTAGAGGCGGTGGCCCAACCCACCCAAGGCACAGTGGAGTTGCACTTTACGTATGACGAAGAGTTTGGTGGCGAACTGGGACCTGGCTGGCTTTTGGCGAATGGACACACACAACCCGACCTAATGATTGCTGCGGGCTTTAGCTACCAAGTCATCACAGCGCACAACGGTTGTTTGCAGTTAGAAGTCACCGTGCACGGCAAGATGGCGCATGCGGCGATTCCTGACTCGGGCGTGGATGCTTTGCAAGGAGCGAACGCTTTGATGACGGCGCTCTATGCGCAAAACGAGGACTTAAAAAAAATTCACTCGAGCGTTGTCGGCATCACGCATCCCTATCTCAATATCGGCTTGATTGCAGGCGGCACGAATACCAATGTGATTCCTGGCAAGGTGGTGATTAAGTTAGATCGCCGCATGATTCCAGAAGAAGACCCTACTGTTGTTGAAACCGATTTGCGGCAATTGATTGCGGATAGCGTTGTAGCTTGCAATGCCCGTGGTTTGGCGGTGCGCGTCGACATTAAACGGCTGTTACTATGCAACGCCATGTATCCGCTAGCGGGGAGTAAGCCCTTGGTTGATGCACTGCAAAAGCACGGTCAAGCGGTGTTTGGCGAGCCGATTCCTGCGCTGGGCACGCCGCTTTATACCGATGTGCGGCTCTACGTGGAGCGCGGCATTCCGGGCGTGATGTATGGCGCGGGGCCACGCACTGTTTTGGAGTCCAACGCCAAGCGCGCCGACGAGCACTTGGTGCTGGAAGATTTGCGCCGTGCCACTAAGGTGGTGGCGCGATCCTTGCATGAGCTTTTACAAGGCTAGACTAGGGTTTTTCCTGTGGGCAAGCCTTTTAATTTTGTATACACTTTTATTCTTTAGGAATTTATTTATGTCTAAACGTACTTTTATCAAAACTGCCACTGCATTGGCCGCCGTTTTTAGTCTTGGCGTGACAACACTTGCGCAAGCACAAGCTTTAACGCCGATCAAATTTCAACTCGATTGGCGTTTTGAAGGGCCTGCTGCTTTCTTTCTAGCCCCCGTTGCCAAAGGCTACTTTAAAGATGCGAAGTTGGATGTGACGGTGGATGCGGGCAATGGCTCGGGCGGCGCTGTGACCCGCGTGGCACAAGGCACCTACGAGATGGGTTTTGCCGATCTGGCCGCCGTGATGGAGTTCCATGCCAACAATCCTGATGCGCCTAATAAGCCTGTGGCTGTGATGATGGTCTACAACACAACACCCGCTTCGGTGATGTCGCTTAAAAAATCAAATATCAAAACGCCTGCGGACTTGAGTGGTAAAAAACTGGGTGCACCGGTGTTTGATGCAGGTCGCAAGGCATTCCCCATTTTTGCGAAAGCCAATGGCATTACGGGTGTGACTTGGGTGGCAATGGATCCGGCATTGCGCGAGACCATGCTGGCTAAGGGCGACTTGGACGCGATCACCGGCTTTACGTTTACGTCCTTGCTGAACTTGGAAGCTCGCGGCGTAAAAGCAGAAGACGTCGCCATCATGCAATACCCTGATTACGGCGCGAAGCTGTATGGCAATGCCATCATCGCCAGCCCTAAGTTTTTGAAAGAAAACCCAGCAGCTGTGAAAGCGTTCTTGGCTGCTTTTACAAAGGCCGCTAAAGAAGTGGTCGCTAACCCCGTGCAAGGTATTACTTATGTGAAAGCCCGTGATGGCATCATTAATGTGCCATTAGAAGAGCGTCGACTCAAGTTGGCGATTGACACCGTGATTGATAACGCGGATGCGCGCAAAGAGGGCTTTGGCAAGATTAACGACGCACGCCTGTCGCTCATGGCCAGCCAAGTCTCGGATGCTTACAACACCAAGACCCGAGTGGATCGCAACACGATTTGGAACGGCAGCTTCTTGCCCTCCGACGCGGCATTGAATGCGGTCTTGCCCGTGGCTAAAAAGAAGTAATCCCGTATATGGCGTTTGTTGATTTTAAAAACGTCTGGCTTGCCTATAACGACGAGCTATTGGCGCAAAACCAGTTTGCGGTTGAAGACATTAACCTCTCGGTAACCGATGGCGAATTCATCGCCATCGTGGGGCCGTCGGGTTGCGGCAAATCGACGTTTATGAAGCTAACGACGGGTCTGCGGATGCCGACCCGTGGTTCGATTCATGTGGATGGCACACCCGTCACGGGGCCGCTAAAAATCTCGGGCATGGCTTTCCAAGCCCCGTCTTTGTTGCCTTGGCGCACGACGTTGGATAACGTACTCTTGCCGCTAGAAATTGTTGAGCCCTACCGCAGTAATTTTAAAGCGAAACGCAAAGAGTACGAGGAGCGGGCGCGTCAGCTTCTTAAAACCGTGGGCTTAGATGGTTACGCGGACAAGTTCCCGTGGCAGTTATCGGGCGGTATGCAGCAACGTGCCAGCATTTGCCGTGCTTTGATTCATGAGCCAAAAATGTTGCTACTTGACGAACCGTTTGGTGCTTTGGATGCGTTTACCAAAGAGGAGCTCTGGTGTGTTTTGCGTGATCTTCACCAGTTGCAAAAGTTCAACGTCATTTTGGTCACACACGATTTACGCGAGTCGGTGTTCTTGGCGGACAAAGTATTTGTCATGTCTAAAAACCCAGGTCGTTTTGTGGTGGAGCGCCACATTGATTTGCCGCGTCCGCGGGATTTAGAAATCACTTACACACAAGAGTTTTCCGATATTGTCCATGAGCTGCGCGGGCATATTGGCGCCATTCGTGGTGGTGCGGCGGGGGTAAAAGCATCATGATGTCTAAAAAATTTGAAGCTCGTTTGAACAAGTGGTCACCACTGATCCTGTTTGTGATTTTGGTCGCGATGTGGCAGGCTGTTTGCAGCGCTTTCAACATTGCAGAGTTCATCTTTCCAAGCCCCATCATGATTGCCAATGCGTTGATGGAGTTTACCCAGCCCATAGCCACGGCGGCTTGGCAGACGTTTTGGGTGACGATGGTGGGTTTTGGGCTCAGCATCGTCGTGGGGGTGTTATTGGGTTTCTTGGTGGGTTCAGCCCGCTTGGCTTATTCGGCAGTATTTCCTCTTTTGGTTGCCTTTAATGCTGTCCCCAAAGCAGCCATCGTGCCTATATTGGTGGTCTGGTTTGGCATTGGCACTGGTCCAGGTGTGCTGACGGCGTTTTTGATTTCGTTCTTCCCAATCACCGTCAACATTGCCACAGGTCTTGCCACGCTTGAGCCTGAGCTAGAAGACGTGCTGCGTGTACTGGGTGCAAAGCGCTGGGACGTGCTGGTGAAGGTTGGTTTGCCGCGATCGTTGCCGTACTTTTATGCTTCGCTCAAAATTGCGATTACCTTAGCTTTTGTTGGCACAGTTCTAGCAGAAATGACAGCAGGCGACTCGGGCATTGGCTACTTGATGCAGTCTGCCAGTTCGCAGCAGCGCCTCGCACTTGCCTTTGCAGGCCTTGTTGTGATTGGTGCGATGGCGATGGCGATGTACGAGTTCTTTAGCTACGTCGAGCGTCACACTACAGCCTGGGCGCACCGCGGTTCACAAGGTTAGCGGGCTCGGGCTTCTTGAAAATTTACAAAAGAGTGGCATATTCGGCAGGTGGAGTACTTTTTTTCATCTGGAGTCCCTTGCATGTTTTCAAAGCGATATACCGTTTTAGCTTCTAGTTTGCTCTTGGTGGGCGCTACTTTTGTGGGCACTTTAACGCTCATGCACACGGCGTCTAGTACGGCTCAAGAGCTGGCAAGCCCTGTTGTACGTGGCCTACCAGACTTTACCGAGCTCGTCGAGCAGGTCGGCCCTTCGGTGGTCAATATTAGGACTTCTGAAAAAGTTAAGGTTCGAAATTCGTTTGGTAATAGAAATGGAAGTGCGGATGATGACGAAGATGACGGTGATGGCAATCCTTTTGCTGGCATCGACCCTCGGATGCTGGATTTCTTACGCCGTTTTGGAATGCCTATTCCAAACACGCCCAACAACCCTGGCGCACCCAAATCAAGCCCTAAAAAAGCACCCTCTGCACCGCAAGAGATAGAGCGTCCCACGGGCGTCGGCTCGGGGTTTATTTTGTCTGCGGATGGCTTCATCATGACCAATGCGCATGTCGTCGAAGGCGCCACCGATGTGTTGGTGACTTTGACGGACAAGCGCGAATACAAAGCCAAAATTATGGGTAGCGACAAGCGCACGGATGTGGCGATTGTCAAAATCGAAGCGATCGGCTTACCGTTTGTCAAAATTGGTGACGTCTCGCGTCTCAAGGTGGGCGAATGGGTCATGGCGATTGGCTCACCGTTTGGGTTAGATAACACAGTGACAGCAGGTATTGTGAGCGCCAAAGCGCGTGATACTGGTGAGTACCTCCCTTTTATTCAAACCGACGTTGCTATTAATCCTGGCAACTCGGGTGGGCCACTTATCAATATGCGCGGCGAAGTCGTTGGTATCAATAGCCAAATTGTGACTGCGGGAGGCGGCTACAACGGCGTGTCACTTTCTATTCCGATTGATGAGGCGATGCGGGTTGCCGATCAGCTACGAAGCGGAGGGCGTGTCGCGCGTGGCCGCATTGGCGTGGAGGCCGGCTCTGTCAGTACGGAATTGGCGGAATCCATTGGGCTTGCCAAAGAGCACGGCAAAGCACGGGGCGCCTTGGTGGGGCGTGTAGTGCAGGGGGCGCCCGCAGCACTCGCTGGTATTGAGCCTGGGGACATCATCCTTAGTTTTGATGGCAAGTCGATTGATAAATCGAGTGACTTGCCCCGCGCGGTGGGCAGTACCAAGCCAGGAACTAAGACAACTGTGCGTGTTTATCGGAGGGGTAAAAATTTAGACTTGCCCATTACTGTTGTTGAAATGGAACCCGATGAGGCTAAAGAGATCCAAGCCAAGGTGCCCGCCAAAGCTGAAAAGCCAGCAGCATCGGCCTATCCAACAGCAAATAAGTTGGGGCTGACGCTGATAGATTTGACGGATGTGCAAAAAAAAGAGTCAAAGCTTAAAGGTGGTGCCAGAGTGGAGTCCTCGTCTGGAGTGGCTGCTAGTGCTGGCTTGCAGGACGGGGACATTATTGTGGCGATTGCGAATACGGAAATATTGACTGCCAAGGATGCAGAAAATAGCTTGACGAGGCAAGATAAAAGTAAATCTATAGCAATGCAAATTTTGAGGGCTGATCGTGGATTATTCGTATTGATTAAGCCAAAAGAGTCGCTAATAAAATAAAATTACATTTTTGAAGGAATATCGTGCGCCAATTGCTTTTAGTTACCGTTTTTTTGGTCACAAGTGCTTTTGCGCAACAGAGCGATACGCTTTCTGTCATTGTTGAGCCAGGCGAGCAAATGGGCACGATTGCTTCGCGCTATTTGATAGCGCCCACGAGAAGACATTGGCCTGAAGTTGCCAAACTAAATCATCTGAAAGCGCCCTATACGATTTACCCAGGCTTTGTCATGCGTTTACCTGTGCGTCTATTGGCTGCGCAGACGGCTACTGCAAAGTGGCTTGCTGTGACGGGTGACGTGAAGGTTTATCAAAAAAGCGGGGCAGTTTTAAGTGCCACTACAGGTGGTGCCGTTGCTGAAGGCGAGCGAGTCGTGCTAGGTGCCCATTCATCCGCAGTGCTTGAATTACCTGATGCAAGTCAATTCAAGCTCATGGAGGGGGCGGAGTTTGTATTAGATGAAAGCCGCTACTACAAAGGTAGGGCAAGACCGCATACGGTAGAAAATTTGAGCGGGACTCAAGCGTTTGCTGGCTTGATGCGATTAATTCAAGGCTCTGTGGAGACAAGAGCAACACCTGCCACCGATCGGGCGCTTCCGCTGCGCATTCAAACACCAACAGCAGTGGTTGGTGTTCGAGGGACTGAGTTTCGCGTCTCTTATTCGGATGTGACCCGGTCAGAAGTGACGCAGGGCTTGGTGCTGGCGCAGTTAGATGCTGTGCGTAAAGCAGATGTGGCAGGTGGATTTGGCGTCAAATTGGATCCTGCTCAATCAACACCTCCGTCAGTTGTCGCCTTATTAGAGGCGCCCAGTTTGGCGAGTTGGCCTTTGAAGCAAGAAAAATTAACGGTTGAGTTGCCTGCTTTGCCTAACTTGCAAGCTGACAAAAAAATCCAGGCTTATCGCGTTCAGTTAGCTGAAGATGCCGGCATGACCAAAATCAGCTATAACAAAGTCTTTCCCAGCGGCTCTGTGATTCGTATTCCAGATTTAGCTGATGGGACGTGGCACGCGAGTGTTCGCGGCATTGATGAGCAAGGCTTAGAAGGAAAAAATGCAAAGGCCATTCTTGTGCTCAAGGCGCGTCCACAACCGCCTTTGATTCAAACTCCTAAGTTGAATGAAAAAATAGTACAAGGTCAAGATGTGGCGCTTAGTTGGGCTAAGTTGAGTAGTGCGAATGGTTACCTCATTGAGCTTCAAGATGCAAAAAAGCAGAGTACCTCGTCTGTAGTGCAGGACTCAAAGCTAGACCTTAAAAATCTAGCAGTGGGCACCTATAGCTGGCGTATAGCCACACAACTTAAAACAGCGCAAGGCAACATCGATACAGGGCCTTGGGCGGATAGGCAAAGTTTTACAGTCGTGGCTTTACCAGAGCCAATGCAGGGGACAGTTGGCGCGGATGATAAAGCCTTGAATCTACGCTGGAGTGATCAGCAAGCTAAAGAATATGAAGTTCAGCTTGCGGGCGAACCCAGCTTTGATCCTGCCAAATCTTCAATTGTTGCAAAAACAACTGTTCGCCCAGAAGTGTCCATCCCGCATATCGCATCGGGCAAGTATTTCATTCGTTACCGTGCAATTGAGTCTGATGGTTTTGTTGGCGGATGGAGCAGCACCATGGAGGTCACTGTGCCGACCAATTGGATGCCGCTTTGGATATTACTGGGTTGGGCAGCGATCGCGCTTTAATCGACTTTTGCGCCTGAGGTGCGTACGACATCAGCCCATTTTTTGTGCTCTGCCGCAATAAACGTGGCAAACTGAGCTGGCGTGTTGCCACTTGGAATGGCACCTTGCGCAACCAATTTTTCTTTGATTTCAGGGCTATTCAGTGCTTTCGCTACTTCTTGCTGAATGCGATTAATGGTATTGGGTGCCGTGCCCGCAGGGGCAAGCAGTCCAAACCAAGAGCTGGCTTCAAATCCCACTAAAGATTTAGCTAAATCACCGCCCGCAAGTTTGCCAGCTTCTTCGATGGTGGGCACATCTGGCAATGCGCTTGAGCGTTGACTGCTGGTCACAGCAAACGCTTTGAGCCTACCCGATTTGATATGTGGCAGAGAGGACGGCAAGTTGTCAAACATCACATCCATGCTACCGCCCAGCATGTCTAGCAAAGCTGGGTTGGAGCCGCGGTACGGAAAATGCAGCATGAATGTATTGGTGCGGCTTTTAAACAGCTCGCCCGCAAGATGGATGGATGTGCCGTTACCACTAGACGCCATATTGAGCTTGCCAGGATTGGCGCGGGCGTAGGCGATGAATTCTTTGACGTTCGTGATGCCAAGTGCACGGGCCTTATCCGCGTTCATCTCCATCACGTTCGGTACTGCGGCTACTAGTGTGACGGGTGAAAAATCTTTAATAGGATCAAAAGCGAGCTTTGGGTAAAGCGCACGGTTGATGCCGTGTGTTCCCACGGTGCCCATGAGCAGCGTATAGCCATCGTTTGGTGATTTGGCGACAATGTCTGCGCCTAAATTGCCACCTGCTCCCGCGCGATTTTCAACATAAAACGATTGACCAAAAGCCTTAGTGAGTTCAGGTGCAATCGCTCTAGCCAGAATATCTGTCGTACCTCCTGCCGCAAAGGGCACCACAATGCGTACAGGCTTGCTAGGCCAGCTGGCTTGACCGTAAGCCATACTAGACAGGGCATTCAGAGCAATGAGTCCCAAAATTTGCTTTATAAAAATTCGTTTTTGAGACATGATGGATTCCTCGATTATTGATAACTTCTTGCGTCTTCGATCACTTTACCATCGTTAGGTAGTGACCCGACTGAGCAAAGCTCAATATGGGCACGTAGCTTAGTGACTTCGCGCACCGTGATGCCAATACGCTCTGCAAGGCCATCCTGCGAGTTCGTATGCTCACCTGCAACCTCAACCTTCAGTAGCATTTGATCGTTTGCCATTTCGCCACTCACAATCATGCGAGCGCGTTTGATTTCTGGAAAGCGCTTGGCGACTGTGTCAATTTGCCCGGGATGAACAAACATGCCGCGCATTTTGGTGGTTTGATCGGCGCGGCCCATCCAGCCTTTGATGCGCGTGTTGGTGCGGCCAGTAGGGCAATTGCCCACCAGTACGGCACTTAAATCACCCGTACCAAATCGGATAAGTGGATAGTCTGGATTGAGTGAGGTGACGACCACTTCGCCAACCTCGCCCTCGGGTACTGGATCGCCCGTACCAGGCCTGACGATCTCCAAAATTACGCCTTCATCAAGCACCAAACCTTCGCGTGCTTCGGTCTCGTAGGCAATCAATCCCAAATCAGCGGTTGCGTAACACTGATAACCCGCAATGCCCCGTGTGAGTAACCAGTCCCGCAAAGAGGGCGGGAATGCCTCGCCGCCTAGCATGGCTTTGTTAAAGGATTTAGGTAGCGGCTGACCAAGCTCTAATGCTTTTTCCACAATGATTTTGAGAAAGCTGGGTGTGCCAATGTAGCCGCTGGGCTGCAAGTGTTGGATCGCTTGAACTTGCTGCTCGGTTTGTCCTGTGCCGCCCGGAAAAACCGTGCAGCCCACGGCATGAGCGCCCGACTCCATCATTGATCCTGCAGGTACAAAGTGATAGCTAAAACAGTTATGAATCAGCTCACTCGAACGAAATCCTGCCGCATAAATAGCTCTGGCCATACGCCAGTAATCTTTCTGCTTGCCCTCGGGTTCATAAATCGGTCCGGGGCTGGCAAATACACGCGGCATGGCAGCACCAAATGCTTGCGTGTTGAAACCACCAAAAACACTAGCCTGATTAGGATTGGCTGCACGCGATGCTTCTTGCCGCTCTAACAACTCGTGCTTTCGGGTCACGGGTAATGCCGCTAAAGCCGCTCTACTATTGACCTGCGAGGCATCTATGCCTTTGAGAATGCTAGCAAAAGCGCTAGAGTTTGATTGAGCATGGGCTATTTGAGTCGGCAGGGCTGCCATCCATGCTGCTTCGCGCTCAGCTTGCGAACGCGTTTCTAGTTCATCATAAAAGTTCAAAATGTAATTCCCTCAACCCGTCAATAATTAAGCTAACCAACGCTTACGGCGCTTGTAGCTCTTCACATCTTTAAATGATTTACGCTCACCGCCGCCCATGCCGAGGTAGAACTCTTTCACGTCTTCGTTGTTTGCTAACTCAGAGGCCGCGCCGTCCATCACTACACGTCCGCTCTCCATGATGTAGCCGTAATCGGCGTACTTGAGCGCCATGTTCGTATTTTGCTCGGCGAGTAAGAAAGTTACTTTTTCCTTCTCGTTCAAATCCTTCACGATGTTGAATACTTCTTCCACGATCTGCGGTGCCAATCCCATCGAAGGCTCATCGAGTAAGACCATGTTTGGATTCGTCATCAACGCACGACCAATGGCGCACATTTGCTGCTCACCACCTGATGTGTAGGCGGCTTGGCTGGTGCGTCGTGTTTTGAGGCGTGGAAAGTAGTTGTAGACCTTCTCCAAATTCGCGGCAATCTCAGCCTTGCTTTTCCGCGTGTAGCTGCCTGTGAGCAAGTTCTCTTCAATCGTTAAATGCGCGAAGCAGTGACGACCTTCCATCACCTGCACCACGCCGCGCTGAACTAAATCGGCAGGCGACAGATTCTCGATGCGTTCACCGCGCAGCTCAATCGAGCCCTTGGTGACAGCGCCACGTTCGCCTTTAAGCAAGTTGGATACGGCACGCAGCGTCGTCGTTTTACCAGCGCCGTTGCCGCCCAAAATGGCAACAATTTTGCCGTCGGGCACTTGCAAGGACACGCCCTTCAAAACCAAAATGACGTGGTTGTAAATGACCTCAATGCCATTGACGTTGAGGACGATATTCGAGTTGGGATTCTCAGGATTCATAAGTGGGATCTCTTGTAAGGCTTATCTGTATTGACGTGCAAAATGAGGCGCTCTGTAAGTCAATACAGATAAGGCCTAGCGGGCAATAAAGCCGCTAGGCTTTATCTATTAAGACTGGCAGTCCGCAGGTGTGCGGGGGGTCAGCTTTTTCTCGGCCGCATATTTAGCTGCATATTGCTTCACCAAAGGTTTGATGATGGAGGTGTCAGCCTCAATCCAGTCGCTGGTGAAGTTCCACTTTTTGCCATCCCACTGGTGCATACGAGCGGCGCGTGAACCTTCGTGGTCAGCGCAGCTAGTGCTGATAGGGCGCAGCAAGCCAGTAAGGCCAAGCGATTCAATGCGAGCAGCTGTCACGTTCAAGTTCTCCAAACCCCAGCGCAGTTGGTCACCCGTCATGACTTTGCCTTTGCCGTAGCGTTCTTGGGCGCGATAAGTGCCTTCAACCGCCAAAGCAGCCGAGACGAGTCCGCGGTTATAGAGCACTTGCCCAACCTCTTCTACAGGACCGGTCGCCGCTTTTTTGCCATGCAATTCTTTACGAATGGCGTCCAAAATTTTCCCGCTATTACCCGTCACGACAAGACCGTTATAGCCTTTAGCGCCATCGCCAATATCTTTCACATCTTGCTCGGCGGCAGACCACCACACGCCATACATTTTCTCGCGTGGATAGCCCGTCGCAACCGCCTCTTTCAAAGCAGCAGAGTTCATGACGCCCCAGCCCCATAGCAAAACGTAGTCAGGCTTGTTTTGGCGAATTTGTAGCCATGTGGCTTTTTGCTCCACACCAGGCGCCGTCACAGGCAGCAGCGAGAGATCATAGCCTTGCATCTTGGCGCGCTCTTGCAATAAAGCAATTGGCTCTTTGCCATAAGGGCTATCGTGGTAAACCAAAGCAATCTTTTTGCCTTTTAAGTTGCCATTTTCTTTTTTGGTAATCGCTTGCATGATGATGTCCGCACCAGACCAGTACGTGCCCATCAACGGGAAATTCCATTTGAAGACATTGCCGTCGCTAGATTCAGAGCGACCATAGCCAGCTGTAATGAGCGGATTTTTATCACCAGGTGCTTTTTCAGTCAGTGCAAACGTAATGCCTGTCGATAGCGGCTGGAAGATGGCGCCAGTGGCTTTGCCCTTCATGCGCTCATAGCACTCGACACCGCGATCGGTTGCATAGGCTGTATCGCATTCCTCCATTGAAATCTTGACGCCATTGATGCCGCCGCGTGCATTGATTATTTTTAAGTAATCAGAGTAACCATTGGCCCAAGGAATACCGTTAGGGGCATAGGCACCCGTGCGATACGGTAATACAGGAAAGAATTGCTCTTTCGCTTGCGCGAAGGCAGATGCGGCGCTAACCGCAAGGGTTGCCACAGCGGATGCTGCGATAACAAGTTGACGAAGTTTCATGACTAGCTCCTTTAAAAATAAAAATACAAAAACAAAACAAAACAATTGTCATCCCCGCGAAGTCGGGGATCCAAGCCTTGGATTCCCGACTTCGCGGGAAGGATATGTAAGACTCAATGTGGAAATGGCCAGAGCCGCAGCTTCTGTTTCCCAATGCTCCACAACTTAGCCAAACCATGCGGCTCGACAATTAAGAACCACACAATCAACGCGCCAAAAATCATGTTTTCTGCGTGAGTGACGGCGGCTGTGCTGACTTGCCAGCCGACGATGGCGCCTAATTCTGGCAAAACGATATTGATGACAATAGGCAAAATCACGATGAACGCTGCGCCCATAAAGCTGCCCATGATCGAGCCCATGCCACCCAAAATGACCATAAATAAAAGTTGAAATGAGCGGTCAACTGAAAACGCTGCAGGTTCCCACGAACCTAGATGCACAAAGCCCCACAGCCCGCCTGCTACGCCGATGATGAAGCTGGACACCGCAAACGCGGAGAGCTTGGCGTACATCGGCCTGATGCCAATCACGGCTGCGGCAACGTCCATATCGCGAATGGCCATCCATTCGCGTCCAACGGCGCTGCGCACTAAATTTTTAGCCAGCACAGCAAAGACAATGAGGAAGCCAAGGCAAAACCAATATTTAGAAAGTGGTGAATCAATAGGAATGCCAAACACATCAAAGCCTGAGACCGAAACGCTGCCCGAGGATGAGTTATTAGTGAACCACGAAATACGAGAAAACGCCCAGTCGCAAAAGAACTGTGCTGCCAGCGTTGCAATCGCTAAATAAAGACCGCGAACGCGCAAACTGGGAATGCCAAAAAACACACCCACCATCGTAGAAAAGACACCACCCAGTAGCAAGCAAAGAATGACAGGCATGCCGTCAATGCGAACATAGAAGTTATATGCTGCATAAGCGCCAACAGCCATAAACGCGCCTGAGCCCAGCGAAATCTGTCCACAGTAGCCGACCAAAATATTCACACCCAAAGCGGCGAGCGATAAGATGAGGAAAGGGATCAAGATGGCTCGGAATAGATACTCGTCCACAATGAAGGGCACGACAAAGGCGGCGAACGCCATCAGTCCGAGCACAAACCAGCGGTCTTGCGTAATACCAAAAATTTGTTGATCGGAGGTGTAGTTCGTTTTGAACTGTCCGTTTTCGCGATAAATCATTTTATTAAGTCCTCTTCAAACGCGGTCGATGATTTTTTCGCCGAACAATCCTTGCGGTCTAAACAGCAAGAACACTAATGCCAAGACGTATGCAAACCAAATTTCAATACCACCGCCCACCATGGGGCCGAGATAAATTTCAGATAATTTTTCGCCCACGCCGATGATCAAACCGCCAATAATGGCACCAGGTACCGAGGTCAAACCGCCCAAAATCACCACGGGCAGGGCACGCATGGCAACGGTTGACAGTGAGAATTGCACGCCGAGCTTGCTACCCCAAATAATGCCAGCGACTAGCGCCGTAATACCTGCCACGCACCACACAATGACCCAAATGCGATTGAGTGGAATGCCAATCGACTGCGCGGCTTGGTGATCGTCTGCCACAGCCCGCAAAGCGCGGCCTGTCGCTGTTTTTTGGAAAAATACTGAGAGCAAAGCAACCAACACGGCAGCGATAAGCGCCGCAATCAAGTCTTCTTTGTTAATCAAAATGCCGCCTGGGAAGACGCTCTCCAAAATCATCACAGGGTCTTTGGGCATGCCCACATCAATTTTGTAGATGTCGCTGCCAAAAATAGTTTGGCCCGCGCCTTCTAAAAAGTAAGTAATGCCCAGCGTTGCCATCAACAGCGTCGTGCCTTCTTGATTGACCAAATGGCGTAGCACCATTTTTTCAATCACCCACGCCAAGATGAACATGACACCTGCTGCGCAAATAAAGCCTGCGATATTTGCAAACAGCAGGTTGTCAATGCCGGTGATTTTCGGAATCCACTCTGCAAATCGTGCCATCGCTAGCGCTGCAAACAGCACCATGGCACCTTGGGAAAAATTGAACACGCCAGAGGCTTTAAAGATCAAGACGAAGCCGAGAGCGACGAGGGAATAGAGCATTCCCGTCATCAATCCACCAAATAATGTTTCTAGAAAAAATCCCATAAAAATATATCCTTGCTGCGCGTGCGCTTAGTGACTCGTGCCTAAATAGGCGTTGATGACGTCTGGATTGGCGCGCACTTCTTCAGGCGTGCCGTCACCAATTTTTTTGCCGTAGTCCAGTACCACCACGCGGTCGGAAATATCCATCACCACGCCCATGTCGTGTTCAATCAAAACAATGGTGGTGCCAAACTCGTCATTCACGTCCAAAACGAAACGGCACATGTCTTGTTTTTCTTCCAAGTTCATGCCGGCCATGGGTTCGTCAAGCAGCAGCACGCTAGGCTGCATGGAGAGCGCGCGACCAAGATCGACACGCTTCTGCAAGCCATATGGCAGTTGGGCTACAGGCGTTTTACGGTAGGCTTGAATCTCTAAAAAGTCGATGATTTTTTCTACGTATTCGCGGTGTGCCACTTCTTCTTTTTCTGCGTTGCCAAGGCCAAAAATACCAAATGGATTGCGAAAAGCTTGTGCAAAAATATTGCTCTTGATGTGCAAGTTTCGTCCCGCCATCATGTTGTCTAGAACGCTCATGCCTTTGAACAGGGCTAAGTTTTGGAAGGTACGCGCCACGCCCATTTCAGCCACTTGGCGCGAGTTCATGTGTTTGAATGTTTGACCGCGGAAGGTAATCGATCCTTGCTGCGGCGTGTACACGCCGTTGATGCAGTTCAGCATCGAACTTTTGCCCGCACCGTTGGGGCCAATGATGGCGCGAACTTCGTGCTCGCGCACATTAAAGCTGATGTCGGTGAGGGCTTTCACGCCGCCAAACGAGAGGGATATGTTTTGGACGTCTAGGATGACATCGCCGATTTTTTTAGTCGTGCTCATAGTGTGGTTGCGTCCATGATCTTGAGCGTGGCGCTCACCGAGCCGGTGCGGCCATCTTCAAACTTCACGGCTGTTTCAATAAATTGCTCGTACTTACCGCCATACAGCGCATCGACCAGTGGTTGATATTTTTCAGCGATATAGCCACGGCGGACTTTGTTGGTGCGGGTGAGTTCGCCATCGTCCGCGTCCAGCTCTTTGTGCAGCACCAAGAAGCGGCTAATTTGCGAGCCCGACAGCATGTCATCTTTAGACAGATCAACGTTCACCTGATTGACGCAGTCTTGAATCATGGCGTAAACCTCGGGTTTTTGCGCCAAATCGGTGTAGCCCGCATAAGGTAAATTTTTACGCTCTGCCCAGTTGCCCACGGCATCAAAGTCAATGTTCAGCATGACGCACACTTTCTCGCGCTGGTCGCCATACGCCACCACTTCTTTGATGAAGGGGAAGAACTTGAGTTTGTTTTCCACGTACTTAGGTGCAAACATCGCACCATCGTTTGCGCCGCCTGCAATACGTCCCACATCCTTCACGCGGTCGATGATTTTGAGGTGTCCGTCCGCGTCCAAAAAGCCCGCATCGCTGGTGTGATACCAGCCGTCTGCCGTCAGCACTTCAGCCGTCGCCTCTGGGTTTTTGTAGTATTCCTTGAGTAAGCCTTTGGACTTGACCATCACTTCGCCGTTATCGGCAATTTTGATCTCCACGCCTTTGCAAGGAATGCCCACCGTGTCGGCTTTGGCCGCGTTGTCGGGTTGCAGGCAGACAAAAACCGCTGTTTCGGTTGAGCCGTAAAGCTGCTTCAAATTCACGCCAATCGAGCGGTAAAAGGTGAAGAGGTCGGGGCCAATCGCTTCGCCCGCGGTGTACGCTACGCGGACACGGCTCATGCCAAGGTTGTTGCGCAGTGGACCGTACACCAAAAAATTACCGAGCGCGTAAGTGAGGCGATCAACTAAGCTGACTGCTTTATTGCCATCGGTCAGGGCGGGCCCCACGCGCTTAGCGACGTTCATGAACTTGTGGAACAAATTGCGCTTGAGTGGGGACGCATCTTCCATGCGAATCATCACGCTGGTCAGCAAGCCTTCAAAAACTCTTGGTGGTGCAAAGTAATAGGTTGGACCAATTTCTTTTAGATCAATCTGCACGGTGGCAGCGGACTCGGGGCAGTTCACGATGTAGCCGCAGCACAGCCACTGCGCATACGAGAAAATGTTTTGCCCCACCCAAGCCGGCGGTAAGTAAGCGAGTACTTCCTCGCGCTCGGTCAAGTGGTCAAACGCCTGACCCGCTTCGGCTCGATCCAACATGCTGCGGTGGGTGTGCACCACGCCCTTAGGGTTGCCTGTGGTGCCGCTGGTAAAAAACATGGCAACTACATCATCGGGTTGGCATTTGGCGACTTCTTTTTTAAAAAAGTCAGGGTTTGCGACTGCAAAGGCCGCGCCTGTCGCAATCAGATCATCTAGTGATGACACGCCACTGGCGGCATAGTTGCGCAGACCACGTGGGTCATCAAAATAAATTGTTCCCAGCATGCCTGCACACTCTGAGCGAATGTCTACCAGCTTATCTACTTGCTCTTGGTCTTCAGCGAACGCAAACTTCACTTCCGCGTTATTGACGGGAAAGACATACTCCGCCGAGTTCGCGTCCTGGTACATTGGAATGGGAATAGCGCCAAGGCTCTGCGCCGCCAGCATGGTGGCGTACAAGCGAGGACGATTGCTGCCGACAACGACCATGTGGTCGCCGCGCGCAAGTCCTGCTTGCGCAAGCCCACAAGCAACGTGCTCGACAAGGTTTGCCATGCCATGCCAGCTGGTTGTTTGCCAAATGCCGTATTCTTTTTCGCGCATGGCGGCGGCCGTTGGGCGCTCTTTGGCGTGCTTGAGTAATAGTTGGGGGAAAGTGGTGTCCATGGGCTGCATCGTAGGACTAACTTTGACGCAATGTTGTCGTTTAGACGACAATTCAAGGGACATCCCCACTAGGACTTTCCCTCATGACTGTTGTAAGTTTCACGACGAATAGCTTGATCAATCGCCAGCGCGTGCCAACAGCGCAAGAGCTATTGGCGATCCCCTGGCTGGCGTTGTTATCAAAGTCTGACCGCGACTATGTACTACCAGAAATCAAAGTCACCTTGGCCGAGGAAGGTGATGTTATCTGCCGCATGGGTCGTCCTGTCACCTATTGGTTTGGTGTGATTGAAGGCTTGCTAAAAATGAGCAGCGATAGCGTGGAGGGGAAGACCATGACCTTCGTCGGCGTGCCCGCTGGTGGCTGGTTTGGCGAGGGGACTGTGCTTAAGCGCGAGCCTTATCGGTACAACATTTCGGCGCTTCGTACCAGTGTTGTTGCTGGGATTTCCATCGAGGCGTTTCATTGGCTGCTTGACCATTCGATTGCCTTTAATAAATACCTGATGCGCCAGTTGAATGAGCGGTTAAGCCAGTTTATTGCCGCACGCGAAGTGGATCGCATCAGCAACCCCGAGCAGCGTGTGGCACGTACGCTGGCGGGGCTGCTCAATCCGACGCTCTATCCGCAAATCGGTAACACCTTGACGATTACGCAGCAAGAGCTGGCGTATTTGGTGGGCCTTTCTAGGCAGCGCGTGAACGTGGCGCTGAAAGCACTGGAAGCACAAGGTACGATTCGTTTGGAGTACGGCGGACTCGTCGTGCCTGACCTCAACAAACTCACTTCCTAGATTCCCGCCTTCGCGGGAATGACGGGTTTATAGAATCCCCCTTATGACTGAACCGACCTTGATCCGATTAAATAAACGTATGTCCGAGCTTGGCCTCGCGTCCCGCCGCGAGGCTGACGACTGGATTGCCCGCGGCTGGGTGCGCGTCAACGGCCAGCCAGCCGTGCTTGGGCAGCCCGTACCAGCGGATGCGCACATCGAAATTCACCGTGAAGCCACAGGGCGGCAAGCCGAGCAAGTGACCGTTGTGATCCACAAACCGATTGGCTTTGTGAGTGGCCAAGCGGAAGATGGCTACGAGCCCGCCAAAGTGCTGGTTGTGCCTGCGCAGCGCTGGGATGACGACCCCTCGCGGACGCAATTCCACCCCAGCCATTGGAATAGCCTCGTGCCCGCAGGCCGCTTGGATATTGACTCTACGGGCTTGCTCATCCTCACGCAGGATGGCCGCGTGGCGCGGACATTGATTGGCGACGACTCGGTCATTGAAAAAGAATATTTGGTACGCGTCAGCTACCGAACCCAAGCGTACGGACTGCTCACGGTGGATATCCAATCCGTGTTTCCGTCCGCGCAAATGGCGATGCTGCGCCACGGGCTGCACATGGACGGTAAGCCTCTCAAGCCGGCAAAGGTCGATTGGCAAAACCCAGAGCAATTGCGCTTTGTGCTGAACGAAGGTAAAAAACGCCAAATCCGCCGCATGTGCGAAGCCGTGGGGCTGACGGTGGTGGGACTTAAACGCGTACGCATCGGCAAGCTGATGCTGGGCAATTTGCCACTGGGGCAGTGGCGCTATTTGCGACCAGATGAGCAGTTTTAGAGCTAGTCCGTTATTCCCGTCTTTTTTGTCATTCCCGCGCAGGCGGGAATCCATAAAGTTTAATCTTTAGAAAGTAAAAATGAAACACCTCCTCCTTCTGAAGGCCTTATCCGCATTAGCCTGTGCGGCCATCTGCTCCGTAGCCATTGCCCAGCAAGGCACAGCCAATGCCATTTGCTCTACCGACCAAGCGTGGTGTGACTTGGCGGCCAGTGATTATCAAAAAGCGACAGGGCAAAAGGTTTTGCAAGTGCGCAAACCTACGGGTGAGGCGCTCGCGCAACTTCGCGCTGAAGCGGCGAATCCCAAAACCGATATCTGGTGGGGCGGCACGGGCGATCCGTTTTTGCAGGCTGCCGAGGTGGGACTGCTGGAGGCGTATCGTCCAAGCTACATCAACGATCTGCATTTATGGAGCGTGCGGCAATACGCCATGACAGGCAATCGTGTTGGTGGCTTTTATACATCAGCGATTGGCTTCGGTTGGAACACCGAAGTGCTGAAGAAAAAGAAGTTGCCCGAACCCAAATGCTGGAAGGATTTGTTAGACCCGCGCTACAAGGGCGAAATTGAAACCTCGCATCCAGCAGCTAGCGGTACCGCGTACACCATCTTGGCGGGGCTGGTGCAACTGATGGGCGAAGACGCAGCTTTTGACTATATGAAAAAGCTGCACAAAAACATTACCACCTACACCCGCAGCGGTACGGCGCAAGCGCCCAACGTTGCCAAGGGCGAAGTGGCGATTGGACTGTCGTTCATCTTTGGCTTTGATGGCTGGACGCATAACGGCTACCCCGTCAAATCGGGCGCGCCGTGTGAAGGTACGAGCTATGAAATTGGTGGTATTGCGCTTATCAAAGGCAGCAGAAATCCAGAGGCTGCCAAAAAATACTACGATTGGCTCATGAGCCCCGCTGGACAAGGCGTGGGCGCTAGAGCCAACAGCCTGCAAGTGCCAGCTAATAAGTCTTTCAAGCCTGATCCAAAAATCCCACTGTTAGACCATGTGCGATTGATTAAATACGACTTTGAAAAATATGGCAAAGCGGCGGAGCGTAAGCGCCTTTTAGATCGTTGGCAGCGTGAGGTGGAGAGTTTGCCGAAGTAAGCGGGTTGACGGTGTCGCATATTTGCATAAAATCATAAATATGCGTACAACATTAGACTTCCCAGGCGAACTGTTCGTCTATCTCAAAACTCGAGCGGCGATTGATGGTGTGACGCTGCGCGAAACGGTTATTGGCTTGCTAGAGAAAGGGTTGGCAGCAGCAGATGCGCCAGTGCCAATTGCGGTCGAGCCTAGAAAATACTGCCCGCCGCCCACGATTCCGTCAAAAGGACCCATGGCGATCTCAATGAAGTCGCTCAGCAATGCTGATCTTTATGAATTGATGGATGCGGAAACCTTAGAGCGGGACGCGTTTGGCACGGGGCGTTTCAAAACAAAATCGGCATGAAATATCCAGCATATAAAGCTAGTAGCCCATTACAAGTGAATGATGGTGACACATTGAATGATTGGTTGATGAGTCGAGCTCCCAAAGGCGATCTTCTCGATATTAATGTTTGGGTTGCGCTCGCTCATACCGAGCATGACCATCACAAACAAGCATTGGCATATTGGCAGGCAGAGCAGGCCAAGGGGACGCTGATGTGGTTTTGCAGAGCAACGATGCTTGGCATGATTCGGTTGTTATCGCAAAAAGCGGTGATGGGGCCGTCCGTGTTGTCTCTAAAAGAAGCCCACGTTGCCTACCTAAATTTTTTAGATACGCCTTTAGTGAAGTGGCTGCCAGAGACTACCGATACGGCTAAGCTGACGAATGCAGCTCTAATTAGTTTGAGTCACGATGTGCCTGCTCGAATGTCAACGGACGCTTATTTAGCTGCCGTTGCGGAAACGACGGCTTTGCGTCTTGTCACATTTGATGCTGACTTCAAGCGTTTCGATCTTCAAAACTGGTTGTTGCTTGCGCCATAATTTCATTCGTCAATCAGTTTAATCATTCACAAAGAGAAGCACTTCCATGAACCTGTTTTGTAAACTATTTTTGAGTCTCGTGCTTGCCATGACGCTTTGCGTAGCCAACGGACAAAGTGCTGGCGCGCCAGAGCCAATTAGTCAAACCTTGCAAGATTACTTTTATACGGCGATTAAAAAATGGAATGCTGGACAAAGTTCGATGAGCAACTTTCCGAACATAAACACCCCTATGTCACAAGCAATGTCAACAAGTGAGTTTAGTAGCGTGCGTACCCAGCTTCGCCAAGCGGGAGCTAAGGCTTGGCCCCTAGCGCCTAAAGTGATAGAGCAACTGTTGCAAACAACGAGTAATCAATACGATTTAGGGTGGATCTTGACCGAATTAACGCCTTCTGCCAATCCGACAAGTGATTTTTATTTTGCAGCTGCTAGTGTGTTGAATGGCAACGACCCAGTCGAACGCATCAACACTATCGCAAAGCTCGGGAAAACTAGCCAAGCCGATGCTGTTCCCTTTCTAGTTAAAGCTGCCGCTTCTGCAGATGCACGCGAACGTGTGGTGGCACTTATTGCTCTGGGATATTCTGGCAAACAGTCACCAAGTTCAGCAGTAAAAGCGCTTGGGCGTGCTTTGACTGATTCTGAAAAATTCAACCGTCAAGCCGCACTCAATGCACTTCGACTACTTGGTGGTGACGCTGTTGACGTATTGCCAGAGATTAGCGCTTATCTGCGTACGCGCGAAAATATTTACATGACATCAGGAGTTTTGAAGAACTTCCCGACCTCGGCGCTTGTTCCACTGAGAGCCGAGTTTGAGTCGATTATTCGAGATACAAAATATACGGAATTTCAAAAAAAAGATGCTATAGATATTCTGCTTAGGATTGAGCTGGGAAATTGACCCATACGGAAGTGAATCGCTTGAATTTTCGAACAACGCCCCTAGCTCTAGGGATGTCCCCTTTTCTTTTTACTTTTTGAACTATGACCACTAAACATTCCTTTCAAGCAGAAGTCGCGCAGCTCTTGCATCTTGTGACGCACTCGCTGTATTCCAACAAAGAAATATTTTTGCGCGAGCTGATCTCTAACGCCTCGGATGCTTGCGACAAATTACGATTTGAAGGGCTAAATAATCCTGCGTTGTTTGAGGGCAAGTCGGAGCTTGAAGTTCGCGTCTCGTTTGATAAAGCAGCGCGTGCGATCACGATTTCGGACAACGGCATTGGAATGACTGCTGAAGAAGCCATTGCGCACCTTGGCACGATTGCGAAGTCGGGTACGAAAGACTTTGTATCCAAGCTAGGTGATGCGCAAAAAGCCAGCGCAAAAGACAACGGCTCGCTGATTGGCCAATTTGGCGTGGGCTTTTATTCTGGTTTTATCGTTGCCGACAAAATGGTCGTGGAGACACGTCGAGGCGGTACGCAAGCATCCGAGGGCGTGCGCTGGATTAGCGGTGGCGCGGGTGATTTTGAAACCGAAGTGATCACCAAAGAAGAGCGCGGCACGAGTGTCACGTTGCACCTGCGTACTGACGAGGAAGGCTCTAGCGAGATTGGTGACTTCTTATCAAGCTGGAAGCTCAAATCCATCATCAACAAATACGCCGAGCACATTTCGCTGCCGATTTTGATGCGTAAAGAAGAGTGGAAGGAAGGCAAAGATAACCAACCTGGCGAGATGGTGACGACGGACGAGTGGGAGACGATTAACAAAGCTAGTGCGATGTGGACGCGTGCTAAGTCTGACATCACTCAAGAGCAATATGACGATTTTTACAAGCAGATTAGTTACGACTACGCCGCGCCGCTAGCCCATAGCCACAACCGCGTAGAGGGCAAAACCGAGTACACGCAGCTGCTTTATATTCCTTCTACTGCGCCGCACGATTTGTGGAATCGTGACAAGAAGGCGGGCATCAAGCTCTACGTCAAACGCGTCTTCATCATGGACGATGCCGAAGCGCTGATGCCTGTGTATTTGCGTTTTGTAAAGGGCGTGATTGATTCGGCTGATTTGCCGCTCAACGTCTCGCGTGAGTTGTTGCAAGAGTCGCGCGACACCAAGGCGATTCGCGAAGGCAATACGCGCCGCATTTTGTCGATGCTGGAGGGCATGGATGCGCCGACGTATGCCAAGTTCTACGAAGCGTTTGGCGCGGTGCTGAAAGAAGGCATTGGCGAGGACATGCAAAACAAAGACAAAATCGCCAAGCTCTTGCGCTTTGCGTCCAGCACCACGGACGCCGTGACCGTGGGCTTTGCGGACTACAAAGCTCGTATGAAAGAGGGACAAGAGGCCATCTACTACATTACCGCTGAAACATTGGCGGCGGCTAAGAATAGCCCGCAGCTCGAAGTGTTTAAAAAGAAGGGCATCGAGGTTCTGTTGATGTCCGATCGTGTGGATGAATGGGCGCTGGGCTTCTTAAATGAGTTTGACGGCACGACGCTGCAAAGCGTGGCCAAAGGCGCGTTTGATTTAGGCAAACTGCAAGACGACGCAGAGAAGAAGGCGGCGGAAGAGGCCGCGGAATCTGCCAAGCCCTTGCTTGCAAAGCTTAAAGAAGCGCTCAAGGACAAAGCCGAAGATGTGCGTGTGACGACACGTTTGGTGGACTCCCCTGCTTGCTTGGTCGTGACGGACAACGGCATGAGCACACAAATGGCCCGTATGCTCAAACAAGCGGGTCAGGCTGCTCCCGAGAGCAAGCCAATTTTGGAGATCAACACAGAACACGCGTTGGTTAAAAAGCTTGAGGGTTCGGTCAATTTCAATGACCTCGCGCACATCTTGTTTGATCAAGCCATGCTGGCCGAAGGTGGTATGCCTGCTGACCCTGCTGCCTACGTCAAACGTGTGAACGCGCTGCTGTCGTAAGCTAATGCGCTGAAGTTTGCGCTGGGTGGGCACTCATCCAACGCACTAAATCCAGCCACATCTGGCGCATCTCTATGCTAGACGGTGCTTTGGTGGCATTCGGTAGCTCGACGGTGATAACGGGAATTCCCAGCGTTTTGCCGCCGTAGTTACCCAAGCTGCCGGGGTAGATGCCTACTTGGTCTAAGTACAGTCGGCCTAATTTTTCGGGCGGAACGGAAGGGCCATCGAAATCTAGCACGCCAAACGGTGCATGGATGCTGATGATGATGTCGGGCTTGAAGCTGTCAATTTGCGCGTGCAGGTATCTCGACTCTGGCTCAGACAGAGGCTTGTTGCCTGGGAAGCGACGTGGGTCGCGTTTGGTTTTTATTGTCCAGTAACTCACGGCATCACGCTGCCAATTCGGCGTGGGGAAGTTGCGGTTTAAATCGACGCCGTTGGCATTCGTTCGTTGTGGACGCTTGGCGAGCATGCCATCGGGATTAAGTGTGGGTATGAATCGCCAGTACGTGTCCGCTGGCATGGCCTCGGCGTGTTCAATCCAATGAAAAACCAGCGAGCTGGATGAAAGCTCGTCGCCGTGAATGCCGCCCAGAACGAGTACGCGGCGCTTAGGCGCTTGCTCGGATGCTGCGCTGACATCTCGCTGCAAAATGGCATGCCCTTTGACCGATGTGGCACTGGATGCCTCTAGCTTGACACTGCTGCACAGCTTGTCTGGCACGCTGGGCAGAGGATGCGCAAGCTCTAAACAAAGGGCGAGTGCACTTAGCATTTAAAGCGTATCAGCAGCGTCCGCTATGGGATCCGTGGCTTCCAATTCATAGCTGGCGGCCAGCATCGCCAGCCTAGCAATCACACCGTACATGTAAAACCGATTCGGCGCACTGCAGCCGACTTTTTCGCCTAGTTCTGGCGTGTTGGTGGCGTTGGCAAAGGCCAGCGGTACAAAGCTTGCGCCAGGGGCGTTTAAGTTCTCGTCAATCCCGCGCTCGGCATGAATACGGTAAAAACCGCCCACCACGTAGCGATCCAGCATGTACACCACTGGCTCGGCCATCGCCTCGTTCACGCGCTCCATCGTCTGCACACCTTCTTGGATGATGACCTCAGACACCGTTTGGCCGTCTTTAACCACGCTCATTTTGTTTTTTGTTTTGCGGTTGATGACCTCTAAGTCTTTCACGCTGCGAACGGTCATGATGCCCATGCCGTAGGTGCCGTTGTCGGCTTTCACAATGACAAAGGGCTTCTCGGTAATGCCGTATTGATCGTATTTGGCTTGGATTTTTTTGAGCAATTTATCCACTTCGCCCGTTAAACAATCCATGCCTGTACCTGCTGCAAAGTTGACACTTCCACAGTGTGAAAAATACGGGTTAATCAGCCACGGATCAATGCCGATAAGGCTTGCAAAAGAGTGGGCTACTTTGTCATAGGCCGCAAAATGGGTGGATTTCCTTCGCATATACCAACCTGCATGCAGCGGTGGTAAGAGGTGCTGTTCATGCAAGTTTTGAAAAATGCCTGGCGTACCCGCACTTAAATCGTTATTGAGCAAAATCGTGCAAGGGTCGAAGTCTTTGAGGCCGAGGCGATTTTTGGTGCGAACGACAGGCTCTAAGGTGACGTGCTCGCCTGTGGGGAGATCAAAAGTTGTGGGTTCCGTGATTTCGGGATTGATCGTGCCAAGGCGCACATTCAACCCGGCTTGCTGAAAAATCTTCTTTAACCGCGCCACATTGGTCAAATAAAACGTGTTCCGTGTATGGTTCTCGGGGATGAGGAGCAGGTTTTTAGCTTCGGGGCAGATTTTTTCGATGGCAGACTGAGCGGCCTGCACTGCAAGCGGCAGCATCTCGGGTGTTAGGTTATTCCAGCCGCCGGGGTATAGGTTGGTGTCCACGGGGGCCAGCTTGAACCCCGCATTGCGCAGATCGACCGAGGTGTAAAACGGCGGGGTGTGCTCCAGCCACTGCATCCGAAACCAGCGCTCAATGGCAGGCAAGCTGTCTAAGATTTTTTGTTCTAGCTCGTTAGTTGGGCCAGTTAAAGCAGTAATGAGGTGGGGAACCATAAAATCTTTCAAAGAGGGAGCTGGAGTAGATTGCTAGACTTGCAGGCAATTTTCGCTGTTTCAAGCCCTGGCGGGTGCTTGCCGCGTGGGATAATCAAAAGCTATGCCTATTTACGCTTACAAATGCTCCTACTGCGGTGTGTCGAAAGACATTTTGCGCAAAATTTCTGACCCAGCCCTCACACTTTGTCCCGCTTGCGGCAATGACGCACTCGAAAAACAAGTCACGGCTGCGGGGTTTCAACTCAAGGGCTCGGGCTGGTATGTGACCGATTTCCGCGAGGGTCAAAAGCCTGCATCCACAGCCATAGCTCCGCAGATACCTACAGATAAGGCTTCCGAGGTGGCCTCGCCTGCAAGCGCCGATTCATCTGGCGCGGCAGCCAGTGCCCCTGCGCCAACACCCGTAGCATCGCCGTCGCCCTCTACGTCAACTTCTGGAGCTTCCACATGATGGCCAATCTGCGCAAATGGTTTTTTGCAGGTCTACTCGTTCTAGTGCCCTTGGGCATCACGATTTGGCTATTGGAGTGGGCCATTAGCTCGCTTGATAAATCGCTGCTGCTGCTGCCCAAAGCTTGGCAGCCTGATGTTTTATTGCCGGTGCATATTCCGGGCTTCGGTGTTATTTTGACGTTGGCCGTGCTTCTTTTTGTTGGCGCGACGGTGAGCAATTTTTTAGGCAAGCAATTGATTGGCTGGTGGGATGCCTTATTGGGTCGTATTCCCGTCGTACGCTCGATCTATTCAAGCGTTAAACAGGTTTCTGACACGCTATTTTCAGAAAACGGCAATGCGTTTCGCAAAGCCGTTTTGGTGGAATGGCCGCGTGCGGGCACTTGGACCATTGGCTTTGTCACGGGTGTGCCAAGTGGCGATGTTTTGCAAGTTTTGCAGCACGGCATCATTGAGGAATTTTTGAGCGTGTACATCCCCACAACGCCTAATCCAACGGGTGGCTACATGATGATGTTTAAAAAATCAGAGTGCCAAGAGTTGTCGATGAGTGTGGACGAAGCCTTGAAATACGTGGTCTCCATGGGAGTTGTTGCTCCCGCCAACGCGCCAGCAGGCAAATAAAATTTTGAAATTAGGAACTTGATAAAAATGAAAACCCCAATGCAAACATCCATGCGTACTTCTTATTGCGGCTTGGTTGACGAGGCGTTTATTGGTCAATCTGTCACGCTGTGCGGCTGGGTGAACCGCCGCCGCGACCATGGCGGCGTGATCTTTGTTGACCTGCGCGATCGCGAAGGCTATGTGCAAGTGGTCTGCGATCCAGATCGCGCCGAGATGTTTAAAGTTGCTGAAGTGCTGCGCAACGAGTTTTGTATCCAGATGACCGGCATCGTGCGTGCACGTCCTGACGGCACAGTGAATAAGGATTTGAAGAGCGGCGGCATAGAAATCTTGTGCCACGAGCTCAAAATTTTGAATGCATCCGTGACCCCACCATTCTTGTTAGATGACGACAATTTGTCCGAGACCACGCGGCTCACGCACCGCGTGTTAGACCTGCGCCGCCCTGCTATGCAGCGCAACATGATGTTGCGTTACAAGGTCACGATGATTGTGCGTAACTACTTGGATGCACTGGGTTTTGTGGACATCGAAACCCCGATGCTGACTAAATCTACGCCTGAAGGCGCGCGCGATTACCTCGTGCCAAGCCGCGTGCAAGAAGGGCAGTTCTTCGCTTTGCCGCAGTCACCTCAGTTGTTCAAGCAGCTCTTGATGGTGGCGGGCTATGACCGTTATTACCAAATTGTTAAATGCTTCCGTGACGAAGACTTACGTGCTGACCGCCAGCCAGAATTCACGCAGATAGATATTGAGACCAGCTTCCTCACCGAGCAAGAAATTCGCGATATGTTCGAGGGCATGATGGTTGAAGTGTTCCAAAAAGCCATCAACGTCAATCTTGGCAATGGTGCTGCTTTCCCAGTGATGACCTATGCCGACGCGATGCATTTGTACGGATCTGATAAGCCCGATTTGCGCATCAAGATGCAGTTTGCTGAACTCACAGATGTGATGGGGGATGTGGACTTCAAAGTGTTCTCCGCACCAGCCACCATGAAGGGTGGGCGAGTGGTCGCGCTATGCGTGCCAGGCGGTGCAGAAATGCCGCGTTCCGAGATTGATGCCTACACCGAGTTCGTCAAAATTTACGGCGCTAAAGGCTTGGCTTGGATTAAGGTCAATGATGTGACGACTGGTCGCGATGGTCTTCAATCGCCGATTGTTAAAAACATTCATGACAAAGCTATTGCTGAAATCATGGCTCGCACAGGCGCTAAAAACGGCGACATTATTTTCTTTGGTGCAGACAAAGAAAAGATCGTCAACGATGCCATTGGTGCGTTGCGCGTCAAAATTG
>CANFCG010000022.1 GCA_947445115.1 Comamonadaceae bacterium | reverse complement strand
TGCTGACAGGCGGCTCCGAGCAATCGCGTGACCTGCCCGTGCCTGGGCGCGAGAACGCTGGCATTCACTTCGCCATGGAATTTTTACCGCTGCAAAACAAGGTTAATGCAGGTGACAAACTCAAAGACCAACTGCGTGCAGATGGCAAGCACGTCGTCGTGATTGGCGGCGGCGATACGGGCAGCGACTGCGTTGGAACGAGCATTCGCCACGGCGCGAAATCGGTCACGCAATTTGAAGTGATGCCGCAACCTCCAGAAGAAGAAAACCGCCCGATGACGTGGCCATACTGGCCGCTCAAACTGCGCACCAGCTCTAGCCACGACGAAGGTAGCGAAAAAGGCATGCTGGGACGTGAATTTGCGATTTCCACCAAATCATTCAATGGTAAAGACGGCAAAGTGACTGAGCTAACCACCGTCCGCATCGAGCTGAAGGATGGCAAGATGGTTGAAGTAGCAGGCTCGGAACAAGCCTACAAGGCCGACTTAGTGCTACTGGCGATGGGATTTGCAAATCCAGTCGCGACTGTGCTGGAAGCCTTTGGGGTAAACAAAGACGCACGCGGTAACGCACGCGCCTCGACCGAGTTGGAAGATGGCTACAAAACCAATGTTATCGGCGTGTTCGCTGCGGGCGATATGCGCCGAGGTCAAAGTTTGGTGGTCTGGGCCATCCGCGAAGGCCGCCAAGCGGCTCGGGCGGTGGATGAGTTTTTGATGGGCGCGACCGACTTGCCGCGTTAATAGGCCAATGTTGAATTCATGACCAAAGCATTTTTGGCCATGGGTTCGCAGATATCCTTAATTTTGGCATCCACCCTCGCCTTTGTATCAGCGCTGGAGCTCCCGCACAAATTATCTTTGTAGGTTGTTTTGTCATCTGCTGCCAAGCGATCCGTCATCTTAATCAACGAGCTAAGCAAAATAGCGCCACTTTTAAGTTTTGGCACCTCCACCTCTTTCTCGACTTTGGCTTCGCCCATATATTTCACTTCACCCGCAATGGCGGCTTGATCTTTTGTAATAGCTGCGATGCCATCTAAGCAAGGCTTAGCGGCTGCACGCACTTTTTCAGCATTAGCGACCCAAGCCATGCACTTGGCTTTGCTAGCCGCAGGAACGC
Source organism: Comamonadaceae bacterium (assembly GCA_947445115.1). GTDB lineage: Bacteria > Pseudomonadota > Gammaproteobacteria > Burkholderiales > Burkholderiaceae_C > JASGCK01. The sequence goes on along the minus strand of CANFCG010000022.1, from coordinate 34,713 downwards.
TATCGCAATTCTTGGCAGTAATTGCACTGAATTTTTGCAAAATGGAGCCCGTACCCACCGCCCACGTCGTTCCATTTTGAATGGCGGGCGCACAATGAGCAAAGTTATCTGACATTTGCTGATATCCCTTTTTGTACGCCGCCCATTGGTTGTTGACAGATTCAACCGAACCAAACGTACTCGCTTGCGCTAGGGCTATCGCTGGCGCAATGAGTGCAGATGAAACGAGAGCAATGAACAAAGCATTTTTATGACGCATGATGTTTCCTTTAAAAAAGGATCAAACTATAAGGCAAAATAGCGGTCCTATGATCGACAACCTAGTCACCTGCCAAAACGTCACCTTTTCGTACCCTGCGGCTCGCAGTGATCGATTGATTTTGGACAATATCACGCTGTCCATTCCTAGAGGTAAAGTCACCGCCATCATGGGCGCGTCGGGCGGCGGTAAAACCACCGTGCTGAGGCTCATTGCCGGGCAATACCAAGCCAATAGCGGGCAAGTCATGTTTGATGGCGCGGATGTGGGCCTGATGAAGCAAGACGCGCTCTACGCCATGCGTCGCCGCATGGGGATGTTGTTTCAGTTTGGCGCTCTGTTCACCGATTCCACCGTGTTCGACAACGTGGCGTTTCCACTGCGTGAGCACACGGCACTATCTGAGGCCATGATTCGCGATATCGTGTTGATGAAGCTCAACGCCGTGGGTCTGCGCGGTGCGCGGGATTTGATGCCCTCAGAAATTTCTGGCGGGATGGCACGCCGCGTGGCACTGGCCAGAGCGATTGCTTTAGACCCTGACCTCATCATGTACGACGAGCCGTTTGCGGGACTAGATCCCATCTCGCTAGGTACGGCGGCAAGGTTGATTCGCACTTTGAACGATTCGCTTGGCATTACCAGTGTCATCGTCTCGCACGATTTAGAGGAAACATTCCAAATTGCCGACCAAGTCATCGTACTTGCAAATGGCAAAATCGCCGCGCAGGGCACGCCAGATATGGTTCGCAGCAGTACCGATCCTTTGGTACATCAATTTGTCAACGCCCTACCAGACGGTCCCGTGCGTTTTCACTATCCTGCTAAAACGGTGGCGGAGGATTTCGCCGCCCAAACGGAGGCTGCATGATGAGCCGCATGAGCAACTTCATTGCCGATATCGGCTACGCGGTACGCGGCAAACTTGCGGAAATTGGCTATGGTGCAGCACTGTTCACCAAGTTATTCGCCTACGGCGGCGCCTGCCTCAAACGCTTTGGCTTAGTGCGCGATCAAGTGCATTTTCTTGGCAATTACTCCCTTTCCATCATTGCGATTTCGGGCTTGTTCGTGGGCTTTGTGCTGGCGCTTCAGGGCTACTACACTTTGCAGCGTTATGGCTCTGCCGACGCGCTGGGCTTACTTGTTGCGCTCAGTCTTGTGCGCGAGCTTGGCCCCGTGGTCACGGCACTTTTGTTTGCAGGCCGCGCAGGCACATCGCTCACGGCTGAGATTGGCTTGATGAAAGCGGGTGAGCAGTTATCAGCCATGGAAATGATGGCAGTAGACCCGATTAAACGAATTCTTGCGCCACGCTTTTGGGGTGGCGTGATTGCCATGCCCATGCTAGCGGCCGTTTTTAGTGCCGTCGGCATCATTGGCGGTTGGGCAGTGGGTGTGCTCATGATCGGCATTGATGCAGGCTCGTTTTGGAGCCAAATGCAAGGCGGTGTCGATTGGTGGCACGACGTGGGCAATGGTGTGGTTAAAAGTGTGGTGTTTGGCGTAACTGTGACTTTTGTAGCGCTATTGCAAGGCTATCTGGCTGAACCCACACCAGAGGGCGTATCACGCGCCACCACACGTACCGTGGTGATGGGATCGCTGGCTGTGCTGGGACTCGATTTCATCTTGACCGCACTGATGTTTAGTATTTGAAGAAGCTTGAAAAATAAAGAAATTCGGAGTGAAAAATGACACGTTCTAAAAATGACATTTGGGTTGGACTCTTTGTAATCATTGGTTTTGCCGCGATTTTATTTCTCGCGCTGCAATCGGCGAATTTATTGAGCCTCAGCTTTGACTCCAACTACAAAGTCACCGCCAAGTTTGACAATATTGGTGGTCTCAAGCCTAAAGCTGCCGTGAAGAGCGCGGGCGTTGTAGTTGGACGCATTGAGTCCATCAGCTTTGACGACAAAAGCTTTCAAGCACGTGTCACCATGTCGATGCAAAACAAATTTGCTTTCCCCAAAGACAGCTCACTCAAAATTTTGACCAGCGGCCTCTTGGGCGAGCAATATATTGGCATTGCTGCTGGTGCTGATGATAAAAACTTAGCGAATGGGGACGTAATTAGTGCCACGCAATCGGCTGTGGTTTTAGAGGACTTGATTAGCAAATTCTTGTACAGCAAGGCGGCTGATAATGCCGACAAGCCTGCTGCCGACAAACCAGCCGAAAAAACAACTAAATGATGATTCGAGTGCTTCATCTTATATTGGCGGCATTTTTTCTGGCCTGTTTTGCAGGCTGTGCAACAGGTCCAAACGCCAATCCAGCCGATCCGCTCGAGCCCATGAACCGCAGCATCTATAAGTTCAATGATGCCGTGGATGCTGCGGTTCTCAAACCTATGGCAAATGGCTATAAGGCTGTCGTACCGTCACCGATTCGTACGGGTGTGAGCAACTTTTTTAGCAACTTGGGCGATGTGTGGTCGCTGGTCAATCAGGTTCTGCAATTTGAGTTCAGCTATGCTGGGCAAACAGTGGCTCGCCTGGGTCTGAACACTATTTTTGGATTGGGCGGGATTCTCGATCTTGCCTCCGAAGCGGGAATTCAGCCCCCCAAAGCAGATTTAGGGCAAACATTTGGCAAATGGGGCGTGCCGAGCGGCCCTTATGTCATGTTGCCGCTTCTTGGTCCATCTAGTGTTCGCGATGGCGTAGGCACTGTTACCGCTACGTACCATGATCCCGTCAACCGCGTCTCGGACAACGCCACGCGCAACGTGCTGACCGTCACCCGCATCGTGGATATCAGAACGCAATTGCTTGGCGCTACTGATGCAGTGGACGAAATTGCACTGGATAAATACAGTTTTATTCGCGATGTTTACTTAAAGCGCAGGCTCAATCAAATTAGTCCTCAAAAATCATCTAGCGAAGACGACATTGATTACTCCGCTGAAGACCCTGCCAAGCCAATGCCTGGTCAAGCCATTCCCAAATTACCCCCCATTCCCATCACCTTACCATCTGGCATTTTTAAATAATTGTCTACTTTTTAGCCCAGTTTGCGTTAAGACAAAACCAAGGATTTTTTCATGAATATCAAGCGTATTTTTTCAGTTGTATTTTTAATATTTTTTGCCTCCCTTTTCGCGGCATTCAGCTTCGCACAAACTGCGCCAGAAGCGCCCGATGCACTAGTGAAGCGCTTAGCTACCGACATCACAGAAGCCGTCAAAGCCGATAAAACATTGGCCTCTGGCGATATTGCCAAAGTGGCTTCTCTCGTTGACACGAAGATCATTCCTTTTGTTAATTTTCAGCGTATGACCGCCTCGTCGGTGGGTCCTGCATGGCGCAGCGCCACACCCGAGCAACAAAAGCGTCTGCAAGACGAATTCAAACTGCTGTTAGTGCGTACCTATGCTGGTGCAGTCAAAGAAATCAAAGATCAAACCGTAGTGGTCAAGCCACTGCGTGCAGCACCTGAAGATATAGCCGTCATCGTGCGCTCCGAAGTGCGAGGCAAAGGTGAGCCTATCCAGCTGGACTACCGCGTTGGAAAAATTACGGATGCCAGCGGCACAGCTTGGAAAATTTACGATATGAACATACTTGGCGTGTGGTTGGTCGAGACTTATCGCGGTCAGTTTGCACAAGAAATCAACACCTCTGGCGTGGATGGACTCATCAAATCGCTAGCTGAAAAGAATAAAAACGCTAAAAAATAATGCTACTTTTTCCTAAAAACATCAATCACTCGCAAGCCTCATCCAGTGTGGCTTGGCGAGCAGAGGCTCGTGCAAATCAATACCAAATTGACTTGGCAGGCATTGATGTTTTTGACTCTTCGCTATTGGCTTTATTACTCGACTTGCGCCGCAGCGCCGCGTCCGAGGGTCTGGCACTTAGCATTCACAATGCCCCTACCAAGCTCACGCAACTCGCCACGCTTTACGGCGTGAATGAGCTGATCTCTTAAGCCGCGCTACTGCCGAGCTGTCCGAATATTCGCTGGCAGCGCCGCTGGGTGACTGGTGCGGTACGGGTTGATATCTAACCCGCCGCGCCTTGTATAACGAGCATAAACGGACAAGCGACTAGGTTTGCAACGCGTCCAAATATCCATAAAAATACGCTCGACGCATTGCTCGTGAAATTCGTTGTGGTTGCGAAAACTCACTAAATATTGCAATAAGCCTTCTTGGTTAATAGCGCGTCCTGAATAACTCATTTGCACCGATGCCCAATCGGGCTGCCCTGTCACCAAGCAATTGCTTTTGAGTAAATGGCTGACTAGCACTTCGGAGACTGGAATCTCCTCTGCTTCTAACTTCAAAAGCTCGGGCGCTGGTGTGTAGCTCGTGCAATCAATATCAAGCCTATCCAAGTTCAAGCCATCCAACTCATGGATCGCCTGCGCATCAAACGACTCTGGCTTAAGCAAGCGCACACCCACATTCGCACCCACCGCCGCACTTAAATCTTGCCTCATGATGGCAGTGACAGCCTCAAAATCAGCAAGCACGCTGCCGTTCAAGCTATTTAAATAAAGCTTAAACGATTTGCTCTCAATGATGTTTGGGCTCTCGCACGGTACGGTGATATGCGCCAGTGCCACTTGCGGCTTGCCGCGAGCGTTCAACCACGAAACCTCGTAGGCCGTCCACATATCAGCACCAAAAAATGGAATGGTTGCTGAATCGCCAAGGCCAATTTCAGTCCGTTTACCCGCTCTTGGAATGGGAAATAGCAGCGATACGTCATATTGATCGATATAGCTAGAAGCCTTACCTAATGGGGCTTGCGAGAGATCTAGCGGATGCGTCATGATGCTAACTTTCTTCTAAACACCCAGCGATCCCCGCTAGAGGCGGCTTTGGCAAAAGCATAACCGTCGGCTTTGAAATCTTTCAGCTTTTCCGACTCATCGATTTGCTGCTCAATCGCAAAGCGAGCCATCCTACCCCGTGCGCGCTTAGCCATGAAACTGATCACCTTATATACGCCGTTTTTATGTTCTTCAAAGATACACTCAATCACTCGTGCTTTCAGAACCTTTTTACGCACCACTTTGGAATACTCTTGCGATGCCAAGTTGATGACCACGGGTTCTTTGTCAGCCTTTTGCAGTTTGTTGATGTGATTTGAAACCGTATCACCCCAAAACTCATACAAATTCTTGCCATTCGCGTTTGGCAGAGCTGTACCCATCTCCAATCGGTACGGCTGAAGCAGATCTAAGGGGCGCAATGCGCCGTAAAGGCCGCTCAAAATGCAAATTGACCCATCGGCCCACGCCAACTGCTCGGCGCTCAAATTCTTGGCATTTAAGCCGTCGTACACATCGCCATCAAAAGCCAAAATCGCTTGCTTGGCGTTTTTAGCAGTCGCGGTTGGCCTCCAAGCTTGATAGCGAGCCACATTCAGCGCCGCCAGCTTGTCGCTCAAATCCATCAAGCTGGAGATTTGAGCGGCTGTTTTAGCCTTCAAAATCTCAATTAATTGACCTGCAGGCCTCATGAATAAAGGCTTGTGACTAGGCAAATCAGGTGGCACAGGTGTTTCGTAATCAAGAGATTTGGCAGGAGAGAGCAAAAAAATCATACGTCAATTATCAATAAAAAAACCGCTTAGGTTTAACCCCAAGCGGTTTCGAGTGAAAGATTTAAGCTGCGCTTAGTGATTCACGTAACAAGTCGATGATCCACCGCCTTGCGCCTTCATTTGCATCGACAAACCACTAATCACTTCGCTGTGCTTAAGGCCATGCGCTTCGCAAACATTTTTATTAAAGTCGTGCAGCGCATCTTTTTGAAACGTATTGATCAAGCATTTGCAATTATGCTTATCTGTGCCGACATTGCCTTCGGTGTATTCCGCACCGCCTTGGTGGCTAAAACCATTGCAAGTTTTTTTGAAAGCCGTACAAAAATTTTGCCAGCCTTTTTTGCCACCCGAGTCCTTGGCAGGATTAGCCGCCATGGCGAAGCTGACTGCACTAATTGCTACAGCAGCAATGATTTTTAAAAACGGTTTCATGAAATGCTCCTTGGTTAGTGGTTAAAAATTCATAAAAAAAACGACCGCGTTTTGAAGGCGATCGTTTAGGGTTAGTCGGTTATTAAAAATTAAGCTGGTTTTTTAATTGCAGCGAACGTCTTGCCATGACCATGACGGACCTGGTGATTTTTGTGCGACTCTTTAACACCAGCGTGGATTTTTTCGCACTCTTCATGCGTGTGACCGCCCTTATTCAAGTGCGCGAGGCGGACAGCGTGCTTTTCACGAGCTGCCTTGTGAGCTGCCGCATGCTCTGGATGTGCTGCAATGATATCGTGGTGCGCCGCATGGTCATCACCTAACGCTTTAGCCGCCACATGCACATCGTTGTGGCAAAGGCCCTTAGATGTTGATACATGGTGCTTCACGTGTGCGTGATGCTTTTTAATGTCTTCACGAGCAGCTTTAACTTCGGCAAGTGTTTTATATTTTTTGCCTTTATGTGAATTGAGAGCTGCCTCACGTGCTTTGTGTTCGTGAAGTACTGCATGATCAATCTTGCCCGCTTTAAATGCGGCGTGATGATCTGCCTCGGCGGCTTTGTGCTCAGCTTCTAAGAGCTTGTGCTCAGCCTCTAGCACTTTTGGATCATCGGCAGCAAAAGTGACACTGGTCAAACCAAGAGTCACAGCCAACAACAGTAATTTAAGCTTCGTTCTCATGACATTTCCTTTAAGTTAAAAAATTATTTCAGATGTGGTGCAACTGTCTTTTCTAGTGCCACCAATTGGCCTTTGAACTCCTCGCATTGAGCCAAAGTTTCCTTCTTATTCAATGCGCTCTCATGCTTTTTGATTTCAGCCTCTGCTTTCTTCACTTCAAACATTTTGACTGGCGTCAATGATTTATTTGCTAAGCCAGCCTGAATATCTTTACTGATTTTGGCGTGGGCCAAAGTCGCTCCGTAATGGCATTTACCGAATGCAATATCACGCAGTAAAAGTGCATCTGTCGCTTTAAGCGCTTTGTCCTCGGCTTTGCAGTTAGCCAGTGTTTCATGCTTTGCCAAATTAGCTTCATGATCCAAAATTGCCTTCTCGCGCAGAGAAATTCGATGCATAGCGGGCGCCGTTAATGCGTGCTCTTTTCTCGCAGTGCCTAAGTCCGCTCTAAATTTCAGAATATCGGCACGAACTGCTTTATGGCACTGGCCAAAAGCCACGTCACGCAGCAGCAATGCATCGTTGGCCTCTAAAGCTTTTCGCTCAGCCTGGCAATTTGCCAGCGTTTCGTGCTTTAAGCGGGCTTCGTGATTGGTAATATTGGCTTCGCGCATTTGTAAACGCTTGAGCGCCATTGGCGATACAGAGTGCTCTTTCTTAGCTGAAGCAACGTCCGTCTTGAACTTCGTCAAATCCTTGGCAAGGTCTTGGTGACATGCGGCTAACGCGGCGACATCTGGCGCAGCAGTTTGCGCCAGTGCAAGACTTGAGGCCCCAAGGAGCGCACCGAACAGCACGATTTTGAGATTATGTTTCATGATGATCCTTTATAAAAAAATTGAAGAATGTAATTTTTGACGTTTAATTTTCCATCAATTCTTTACAAAAATTCGCAAAAATACGATAAAATATACCGGCATTTACCCTTAGCCAGTAATTCTTTTTGATTATTAATGTTGCGCTTTCTTTTTACTGACTGTCAACCTCTAAAACAACAGGTGCAATTTGCGCAGGCAGCACAGGCGCGGTTGAGTTCATGGAAATAACCGAATCCAAGCGCAGCAGCACGTGGTAACGCCCTATTTGCGACAAGCTTTGCGCATCCATCACAGGGCCTTGCATCACGTGACGCTCTCCCGGAGAGAGTGAAAATGAAAACGTACCCAACTGCAGGAATCGGCGCTGAGAAAATCGTGCCGATGCCGTCAGCAAAGGCGTGGGGGTTAAATCAATCGCATTCGGTGCACCGTCGCTAGGCGTTGCTAGCTCCCAATGACCGCTGACTTGACCCGACCCTTTGGCAATAAAGGTGGCAGAAATCGGGGTTGGAGTACGCCCCAGGGTAATGCGTTGGCGTGCCGTGCCGTACTCTGGATGACCAGATACAACGCGAATGAGCGTAATCTCGAATGGATCATCCATCCGCCCCGCTGAGCCAGGCGCAGAAGGCGGCAGGCCTTGGGCACTAGCCCAGCACGCTTGCAAGAAGATCGCCAGTCCTAATAAATAAGCTCTGCGCATCATGACTCTCCAAGGTAGAAAAATTTAGTTGGTGACCGTAAAAAATAACCACGCACTAGTCGCCGTGACATGCCCCTCTTTGTCCACACCTTGCACACGCCAGCGCAGCGTTTTGTCACGCGGAAGCTGACTCGCCAATGGGCGCGCTAACACATAATCCGTTTTTTTAACCACTCGGGCCACGGTTAATAAATCGCCACCGGCATCATTTCGGATCTCTAAATGCCAAAAATCAACTGTCGCCGCTTTCGCCTCATCCCACTCTAACTTTAAAGGTGCGCTACCTGCAATTTGCTGTCCCGCCTTAGGTTGCTTGGTGTTGATCGATTCAAAGCCGACAAGAGGTACTTTTTTCTCAAAACTACCAATCTTGATACCCCCGCCCTCTGATATAGACGCCCCCACATCTAATTCACCTATTTTGGAGAAGTCTGCCACATTGGTATTAGCTGTAAAACGTGATTTCACTTGCGAGGTTGACGCTGTCCCATCGGAGGTCGCGTTAGAAGCAACGGGCGTTTCAACAATGGGATCACTTTGAATTCGGTAAGTGATAAATGGAATATAAAACGCGCCCGAGGTGCCGCTTCCCATTGCCTCTAGGCGAAGCAAAATACGGTATGTGCCTAAACGCGATTTAGGCAAGCGACTTGGATCAGGTCCTATCAACTGATAGCTGCCCATAGGGGCAAGATAGCCCGTGGAGCGATCAATCAAGGTATAGGTATGGCGCTGCACTTTTTGTGCAAGCGTCAAGCCGTCTTCAGGCACCAAATCTAATTCATTGGGGTCGGGATCACCCGGCTGAATGACCTCCCAACGCGCCTTCAATTGACCCGAACCACTGTAGAACAGCAGTGCATTAAATTTGGGAATATCTTGCGAAGCACGTAGATTCAAGAAGGTCAAACCGCCAACGTTCTCGCCAAAGCTAGCCCGAACACCTGAGAACACCAGCGCATCGTTAATAGAGCCTGCGACCGTTGGCCCACCTGTTCCAAAGCTAATGGGGGATTGACCTGTCGTAATAATGAGTGATGTTGAGCTTGTCGCTCCACTAACAGAAGGCGCTTTGCGCACAGCTGAGGTCACCGAAGCAGAAATGATGATACTGACCTTAGCAGAAGAGCAGGTCGTGGGCGAGCTGATTAAACATATCTTATAGGTCAGCAAATAGGATCCTGGTGCCAATCCAATCGAAATATATAAATCACCTGCAGCACTCAGTGTGGCGCCAGAAGCACCGCCGTTAGAGGTCAAGGTAATGGCAACCATGCTTGCCGTGATTGCTGTCGAATTGTATTTATCGTTGGTCAATACATTCAGCGATCCACCCGCTAAAGGCATCGTGATGCCATCGTCTGCGGCAACCAGCCCAGCGCCAGCAACAACGGCAGCAGTTACCGTCACGGTGGCATTGACGTTACCAGAGCAGCTGGTTGGGGCGGCAAGATCGCAAATTTTATAGGCCACGGGATACGAGCCAACAGCCACCGTGGTGGCGACAGCCAATTGGCCATTGGTTCCAAGGCTAAAGCCAGTAACTGGGCTGACAAGACCTGCCGACACATTGCTGGATGTTGCCTGCGCACCATTGAATGTGTCGTTTGCCAAAAGATTGAACGTGCCGCCAGCGCCAACAACCAAACTGCCAGTATCTGCCACAGCAACGGGGCCAGCTAATGTCGTCAAGGTCACCGTGACGGCTGCTGAGCAATTGGTCAAGTTACCAATTTCGCAAATTTTGTAAGTCGGTGCGCTCGAGGTGCTGGGCGCTCTAGCGGGAACCACCAATTGACCGCTTGTGTTGACTGAGAGTCCGGTCAACCCGCCGTCGCTAACGATAGTGACCGCCGCATTGGTAGTCGTTGCTGCTGCGCCATTGACGGTGTCGTTGGTGAGCACAGTAACGGTTGTCGCAATAGGTGCAATCGTGGCTGCATCTGCAACTGCCACCAGGACAGCAGCAGGCGCAGTCACGGTGATGTAAGAAGTTGAGAGTGACGAACAATTGGTTAAATTGACCAGTTCGCAAATGCGATACGAAACGCTGTAACTGCCCACAGCAACCGATGACGCAACCACTAGCTGACCTGAAGCGTTAAAACTAAAGCCAGTCGCAGGAGTCGTTGTAAAGGATGGGGCGACATTGCTGGCCGTGGCTGCAGCGCCATTGAATGTGTCGTTTGAAAGCACATTGACTACGCCCCCAGCGGCTACGCTCGCCACATCGGCGGTCGTCACAAGCACGGCTGATGCCGCAGTGATCGTCAATGCCACATTGACAGGGGTGGAGCAATTCGTCATCAGCGCAACCGTGCAGAGCGCATAGGTCACGGTATAGTTACCAACGGCACCTACACCTATCACAAGCTGACCTGACGGATTCGTCGCAATTGCGCCATATGTTGAGGCTATAAAAACTGGCATCACGGAGCTGCTAACCGCAGCAACTCCGTTATAAGTATCATTGGCAAGAATGTTGACTGTGCCGCCTGCCGTTGTCAAACTAGCCGCATCAGCAGCAGCGACAGGAACCGCAAGAATCGTAATATTGACTGCAACATAAGCCGAGCAGTTAGTTATTGCCGCTATTTCACAAATTCGATAACTACCTGCATAGACTCCAGGAGTCCCACCAGCGGGGAAGACCAGTTGCCCAGCCGCATTTTGAGTCACCCCTGCTGGTAACGGACTGCCGCCTTGGGTAGTTACAAGGCTAATACTGGCAGGCGAACCATTAAAGGTATCATTTGCCAAATAATCAACTATGCCCCCCGCAGCTGAGATAGTTGCGACATCAGCCACCGCAATCGGGCCTGCCAGCGCCGTAATGGTGACGGTAACGGTTGCCGAGCAATTGGTAGGATTGATCACCTCACAAATTTTGTAGGTCGGTGCATATGTGCTTGCTGTACGCGTTGGCACGACCAATTGCCCGCTGGCGCTCACTGATAAACCGGTCAAGCCGCCATCATTCACAATTGTGACGGTTACGGTATCAACGGATGCAGATATAGAAGGACCCACATAATCATTAGTCAGCACGGTTACCAAGGTCGCAACTGGCGATAAGGCAACTGAGTCGGCGTTTGCGGTCATTGTTTTATTAACAACCGTCAATGTCAACGTCCCTGTCACGCAATTACTAGGGTAGGTTGTCTGACAGATTTGATAGTTAATCGTGTAAATACCAACCGGCAAAGTGCCAGTCACAGTTAGATAACCTGACGTTGCATCAAGTGATAAATAAGAGGTTAAGCCCGCATCACTCGTAATACCAATGGCAAGATCCCCCATGGGTAACAGGAGTGACGAAGTGATGACCGCCGCATCAGATGTATCGTTCGCCAAAAGATTGACAGCCCCACCACTTGGATTCGTCACGGACAAAGTATCCGCCCCCGCAGCGAGCACCTTTGGAACTGGTGGAACATCACAAACAGGCGGGCAACTAAGTTGAGCAAATGCAGAGCCAGTCATCAGCAACATGCCGAAGGCCAGCACGCTTTTAAGTTTGAATATTTTGAGAAGTTGTAGCAATGGGCGCATATCAGTTATCAAAATATAGAGAGGGTCACGCCAAACTGAACGGCATAGGTAATCGGCGTCACGGCAGCGCTAGTTGAGCTGGCTGTAAATCCATTGGATCCTACGTAGCGGAAATAAAACTGCCCAGGCGTGGCAGCCATCATTCCAAACGCAGGGGTTTTGAACTTGGTCGTCCATTGCACCTGATAGCCCCGCAGATTATTCAACGCTGTGGTGGTATCCCTTGCAAGAGTGCGGTTCACTTCGGCCAAGATCGTGGTATCAGGCGTCATGTTGTAGGTGGCCGAGACTTTGGTTTGGAATTGGTCGGCCACAATGCCTGAGACGTAACGCAGGTTATTACTCAAGTCTTGGCTAGCGCCTAGCGTTAAAGTGTCGCTAGCTTTGTAATCTAAAGAGTAACCCCACTTGTTGTCGGTGACATCTTCAGTTTCATGGCCCACTTGCCGATTATCTTGCTCGACGCGCGCACGTTTGATACCAATCTGAGCTCGCTCAAACGCCCACCGAAGACCAATGGCCTGCTCCAGCACATGCACCATAGGCAAATCGTCAGACGTATAACCCGTCGGAATGAACGCCAGATCGCCATAACCCAAAACTGACTTGCGCTGATACGTTAAAGCAGGCCAAAAGGGGTTGGGCTTATTGGCCTCTTCCGCAAGTTTCGTACGCGCTGCTTTCTCCTCGTCCGTCTCATTGGCACTCACTGCTGCTGGCGGTTCCTGTTTGCCTTGCCATGCTTTGACAAACTGATCGAGTGGAATGCTACCGTTGAGTGACCACGAATCCAATTTGTTTCGCAAATAGGCATGATCCGCACCCACGTTGTCGTAGCGACGAACAATCTGACCCTGCAATTGGCTGGGCCCAACCTTCAAATTGAACAAGCCCACCTGCTGTCTAAAGTTGGAGCCAAAACTTGAACCCAAGCTACGGTAGACAGGCGATGAGTGCTCTATACGTAACGCGGTGTTAAAGCTCACTGGCAGTTCAGGTCGCCAAACCCAATCTTTAAGCAGGTCATAACCCACCTCGGCCGTCCACGCATAGCCTTGGTTCACCGTGGGTGAGCCTGCGGGGGTTTGAACACTACTTGCCACCGATAACTCCAGCCGACCGCGCCCATCGTTATCTCGGCCTGAAAACCGGAGCCCATGCCCTTCACTTTTTTCAATCGCATCACCGCCAGACGCCAAGGTACCGACACGCTGTGAAGCCGACAAACGGGTGAAATCAAAACGAGCTTTACCGGGACGATCCTGATCCAAATCGATACCCACACCAACTTGCTTAAACATATTGCTGGGCTGGGAAATACCAAAAATATTATCTATGCCCGCCTGCACACCTCCGCCGTTTTGTATGGAGGCATTCAAATCGAAACCCATAGGCAGCTTACCCGCCAACGATGCGCCACGATTGCTAATGCCCTGGACGAGCAAAGGATGGGTCGAAACATTAATATTGCCCACCCCAAACCGGGTAGAACCAAAGCCGCCCTCAACCAGATAATTGGTTAAGTCAATCCGAGAAGCCTCTTGCCCCTTATTGCCATATTGCACAGCCTCATTCACGTTGCTATTACCCGAAAAACTGAAGCTACTCTTCACTTCCCAGTCTTCGGCGGAATTCAGCGTTTCAAAACCGCCCTCCAGTGTCAAATCTTTATAACTAGAACGCGTCGACAAACCCGCATCGGCATTACGCCGCTCAAAGAGCTGGCCACGCATACCAATATCTAGCTTGGGTTTAAATTCAAATTTGCTTGTTGTTGGCTCAATTTTCGTGTCAGCAGCGGCCTTACCGTCAACACCCGCACTTGGCGCGGTCACCACCAAAATAGTACGGTCCAGCTCTTGTATGGCACCGCCCAGGCCAATGTGGCTGATTTCAATTTCATACTTACCCGCCGGTACATTAATTAAAGCCAAATCCAACTCTAAAGAATCATCTTTGAGCGAGATGACGGGAGTCAAGTCAATGTGCGCACTGGCCCCCACGGCTTTAGCGATCACAAATAAATTAGCCGCTTCAATAGTCGTCGTTCTTGCGGCAACCTTCCAAGTTGCTTTTGCACCGCGCTCGACACTGATAGGTTCGGCGCTGCCAAGCCAACCCGTTGTTTGGGCATGCAGTCCAATCGCACACAAGACCCCAAAAGCTAATAGCCATAGCTGGCGTCCATATTTCATTTTTATTTGATGCTTTCTGAAGTAGCGCTGGATGATGTAGGAGCCGCCATAACGGCCGCTTTTGGCATCTCAACCTCTAAAACGATAGGGGAAATCTTGCTTGGCATCGTCGCCACCGCCCCATTCATGGAACTAGCCGAATCAATTTTTAATAACACGTGATAGCGCCCGGTAGCAGGCATATCACTAGGCTTGATGACTGGCCCAGCTAGTACGTAACGCTCGCCGGGCGAGAGCGAGAAAGTAAACATCTCTTTTTGTCGAAAACGGCGTTGCTGCATTCGGGCGGTACTAGAAAGTAATGGCGTTGGCGTTAAATCAAGCGCAGTAGGCATACCATCTGCTGGCATGGCAAACTCCCAATGCCCCGACACCACACCACCACCTGTCGCAACAAATGTTGCCGTAATCGCGGCTGGAGCACGCCCCAAAATAACACGCTGCCTAGAAGAACCGTAGGTTGGGTGACCGACCATCAAGCGAACCGAAGTAATAGCCATGGGATCATCTATTCGTCCAGCGGAGCCTGGTGCAGAGGGCGCACGAGCTTGCGAGCTAGCACCTAATGAAAAAGCAAGCGGCAAAAGAAACGCTAACAACTTGCGATGCATATTAAATGTGAATTAATGTGAATTAATGCGTACCTGTGTGTACAAGTGAGAATAAACGCGAGAATTCTAGGCGCAAAAAAACCCGCCGTAAAGCGGGTTTTTACGAAGGGTGAAAGAGTTACTTTTTAACTTCGACTGCTGGTTTTGTGTCTGCTTTTTTGGCATCTTTGGCGTCAACCTTCGCTTTTGCTTTCGCATCAGCGGCTGCTTTTTTGTCAGCTTTGGCTTTTTCTTTAGCATCAGCTTTAGCTTTTTTCTCTTCAGCAGCTTTTGCCTTCTTGTCAGCTTTTGCATCAGCTTTAGCTTCTGGCTTAGCCGCAGGTGCGGCGGCGGCAGGTGCAGCTGCTTTTGCGTCAGCTTTAGCGGCTGGTGCACCTTTGTAAGCGGCTCCGCCAACGGTCAAACCGTTAGTGGACAAGTTAGCAGCACTTTTCTCACCGATGCCATTGACTCGAGTAATGAAGTCATTCCAATCTTTAAAGTTGCCAGTTTTTCGCGCATCCACAATTTTTGCAGAGATAGCAGGGCCAATGCCTTTGACGGCGTCGAGTTCGCCAGCAGTCGCCTTGTTGACGTCAACAGCAGCAAAGCTGGCAGCAGCGTAAAGCATGGCGGCAAACATCGTGATGGCCGTAATAAACTTTTTAATCATAAAAAACTCCTTGAGCGAGTGAGAAAACAAACCCAGTAAACGACTGAGCGCGTGTGTAATAAACGAGTGCCAGTGTACTAGGTTGACAAATGTTTCAAATAACTCGTCACGCCTTTTGCAACATCAGCAAATGCGTGGTCGCAGCCCACACTGCGTAAGGCGCTTAGGTCCGCTTGCGTATAGCTTTGGTACTTACCCTTGAGTGCATCTGGAAAGTCTACGTAGTGGATGGCTTCGTTCTCAACAATTTGCGCAAGACTCGCCTGTTGCTCCGTCATTCCCTGCACCACCGCCAAAGCCACATCGTTAAAGGGCTGCGCGCGGCCTGTACCTAAATTAAACACTCCAGACGCGTCTGGGTGATCGAGAAACCACAAGTTCACGGCCACCACATCGCTCACGTAGACAAAGTCGCGTTTTTGCTCACCTGCGGCATAACCGTCGTAGCCGCCAAACAACTTCACCACACCATCGGCTTTGAACTGGTTAAATTGATGAAATGCCACGCTAGCCATGCGCCCTTTATGCTGCTCCCGAGGACCATAGACGTTGAAGTAACGGAAACCCGTCACTTGCGTCTTCTGCGTCGTAAACATGGTTGTTTGACGCCTCACCCATTGATCAAACAGTAGTTTGCTGTAGCCGTAGACATTCAGCGGTTTTTCATACTGCGGCAATTCTTTGAAAGTGTCTGAGCCGCCATAAACGGCAGCAGATGAGGCATATAAAAGACGCGTTCCCTGCGCTTGGCAGGCCTCAAATAATTGGCATGAGAGGCCAAAGTTATTGCGCATCATGTACGCGCCGTCGCTCTCCATGGTATCGCTGCACGCGCCTTCGTGAAACACAGCTTCCACCTTGCCGTATGCGCCATTGCTGAAGCGATCATAAAAATCGTCAGCGTCAACGTAGTCGCTGATTTGTAGATCTGCCAAATTGCGAAATTTATCGCCTTCGGTCAAGTCATCTACGGCGATGATGTCGGTGATGCCGCGTGCATTCAGGCCTTGGATGATATTGCTGCCAATGAAGCCTGCAGCCCCCGTTACAACGTATGTCGTCATTGGAATAATTCCTCGTAGCTAACTGTCGCTGTACCAAATTTACCCACGACGATCCCACCTGCGCGGTTGGCGTGTGGCATCGCCTCGCGCAGAGACATCCCTGACGCCACCAAAGTCGCAAGCGTAGCGATAACCGTATCGCCCGCGCCAGTGACATCAAACACCTCATGCGCGGCTGCCTTCACATGCAATTCACCCTCGGCATCGTATAGGCTCATGCCGTCTTCGCTACGGGTAAACAAAAGTGTCTCTAGGTTCAACGCGGTACGCAAATTTTGTGCTTTAACGCGTAAGTCGGCTTCGTCTACCCATGAACCAATCACTTGCTGGAGTTCGCTGCGATTGGGCGTAATCACGGTCGCTCCTTGATAGCGCTTGTAGCTGGAGCCCTTGGGGTCCACTAAGACGGGTTTACCTGCTGCACGCGCGAGGGCAATCATTTCATCCACATGCGATAAACCGCCTTTAGCGTAATCAGAGAATAAGATTGAATCGTGCTCTGCCACCAAGCGTTTGAACGTATCCGTTTGTGCAGCAAGTACATCATGCTCAGGTGAGTTTTCAAAATCAAGACGAATGAGCTGCTGGGCGCGTCCAATCACACGCAGTTTCACCGTGGTCTGCAAGGTCGCATCGCGGGTCAGGTAAGTGGCAATGCCTGTCTTTTGCATCAAATTCTCTAGCTTTCGGCCTGGCTCATCGTCACCGACAACGCTGACAAACGAGGCTTTAGCACCCAGCATCACAACGTTGTAGGCTACGTTGGCTGCAGCTCCCACGCGTTCTTCTTCACGCGAGACTTTAACGACAGGCACGGGGGCTTCGGGGCTAATCCGATCCACCGCGCCATACCAATAGCGATCTAGCATGGCATCGCCCACCACCAACACTTTGGCATTTGATAAATTTAGTTTCATAGTGCGATTATCCCCGAGCCGCTTTCGAGGCTCGCCAAAAATGTGCGTACGACGCTAAGCAGCAAAGCCAAAAAACACCAAATGCAGCTTGATAGGCACGCGTACCCTCCAAGCCTAGCCATAAAAACAAATCAATGCCTAAACCAATACCCCACTGCACCGTAAAAACGCCCATAAAAATAACTAAGTTGTAGGCCGTCAGCGCTCGGCCCGCCATATGGCTGGGGAAAGCCATACCTACAGCAGGCTGCGCGAGCGACACGAACGATGTGGTTAAGAAATAAAAAATCCAAACAAGCCAAATGGGGATGCTCAAACCAAGCGCAAGCGGTATATCCGTTGCAATCCAAACCGTTAGCGGAAGCAGCAGCAAGCTAATAGGCAAGCCTAAACGAATCAAGCGCACAGCTGTCCAACCCTTGGCAGCAAGCTTTGGATTGATCCAACCCCACGTCAAGTAGTTGAGCAGCATGGCAAAATTAATGGCAAATAAACCACCTGCGGCTTCGCCTGGTGTGTAGCCTGCGACACGGGTCATCCAAGGCCCTGCCCACAGCGTTTGAATGGCAATCATGCCACCGTAAATCACAAAACCAATCGGCACCATTTGCGAAAAATAGGGGTTTCGCCAGATCACATCATCACCCGATTTCTTCGTACCAATAGGCTGATAGGGCTTATCCTTATTGGCCTGTAGCCACGCTGGCACAAAGATTGCTATGAGCAGCATGCATAAAACAACCAGCCCCGAAATCACCCAAAAAATGCCGCGCCAACCAAGCACGGGCAGAGCCGCCTGCACAGGAAGTGTCGCGCAAAGCATCCCCAGCGAGCCAGTCATCAGCATCCAAGAATTAGCGCGTAGTTGCGTCTCGGGGTTAAACCAGCGGCGATAGGCGGTGAGCGGTGCCATTAAGCAAACGCTCACACCAAGACCACACAGAAAACGCGCTGCAAGAAGTCCATAAAAACTGTGCGCGGTCGCAAAGACTGCGCAGCCGAAGACCGCAATCGTCAACATGATCAAAATCACGCGTTTGGGGCCAAAGCGATCCAGCCACGTGCCCAGCGGGATTTGCAGGGCGGCAAAGCCTAAAAAATAACCGCCCGAGAGCAGTCCTAAATCACGTGCTTGCAGGGAAAACTCTTGCGTGAGTAAGGGGGCCATCGTCGCCGTGACCGTGCGCAGCGCTGCTGAAATAAAGTATGCCGCGGCAAACGACGCGAACATCAATGCCGCGCCAATATTTTTGCGCGTCGCGTTAGAGTTCTTCAACACGCTTAAAGGGGTAGCTATCCCACGCTTGGCACCCTGGACATTGCCAAAAGTACTGCTTAGCCTCAAATCCACATGCTGCGCAGCGATAGCGCAGAAGTGGCTCGGTCGCCAGTTTGAGCACCGCCTGCACATCAGGGATTTGTGGCATTTCAATCAAATGGCTTGCCGCCACCAGCGAAGGGGATTGAGCCAAATGCGCCGTGTAAGCCGAGCAAGCATCTTGCCAACCCATATCAATCAAGGCTTGTAGGACATCTAAACTTTGCGTCTCGCTGTAAAGCCTAGCCAATCTCGTCATCGTCGCTTGCATCTCCGTATTCGTTTTTGCTGCCTGCACCAGTGGCGCAGCCAAGATGGACGCGGCTTGCGGGGCATGATCCAGCGCTAGAGCAAGCAGAACATGGGCTTTCGCCGAATCACTTTGTCTCGATAACTCTAAATAAGCTCGCGGCGATTCAGGCGAGAGCACTATCGCCTCATCAAATCGCTTTTGCTCGCACAAGTAATGCGCACGTCGTTTCACGTAACTACCAGCGCCCATGGCCTCTAGCTGCTCGGCCACAAGATTTGCACTCGCCCAGTCGCGGCCACGCTCACACACAGAGAGTAAAAGCTGCTTTGCCTCTACCGTACTCGCACCCGCTAATGCGGCCTCGGCACGGTCCAGCAGCCCCGCTTTGGCGTAATCTTGCGCCAGTGCAAATTGCGCACGCTCGCGGTCGTTTTGCGACAAATCTGCACGCGCCAACAAATGCTCATGCACGCGAACTGCGCGGTCATACTCACCGCGCCTGCGGAACAAATTGCCAAGAGTGAAATGCAGCTCAGAGGTGTCGGGGTCGTTTTGAACGGCTTCAATAAAACTGTCGACAGCACGATCTTGCTGACCATTTAAAAGATGGTTGAGGCCTTTGAAATAGGCTCTGGGCTGATGGCGAGACTCTAGCCGCCAATGACGAACATCTAAACGCGAAAAGAACCATCCCAAACCGAAGACGATGGGGAACATAAAAAGCGCCCATGTCCAGTCAAACGTCATAGCGCGACTGCTTTCACATCGACCTTGGCATCCAAAATAGGCTCGACTGCCGCACGCAAAATTTTGCCAGGCTTGAAATGCGCCACGCGCTTTTCGGGCACTAACACCGACTCACCCGAGCGCGGATTACGACCCACTCGCGGGCGACGATGATTCACTGAAAAGCTGCCAAAACCACGAATTTCGATGCGATGACCTTTGCTAAGGCTTATGGCCATGGCATCGAAGATGGTCTTGACGGCTTGCTCGGCATCGCGCAGCGTGAGTTGCCCCATGCGTGCAGCCAAGCGCTCAACTAACTCAGATCTTGTCATCTTGATTTCAATCTCTAAACTAGTTGAACTTCGTCCGAATAACTTAGAACTTAGGCGTCCAGCTTAGCGCGGAGTAATGCGCCCAAGCTTGTCGTGCCAGCATTCTCTTTAGAAGATTGGCTGCTCAAAGTTGCCATAGCTTCTTGCTGATCCGCATTGTCTTTCGCTTTGATTGACAGTTGGATGCCGCGTGACTTGCGATCGATATTTACGATCACAGCTGTCACTTCGTCGCCTTCTTTCAGCGCAGAGCGTGCGTCTTCCACGCGGTCTTGACTGATTTCAGAGACGCGCAAGTAGCCCGTCACATCGTCGCCCAAGTCGATCTCTGCGCCTTTAGCATCAACGGTTTTGACCTTACCAGTGACGGTAGAGCCTTTGTCGTTGATCGACGTGAAGGTGGTGAAGCTGTCAGCGTCCAACTGCTTGATACCCAAGCTGATACGCTCGCGCTCGATGTCGATGGCCAAAATAATAGCCTCAACTTCTTGACCCTTTTTGAAGCTCTTCACAGCTGTTTCGCCTGCGTCTGTCCATGACAGATCAGACAAGTGAACCAAACCGTCGATACCTGTGGCCAAACCAACAAACACGCCGAAGTCGGTGATGGACTTGATAGGGCCTTTGACTTTATCGCCGCGCTTGTTGTTGGCAGCGAATTCGTTCCAAGGATTGACCTTGCACTGCTTCATACCAAGGCTGATGCGGCGCTTGTCTTCGTCGATCTCAAGGACCATGACTTCGACTTCGTCACCCAGTGCAACCAGTTTGCTTGGAGCGACGTTCTTGTTCGTCCAGTCCATCTCAGAGACGTGCACGAGGCCTTCGATGCCTGGCTCGATTTCAACAAATGCGCCGTAGTCGGCAATGTTGGTGATCTTGCCGTGCATGCGCGTACCTTGTGGGTAGCGACGGTTCACGCCCATCCATGGGTCGTCGCCCATTTGTTTGATACCCAAGGACACGCGATTTTTCTCGGTGTCAAACTTGAGAATCTTGGCGCTGATTTCTTGACCAGGTTGCACCACCTCGGATGGGTGACGCACGCGGCGCCATGCCATGTCGGTGATGTGCAAGAGACCATCGATACCGCCAAGGTCGACAAACGCGCCGTACTCGGTGATGTTTTTAACGATACCCGTGACGATAGAACCTTCTTTGAGGTTTTCCATCGCTTTAGCGCGCTCTTCGCCCATCGTGACGTCACGAACGGCACGATGCGACAGCACCACGTTGTTACGCTTACGGTCAAGTTTGATAACTTTGAACTCAAGCGTTTTGTTCTCGTAAGGGGACAAATCTTTGATAGGACGTGACTCGATCAGTGAACCTGGCAAGAAGGCACGGATGCCGTTGACCAAGACCATGAGGCCGCCTTTGACTTTACCGCTGGTTTGACCCGTGACAAACTCGCCAGACTCAAGCGCCTTCTCAAGGCTCATCCAGCTTGCCAAACGCTTGGCTTTGTCGCGCGACAGCATGGTATCGCCAAAGCCGTTTTCGATGGAGTCAATGGCTACAGACACGAAGTCGCCCACTTGAACTTCAAGGACGCCTTGGTCGTTTTTAAATTCGTTGATGTCGATAAACGACTCAGACTTGAGGCCAGCGTTTACAACGACGTGGTTGTGGTCAACGCGAACGACCTCAGCG
Source organism: Comamonadaceae bacterium (assembly GCA_947445115.1). GTDB lineage: Bacteria > Pseudomonadota > Gammaproteobacteria > Burkholderiales > Burkholderiaceae_C > JASGCK01. The sequence continues at coordinate 12,978 of CANFCG010000022.1, read as the reverse complement.
GTGATGACTTCACCTGTGCGCATTTCACTACGCGTGAGGGATTCTTCAAATAGGGCGGCAAAAGATTCGGCAAATTCTGACATTAGTTTTTTCTTTCTTAGCCAAGCTTGTTGGAAGTCGGTGCTTTTATGCACTCGGAATAAGTGCATTTACAAAGGTGACTAAAGCTGGCTGGGTGCGAAGCGGCTAGATAACTGGTTCCACCACTCAAGAACTTGAGTAACGGAGCCTTCAATCGTGAGATTGGAGTTATCCAGCTGCAACGCGTCTTTGGCAGCAACAAGAGGCGCGGCAACTCTGGATGAATCCCGAGCGTCGCGCGCCTCTAAGTCTGCGCGAAGATTGTCGATATTAGCAGAAATTCCTTTAAAAATCAACTGCTTGTACCTGCGATCGGCTCTGGTTGCTGCGCTTGCCGTCAAAAAGACTTTGAGTGGTGATTCTGGAAAAATCACCGTGCCCATATCGCGGCCATCAGCCACAAGGCCTGGCAACTTGCGAAAACCGAGTTGCAAATCAAATAACGCTTGGCGCACGGCTGGGTAGCTCGAAACCCTGGAAGCCCTCATTCCAGAGGCCTCCGAGCGAATATCATCCGATACGTCAATGCCAGAAAGGCTGATGCGGTCGCCATCAAAGCCCACATTCATTTGTGAGGCGATTTTGGCAACAGCGGCTTCATCATCTAGGTTTGCACCTGTTTTGCTGGCAGCAAATCCGACTAGGCGGTACAGCGCACCCGAATCTAAGTAGTGATAACCCAATTGCTTCGCCACCTTCGAGGCGAGTGTTCCTTTGCCCGAAGCGGTTGGACCATCAATACAAATCACGGGAATGCTGTCCGTAGACGTTTTAGCAACCGAAAATAGCGCTTCAAAGTACTCAGGGAACGTTTTTGCCACGCATTTGGGGTCTTCGATGCGCACGGGCAAGCCAGCTGGATTAAATGCGGCAAGTGATGCACACATCGCCATGCGGTGGTCGTCGTAGGTATGAATGCTCGCAAAGCGCCATTGGTCGTGGCTTGGCGGGGTGATTCGAATATAGTCTGCGCCTTCCTCAATCGTTGCACCCAGCTTGCGTAGCTCGGTTGCCATGGCGGCAATGCGGTCAGTTTCCTTGACGCGCCAACTCGCAATGTTGCGAAGTGTGGTGGTGCCGTCAGCATACAGTGCCATCACAGCAAGCGTCATGGCGGCATCGGGGATGTGATTGCAATCTAGGTCAATCGCCTTTAAAAACCCCGTGGGCTTTGACCACACGCCTGCCGCAGCATCCCACCCATCGCGCCAAACCGTCAAGCTATTAGCGCTTGACTTCACCTGCACGCCCATTTGCGCCGCAGCCTCAATGAATTTAATGTCGCCTTGGATCGAATCCGCGCCCACGCCTAATATCTGCAAAGGCTGGCCCACCGTAGCCGCCAAGCCGCCCAGTGCCACGAAATAACTGGCAGACGACGCGTCGGCTTCGACGTAAATGTCTTTTGGCGACGTGTATTTGGAACCCGCTGGTATGGTGAACCTGCTCCATCCCTCTTGCTGCACGGTCACGCCAAACCTGGCTAGCAACTTAATCGTGATGTCTATGTAGGGTTTAGAAATCAACTCGCCCACCACGTCCACATGAATAGCCTGCGTAGCAACCAGCGGCAACGCCAACAGCAGCGCCGTCAAAAACTGGCTAGACACATCGCCGCGCACCTGGATAGGTGCGTCCAACTTCAGTTTTGGCTCGCCAATTTTGAGCGGCGGAAAGCCCTCGTTACCTAGATATTGAATATCGCAACCCAGCAAGCGCAATGCATCGACCAAATCACCAATCGGTCGCTCATGCATGCGCGGAACGCCTGACAACTCGTACCCACCCGCATGCCCCCCACGTAACGCCAAAGCTGCCGTCAAGGGCCGCATGGCTGTACCTGCATTGCCTAGGAAAAGCTTTTTCGTAATGCTAGCTTCAAGCGCTTTATCTTTAACCGAGGCCAAAGCCGTAATCATCACACGCGTGTCGTCGGAATCCAGTAAATCATGGATTTTCGTGGGCTCATCACCTCCCATTTCGCACAGCGCAGCAAGCAGCAGCACGCGATTAGAAATGCTCTTGGAGCCTGGCAATCTGACCGAACCACCTACGGTTTGTAGCGACGGCACATCTAAAAATACAGTATCAAACATCGTCTAAAGGAATGGTTTTGTTCATCGTCCAACTGCCTCTGACAAGGCTCGCAGATTCAATGAGGTGTTTGAGGGGGGCGAACTGCTCGTTTTGCATCGCCTTCTCCATCTGGGCAAGGCTAGTTCGCAAGGCGAGAGATTGCTTCAAAATTTCACTTCGATTTGCCATCAAAATATCAGTCCAAATAGCAGGATCGCTAGCCGCAATGCGGGTGAAATCTCTAAAGCCTGGCCCTGCCATTTGCAAAAATTGCGTGGCATCTTGCTGCGCACCAAGACCATTCATATAAGCAAAGGCCAGCAAATGCGGAAAGTGACTCACGGCGGCAAATACGCTGTCGTGCGCCTCGGCTGTCATGGTTGACGCTGTCATACCTACGGCTTGCCAAATCTCTTTGGCAAGCTCAAGCGCCTCGGGACGAGTCTCATGGGTGGGCGTCAATATCACGCGTTTTCCTACGTACAAATCGGCCTCAGCCTCTTCAATGCCTGCGCGCTCTTTGCCTGCAATCGGGTGCGAAGGCACAAAATTAGGCGGTAATACACCAAATGTTTTTGTTGCTGCAGCCATCACGTTTTGCTTGGTCGAGCCCACATCCAACACCAAAGCGCCTTTGGCCAAGCCAAATTGCAGCGATCTAAAAATCTCTGCGAATGCAGAGACAGGCACAGCAATCAAAATCAAATCAGACCCCATGGCAGCTTGCAAGATAGACGCTGCCGCGTCATCAATAACGCCCAACTGCTTAGCTTTTTCCGTGCTGTTGGGCGATTTGCTATAGCCCACCACGCGTTCAACCATACCCGCCCGCTTAAGCGCCAGCGCGAACGAGCCGCCCATCATGCCGCAGCCAATAAGACCCAATTGCTTAATTTTTTTCATGCAAACAACTTCATGCAGGATAGCAACCCAGCACCTTGTAAAAAGCACAGCGCGTTTGCAACTCGGCCAATGCCGCAGCAACGGACTCGTCACTGATATGCCCCACCAAGTCGATGTAAAAGTTGTACTCCCACTGGGCTGATCGAGCTGGACGCGACTCAAAACGCGTCATCGATACGCCGTGCGTTTTCATAGGCACAAGCAAATCGTGCAGCGCACCAGGTTGGTTTTTGACCGATACCACCAAGCTCACCGCATCGTTGCCCGTAGGCTCAGGCAGCGGCATCACATCAGGACGACAAATCACAGCAAAACGCGTGCGGTTGTGCACCTCATCTTGAATCGCTTTAGCGACTGTTTGCAAGCCAAATTCAACGCCAGCCCGACTACTAGCAATAGCTGCGGAAGCCTTATCCAGTGTGGCCTGGCGAGCACCTTCTGCGTTGCTAGAAGCAACCCTGCGCTCCGCATGCGGCAAGTGTTTTGACAACCAAGCTTGACACTGCGCCAAAGCTTGCGGGTGACCATAGACCACCGAAATGCCATCCATCGATTCAGATTGACGCAGCAAATTGTGCCGAACCATCAAACTCACATTACCCACGATGTGGACATTGGACGCCAGCAGCAAATCCATGGTGCGAGCAATCACGCCTTCGGTCGAGTTTTCAATCGGCACAACGCCGAACTCAGCGCTGCCGGATGCCGTGGCACGAAACACTTCGTCTATGGACTGGCAAGGCAGTGAGCCCATCGAAGAGCCAAAGAACTGCTGCGCAGCTTCTTCGCTATATGTCCCTTTGGGGCCTAAGAAAGCGACCTGCTGCGGCTCTTCAAGCGCACGACAAGCCGACATCACTTCGCGCCAAATCGCGGCGATACCTTCTGGTTTGAGCTTCGATCCAGTGGCCTGCATCTTGGCAATCACCTGCGCTTCGCGGTCAGGACGAAATACAGGGGAGCCGTCTAATTTTTTGACCTCACCTACCTCGTGCGCAAGACCCGCACGCTGATTGAGCAGAGTTAGCAACTGCTGATCAACCGCATCAATATCAATACGCAATTGAGGGAGTGTCCTCACTCTGGCGTTCCTTCCGTTCCTTCGTTAGCCGATCCATCCGCATCGCCTTCTGTTTCTGCGTCGACAGCCGCATCATTCTCAACAATACGCTGCAAGCCGCTCAACTTAGAGCCGTCATCCAGCGCCATCAAAGTCACGCCTTGTGTGGCACGACCCATTTCGCGGATTTCGGAGACACGGGTTCTCACCAAAACGCCTTTATCGGTAATCAGCATCACTTCGTCCTCAGAGTGCGCCAATGTAGCCGCCACGACTTTACCGTTGCGCTCCGATTGCTGGATAGCAATCATGCCCTTGGTGCCGCGTCCGTGGCGCGTGTACTCAGTGATCAGCGTGCGCTTACCAAAACCGTTTTCGGTTGCCGTTAGCACTGATTGCTGCTCGTCTTCCGCGACTAGCATGGCAATCACGCTAATGCCTTCGTCCAGCATCATGCCTCGCACACCACGTGAATTGCGGCCTGTGGGGCGCACATCGTTTTCATCAAATCGCACCGCCTTGCCAGCGTCCGAGAACAGCATCACGTCGTGCTTGCCATCAGTCAGTGCTGCGCCAATCAGGTGATCGCCATCATCTAAATCAACAGCGATGATGCCCGCTTTGCGTGGGTTATTGAAGTCGTCCAGTGGCGTCTTTTTAACCGTGCCCATGCTGGTGGACATAAATATGAAGTGATCCGCTGGGAACTTGCGGTTGTCGCCCGTGAGCGGTAACACGACGGTAATTTTTTCACCCTCTTGCAGCGGGAACATATTGACAATCGGGCGGCCACGTGAGCCGCGCGAGCCTGCTGGCACTTCCCAGACTTTGAGCCAATACATACGTCCGCGATTGCTAAAGCACAGGATGTAATCATGCGTATTGGCAATAAAAAGCTGCTCAATCCAATCGTCTTCTTTGGTTGCAGTCGCTTGCTTCCCGCGCCCGCCGCGCTTTTGAGCGCGGTATTCGGAGAGCGGCTGGCTCTTGATGTAGCCGCTATGGCTCATCGTTACCACCATATCGGTGGGCGTAATCAAATCTTCGGTGGAGAGATCAAAAGCAGAATGCTCAATCACACTGCGACGCAAGCCCAGCTTGGTCTGACCAAATTCGGTACGCACCGCCGTCAGCTCATCGCTGATGATGGTGGATACGCGCTCGGGCTTGGCCAAAATATCCAGCAAGTCTTCAATCTCACTCATCACGTCTTTATATTCAGAGACAATTTTGTCTTGCTCCAGCCCCGTCAAGCGCTGGAGGCGCATTTGCAAAATCTCTTGCGCTTGCGTTTCGGACAAGCGATATTGACCGCCATCTTGCAAGCCAAACATCGCCTCTAGTCCATCAGGGCGATAGTCACTAGCGTTCACCACTGAGCCATCATCGCGTGTACGTGTCAGCATCTGGCGCACGGTGGCGCTGTCCCACGTGCGGTTCATCAGCGCGGCCTTTGCCACAGGCGGTGTGGGCGCATTGCGAATCAAGGCGATGAAGTCGTCGATATTGGCGAGTGCGACCGCGAGGCCTTCTAGGATATGGCCACGGTCACGCGCCTTGCGTAGGGTGAACACCGTGCGGCGGTTAACAACTTCGCGGCGATGCAGCAAGAAGACGCTAATCAAATCCTTCAAGTTACAGAGTTTCGGCTGACCGTCAATCAAGGCGACCATATTCATGCCGAACGAGTCTTGCAACTGCGTTTGCTTGTACAAGTTGTTCAGAACGACTTCAGGAACTTCGCCGCGCTTAAGTTCAATCACAAGTCGCATACCACTCTTGTCAGACTCATCTTGAATGTGCGAGATGCCTTCGATTTTTTTCTCGTGCACCAACTCGGCAATACGCTCTTGCAGCGTCTTTTTATTCACTTGATACGGCAGCTCGTCCACAATGATGGATTGACGCTGGCCTTTGTCGATGTCCTCAAAATGCACTTTGGCGCGCATCACCACGCGGCCACGGCCTGTGCGGTAGCCATCTTTCACACCGCTCATGCCATAAATAATGCCTGCGGTTGGAAAGTCGGGGGCTGGAATGATCTCCATCAAGTCGTCAATCGACGCCTCAGGATTGCGCAGTAGGTGCAAACAAGCATCGACCACTTCATTCAAGTTATGCGGCGGGATATTGGTCGCCATACCCACGGCAATACCTGACGAGCCGTTAATCAGCAAATTAGGAATACGGCTTGGCAGCACCAACGGCTCTTTTTCTGAACCGTCGTAGTTGGGGCCAAAGTCGACAGTTTCTTTGTCGATATCAGCCAGCATTTCGTGGGCGATTTTGGTGAGCCTAATCTCGGTGTAACGCATCGCAGCAGCGTTGTCACCGTCAACAGAACCAAAGTTTCCTTGACCATCCACCAGCATGTGACGCAGTGAGAACGGTTGCGCCATCCGAACGATGGTGTCATAAATCGCGCTATCGCCATGGGGATGGTATTTGCCCATCACGTCACCGACGATACGAGCAGACTTTTTGAATGGACGATTCCAGTCGTTGTTTTGCTCATGCATCGCAAAGAGGGCGCGGCGGTGCACGGGTTTTAAGCCATCTCTCGCATCGGGCAGGGCGCGTCCCACAATCACGCTCATGGCGTAATCGAGGTAGCTGCGGCGCATTTCTTCTTCTAGACTAATTGGGAGTGTTTCTTTAGCGAATTGCATATGCCTCTAGCTTTGTATTGTTGTATTTATGTCAAGGTCATGATTTTAGAGGACATCAGGGGACTAAATAGTGATGATTTTGATGTACGATACGTGCCGTGTGGTTAATTCCACCGATGGTCACTTTTTTACCGCAGCATTGCTGCATTTATATTCAAGAGGATTTTTACAATGAAACTCAATAAAGTAGCAATGCTTTTCGCCACAGTGGCTCTTACATCTGCAGCAAGCGCACAAAACGTTGACAACTGGCGTAATGCTGCTGGCGATCAAGCTTGGACGAGCGCTACAGGCCTGTGCTGGCGCGATACCGGCTGGACACCAGCCGCAGCCGCTGCGAACTGCGACGGCGCGATTGCGCCAATGGCTCCAAAAGCCGCCGTACCAATGCCTGCGCCTGTTGCTCCAAAACAAGCTGAGCCCATGGCTGCACCAGCAGCAGCAGCTACTGCACCAGCTGCTGCACCAGCGCCAGTTGCACCTCCAGCAGCCGTGAAGGTTACTTACGCTGCTGACGCATTCTTTGACACAGGCAAATCTGTTGTGAAAGCTGACGGCAAAGCAAAGCTTGACGACCTCGCTGGTAAAGTCAAAGGCATCAACTTAGAAGTCATCATTGCTGTGGGTCACACCGACAGCACCGCTGGCGATGCGCTTAACCAAAAGCTGTCGGTTAGCCGCGCTGAAGCCGTGAAGGCTTACTTGGTGTCTAAAGGCATTGAGAAAAACCGCGTTTACACCGAAGGTAAAGGCTCTAAGCAACCAGTTGCTGACAACAAAACAACTGAAGGCAAAGCTAAAAACCGCCGCGTTGAGATCGAAGTTGTTGGTACACGTACTAACAAGTAATTCGCTCTCTTGTTAAAAGACCCGCCCTTGTGGCGGGTTTTTTTATGGACAATCCACACATGAAACAAAATTTTGATGCGGCCGAACTTGCTAAATTTACCGACGTAGCACACGACTGGTGGGATGCCGGCAGCCCTTCGTTTGGCGCACTGCACACCATTAACCCACTGCGCTTGAGTTGGATTGAGTCGATCACACCACTCAGCGGCAAACGCATACTGGACGTGGGCTGCGGTGGTGGCATCCTGAGCGACAGTATGGCACGCAAAGCCGCGACAAATACGGCTGGAGGCTCGGTCTTGGGTATTGATTTAGGTCGCGAATCACTGCAAATTGCGCAGTTGCACGCACTAGAAGCGAACACGCCCAGCGTGAGTTATCGCGACATCAGCGCAGAGGCGTTGGCCATCGAGTCACCCGCCTCGTTTGATGTGGTGACCTGCATGGAAATGCTGGAACATGTACCTGACCCCGCTGCCATCGTGCGGGCCGCTGCGGCTTTGGTCAAGCCAAACGGCTGGGTATTTTTCTCCACCATCAACCGCAACTTGCAATCGTTTGCGTCTGCGATTGTGGGCGCTGAGTATGTGCTCGGACTCATTCCGCGTGGCACGCACGAATACGCCAAATTTATCCAGCCAGCTGAACTCATGCGCTGGGCACGCAATGTTGGGCTTATGCCACAAGGCACGCGTGGATTGGGCTACAACCCAATCACCCAGCGTTACGCTTTAAATTCGGACACCAGCGTTAACTACATGATTGCGATGCAAAAATGCTAAAACCTGCCGCTATTTTTTTTGATTTAGACGGTACGCTCATCGACAGCGCTCCCGATCTGGGCAGCGCCGCAGACAAGATGCGGCGGGATCGCGGCATGTCCTCGCTGCCAGACGCGCTTTATCGTCCCATGGCGGGCGCTGGTGCCCGCGGGATGCTCAAAGTCGCATTCAACATGACACCTGAGCATGCCGACTTCTTAGCTTATCGCGAAGAATTTTTTGCCAATTACGAAGCCTCGATTGGTGCCGCAGATGCCCGCACCTTTGCGTTTGCGGGCATTGATGGCATGCTGCGAAGCCTTGAGGTACGCGACATTTTGTGGGGGATTGTGACCAACAAATCGAGGCGCTTTACCGATCCACTCGTGGCGCATATGCAAGAACTGAATGGCGCCTGCGCAGTCGTCAGCGGCGACACCACACCTTACGCCAAGCCACATCCAGCACCACTTCAAGAAGCCTACCGCTTAGCCAATACCAGCCTCGCAAGCCAATCAGCACGGGGCCTACAAGCCAGTGACTGTTGGTATTTGGGTGACGACAAGCGCGACATCGAGGCGGGTCGCGCCGCTGGCATGACAACCGTAGCTGTGACGTGGGGATACGAAGGAGAACACGAACTCGCGACTTGGAACGCCGATCATGTGCTACATCAACCGGCGGATCTACTGGCACTACTTGATCTATTGAGCTAAATTAACTGCGTTGTAATTTCGCCAAACCTGCCGCAAACACCAGCACCAAAGCTCCCGCTGCCATTGCGGCATTCATACCGTAGGTGTCCGCTATCCAGCCAGCAGCGACAGGCCCTAGAGCTTGGCCGACGGCAAAAATCATGGTGAAAAAATTCATCGCTTTTGCCCACAGTGCTTGTGGCAAGGTTTTACGAGCCAACGCCATCATGGCGCCTGGCGCCATAAAAAATGAGCCCCCGACCAGCAAAGCTGAAGCCATCAGAACCGCCATGTGATGCCCCAAAAGCGGCAAGGCCGTTCCCACCGCTGTACAAAGCGTCGCTGCTGCAAACGTCGTCGTCGGCTGCCAACGCGCCATCACGCCCTTCCACACATAGCCGGACGCCATGCATGCTGCGCCAAGCACCAGCCAAACACCTGTTGCCGCTAACGTGCCAAAGTGCATCTCGCGCAACCAAGCGACCACAAACGTCAGGTAAACGATGTAGCCAACGCCAAATAAAAAGTAAGCCCACGTAATGATTTGCAAGTCGCGCCATGGCATTGGCTCCTTATTTTTATAGCTAGAAGAGCCGCCAATTTGAAGCGCCAGCTTGGCTGGCAACAACGAGAGCATCAAACCTGCCATGCCAAGCGCTAGCCATCCCGCTGGCCACGCCCAATCAAGGTTGAGCACTGGGTAAATCAAGATGCCGCTGGTCGCAATCCCTAAGCCACCTCCTGCGTAATAAATAGCAATGGCGGATGCCGACTTGGCTGCATCATGGCTGTACTTCGTAGCAATCAAGGCGCCGCCACACGCAAAAACCCAAGCCGAACCGATGCCGCACAAAAACCTCAGCAACATCATGGCCGGCAGCTCACGTACAAAGGCAAAAGGGAGACCACACAGCAGTAGCGTTGCCACCGCCATCACCAACCCCCAGACAAACAAAACGGACGACTTGGTACGCGCCAAAAGAATCATCCCAAGCAAAGCCCCGATACCGTACCCCACCGAGTTGGCGGTGTTGAGCCATCCCGACGCCGCATAGTCCCAGTGCAAATCGTCTCGCATCACAGGAAGCAGCAAAGCATAGGCAAAGCGACCAAAACCGTTGACAACGGCAACAGCAGCAGCAAAGATGACGGCAGCCCGCAGGGATTCTGGCAATGCAAGTGTTGCGGACGAAACAATTGCAGGGGGAACGCGTAAGTCAGTTGTCATATAGATGAGTCTAGTCGCTAGAGCAGATAAAATAGAGCGTATCAATTGGGCCAGCGACACAATCGCTGCTCACTTGTTTGCATCAAAAACTCCTCAACCACAACACGACAGGATCACCATGGCTGCCAGCAAATCAAAAATCATCTACACACTCACAGACGAAGCCCCGCTTTTAGCCACTAGTTCGCTCTTACCCATCATCCGCACGTTTGCTGCGCCTGCTGGCATTGAAGTCGCCGAAAGCGATATCTCGGTCGCAGCGCGTGCGCTGGCTCAGTTTCCTGAATGTTTGAAGCCTGAGCAACAAGTCTCCGACACTTTGGCTGAGCTAGGACGATTGACGCAGTCGCCAGATACCAACATCATCAAGCTGCCCAACATCAGCGCCTCGGTCGGGCAATTGGTCAGTGCCATTAAAGAGTTGCAATCCAAGGGTTATGCGATTCCTGACTACCCGGAAGCACCCAAAACCGAAAAAGAAAAAGCGATTCAAACCCGCTATGCACGCTGTATCGGCAGTGCCGTCAACCCCGTGCTGCGCGAAGGCAACTCGGATCGCCGTGCGCCCAAGGCGGTTAAAGAGTACGCTCGCAAGCATCCGCACAGCATGGCCGATTGGAGCCAAGCCTCACGCTCACACGTCTCGCACATGCACGGCGGCGACTTTTATCACGGCGAAAAATCAATGACGCTGGATAAAGCCCGCGATGTACGTATGGAGCTGCTCACTGCCAGCGGCAAAACCATCGTACTCAAAGAAAAAGTATCCCTGCTAGACCGCGAAATCATTGACAGCATGTTTATGAGCAAAAAGGCGCTGGTTGAGTTCTATGAAAAAGAAATTGACGATGCATTTAAAACGGGCGTGATGTTCTCCCTGCACGTGAAAGCCACCATGATGAAGGTCTCACACCCCATCGTGTTTGGCCACTGCGTTAAGATTTTTTACAAAGATGCTTTCGCCAAGCACGGGAAATTGTTTGATGAACTCGGTGTCAACGTCAACAACGGCATGGCAAATTTGTACGAAAAAATTGCCACGCTACCGCAATCTAAGCAAGACGAAATCAAGCGTGACCTGCACGCTTGCCACGAAGGCCGCCCAGAGCTAGCAATGGTGGACTCCGCCAAAGGCATCACCAACTTCCACTCTCCCAACGATGTGATCGTGGATGCGTCCATGCCCGCCATGATTAGAAACGGCGGCAAGATGTGGGGAGCGGACGGCCGCCTGAAAGACGTGAAGGCTGTAATGCCCGAGTCGACTTTTGCTCGCATTTACCAAGAGATCATTAACTTCTGCAAATGGAATGGCGCCTTTGATCCTAAAACTATGGGCACCGTGCCCAATGTGGGCTTGATGGCGCAACAAGCCGAAGAGTACGGCTCGCACGACAAGACCTTTGAACTGACTGAAGGCGGAGTTGCCAATATCGTTGACATTGCCACGGGCGAAGTGCTGCTCTCAGAAGAGGTAGAAGCAGGCGACATCTGGCGCATGTGCCAAGTTAAAGATGCCGCGATCCGTGATTGGGTCAAGCTCGCCGTCACACGCGCACGCAATTCAGGCATGCCTGTCGTGTTCTGGCTCGATCAATACCGTCCACATGAAGCGCAGCTCATTACCAAGGTCAAGATGTATCTGCATGAGCACAACACAGCAGGACTCGACATTCAAATCATGTCGCAAGTTCGAGCGATGCGCTTTACGCTTGAGCGCGTGGCACGTGGCCTGGACACCATCTCCGCCACAGGCAACATTCTGCGTGACTACCTCACCGACCTCTTCCCCATCATGGAGCTGGGTACCAGCGCCAAGATGCTCTCCGTTGTGCCACTCATGGCTGGCGGCGGCATGTACGAGACAGGCGCGGGTGGTTCTGCACCTAAGCATGTGCAGCAATTGGTGGAAGAGAACCACTTGCGCTGGGATAGCTTAGGTGAGTTCTTGGCGCTTGCTGTCAGCATGGAAGATTTAGGCATCAAAACTGGCAATACGAAAGCCGTGCTGCTAGCCAAAACGCTGGATGCTGCTACAGGTAAATTGTTAGAGCTCGACAAAGGTCCAAAAACGCGCACAGGCCAATTGGATAACCGCGGCAGCCACTTCTATTTGGCAATGTATTGGGCAGAAGCCTTGGCCGCTCAAACTGATGACGCCGCGCTTCAAGCGCACTTTGCACCATTGGCCAAAGCGTTAGCAGCCAATGAGCAAAAAATTGTCGATGAGCTAAACGCCGTACAAGGTAAGCCAGTCGATATCGGTGGCTACTTCATGCCTGATCCTGCCAAGATGGCCGCGATCATGCGTCCAAGCGCGACGTTTAACGCAGCGTTGGCAGCGGCTTAACTAGGGGGAATCATGGATTCCCGCTTACGCGGGAATGACAGATGAATAGTTTGTCATCCTCGCCCAGGCGGGGATCCATAGGTTTAGAATAGGTCTTATGGGGCTGCACTGGTTTCGACGTGGGTACGGACGCGCAGCAGGGCATGTCGAGCTTGATTCACGCTCGTAAAAATCGATTCAAAAAACTAACTGCAAACGACGAACGTTTCGCACTCGCAGCTTAATTGCTTGTGAGCTCTACAACAGCAGGCCGATGGGCTGGGCAAGGGTGATTTAGCAATAAATCGTCCAGGCTGTGGAGTCATT
>CANFCG010000021.1 GCA_947445115.1 Comamonadaceae bacterium | reverse complement strand
TCGTCGGGCGCTAACTCGCCAGTCTCTACAATTTTTTCAACTTCAACAATGCAGATTTTTCCTGCCATCGCCACAGCGGGATTGAAGTTGCGAGCGGTTAAGCGAAAACGTAAATTGCCCGATTTGTCTGCCACATCAGCCTTCACGAGTGACACGTCTGGTACCAGTGAGCGCTCCATCACATAGGTCTCGCCATCAAATTCGCGTAGCTCTTTGCCATCGGCCACCACCGTGCCCACGCCCGTCTTGGTAAAGAAGGCTGGAATGCCCGCACCGCCCGCTCGCAGCTTCTCGGCTAGCGTGCCTTGCGGCGTGAACTCTAAGCCCAGCTCGCCCGCCAGATATTGACGCTCGAACTCTTTGTTTTCGCCCACATAGGATGAGATCATTTTTTTGATTTGGCGCGTCTGGAGTAACTTACCAAGACCAAAATCATCCACACCCGCGTTGTTGGAGATAGCCGTCAAGTTTTGTACGCCAGAGTCTTTGACCGCATCAATCAAAGCTTCGGGGATACCGCACAGACCAAAGCCGCCTACGGCAATCAATTGGTTATCGGCAATCACGCCGTCTAGCGCCGCCTTGGCGCTGGGATAAATTTTATTCAAATCAAACTCCTAAAAAATGAATTTTAACGGGCGTCTACCTCAGCGGCGACGACACGAGCGCACCCCAGAGACCTTGCGAATCGTCGCCATCACCGACGTCAATTTGGAAGTATCAGCCACTTCCACCGTAAACGTCATCCACGCGATTGAACCCTCGCTCCCTTTAACGGACTGGGTTTGCACACCAATGACGTTAACTTTAGCAACAGAAAATACTTCTGAAATATCACGTAAAAGTCCATTTCTATCCGCCGCCTGTACGCTCACATCCACAGGATAAACGGGCTGAGAGCCCTTGCTGGATAAAGGCTTACCCAGTACCGAATGCCCCCAAGAGACATCAATCACGCGGTCACTCGACCTTGCCGCTATTTGCACAAAATTACTGCAATCCGTGCGGTGAATGCTCACCCCCTTGCCGCGCGTCACAAAGCCACCAATCGCGTCTGGTGGCGCGGGTTTGCAGCATTTTGAGAGCGTCGTCATCAGCGAATCCACGCCCACCACAAGCACGCCGCTCTTTTCATTGGCATTTTTTTTTGCCTTTGATTTTTTATAAATCAAAAACTCATCGGGTTCCAATAATTCAGTCGCTGGTCTCAAATGCACTTCGATCGTGCGCAGCGAAAACTCATCCTTACCCACCGACTCAAACAAGTTATCTGCCGTTTTAAATCCAAGCTGCACTGCCAAATCGTCCAACTTGATGGCTGTTTTGCCTTCGCGTTGTAAGCATTTTTCAACCAGCTCGCGCCCACGCGCAATCGTCTGCTCCGCGTCTTGCGCGTTAAACCATGCACGCACTTTAGCGCGTCCTCTGGCGCTCGCCATAAACCCGAGTTCAAGATTCAGCCAATCGCGGGATGGACCGCCCTCTTTCACCGAATGAATCGCCACAGTCTGACCGCTTTGCAATTTGGTGTGCAAGGGCACCAACACGCCATCCACCGTCGCGCCTCGGCAGCGATGACCCAAACTGCTGTGCAGTTGGTAGGCAAAATCCACAGGTGTTGCGCCTTGCGGCAAATCGACAATGGCGGCTTCGGGCGTGAGTACGTAGATGCGATCTTGCAGCACGGACGTGTCAAGCTTTGAGCTATCGCTTGACACCTCACGCTCCCAATCTAAGAGCGCACGCAGCATCGCAATCTTGCGGTCATACTCTCCTCCCGCTTGCACACCACTGTAGCCCTTGGCACCCGCCTCTTTGTAAGCCCAGTGCGCCGCCACGCCTTGCTCGGCGTGCTCATGCATCTGATGCGTGCGAATTTGAATCTCGATCGGGCGATTCGCGCCGCCCGCAAAATCATCCCGAACGACCGTATGCAGCGACTGATAGCCATTTGATTTCGGCTTAGCAATGTAGTCGTCGTACTCCTCAGTCATGGGCGAAAAGCGAGTGTGGATAAGGGCTAGCGCGGCGTAACAATCATTGACTGAATCCACCAGCACCCGCATGGCACGCACATCAAACACGCGTTCAAAGGGCAGATTTTTGCCGCGCATTTTTTTAACAATGCTGTAAATATGCTTGGGCCTTGCATCGACCGTACATTTTATTTTTTGCGCTTGCAAGTCTGCCGCCAACTGCGCACGCAAAGCCTCGGTTTTCACGATCCGATCACCACGTTTTTCCTCTAATAAGGCGGCAATGTGCTTATACGTTTGCGGCTCCAAAAATCGAAAACTGAGGTCTTCCAATTCCCATTTAATTTGACCAATTCCGAGGCGATTAGCCAGCGGCGCAAACACATCGAGCGTTTCGCGCGCCAAGTCCAGTGGCGGGGTCGTTTTAGCTGCAGCATAAAACCTGAGGGTCTGAAGACGAGAAGCCAAACGCAAAAGCACCACGCGCAAATCGCGCCCAAACGCGAGCAGCATCTTCCTGATGTTCTCCGTTTGCGATTTCGCCAGCACCCCGTCGTCTTTGGTGTTGCGCGAGCGATCTTGCAGCTCAATCAATTGACGCGTCTCAACGGTGAGCCGTGCCACACTCTCGCCAAAATTTTTAGTCAGCACCTCCAGCGGCTTATTTAAGTGATCCACCGCATAGAGCAAGTAGCATGCGGCTTGCAACTCATCAGAGCTATCTAACTGAGCGGCAATCGCAGCGACGGCAGCGGCGTGATCTAACGCAGCTTCCCCAGATGCCAAGCGCACATCGCTAATCAGGACCGCGGCGAAATCGCGTGCACGGGAGGTGAGATTAGCTAACTCGGTGGTCATGACACATCATCATGCAAGTCTCATTCCTGCTTCATCCCCAAACGCTCAATAATTGCTTTCCACTTCTTCGTCTCCGCAGCAAGCTCTTTGGCAAAGTAATCAGACGATCCGCCCACGATCTCAAGGCCAGCAGCAGTGAGCCGTGCGCGAACGGCTTCGTCTTTCAGCACGGCATCAAACTCGCGGTTCATTTTTTGCACGATCTCCTTCGGTGTGGCACTTGGCACGAGGATGCCGTTCCAAGCCAACGCTTCAAACTTGGCTAACTCTTTAATGCCACTTTCCCGCACGGTTGGAATCTCTGGCAGGATTGAAAATCGTTTAGGAGAACTCACCGCCAATGCCCGCATCTTGCCTGCTTTGACCTGCGGCATGATGATGGTAGGGATCGTAAAAATCATCTGCGTATCGTTAGCGGCAACAGAAAATGTCGCTGGCGGCGAACCGTTGTAGGGGATATGCGTCGCAAAGAAATTAGCTTCGGATTTAAATAGTTCCATCGCCAAGTGCGAGCTAGAACCCACGCCGACGCTGGCGTAGTTGTATTTGGCAGGATTGGCACGCAAAAACGTGACAAGCTCTTGCGTTGTTTTGACGGGCAAGCTTGCGTTGACAGCCAATACATTGGGCTGGCTGGTCGTCATGATGACGGCGCTCAAATCTTTGGCTGGGTCGTACGGCAGCTTGCTAATGAACTGCGTAAAGGCAAGCGGGCCATTGAACGACAGCACAAAGGTGTGACCGTCAGGCACGGTCTTGGCTGCCATGTTGGTGGCAATCGTGCCGCTGCCGCCTGCAATGTTTTCTACAACGACAGGGTGACCCACTCGAAGGCTGAGCTTGTCGCCCATCGAGCGGGCAATCACATCAAGCGAGCTTCCAGCTGGCGCAGCCACTAAAAAGCGTAGTGACTTGCTAGGCCAGGTGGGATGGACTGTCTGGGCTTGCACGACCTGCAAGCCAATCAGCATAAGGGCTACAGCAATGATGCCAATTAATTTTTTCATATCAACTCAATAAAAATTCGACTACTAAATCGTGCTGATCTTTGGCTACAAAAGTTGGTGCGTGTCCCACGCCTGCAAACTCGACCAAACGAGCTGGTACTGGCATTTTTTTGCCACGTTCGCACATGGCGGCGGCTGTCGTGATGGAGAGCAAATCGCTCTCCAAGCCTCGTGTAATAAGCGTTTCAGCCGTGATATCGGCGTAGAGCTGCCACAAAAATGCCTCGCCTGCGGTGGTGGATTCACGACTCGCTGTTTTGAAGAGAGTAGCAATCGCGGGGTCATACGCGAAGGTGAACTTGCCATCGGCGCATTTTGTTAGCTGAGGCGTAGACAACGCCAGCCATGCTGTTTGGGTATGCGGCCCAAAGCTACTAGATGTGATCCAAATCGCATCTGCACCCTGTTGCTCCGTTTCAAAAATACCCACATGAGGCGTATGCCGACCAAGAAATTGCCCCAGTCGCACCAAGGACGACCACTCAATCGTCGGCCCCACATCGTTTAACACCAAGCGGCGAACGGCGACGGGCAGCTCCACCGCCCCCATGCCAAAGCCACCAATCACGCCCATGCCAATCAGGCCTCCCATGCTGGTGCCGACCCAATCCAAGGTCTCGTAAGTGCTGGCTGCATGCAGTGCGGTCAAAAACGCCACCATGTCTTGCGCATAGTTCGGAATCGCGTAGCCCATCGCATCACCCAACCAATCACTTTTGCCGCGTCCGACGATGTCCACGCAGATCACGCGGACAGACTCACCTTTTCTAGAAGCCCTATCCAGTATGGCCTCTGCGAGCACATCAAAGTCACGTCCTTGCCTAGTCAACCCATGCACGCACACCACAAGGTGCTTGGCAGCGGGGTCGCCCCAGCTCCAATACGCCATGCGTTTGCTGTTGTCGCCGCCTTGGCGATTCACCAAATGGAAATACTGAAGCGTGGGTTGCACAGACATGACTCAATCTTTCTTTAATGCGTTTTTTTGAGCAATTCCAGCACTGTCTCGTGCACGCGAGAGCCGTTTTGCTGCGTCAGCGTACTGAGCACGCTAAAGTGATTACGCCCCTCAAACGTGGCAACCGTTGGCACCACGGCCTTGCCCCATGCTGTTTGCAAGAGCCCGTTTTGGTGGATGAACTCAGCGCTTTCCTCCGCGCCCACAAAGCAATGCAGCTTGCCCTGCGCAGGCGCAGCCAGATGAATCGGGCTGACCTTGGCAACCTCCGCCTCGGTGAGTTTGAGCGAGGCTTGCAAAAATGGCGTGTGGCGAATCGGTTCCAAATCAAACAAGCCAGAAATCGACACGGCGTTTTTGACTAAATCTGCAGGCAAATCTTCCGCCACCACTTGCCACGCGCAGGCTAAAAGCATCGCTGCCAAGTGCCCACCAGCCGAATGACCCACCACGGTAATGCGCTTGGGGTCGCCGCCAAACTTGGCAATGTTTCGGTACGTCCAGACCAGCGCTTGCACCATTTGCATCGTGATTGTTTCAATCGTCACCGTCTCGCCATCCGTCTTTGGGCACAGCGCATAGTTGGGAATCACCACGCACGCGCCAGCCAGCGTGAACGCTGGCGCCACGAACGAGTGATCTGATTTATCGAGTGAGCGCCAATAGCCGCCGTGGATAAAGAACAGCACTGGCGAGTGGCTGGACGTTGCCGGAAAAATATCCAGCGTCTCATTCATGCCATCATCTTGATGCGCGCCGTAGGGGATATCCAATCGGCAAATGTACTCTTGCCGCGCCTTGAGCGACGTGCTTTTCCAGCGGGCGAAATAAGTGTTGTGGTCAGGCACGAGCGCACGATTGTTGTACTGGGCGTCCAGCCAAGCGGGATCGAATTTTGAAGTGGCTTTTGCCATATCGGATGTTGGTTTTGATTTTTTCATATGAATCATTTTAGAATGCTCTCCATGAATCTTTATTTCACCGACGAACACCAATGGGCACGGCTCTCAGCCGACGGCCAAACCGCCACCATCGGCATTAGCCAACACGCGCAAGATGCACTGGGCGATATTGTTTTTGTAGACCTCCCCGTCATTGGCAAAAGCTTTGCTCAAATGGATGTGGGCGCGGTTGTGGAGTCCGTCAAAACCGCAGCAGATGTGTTCATGCCACTTGGCGGCGAAGTCATCGAAGTGAACGAGGCGCTACGTGCCGACCCTGCACTAGCCAATACCGACCCAATGGATGCGGGCTGGTTTATGAAGATCAAACTTGATCCTGCGGATACGGCTTTGGAGCTAGCGAAGTTGATTCCTGAAGCTGCGTATCGCCCAAGCTAGTCTTTAAAGCAGTTCACAGGCGCACCTGCCACATCCACACGCTTAAAAAACACGTGCCCTAAGCCAGGCTGCTCGGCCAGCTCTTCTGGCGTGCGGTTCTCGCGTAGTGAAGTCACAAACAAGGTTTTTAAATCGACACCACCAAAGCACGGCATGGTGGCAAAGCCCACGGGCAAAGGGATTCGGGCTAGCTCCTTATGATCGGGTGCGAGTTTAAGCAGCATGCCCGCCTCCATCAAACAGACGTAGTAGTTGCCATCGGCGTCCATCGCCGCACCATCAGGACGTCCACCATAATCGGGCTCTGCGCCCTTGCGCGGAAAGTCTTTCAGCACGCGGCGGCTCGATATTTCATTGGCCTTGGCATCCCAATCAAACACATGCAGCGTGTGCCCAAACGAGTCAGACCAATACATCGTGCGATCGTCTTTTGACCAAGCGAGTCCATTCGACACAGTCATGCCTGTGGCTTGTTTTTTGACGATAGGTTTGCCGTCTTGCATTTCCAAGCTAAACAGCGCTCCATCATTTTCGGTACGCGGCTCGTTCATCGTGCCACACCAAAAACGCCCTTGGCTATCACACTTGCCATCGTTAAAGCGGTGCGTACTCGTATCAAAGTCGAAATGCCCCAGGCCCACAGTCGCAATGGGTTTGACGTCACCGCCCCACACCTCGCCGCGATAAAAACCATCGCGCAATGCAATGACCAAGCCTCCGCTTTTGGCAGGTGCAATGCAGCAAGCGTCGCCTGGCATGAGCCACGAGTCTTGCACTTTTGATTCAACGTGTAGCCGATGAATCTGCTTGCCCAAAATGTCCACCCAATACAGGCGCTGTTCAGTAGGATGCCAAAAGGGCGATTCGCCGCAAATGCTCGGCTCTGCGGTTAGCCTTGTCCACTCATTTTTCATACAGTCTCCACGTTGATGCTCATTTGAGCGCTAAATGTATCGCCACTTGCCAGCACTCGCACGCCTAGCCGCGCCAGCTCCGCCGCATTCGCGCCCGCTAAATTGATGGCATTGTTGGCGTGACTCACGGGCTCGATTGCAATGCAGTCGATGCTTGGCTTGGTGTAGACCACCAAGCGTGGAAGATTGGACTCCACTCGCATGCGCAAGAGCTCATCCGTCAAAGTAGCAGCGCCCGTCCAGCCTTCAAAACAATTGTCGATGTTCAAATCGGCACAGGGTGAGGCCATACTGGATGTGGCCTGCAGCACCGTTGGCAGTTTGTCAGCGCCCATTTCCCAGCGCGAAGTCGCGTCAAAGCTGATGTGAGCTCCTGCACGTTTGGCAAAGTACGGATGCCAACCCAGCCCAACAGGTGCGGGGCTTGGCGCTTGATTGGTAATGGACAGCGTCATCGTCAAAGTGCTGCCATCCAGCTTAAAAACTTGCGACACATCAAACGCGAACGGCCAAGCACCGTCGGCCTTGTGTTCGTACGAGAGCATCGCAAAGCTATCGTTTGATTCCAGCACCTCCCAAGGCCGCTGCCACGCCACGCCGTGCATGGCGTGCTCCTCGGTCGTTCCCATTTTGACGAGCGGGTGATCGGTGCCCTGCCACTGCAACTGTGCTTTGGCAATGCGATTAGAAAACGGCACCAGCGGGTAGCTTCCCATATCGCGCACGGTACGCATCACCTCTGGCGGCACCCGCAGCACGGGCACGCCGTCATACATCAAACTTTGAATGGAGCCGCCCAAATCGGGGCGGATGACGCAATGGAATTTGCCATTGGCCAGAGTGAGCTCAGTAGTCATGCCTCTATTTTGGCACCTTTGGCACCGCGTGCAGACGTGGCAATCACTTCTTCACACGCATTTGATTCGGCAGCGGCGTGGTGCGTTTCAGCACATGCTCGGCCAGCCAGACGGCGCTTTTTTTGGCGCGTTCGGCAACCAGCTGCAGTGGCAGATTTTGATAGTCATCGTTGAAAACTTCAAAGCTATAGTCGCCCCGATAACCTAAGCGGTCAATGCGGCGCGTGATGTCGATCAAGTCCTCGTTATGCACGCCCTCGCCTGGGAAGACCCGGTACGTGCGGGCTGTGACCATGCGCTCTTCAAAGCTCTTGGTCTCTTGCCACAAAAAGTCGGCGAGCTGTACCAAATAAATTTTGCTCGGGTCAATGAAGTCAATCTCGCTGATGTCGGTCTTGGCCGCCAAGATGTGGAACGAGTCAAGGCATGTGCCCAAGTTGGGCATATCGGCGCGGCAGACTACGTCCCATGCGGTCGTGTATTCATTTATCGTGCGCCCCCACGAGAGCCCCTCGTAGGCAATCTTGATGCCCAGCGGCAAGGCCAGCATCGCCAGCTTGCGTAGGTCAGCGGCGATTTTGTCCAAGTCCGCCGTCGCATGTGCCGAGGTGCTGGAGCAAGCCAAGAGCAGCGGTGCGCCCAAGTCTTTCGCCATTTGCAGCATGGCTTTGGCGATGTCGATTTTGTAGTCGTGCAAATCGCCCGACAAGCCTTCAAAGTCGCGCAGCACTTGGAAGCCCGTCACGCGAAGTCCGCTGTCTTTCACCGCTTTCACGGCGGCGGCAATGCCTTGTGGATGCCCGACGATGTCATTCGCTTTGAGCATGATTTGCGTAAAGCCCGCGTCTTTCGTGGCTTGCAGCTTGGCTTCAATCGTGCCCGCAAAGGTGATGGTGTCAACACCAAATTCTTCAAAATGTGTAGCAATCTTCATGGCCGTGCTACACCGCTGCTTTGTGTTGCACCAGCTCAAACATCACCGAACCGAGATAGGTCTTGGTAATCGCGCCCCGTACCTCGGCGTGGACTTCGTTCGACTCCACAAACTCGACGCCCAACTTGCGAAGTGCAGCCACCGCCGCCAGTACATCGGGCACGCCAAGGCCAATGCGCTGCAGCTTTTCGTCCATGTCAATTTCCATCACTTCGGGTTCGACCAATTGCCACATAAATGCTTGGGAAGCCTTGATGGCTGCGGCTCGCAAGAGCTTTCCTTTTGGCATGATGCCAAAGCGCTCTTCGTCTGGCACGAGCGAAAAACCGAGCAAAGATTCGTAGAATTCGACCCAATCAAAACTGCGCTCCGAGCCAATGTATTGCACCAAGCCAAAGAACGAAATCCCAGCCACCGCGGCAGGCTTAGCATCCACACCTGGGATTGGCACAAAGTCCACGTCGTAGATGGAGAACTCGTTGTAGCGATCGACAAAATAAATGCGGCTGGTCCCCACACCGTGGATGGCGGGGATGTTCAGCTCCATCACCTCAGACGAAGTCGGCACCGCCCACGCACCGCGCTCACCGGCAAAGGCGAAGGCCGAGCGGGCATCACGCACACGCAGCGCAATGGCAGAAATCGTAGGTGCGCTCTCACCGCGCGCATCCGCAGGATGCGCATTCACGATGACATTCATTGCGCCTTGGCGATACAGCATCACTTCGCGCGAACGGTGACGTGCCACAGGCTTAAAGCCCATCATCTCCAGCACTTGACCGAGTTGCTGCGGCTTGTCGGTCGCGTATTCAATGAACTCAATGCCATCCAAGCCAATCGGGTTGGATGCGTCGCTAAACGAAGCCTGTAGTGGCTCGCGCTGTTGTTTCAGGAGAAGATCGCTCATACGGATACCTTTTCAAAATTTTGGTCGAATACCGCAATTATGTACTGAGTGGTTAACTCCTGAAAGCCGCTCACTACGCCTGCAAGCGACGCTTCAACCAGCGCAAGACGGAGCCGAGCACGGGCAGCTTTTCGTACAGCTCTTCGGCCGCATCCCAATAATCGCGGTGCAAGGTAATGAGTCCGTCCTCATTCAACTCAAAATGCGTCGCTCCGTGAATCGTCTGCGCAGCGCCGCGTGCCACAAACGAAAAATTCCAGCGCATAAAAATTTGTGGGCAGCGGCTCTCAGTGCCGTTCTTTCCAATCAAAGCCGTCACCACGAACTTAGGCGCATCCACTTGGCTAAACATATGGCGAAAGATGTGCGCAATCGCGCCGCGTCCTTGCACATCGTTAAACGGGTCTTTAAACTTGGCATCCACCGCATACAGCTGAGAGAGCGCATCCACACCGCCCAACGTCAACCCTTCAAAGCCTTGCTGGATGTGGCTTGCAGCAGTATCAATATCTAACAACGCATTCATAGAAGCTTCCTCACCAGTTTGAAATACAGACTGCGCGGCAGCCAGCCCAGCACTTTTAAAAAGCGCGTAAACCGCTTGGGAAAATGAATTTCAAACTCACCTTTGGCTAGTCCACGAGCGATATGCTCTGCCGCCTCTTCAGCGGAAATGAGTGCGGGCATCTCAAAATCATTGTCAGCCGTCAGCGGCGTTTTAACAAAACCTGGGCACACCAGCGTCACGGCGACGCCCTTGTTTGCCAGCTCCAAATACAGCGTCTCGGCCATGTAGCTGAGCGCCGACTTGCTAGCGCCGTACACCAAGGCCTTGGGCAGCGCGCGGTAACCCGCCACACTAGAGACCAGCACCACATGCCCGCGCTTGGCCACCGCGAACGCAGGCAGTACTTGCGCCAGCACATTCAGCGGGCCGCCCACATTCACCTCAAACTGCTGTTTGGCGCGGGCAAGGTCAAAATCCTGCGCCAGCATCGGCTCGTAGCTACCCGCGTTCACAATCACCATTTCAGGCATGTGGCTTGGGGCTGCTGCCTCGCAAGCCTTATGCCATATGGCCTCCACGGCCTTGCTGTCGGTAAAGTCCATCACTAGTGGGCTAGAGCGCGGCAACTCATTGGAAAGCACCGCCAGCCGCTCGGCATTCCTCGCACTCAAGATCACCCGAGCGCCAAGGCCAGAGAGCTTACGCGCCAACGCCTCGCCAATGCCAGTAGACGCGCCAATCAACCAGACACTTTTGCCTTGCCAGTCGGCTACTTTGATTTTGGGATTGAAGCTCATAGCTTTTGAAAACCAATCACAATCTCGCCAAGCCGAATACCATATTTGCTGAACACCGCTTTGTTCAGCATGACTTTGTTGTCCATCAAAAACATCCAGTCGTCAAAATCTAAGTTGTAGATCGAGTCTTTGACAGGCAACGCGAGCACATAGCGCCAATTGAGCGCATTGCCCGACACCTTGCCGACCGCCAATCCCACCACATCGGCAGCTTGACCTGACCACTCACCACTTGCAACACGTTTGAGCGTCCACACGCGTGCCTCTTTTTTACCATCGCTCCAATCGAACTTTTCGTCTAGCGTGAGTAGCTCGACGCCGCTAGCATCTTTGCCCAGCGTGCCCGTGATGTTCACCACAAAACGCCGCGTGACTTCGCCGCCTCGATCCATCACCATGCCGTGACCTATCAGCTTGCCACTAAAGTAATCCTCAAGCTTAAGAGCGGGCTGCGCTTTCGCGTAAGTCGTGACATCCAAAGACGAGCAACTAGCGAGCCCTAGCGCGCACATCAACGCACCCATCACAGTCATCCAAGTCATTAATTTTTTCATGCTTTCTCCAAAGTAAAGTGCATCACGCTGGTGTCGCCCGACTCAAACCCCGCTTCGCAGTACGCCAAATAAAAATCCCACATACGAATAAATTTTTCTGGATAACCCAGCGCGCGTACCTCGGGCAGTTTGGCTAAAAAGTTGCTGCGCCACAGTGCCAGCGTCCGTGCGTAATCTTGCCCAAATGAAAAGTGGTCGACGATGCGCAAACCCTTGCTTGACGCTGCCTGTGCGAAGGCAGCAGGGCTTGGTAACATCCCACCTGGAAAAATATAACGTTGGATAAAGTCTGTGCCCGAGCGATAGCGGTCAAACAACTCATCCTTAATCGTAATGCTTTGAATGCACGCACGGCCACCTGCTTTTAAGTTCCGTGCGACACACTCAAAGTACGACGGCCAGTAGGACTCACCGACAGCTTCAAACATTTCGATGCTGGCAATTCCGTCATATTGCTGGGGTGATCGAGTCCCCTCATCGCGGTAATCTTGCAACTTCAAATCAGCCGCTTCCGTGCGTCCCAATGTGGCGAGTCGCTCCTTGGCATAAACCAACTGCTCGGTCGAGAGTGTGAGCCCTGTCACCTGCCGTCCTGCGCTGCTGGCTACCTCGGCAAAACCACCCCAGCCGCAACCAATTTCTAAAATGTTTTTGGCGTCACCCAACTGCGTCAGCACGCGCTGGTATTTGGCCTCTTGCGCCGCTGGCAGAGAGATCTCGCTGCCTGTTTCAGTGCCTGCAAACAAAGCGCTGCTGTAGGTCATGCTGGGGTCTAGCCACAGCTTATAAAAGTCGTTACCAAGGTCGTAGTGCGCTTCAATGTTTTTGCGTGCCTGCGCTTTGGAGTTACGCCGAAAGAGGTGCAACACCCGATCCAACAACACGCCCCACCAACTGCCATGCAGCGCATCCTCAATTGTGTGCCGATTCTTCACAAAAAGTTTGAGTAGCACGGGCAAATCGGAAGTCGCTACCAAACCTTGCATGTACATTTCGCCAAAAGCGATATCGCCGCCACGCAAAATGTTTTTATAAACCTGCGCATCCAAAATGCGTAGATTGGCCGCTAAGCCATATGGCGCTTGGCCTGCTCGAGTACCAAACTCACGCACTTCCCCGCTAGGGGCTGTGAGGGTTAATGTTCCATGCTGAAGTTTCTCCAGCATTCCAAAAATAATGCGTTCATTGACTGTGCGTGACATTGTTAGAAGGCTTGCTTGGCAAGCGATAAAAGCGCGCGCCCTTGCACCATAGCCTGAGCGCCTGGTAATGTATCCGAAGTAACACCACTAGAGCGTGCAAAGGATACTCGAACAAGACGCGCAAACAAGTCAAAACTGTCACATTGGCATAACGTCCAGAAATGCTGGTCGATAGCGTGATGTCGCTAGGCCGTTCGGGATGGTGATGCGCGTCCATATAGTCAATACGCACCACCGAGCGGTTTAGATTCAAACCAGATGTGCCCAGATGCCAGCGAAAGCGGTACTCGCCGCGCACAGGGAAAAACGGGCTGACATGAAACACTTTTTGCGCCACCACGGTCTCTCCATCCACCAGCGGCGAGCCATCTTTGTGGTGCAGCAAATAGCAATGCTGCTCGCCAAAGGTGTTATGCACTTCGACCACCGCCGCGCGAAGCACGCTAGCGCTGTCGTGACAAAACCAAAAGCTCACGGGCTTAAACGCATAACCCAGTACGCGCGGGAACGTCTGCAGCCACACTTCGCCAGCCCGCGAGCCCGTGCACGACGTGACGCCCTGCGCCAGCAGCAGTTTGTCTAACGCGGCCAGTGCGCTGCCGTGCGTTTTGCTGCGCTCAAAATGGTCGCTATCCGCAAAGCCAAGCGGGCTGGTCGTGTTCAGACCAAAGAGGCCGTAAGCTAATCTGGATGCGGTCTGCGAGATAGTGCCTTGTTGAAAAAGCGTTCGCATGGGAAGACGCACAAACACGCTACCCACCTCAAAGCTGTTTTCTTTAGGCCACAGGCGCTTGTGGCGCGTCACGCCAAAGCCAAAATAGCAATGCGACTCCAGTTTATTGGTCGGCTCCATCTCAATCCAATGCTTTTAAAACACCGCGTGCAGCGGTGAGCCCCGACTGGAAGCCGTCTTCATGAAATCCGTAGTTCGCCCATGCGCCCGCAAACCAGACACCGCCTCCCACCCTATTCGCTTGAATGCTGGGCAGTGCTTGCTGCGCCGCAATTGCGCCGCTGTCAAACACGGGATGGTCGTAGTCAAACGTTTGAATCACCTGCGCAGGATTGATTTCGCGCAACGGATTCAAACTCACAACCACGGGTGTCTCGCCCCCCACGGGTAGCGGCTGTAACTTATTAAGCAAATAGTGCAGGCACACGCGCTGCCCGCTAGGATTGACGTCACCCGATTGCGTTTCGTAATTCCACGCCGCCCAAGCCCGCGGATGTGTGGGCAGCACGGAGCTATCAGTATGCAACACGGCACGATTAGGCTGATACCGAATCGCGCCCAAAATGCGCTGCTCGTTCGCTGTGGGCGCGTCCAGCAAACGCAGCGCTTGGTCAGAATGCGTCGCCACAACGATAGCTTCAAAACTTTCTACGCCTGCTGCTGTGTGCACGGTCACTCCGCCATTACCCGCGCTAGGCGCACGTTCAATCCTTGTCACTGCCAGCCCAAGATGTAGCTCGCAGCCCTTATTTAATAAGGTCTCCAGCACCTTACGCACGTACTCGCGCGAGCCGCCTTGCACTGTGTACCACTGCGGACGATTCGTGATTTGCAAGAGTCCGTGGTTATGGCAAAAACGCGAGAACGTCGCCATCGGATACGCCAACATGGTCTCAGTTGGGCAGCTCCAAATGGCCGCCGCCATCGGGATCAAATACCAATCGCGCAGCTGGGCGCTGTAGCCATTGACAACCAGATACTCACCCAAGGTTTGCGTGGTGTTAGGTGGTGCTAGTGCAAAGCGAGTCGCTGCCTTATTGAAACGCAGCATGTCCCGCAGCATCCGCCAAAAGCGAAGGCTTAGCAAGTTTTTGCGCTGCGTAAAAACGCTCGATAGACCATTACCCGCCCACTCCAGATACTTTCCTACCTGCACCGAAAATCCCATATCAGATGGCACCGTGGGCACGCCCAGCTGCTCCAAAAATGGCGTGAGACCTGGGTAAGTTTTGTGGTTGAAGACCAAGAACCCAGTATCCACTGGGAAAGTTTTTCCAGCCACCGTGATGTCCACCGTATGCGCATGGCCACCGGCACGGGGTTCGGACTCGAACAGCGTGACTTGCACTCGCCCTGATTGCGCCAAATGCCATGCAGCGGATAAGCCTGCAATGCCGCTGCCAACCACAGCGACTTTCGAAAAATTTGAATCGGTCATGCGGCTATTTTGACAAACGTCTTATGACAAAAAGACGACTCGCCCCTCACCTGTGACAAACGCCGCCTGAACTCGATCTTTAGAAATCCCCATCCCCACACTCACAGCCCGCACGTAATCAGTCAATTGCGTCCTAAGCGCTGCCGCTCGCTCAGGGTGCGCGGCAGACTTGAAATCAATCACCCACCACATTTGTGTCTCGCGTTCTTTGATGAGTCGGTCGATGCGCAGCACGCGCCCCTCGTGGACAAGCTCATATTCATTGGCCCGCCAGTCGATGCGCGTCTCGTCCCACAGCCACGCGGCTTCGCCGTTCATCATGGCGCTGGCTTGCGACTGCACGCCCTGCCCCTGCTTGGGGGTGAGAGCAAACTCGCGCATCGTTGCTGCCAGCGCTGCCGCGTCTGTGCTTTGCCATTGCAGCAATCGATGCAGCGCACTACCCAATCGCGAGGCAAGAGTTGACTCATCAGCAGCCATATTTGCGTCCATCGCTGGCAAGATGAACTCTGTCAATGGCAGCATCTGTATCTCTGCCGCAGCCTTTGTGTGATGAGGCTTAGCGGCTAACGGGGCATCGACAATTACAGGCGTACATAGCGCCTGCAAACGGCGCCATACGCTCTTTGGATTTTGGTTTTTTGCCTCTGACGCCGACACCACCAATGTGCGCTTGGCGCGTGTGGCGGCGACGTAGAGCGCATTCAATTCCTCTAGCTCGCGCGCTTTAAAGTCCGCCGCCAGCAAGTCCGCGGAGCAGAAGGGTGGGGTTGATTCGCTGAGTAAAAACACGAATTTTTGCGGCGCGGGATGCTCGGGTTGCCAGTCGATGAGTGCGGTCATGTTTTGCAGATTGCGCTTTTGCGGATCGCTGGCGAGCAGCAGCACCACATCTGCCTCTAGCCCTTTCGCGCCGTGCACGGTGAGTAATTGCACGCCAGCGGAATCGTCTACACGATCCAGCACCGCAGGCGCTTTGATGCTTTGCACCTTGGCACGCATGGCGCGGACAAAAGCGTAAGCGCTTAAAAATCGACCGCCACCTACCTGCAAGGCCGCCCACAGCAAGGCCTGCAGAGCCGCATGACTGGAGAGCCTGATGGCGCTTGGCATGGCGGCAAGGTACTTGTTTAAAACATCGCCATCGTCATACAGGGCTTGCAGCGCGTCATGCGGCGGCAAGCGCTGCAGCCACGCTTGCCAGCGCGTGAGCGTCTCCTTTGCCTGCGTCGATTTCTCATCGTCCGCCTCATTGCCCATCAACGATTCAAACCATGATTTTTTTTCTGGCAACTGCGCTAGCTGCCTCGCACGAAGCGCCATCAATTGCTCGTCAGTCCACGCAAACAGCGGCGACTTCAACACCCGCGCCAAATCTAAATCGCTATGCGGCGCGACTAAAAAATGCAAGAGCGCCAGCAGGTCTTGCACGGCGGGCACATCTGTCAAATCATTTTTTTCTTGCTTGGATGCTGGCACGCCGTACCGCTGCAAGGCTTGCTGAATCAGGCTGAGCGGCTCATGCGTGCGAGACAGCACCAACACAGAATGAGCCGCCGCATGGGTCGCAATCCAACGTGCGGCTTGATCGGCCTCGCGCTCTTTAAGGGTCTCTTCCGCATCCACACGCGGCGTGGTGAAGCTGTCTCGCCAAGCAGTCGTCGCCGCGGCGGACTCTTCTTTTTTAGCTGGCTCAATTAGCGGCAAGCACAGCGCTTCGCCCGCCTTGTCGCTCTCGGTGGTGTGGGCTCTAAAGCCTGCATATTCGCCCGCCTCTTGTGCCGCCAACATGGCGATATTGACAACATCCACCACGCGGCTAGCGCAGCGGCGCGTGTGGTCGCAGGTTAAAAGCGCAGCGTCGAAGGTCTCTTGCATAAACGCCTGCGCGGCGATAAACACGCGCGGCTCGGCGTTTCTAAATCGGTAAATGCTTTGCTTGGGGTCGCCCACCATAAAAAGGCTGGGACGGCTTTGCCCGCCGCCGCTACCTGCATAGCTAGAGAGCCACGCGTGCATGGCCTGCCATTGCAGCGGACTGGTGTCTTGGAACTCGTCAATCATGACGTGCCGCAACTTCATATCCAAGCGTTCTTGTACCGCACCCGAGCGCTCAGGATCGCAAAGCAGCCACGTGGCGGCGCGCTCCAGATCTGCCATATCCACCAAGCCTTGTTGGCGTTTGAGCTTGGCGAAGCAGTCTAGGTACGCACGCCCCACGCGCACCATGCGCTGTTGGTAGAGCCAGCAAGTGTGTTGGTGCTGCGTGGCTTGCAAATTCAATAAATAATTTTGTGCAGCTTCTAATAAAGCACTATCAACGTCCAGCATCGCAACAGAAGTTAACACTCGAGGTTTATTTTTATCGGTCAACAACGCCAGCATGGCCGCATTTAAATCATGGGCTGTTAGCGCCGCCTCCAAGTCACTGGCTGCCGTTTGCTGCTTTTTCCCTTTGTAAGTACCAAGCATCTTTGCTGCTAAACCAAGCTGTGTATAGCTTTTAGGATGCGCCATTAAAGAAGCATCGGCATAGTCAGGGTATGCCTCTGCCGCGCTTTGCACCGATGCCTCAAGTCGTCCGGCTTTGTCCGTCAAGACAAACTCGGTGCGCTTGGCAAGCACCGTCGCTAGCGCCTCATCTACTTTTGAGCGCCCAAGCGTCTCAATCAGGGCAGCAAAATCGGCTTTGAGGCTAGGACTAGCAAGAGCTGCGGCATAAAACGCCTGCTGCAACTCAGGTACCAGCGCCGTGTCGTCCTCCAATAATTCATAGGTCAGTGGCAACTCCAGCTCTTTAAACGCCGATAGCGGCGCGGCTTTGAGTAACTGTGCAAACCAGGCATGAAAGTTAGAAATCTGCACACTGCGGCCACCCGCTAACACTTTCGCGCGCAGCTCTTTTAAATCAGGCTCTTCCAGTCGTTTTTGCAAGCGTTCGCGCATTTCGCCAGCGGCTTTTTTGGTAAACGTAATCGCCAAAATTTCATCGGGCTCGGTGCCACTTTGCAGTGCCCGCACCATGCGCTCAATCAGCATCCACGTTTTGCCAGCGCCCGCGCAGGCCTCAACAGCAATGCTGCGCCGAGGGTCGCAGGCCACATCGGTAAAAGTTTTGCCATCGACTGCTTGGCCATTGATTGCGAACGCGGCTGGCGCGCCTACAGGCAAATCACTCATAGGGCATCCTGTTTAAAATCTTTGCGGCACAGCCCGCGAACTTGGCAATGGGTGCACGCATCGCCCTCGCCCAGCGCCCGCAGGCCGTGGCCTGCCGCCATGCGCGAGAGGTCGTCCCAGATGCCGTCCAGCAACGCATCGCGGCGCGACTCCAACTCTGGCAACCCGTTGGTGCTGGTCGGCTCTTTATCTTTGGCGCCCTCCACCAAGTTGATGTAGGCGGCATGAATCGGCGCGTCTGATAGCTCAGCGTCCGTAGAGACCAGCGCGGCATAAAACGCGAGCTGTGTGTCCTCGTCCGCATCCTTGTTGATACGCGCCTTGGTCTTCGTCAACGCCTCCGTTTTGTAGTCCAGTAACCAGTACGCCCCGCCGCTAGCGGCATCTGCTTTGTCGATGCGATCGAGCTTGCCAAACAGCTTGACAGTTTTGCCCTGCACATCCATTGGAAACGCTTTCTCAACCTCGCCCGCTGCATAGCGCACACCTTTGGCCTCATGCCCTGCAAGCCATGCCAGATAAGCGCTTCGGGTCT
Organism: Comamonadaceae bacterium; assembly: GCA_947445115.1. Taxonomy (GTDB): domain Bacteria; phylum Pseudomonadota; class Gammaproteobacteria; order Burkholderiales; family Burkholderiaceae_C; genus JASGCK01. Next base: position 18,130 of record CANFCG010000021.1, on the reverse strand, counting down.
TTGGCCATATCAAGGCGAAGGGTAAAAAGGCGGCCTCATCTAAACCCTGCGCCTTTTGTTCGGCAAGGCCGCACCGGATTAACAAAGGCTCGCGATCCAGCGTTGGCTCATGCTGCAAGGCTTCATGGAATCGGTACAAAGTGCCATGCAACCACGTGCCAAAGTCGCGCTTGTCAACGGCCTCGTCTAGCTCGTCCGAGTCACGCAATCCCAAAAGATTTTTGGCGTAAAAACGATAGGGGCAAGCACGCAAATCAGCGTAGGCACTTGCCGATAACTGCGCAGGAGCAAGCGTTTGCCAGTCGATGCATACGCCGTGTTTGAAGACATCGAGTGCATCATCCCCGCGAAGGCGAGAATCCACATCGGTGCTCATGGATTCTCGCCTTCGCAGGAATGACATGTTTGGCGGAAAGGATGTGCTTGACACCAAAGGGGTAGGCTGCCGCGCCAGCCTGCCGTCCATCTCCAGCAATTGCAGCAAGCTGCTTTTTTGCAAAGCTTCTGTGCCTTCCATGTGCTGCCACAGCAAACTCAAATGGGGTTGCTGGCACAGCCACGTCCACGCTTTGGCTTGCGCTAGCGCGGCATCGTCGGCCGTTGGCAGTAGCAGCGCCTCGCGCTGTGCCGCGCTCCAATCGCTTTGCACGCGTGGCCTAGCGGGTAGGTGACGATCGTCACAACTAGGTACCACCACCGCATCAAAATGCCGCCCCCACGTTTGCGCCAGCGGCAAGATGGTGACAGAAGCAGTAGCGTTGGCAGCGCCTGCACCGTTCGTCCGCACATCAAATTTCAAGCGAAAGCGATTTGCCTCTAGCACCGCGCGAACCCACGCTAGATAAGCCGTGCGCGGAATAGGCGCAGAAAAATAAGCCAGCACGGCAGGCGCAGCGACGCTCTCCTCAGCCTCGGCGACTGCCGCTAAGTGCAAGGCCTTGAGCATCGCTTGACCCGCCAAGTCTGCCGTAGCGGGCGCCCACAAACCCACGTACCGCATCAACGCTTCGGTGTCTTTCAACCAAGCTTGCAGTGGACGCGACTTGGCAAACCGAGCCGGCCAATCGCCCAGCCAATCGCTACCCGTTTGCGACCAAACCACTTGCGCGTGACGACGGATTTTTTGCTCCAGCGCCGAGACAGCAGCCGGCAAAAATCGCTCAGGCGCAACTTTGAGTGCGCACACAACAGCATCCGAAGTAGCATCACGAGCCATCGCCTCCAGCCACGCCATCCACTGCGCAGCCATAGTGGTCGTCGAGAGCGCCCAACCCGTCTCGTCCACCAAAGCAACGCCGCGATTAGCAAGCACCGCACTGACGCGGCGCGTGATTTGCCGATCGACCGCGATCAAAGCGATGGAGGCTGCGGGGCTTGCAAGGATGAGCGCAGCCGTTTGCTGCACCACATCTTCGGCATCACGTGCGGCGTATTCATCAATCTGCGCGTTGCCACATGGCGATGCAAGCGCCCCCAAATCAATCAAAGTGGTCTTGCTGGAAGACCCATCAAGCAAGGCTTGCACGAGAGAATCGGCTTGCAAACCCTGCGTGATGTAGAAGTGCTCGGAGGACGCGAGCAACGCGGCTCGGCGCTCCCACAGCACATCGGTGTCGTAGCGAGACTCCAGCGCCCACGCTAAGGCGAGGAGGCCAATCACTCCTTCTAGCTGAAACTGTCCGCCTTGGCTAAACAAACGCACCTGCGGCTCAACCCACATCGCACGCTCAGCTGGACGAATGGCAGCCAGCACGGGCGCTAGCTCGTAGGTCATATCTAACAAGCGCTGCACGTAGGCGGACTCGGCGCCTAACCGCAGCGGCGCAAGCCGCACTTCAGCAATCAAACGGTCAATGCCAGCATCAAAATGAATGTCGGTGGGCAGCTTAGCAACCACGCCAAGGCTAGTCGCCCAGTCGCGCACCGTCGTAATTTGCGGTGTCGGCTTGCCCGTAGCCATCGCCTGCCAAGCCTCTCTAGCCGTGGCTTTGAGCTGGGCGTATGGAATGAGCCAGATGGCAGGAGAAGTGACACAAAGGTCTATGGACATAAGTTTTGACTATCGCTTTAATTGGTGTTGAATTGAATTCATTTTTAACAGAGGCTTGTCTTCTGGCACAATTTCCCCATATTCTCACATTCACCTCTTACTCATAAAAAGGAAATTTCATGGCCAGCGATCTCATTAAACATATCTCCGACGCAAGTTTTGAAGCCGATGTGCTGCAAAGCGATTTGCCCGTGCTGGTGGACTATTGGGCCGAGTGGTGCGGCCCTTGCCGCCAGATCGCGCCTGTACTGGACGAGTTGGCAGGCACCTACGCTGGCAAGCTGCAAATCGTGAAAATGAATGTGGACGAGAACCAAGCGATCCCTGCGCAGTTTGGTATTCGCGGCATCCCAACGTTGATGATTTTTAAAGGCGGCAAGCTGGTGAAGACACAAGTTGGCGCGATGTCGAAAGGTCAAATGACGGCACTCGTGGCTGAGCACGTTTAAGGACACTGGGGGAGACCCTCGAGCTAGGGGTTGTATCCAAACTCTAAAGCCGCTCCAAAAGAGCGGCTTTTTTCATGTATCATCGCGCCTGTTCGCTGTTTGTTTCTCTTTAGACAGCTTGAGCCTTTGGCAGTCACTACGACCTCGCCGCCCACCTCCTCTCGCATTCCTCGCTCTCCCCCTTTCAACACTTCATTTACTCAAATGCATATTAATGAACTCAAGGCACTGCATGTGTCAGAAGTCCTGCTTCAAGCTGAAGCCCTAGAAATCGAAAACACTGGCCGCATGCGCAAGCAAGAGCTGATGTTTGCCATCATCAAAAAGCGCGCGCGTGCTGGCGAGCAAGTGTTTGCTGACGGCGTTTTAGAAATCCTGCCAGATGGCTTTGGCTTTCTGCGCTCGCCCGATACCAGCTTTACCGCCTCCACGGACGACATCTATATTTCCCCTAGCCAAGTGCGCCGCTTTAACCTGCACACGGGCGACATGATTGAAGGCGAAGTGCGCACGCCAAAAGATGGCGAGCGCTACTTTGCATTGAACAAACTAGACAAGGTCAATGGCGGATCGCCTGATTCAAACAAGCACAAAGTGATGTTTGAAAACTTGACGCCGCTGTTTCCTAAAGAGCAAATGATCCTGGAGCGTGACGTCAAGTCGGAAGAAAATTACACAGGCCGTGTGATTGATATCATTGCGCCATTTGGCAAAGGTCAACGTGCCTTGCTGGTTGCTTCGCCTAAATCTGGCAAGACCGTGATGATGCAGCACATTGCCCACGCGATTGCTGCCAATTACCCCGATTCGCACCTAATGGTTTTGCTGGTTGACGAGCGCCCTGAAGAGGTCACCGAGATGCAGCGCACGGTGCGCGGCGAAGTGATTAGTTCAACGTTTGACGAACCCGCAGCGCGTCACGTACATGTCGCCGAAATGGTGATTGAGCGTGCCAAGCGATTAGTCGAGCTCAAAAAAGACGTGGTGATTTTGCTGGACTCAATCACACGTTTGGCCAGAGCCTATAACAACGTCATGCCATCCAGCGGCAAGATTGGCTCGGGCGGTATTGATACCAACGCCTTGCATCGCCCCAAGCGCTTTTTTGGCGCCGCGCGTAACGTCGAAGAAGGCGGCTCGCTCACCATCATCGCCACCGCACTGGTCGATACCGGCAGCCGCATGGACGAGGTGATTTTTGAAGAGTTCAAAGGCACGGGTAACTCCGAAGTTCACTTGTCGCGCCGCCTTTATGAGAAACGCATCTTCCCAGCGATTGAACTCACCAAATCGGGCACACGCCGCGAAGAGCTACTGCTCGCTCCTGAAGTGCTACAAAAAACCCGCATCCTGCGCCAGTTCATGTTCAACATGGACGAGATTGAGTCGATGGAAATGGTTTTGAAGAGCATGAAGGCGACTAAGAACAACAGCGAGTTCTTTGAAATGATGCGCCGAGGCGGCTAGGCTATAATCGAAGGCTTTGCGAAAAGTACCCCGTAAAACAGGTTATGGGTGCGGCTAACGCGTTTGAACATATTTTAGAAAAGAGTCTCCCATGAAAGAAGGCATCCACCCCAACTACCGCGAAGTTTGCTTTTTGGACTTGTCCAATGGCTTCAAGTTTGTGACACGTTCTTCGGTTAACACCAAAGAAATGGTCAAGATGGACGACGGCCGCGACTTGCCGCTGTACAAACTGGATACATCCAGCGAGTCACATCCTTTCTACACTGGTACACAAAAATCTGTGGACACGATGGGCGGACCAGTTGCTAAGTTCTTGAGCCGCTACGGCAAGACGGCTGCAAAACCAGCTGAAGCGCCTGCTGAAGAAGCACCAGCTGCTTAAACTCTTGCAGCCCCAAAGAGAGCAGTCTTCGGACTGCTTTTTTTATGGCGAAAATGAAACCTGATGTCCCAAACCTCCACACGCCCCCTCCCCTCTCCTGCCATTGTGGCGCAGGATGCTGTGCGGCGCTTTCCGAGCTGGGCTTTGCTTCTGCTATGCGCGGTGTATGTGGCAACGGGTTTTATCGGACGCGAGCCTTGGCGTAGCGCTGACATCGCGGGCTTTGGCGTACTGTTTGACATCATTGGAACATCCGAGATGGCTTGGCTGATCGCTCGAATTGGCGCAGCCGGATTGATGGGGTTGACGCTAGCGTCGACGTGGTACGCCGCATATTACTTAGCCAGGCGCGATGCAGCTCAACCTGTGCCATTTGCCTTTGGCGGTGAGGCACGCCCTTTGGCTTATGCGCGAGCCATTGCCGACGGTGCTTTGCTAGCTTTCATTGCTTGCTTAGGACTGGCGCAACTCGCACACGAGACGACGGCGGCATTGATGCAAATGTCAGCTACGGCACTTGTCTTTTTTGGACTGGCCGTCTATCACTATCACCCTATTAAATCGCTAGTCGCTTTCTTGTTGGGAACTATTGGATTGATTTTTGCGATGCGAGGGTTGAAATTGGACAGCAGCGGATGGGCATCCCTCCTGTCTTGGCGCCAAAGTCTTCACATGCTGGTTTGGTTTACTTGGCCTGCCTGGACTTTGGCGGGACTTGCCCTCTACAAATGGCGCCAACATTGGCTGAGCCTGCGTCCTGCCGTACACATTGCCTTACCGCTTCTTTTTGTATTGATATTTTTGATCTTGCTGCCTTGCGTTGACCAAAAAGAGCGCTGGTTTTTAAGTGCTCTACCTAGCCTTGCCGTGCTTGCCGCATTTGCGCTACCCACACTGAGGCGCGGCATGAAGAGCTTGATTGATTTGTTTACGCTCTTCTTTTTTAGCGGCTGCGCGTTCGTCATTTGGGTGGTGTGGCTTGCCATGCAAACTGGGGTACCACCGCAACCTGCCGCCAACGTAGCCAAGCTGGTGCCAGGCTTTGTTCCCTCGTTTTCTGCACCCATACTGTTTTTGGCATTGGCAGCAACCTTAGCTTGGGGTTGGCTAGTTCATTGGCGCGTGGGCAAACATCGTCCCGCTATCTGGATGAGCATCGTACTTCCCGCCGGCGGTGCCACGCTGTGTTGGATGCTGCTGATGAGCCTGTGGCTGCCACTGTTAGATCATGCGCGTAGCTACAAACCTTTGATGACCTTAGTTCAAAAAAATCTAACGCCCAACACCTCACCCGCTGCTTCTTGTCTGCAAACGCACGGGTTGCAACCGGCGCAGCAGGCAGCGCTACGCTACTACACGGATCGCGCCGTCGTGCCTGCTCATCGCGGCACAGATTGCGCGTGGCTGATTGTGGATAGTGAGGCCCTATCCAATCTGCCCGAATACGTGCAGATGCAAGATTGGCAGTTCAAAGCTCAGATCAAACGCCCCATCCATAGCAGCGAAAGTTGGGGGCTTTATCGCCGCAAAGTCGATGCTCAAAACTGAACGCGCCCTCATCTGGACGCATACGCTGACGGTATTGACGGGGCAGTTGGCAGCGGTACTCTCGGGCGTGGTCGACACCGTCGTGGCAGGGCAATACTCCAACGAAGCGCTAGCAGCACTGTCGGTGGCTAGCGCCCTCAATATCAGCGTCATCGTCAGCCTGATTGGCGTACTCAATGTACTCTTACCCATTTACGCCGAGCACCGCGGTGCAGGCAGGCACCTTGAGGTCGGCAAAACCTTGCACCAAGGGCTTTATTTGGCAATGGGTTTATCCGTCATTGCCTTTTTGATTTTGATGTTCCCGCACTGGCTCTTGAACCTCTCACAAGTGCCACCCCATCTCATTTCGGACATTGAGCACTACCTCGCCATTCAAGCCTTCATGGTGCCGCTGTTCATGCTGTTTCGGATGTACGCGGCGCTCAACCAAGCGCTGGGCAAACCGTGGTTTGTGACGTGGCTGCAAGTGGGTATTTTGATACTCAAAATTCCACTGTCTTTCGTGCTCGTCAGCAGGTTTGGTTTAGCGGGCTGCGCCATGGCATCGCTCACTGTCACGGCAACTGGTTTGACCATTGGCGTGTATCTGGTCGCCACTCATTTAGATTACAAACCCTTCGCGGTTTGGCGTAAGTTAGATGCCCCAAACTGGGGGGCTATTCGGCGACATTTGCGGCTCGGGCTGCCTGCGGGACTCAGTCAACTGGTAGAAATCACTTCGTTCACCTTGATTGCGCTACTCGTCGCACGTCTGGGCATCACGGCGTCTGCAGCCCACCAAATTGCCAGCACGATGGCGGCGATGGTGTTTATGCTGCCCATCTCGTATGGCGTAGCATCGACAGCCCGCGTCTCGTATTGGATTGGCCACGGCAACCCCAAGCTCGCCGCTCAGCTGATTCGGCAAACCCTGTCTTGGGGATTGGTCTTTAGCTGCACCTTGTGCGTTGCTATCCTCATCGGTCGTCACTGGCTCGCGACGCTGTTTAGCAGCAATCCAGACGTGGTGGCGCTTGCCAGCACCTTACTGGCCTTTGTTGCCTTCTATCACGTGCCCGATAGTCTGCAAATCATGGGCATGTTTTTACTGCGCTGCTACCGCATTACGCTGATGCCGCTGATCGTCTACAGCATCTTTTTGTGGGGCATTGGGCTGGGCGGTGGCTACTACTTGGCCTATGGCAATGGCCACACGGCCTTTGCGCAAACGCCGAATGCTTTTTGGCTGACGGCCATCGTCTCGCTTAGCATCGTTGCAGCATGGTTTAGTATGGCGCTGCTCAAGGTGAGTAAAGAAAAAGCGAACAATGGAAAGGCGAATACGTTATGGCAACCAAAGGTGTCTGTTTAGTTATTGGCGCGGGTGATGCAACGGGTGGCGCGATCGCCAAGCGATTTGCAAAGGGCGGCTACATCGCCTGCGTGACGCGGCGAAGTGCCGACAAACTGCAAACGCTCAAAACTGAGATTGAATCCAACGGCGGCATATGCCATGCGTTTAGCAGCGATGCTCGCGTGGAAGAAGAAGTGGTTACCTTAATTGAACACATTGAAACCCACATTGCCCCGATTGACGTGATGGTGTTCAACATTGGTGCGAACTCGCCCATGAGCATCCTGACCGAGACCGTGCGGCGCTACACCAAGATGTGGGAAATGGCGTGCCTTGCGGGCTTCCTCACAGGGCGCGAAGTCGCCAAGCGCATGGCGGCGCGAACCGACAAACAACTCAAAGGCACGATCATCTTTACTGGTGCAACAGCTTCGCTACGCGGCAGTGCAGGCTTTGCAGGCTTCTCGGGCGCCAAGATGGCGCTACGGGCTTTGGCGCAAAGCATGGCGCGTGAGCTGGGGCCACAAGGCATTCACGTCGCACATCCGATCATTGATGGCGCGATTGACACCGAGTTCATCCGCACGACTTTCCCTGAGCGTTATGCCTTGAAGGAGGTGGACGGCATCGTCAATCCTGCGCATATTGCGGATATGTATTGGATGCTACACAACCAGCCGCGTGACGCATGGACTCACGAACTTGATCTGCGCCCATACATGGAAAAATTTTGAAAACTTATCCGTCATTTAAATAATTGGAACTGATCATGAAAACTTTTGATTTTTATTTTGACTTCGGCTCTCCAGCGGCCTATCTGGCTTTTACACAACTGGAGAAGCTGCAAGGTGAAACGGGCAGCACGGCAATTTATAAACCGATGCTGCTAGGTGGTGTGTTTCAAGCCACGGGCAATCACTCACCCGCTACGATTCCAGCCAAAGGCAAGTACACGTTTACCGATTTTTCGCGTTTTGCCAAGCGTTACGGCGTGCCGTTCAATATGAACCCGCACTTCCCCATTAACACGCTGATGCTCATGCGGGGCGCGGTGGGTTTGCAGCGGACGAATCCAGTACAATTTATAGCTTATTGCGATGCCATGTTTAAAGCCATTTGGGTGGATGGCCTCAACATGAACGACCCGGCTACCCTTGGCAAAGCCTTATACGATAGGGACTTCGAGCCTGATGCCATGATGGCACTATGCAGCGAGCAAGCAGCCAAAGACGCTCTGAAGGCCATCACCGAAGAGGCCGTGACACGCGGTGTGTTTGGTGCGCCCACCTTCTTTGTGGGCGACCAGATGTTTTGGGGGCAAGACCGACTGGATTGGGTGCGAGAGGCGCTAAAAAACCAATCGGAACGTTGACCCCACGCCGACCGCACTATCAATTTCAAGCGTGGCGCCATGCCGCTGCGCTACGTGTTTCACAATCGCCAGCCCAAGCCCGGTGCCAGCGGTTTCTCCGGCACTTCGATTCCGACTTTTATCGACCCGGTAAAAGCGCTCTGTGAGCCTTGGCACATGCTCCGGTGCAATACCTAGGCCCGTATCGGTCACGGTAAGCGTATTTTCTCTCCAGGTCACGAAGATGCTCCCGCCTGTCAGCGTGTACCGAACAGAATTTGTAATTAAATTAGAAAACGCACTCTGCAGCTCGCTCGTCGATCCCAGCATATCGGCATGAGGCGCCACATCAAATTGAATATGAATATCACGTTTTAGTGACTTCGCTAATGTCCTCGCTTCGTACTCACATTGGCGCAACAGCTCAGAGATATCCACACGCTCAAGCGTCGGTTTCGCCCCCGCATCCAATTTAGACAGCGTGAGCAAATCTGCTACCAAAGCCCCCAGCCGCTGGCTTTGCGTCGCCATTAATTGCAGATAGCGCTTTTGCTCATCGACACCCAGCTCTAGTGTTTGCAGTGTTTCAATAAAACCCGACAACACCGTCAGTGGCGTGCGGATTTCGTGCGACACGTTCGCCACAAAGTCGCGCCGCATTTGTTCGGCACGCTCCACATCCGTGACATCGCGAACTAATAAGAGCGCACGACCACGACGATACGGATGCAGCTGCAAAGCTTTGTTATCAAAACGTAGCTCATTCTCGAAATTTTCTTGCGCTAAATACTCTAGGAATTGAGGCTCGCGCACGAGATGCGCAATGTGTTGATCCACATCACGAATCGCATCGAGCCCCAACAAACGCGCTGCCGTTTGATTGCACCACACGATACGGCGTGCGCTATCCAAAATCACCACGCCATTAGGTGAGGCCTGCATGGCGGATAAAAAAGCTTGTAGTCGCTGCTCATGTAGCGCACTGTTTTGCCGTTCTGCTTTGAGTTGCTTTTCGAATTGACTATTTAAACTTTTTTCGCGTCGCCGTATCCCAAAGATAAACAGTACAGCAAGCGCTAATAAGCTGCCAAAATAAATCGGGAAGCTCATTACAGCGCTGACTTAGATAGCCTGTAGCCCATACCGCGTATGGTCTCCACCTGTGCCGCCGCAACTGCAGACACGGCCGTTAACGCTTCACGCAGTCGTTTGATATGCACATCGACCGTTCGCTCGTCAATATCGTTGTAATGCCCCCACACCATGTTTTGCAAGGTCTCACGCTTCAACACTTTGTCGCCTTGCTGCAAAAGTGCGGTCAGCAGTTTGAATTCCGTCGGCGCAAGTTTGACTTCCTTATCCTCCGCCATCACGCGGTGCGAGGCGCTATCCATCGAAATCACCCCCACGGTAAGCAACGACCCCGACACCAGCACGCTAGGTGCGCGGCGGCGCAGTAGCGCACGAACACGCGCCAAAAGCTCTTTGGTTGAAAATGGCTTCGTAATGTAGTCGTCCATTCCCGCATCTAAGCTGGCGACCTTGTCCGCCTCTTCGGCTTTAGCGGTCAGCATGATGATGGGGAGTAGCTTCGTCTCGGTTTGACTGCGCCACTGTTTGGCGAGCGAAAAGCCACTCATGGAAGGAAGCATCCAATCGAGTAGCACCAAATCGGGCACTCGCTCAAACACCATGCTTTGCGCCTCGGCGCTATCGCTGGCGATCTCGCACTCGAAGCCAGAGTGGCGCAAATTAATGGCGATCAGCTCGGCAATCGCCGCTTCGTCTTCCACAATAAGAATATATGGTTTTTTCATGCAGCTACTTTTATGAGTTCGTCATTCCCGCGAATGCGGGAATCCATGTTTTTACTTTACAGCGGTTTCAATGTCAGCCATGCTGGAGTGGCGCACATCCGTGCCTTTGACGATGTAAATCACGCACTCGGCAATATTTTTTGCGTGATCCCCAATGCGCTCAATGGCTTTGGCAATAAATAGCAGATCGAGGCTGGCGCTAATCGTGCGTGGGTCTTCCATCATGTAGGTAATTAAACGACGCACGAAGCCGTTGAACTCTTGGTCAATCAAATCATCTTCGCGCAAAATCGCCACGCAATCTGCGGCGTCGAGTCTTGCAAAGGCATTCAACGCCTTGCGTAATTGTTTGGCCGCTAAATCTGAAGCGATACGTAAATCACCTGACGGCAACCGCAGCGTTAAACCGCCTTGTCCACCCACCGCGCCTGCCTTGCAAATGGATTGCACCATCCGCGCCATGCGTTCAGCCTCATCGCCCACGCGCTCCAAGTTGGCTGTGATGCGTGAAATCGCCATCAGCAATCGCAAATCACGTGCCGTCGGCTGACGCCGCGCAATGATGCTGGACAGTTCGCGGTCAATATCTATCTCAAATTGATTGACGGCCTCCTCGGACTCAATCACCTTGAAGGCCACGTCCGCATTCATTATGGCCAATGCCTCAATGGCTAAGCGAATTTGCGCTTCGACCAAGCCGCCCATCTCTAGCACGCGGCTAGAGATGCCCAGCAAATCGCTATCAAATTGGGTTGAAATATGTTTGTCCATGGATCTTCCTTGATTAGCCAAATCGGCCAGTGATGTAGTCTTCCGTCTCTTTGCGTATGGGCTTAAAGAACACGTCCTCTGTTGTTCCAAATTCCACCAAATCGCCAAGGTACATGTAAGCCGTGTAGTCCGAGCAACGCGCCGCTTGCTGCATGTTATGGGTGACGATGACGACGGTATAGTCTTGCTTTAACTCTGAAATCAGCTCTTCAATTTTGGCTGTAGAGATTGGATCCAGTGCCGAGCAAGGCTCGTCTAATAGCAGCACCTCGGGCTTAATCGCAATGCCGCGCGCAATGCAGAGGCGCTGCTGCTGACCACCTGATAGCCCTGAGCCGCTTTGATTGAGCTTGTCTTTTACCTCGCCCCACAGGGCCGCTTGGCGCAGTGCCGACTCCACACGGTCGTCCATATCGCTGCTATTTAAGTTTTCAAACAACTTGATGCCAAAGGCGATATTGTCGTAAATCGACATCGGAAACGGCGTTGGTTTTTGAAATACCATGCCAACTTTGGCTCTGAGCAACGCCACGTCCTGCGTGTCTTGCAGAATGTTTTGACCATCCAACAGCACTTCACCAGTGGCACGCTGCTCGGAGTAGAGTTCGAACATGCGATTAAAGGTTCTGAGCAGTGTGGACTTGCCACAGCCCGAGGGACCAATGAACGCTGTGACCTTATTTTTTTCAATCTCTAGATTAATATTTTTGAGGGCGTGAAACTTGCCATAATAAAAGTCCAAGTCACGAACTGATATTTTTGAATCAATGGGTGTGATGATTTTTTTGGTATCCATTTTTATATCCATTATTTGACGCGGGTGATCCAGCGCGCGAGCACATTCAAAGTCAGTACAAACATCGTGATGATGAACACGCCCGCCCATGCCAGCTTTTGCCAGTTCTCGTACGGACTCATGGCAAATTTAAAAATAGTCACGGGCAAACTAGCCATTGGCTGCGTGATATCGCTGCTCCAAAACTGATTGGAGAGTGCTGTAAACAAAAGCGGCGCCGTCTCGCCCGCGATACGAGCTACCGCAAGCAGCACACCCGTGAGCACGCCAGACCTTGCGGCACGTAGCGTGATGGTGAGAATCACCCGCCACTGAGGCGTGCCCAGTGCATAAGCTGCTTCGCGCAAGGCGTTTGGTACCAGACGCAGCATGTTCTCTGTGGTGCGAATGACCACGGGAATCACAATCAAAGCTAAGGCTAGCACACCCGCAATGGCCGAGAAGCTTTTGAATCGGGCGACGATCAGCGTGTAAATAAAAAGTCCAATCACGATGGACGGTGCAGACAACAAGATGTCGTTGACGAATCGGGTGATGGAGCCCAGCCAGGTCTTCTCGCCAAACTCAGCTAAATAGATGCCGGCAAAGATGCCAATCGGCGTGCCGACCAAGATGGACAAAAGCACCATCACGCCTGAGCCATAAATGGCGTTGGCGAGGCCACCTTCGTCGTTTGGTGCAGGTGTCATTTGCGTGAAGGCGGCAATAGACAAACCAGCGATGCCTTGTCGCACGATTTCCCACAAAATCCAAGAGAGAAAAAAGAGTCCGAAAGCCATTGCGGACAGCGAGAGCCCAAGTGCCACTCGGTTAACCCATTGGCGTTTTTCGTATTTGGTCATGATGCATTCCCTTCGCTCTTCTTCAACTGCGCCAAGAGCAATTTAGAAATCGCCAACACCAGCGTCGTAATTGCAAACAATACCAAGCCTAAGTAAATGAGCGATGCTTGATGCAATCCCTCGCCGGCTTCAGCAAATTCATTCGCCAAGGCCGAGGTGATGGAGTTGGCCGCTTCAAAAAGGCTGGGGGAATTCAATTGATTCATGTTGCCAATCACAAACGTGACCGCCATCGTTTCGCCCAGCGCGCGCCCAAGCCCAAGCATCACTCCGCCCATGACACCCGTTTTGGTGTAGGGCAAGACAACCTTAGAGACAACCTCCCATGTCGTGCTACCAAGGCCATAAGCCGACTCTTTAAGCAGCGCGGGGGTGACCTCAAACACATCGCGCATGACAGACGCAATGAACGGAATAATCATGATTGCCAAAATCACGCCAGCTGAAAAAATACCAATTCCAACAGGAGGTCCGCTCACAAGGCTTGCTAGCATTGGCACGCCAGCGAGGAGCTTCTGTAAGGGTTGCTGCACAAGGCTTGCCAGCACAGGGCCCAGCACCAGCAGTCCCCACATGCCGTAGACGATAGAGGGAATCGCGGCTAGGAGCTCAATTGCCGTACCCAGTGGCCGCTTGAGCCATGCGGGTGCAAGCTCGGTCAGAAATACCGCGATGCCAAAACTCACAGGCACGGCAATCAACAGCGCAATGATGGACGTTGCCAACGTGCCATAAATCATCACCAAGCCACCGTAGTTGTTTTGAACAGGATCCCAAACAGGGTTGATAAAGAAGTGCCAACCAAACTGCTGGATGGCGGGCCATGCACCCGCGAAGAGGGAGAGCAAAATACCCGCCAGTAGCATCAGCGTTAATAGCGCAGCGCCTTTGGCCGCAAGGGCAAACAGTCGATCAGCAAAGCGAAATTTCATAGAAGTATCTGAGTGATCATGGATTCCCGCGAAGGCGGGAATCCATGCATTTTTTTACTTAATTTGAGCCCAAGATTTTTCAACCAAAGTCTTCACGGTAGCAGGCATTGGCACGTAGTCTAAGTTCTCAGCTGTTTTGTCACCATTTGTGAAGGCCCACTTCACAAACTTTAAAACAGACTGTGATTTCGCCATGTTGTCAGCCTTCGCTTGCATCAAAAGAAAGGTCGCACCCGATAGTGGCCAAGCCTCTTTACCCGCTTGATTCGTCAGCACTTGGTAGTAGCTCTTGCTCCACTCAGCGTTAGCTGCAGCGGCTTTAAACGTCAAATCGTCTGGTGCAGGGTAGCTGCCAGCGGCGTTTTGCACCAAGGCATAAGCCATTTTGTTTTGTTTCACATAAGCATACTCAACGTAGCCGATGCTGTTAGGCAAACGTGCTACAAAAGCTGCGACGCCTTCGTTGCCCTTGCCGCCTGCGCCCACAGGCCAATTCACGGCTGTGCCTTCGCCTACTTTTTCCTTCCACTCTTTATTCACTTTAGAGAGGTAGTTGGTGAAAATGAAGCTGGTACCAGAACCGTCTGCGCGGCGTACCACCGAAATAGGGTTGGTTGGCAATGCCAGCTTAGGATTTAAAGCTTTGATCGCTTTGTCGTCCCACATTGTGATCTTGCCAAGGTAAATGTCGCCCAATACTTGACCTGTCAGTTTGAGTTGACCCGCTTCAATGCCTTTGATGCTGACCACGGGCACCACGCCGCCAATGACCATTGGGAACTGAATCAGCCCTTTGGCTTTCAAGTCTTCGTCTTTTAGTGGCATGTCAGATGCGCCAAAGTCAACGGTCTTGGCTTCTATTTGTTTGAGCCCAGCGCCCGAACCTACCGATTGGTAGTTCACCTTCGTGCCAGTCTCTTTGTTGTAATCAGCCGCCCACTTCGCGTACAGCGGTGCTGGGAAGCTGGCGCCTGCGCCCAACACGTCTTGCGCCTGAGCCATCAAGGTGCCCATCAGGCCAAGCGCTATAAGGCTTGTAGCAAGACTCGTTTTGAGAATTCGTGTCGTATTTTTCATTTTTAATCCTTAAAGTGGATGCATTTAATTGATGTAAGCAGATGCCTACAAGAGCTAATGTAGAAAAGCTTTGTGACAATTGTGTGACATTCCTGACAAACTGATTAGACAATAGATCACTATGCAAGACAACACGCAACTCGCCGCCATTGACCTCGGATCCAACAGCTTTCGCTTAGAAATTGGCAGCTTTAAACACGAGCAGCTTCAGCGTGTCGAGTACCTCAAGGAGACGGTTCGCCAGGGTAGTGGCCTAGATAAAGATCGCCATCTATCGTTAGACGCTATGCAGCGTGGATGGGATTGTTTAGCCCGTTTTTCTGAACGCTTAACGGGTTTCAAAAAAAAACAAGTCCGCGTTGTGGCGACGCAAACGCTGCGCGAAGCACGTAACCGTGACATTTTTTTGGCTAGAGGTGAAGAGATACTTGGCTTTCCGATTGACGTCATCTCCGGCAAAGAGGAAGCACGGCTGATTTATTTGGGTGTTTCCCATTTACTCCCTCAATCCCCTGAGCGTCGTTTGGTCATCGACATTGGTGGTAGATCGACCGAGTTGATTCTTGGCAAGGGTTATGCCGCACAAACGATGGAGTCATATCGTGTGGGCAGTGTCACGTGGTCCATGAAATATTTTGCGAATGGTGAAGTGTCGAAGGAGGCGTTTCGCCAAGCTGAAGTGGCCGCGAGCGCTGTACTTGATGAAGCACTCACACCCTACGCAAAACGGCATTGGGACAACGCGTATGGCTCTTCTGGCACTGTTGGCGCGATTGCCGAGATCTTAGTAGGATTGGGTCACCCAGCCGAATACATTACCCGAGCGGGCTTGACGGCCATCAAAGAATCTTTGCAACGCGCTGGTCGCATGGAAAAGGTGAGGTTGGAAGGTTTGAAAGACGATAGACGAGCCGTGCTGTGCGGGGGGCTCAGCGTCTTATGCGCGCTCTTTGATTTGCTGGACATCGACGCGCTGCACGTTGCCGATGGTGCTCTGCGCCAAGGCGTTCTCTACGACATGGTTGAGCGTAAATACAACGCGACCGATGTCCGCGGTAGTACGGTGGCGCGCATGGCGATCACCTTCAAAATTGACCCCTTGCAAGCGCAGCGCGTCACAAGCATTGCACAAACGCTCTTTGAGCAAGTCATGCCAAAACAAGACATGGCGATGTTTGAAAGCCAGAGTCGCAAGCTGAGCTGGGCGGCGCAATTACACGAAATTGGCAGTCATATTTCGCACAGCGACTACCACAAGCACGGTGCGTACATCTTAGAGAATGTCGATGCAGTGGGCTTTGCGCAGCACGAACTGCATCGCCTGGGGCTGCTTGTTTTAGGGCACAAAGGTAAACTAAAAAAACTCGGAGAGCATCTATCGGATAGCACTTTTGTGTGCCAATTACTGGCGCTAAGGCTCGCAGTGATAGCCTGCCATGCAAGAACAAATCCCGATTGGTCGGCAGTGCGACTTAGCCTCAAAAATGATAACTTGACACTGCAAGTACCCAGCAATTGGATCCATATTTACCCGCAATCAGTTCATTTACTCAAACAAGAAATGGAAGCTTGGCAAAAATCACCTTGGCCATTTCAATTCAAAATTTAATTTAAATGCGTATACGGTATATACTGTTTACTTCTTTTATTTTTAGGAGCACCTATGACTATCCCAGCAGCACCAGCAAAAAAAACGCCTGCCGTCAAAGCACCCGTAGTGGCAAAAAAAGTTGTTGCTAAGAAAATTGTCGCAAAAAAAGCAATTTCAGTAGCACAGAAAGTGACGCCAGCTAAGGCGTTGAAGCCCATTAAGCCAACAAAGCCTGTAAAACACAAATTAGTACGCGACAGTTTTACGATTCCCAAAGACGAGTACCTAGTGCTCGGAGAACTCAAAGCACGTTTAACCAAACTCATGCAGCCCGCTAAAAAAAGTGAGTTATTACGTGCCGGATTGAAAGCACTGGCAAGCATGTCGGATACAGCGATCAAAAAAGCCTTGCAAGATGTACCCGCCATCAAAACGGGGCGTCCTGCCAAAAAATAATCTGCATGAGTTTCCGCCTGTGCGGAAATGACTGTCCTTAGAGCAACTCGGGGGTTTGCACGGTGACAACGACGGTCTCACCGACCCCCGCTCGCTCGCGATATCGTAGCCACCAGACAGCACCTTTTTTAAGATTGATCTCTTGCGTCGGCAGCCCAAGGAGCTGAGCAATTGTTTGACCAATTAAGGGTTGGTGCCCGACCACTAAGGCTGTTGACTTCAGAGAAGGCCAATGAATGACTTTTAGCAGCTCATCCGTTGTGCCGTTTGGTGAAAGCTCTTCTCGAATTTTGTATTTGCGATCCAGGGCAATGGCGGTTTGAACCGTGCGCAGCGCCGGACTGACCCAAATTCGGGTCGCTTCTGGCATTTGACGATTCAACCACGCGGCCATCCGAGCAGCTTGCTTTTCGCCTTTGGATGTTAAAGGTCTATCCAAATCTAAGCCATCATCGGTAAGTTCTTTTGCCTCGGCATGTCGCCAAAAAATAATATCCATTAGGGTGCCCCTTCCCCTGAATTTGTGTAGCGCAACATGAGCGAATTTTGAACGCTATGTCGTATCTGCGTCGCTGGTAAAGCATGACCAAGCAAGGTGTAGCGACCATCGGGGCACAATATCCATGCGTCTTTGGTGTCAAGCAAATAGGCCACTAGGGACTCATCCATAATCCGCTGACGTAATACTGGATCCGTGACGGGCCAAGCGACTTCGACACGGCGCAGCATGTTGCGGTTCATGAGATCCGCGCTCGCCAAGTAGAGATCCTCTTGCTTGCCTGAGCGGAAATAAAACACACGCGAGTGCTCTAAAAACCGACCAATGATTGAGCGCACGCGAATGTTGTCAGTAAAACCTGCCACTTGCGCTGGCAAGATGCAGGCGCCGCGAACAATCAAATCAATCTGAACACCTTGTGAGCCCGCATGAATGAGTGCTTGTGCAAGGGCTTCATCCGTTAAGGCATTCATTTTTAAAACAATGCGCCCCTTATACCCCTCTTCTGCTGCGCGCCCTATGGCGGCAATTAGCGCCAATAATTTATCGTGCAAGTGAAACGGCGCAACCCATAATTTTTTAAGCTTAGGTAACCGCGTTTGGCTGGCCAAGTGTGTTGACGCTCACCTAAAAGTGACCCACTTATAGAGGTTATGCGCAAGTCAAAGTGACCCAGGTGTTCCACTCTCCTGCTTATAAATTAAGCGGGAGAATTTAAGAGTGATCACCATGGCCACAATCGGCAAAGTCAGGCGGATGAAAC
>CANFCG010000020.1 GCA_947445115.1 Comamonadaceae bacterium | reverse complement strand
TCAGGCCGATCAGGCTCTCAACGTTGTTTTTTTGTGCAGCGGTAACTTGGTCTAATGTAAACATGGTATTTCCTTAAAAAGATAAAACTTCAAAATTTGCAAGGGGTCCGAATGACGTCCTTACCTGTTGCCCTGTTTATGTTGCAGTGCAGCATGAAATGAATTATAGGGTAAACCCGAGACTTTTCAAGTCTTTTGCGAAAAAAATGTTGCAGTGCAGCAAAATAATTTCAAATAGACTCACTCTTATGACAATTTCCCAAGTAAAAACCAAAATTTCCGACTCCACCAGCGTCGACGCAGCCATTTTGAGCCGTTTCTCTGCGCGGGCTTATCTCGATAAGCCCGTTGACAGCTCCCTGCTGGAGGGCTTGCTGGATGTGGCTCGCAGGGCTGCTTCGGGCACCAATACGCAGCCGTGGAAGGTGTATGTGTTAACGGGCGCTGTGAAAGACTCACTCGTGGAGCAGGTCTGCACGGCGCATGATTTGATTCGCGCCAATCCTGAGTTAGCAGCCGATTACGCAGAGGCCTACGACTACTACCCCGAAAAATGGGTGTCTCCTTATATAGATAGACGCCGTGCCTGCGGTTTTGGACTTTACGGCGTGCTGGGTATTGGCAAAGGCGACAAAGACAAGATGCATTTGCAGCATCAACAAAACTACAAGTTCTTTGGCGCGCCTGTGGGCTTGATGTTTACGATCGACAAAGTGATGGGACGCGGCTCTCTCTTGGATTACGGTATGTTCATTCAAAACATCATGGTAGCGGCTAGAGCGCGTGGTCTGCACACTTGCCCGCAAGCCGCGTGGAATGGTTTTTCTAAGATCATTCTTCCGCATGTGGGCGCTGGTGAAAATGAAATGATTGTGTGTGGTCTAGCGCTGGGCTATGCGGACGAAGAAGCGCTAGTTAACACTTTTGAGACGGAGCGCGAGTCAGTGGCGAGTTTTACGACCTGGTTGTAGCCATGATTATTTCCAGCTTGCTAGACACCGACCTGTACAAGTTCACCATGATGCAAGTTGTGCTGCATCAGTTTCCGGGGGCACAGGTTTCTTATAAATTTAAATGCCGTAACCCGGATGTGAATCTGGCGCAGTTTGCAGGCGAGATACGCGCCGAAATAAAGTCTTTGTGCAGCTTGCAATTTACGGACGAAGAGTTGGCCTATTTGCGCGGCTTGCGTTTTATTAAGAGCGATTTTGTCGATTTTTTAGGCTTATTCAAACTCAACGAGAAGTACATCACCGTCTCTGAGCAAACCACGGGTGAGATTGATATCAGCATTGAAGGCCCTTGGCTGCACACGATTTTGTTTGAGATTCCCGTCTTGGCCATTGTGAACGAGGTGTATTTTCGGCATACGGGGAAAGAATCTGCGCTTGCGCAAGGACGTGAGCGTTTAATTAGCAAAATCAAACTGCTCAAAAACCCACAAATCGCACATCTCAAAATTGCCGATTACGGTACGCGTCGTCGCTTTAGCAAAGATTGGCATGAAGAAGTTTTGCGCATCCTGAGTGCGCAGCTTGGTACGCACGCCGAGGGTGGGCAATTTGCTGGGACGAGCAATGTTTTTTATGCCATGAAGCTGGGTCTGCTGCCACTTGGCACGATGGCGCACGAGTACCTGCAAGCCGCACAAGCACTAGGGCCCCGCCTACGCGATTCGCAAGTCTTCGCGTTTGAATCGTGGGCGCACGAGTACCGTGGCGACCTGGGCATTGCGCTGTCTGATGTGTATGGTTTTCAAGCCTTTTTACGCGACTACGACATGTACTTTTGCAAGCTGTTCGATGGCGCACGGCACGATAGCGGCGACCCATTCGCGTGGGGCGAGGGCATGATTGCGCATTACAAAGCTAATCGTGTCGACCCGCTAACCAAAACCTTGGTGTTTAGCGATGGCTTGACTATTCCGCGCACGATTGAGCTATACAACCAGTTCAAAGGCCGCTGTTTGCTGGCGTTTGGTATTGGTACCAACCTCACCAACGATTTGGGCGATGCGCCTAATCACGTGCCGTTGCAAATTGTCATCAAAATGACGGAATGCAATGGCCAGCCTGTGGCGAAGTTGTCCGATACGCCATCGAAAAACATGTGCGAAGACGTGAACTATTTAGCGTATTTGCGCCAAGTTTTTAATTTGCAAGCGGCTTGAAGTTTGCCGCACCTGCCGATGTTAAAAAAATACCTTTTAATTGCTTTGCTTGCTGGGCTGGCTATCCTGGTGAATGCGATCGCTCCCACGCTGCTGGTACACATCGAGGGCTTGGGCGGGAGCGAGGTGGCGCTGGCTCAGACCCTGTGGTGCTTTAGCCTGATGCTCGGTTTTGGTTGGGCAAGTAGTAAGGCGGCAGAAGGCACGGTGCTGCCTAGTTTTGCTTTGCAATTGTTGCTGGGAATTTTGCTTCATGACGCCTTAAAGCCTATTTCGATGCAGATCACACTGGCGGTCGTCGTCTGCACGTTACTCGCGGCCATTATTTTGAAGAGTGGCGGCGATGAAATTGATCGAAGGGCATTTTTATTGATTGCTTGGCCAACGGTGATGTTGGCCGTTGTGGGTTATCTCATCACCTTCTTGGTGACGTGTGTACTTTTATTAGCGCTTGGTTTGAAGGGTGGAACGGCAGCTTTGTTGGCCGCCATTTTGAGCTCCACCGATCCTGCGGCACTCATTCCTACACTTAAAAGCTTAGTGTTTAAAGAGCGTTATGCACGCGTGCGCGACATGGCGGTGGCCGAGAGCGCCTTGAATGATGCCGTGGGTGCCATCTTTACGGCTGCCGTCATCGTGATGGTGCAGGCGGGACTACAGCTACAAACGGTAAGCGAGCTGGCAACGGGGCTATTTGCTGCCAATAACTTGGTGCTGCTCGGCGAGCAATTTGTATTTGGTTTGCTTGCAGGCTTGGTGGGATGGGTCGTGATGACTTGCTTTGAGCGCTACAAAAGCGCACAGCGTACAGAGCTACCCCAGATCGCGCCTCTGTACGACTTCGCGATTGTTTTAGGTATCCCTATAGCCACTTTTTTACTGGCTCAGATGATGCACGGTAATGGCTTCTTGGCGGCTTTCATCGCCGGACTTTTGGGTAACTTCAACCGCAGCAGTCCCGCACTGCATGCGCTTATTCATAGCATGGAGACGAAAATTGAGAGCGTCGCCAAGCCCGTCATTTTTATGATGGTCGGTCCGTTTGTTGCAGTGCCTGATCTAATCGATTCAGCAGGCTTGGGACTTGTGATTGCGCTTTTGTTTATGCTCGTTGCTAGGCCCATGGCTGTGTGGCTGTCATTGCTGCCAACGCGTGTGGATTGGCGGACAAAAATGTTCCTTTGTGCCGTGCGCGAGACGGGGGTGATTCCCGTGGTGCTGGCCGTGATGACTGTGGCACAGTTGCCAGCGTACAGGGAGCTACTGCCGCTAACGGCGTGGGTGGTAATCTGGACTTTAATTGTGCTACCAGCGCTTACCCCTTGGTGGGCAAAAAAATGCGGTATTTTATAAACTTAACCATGCTCGGATGAAATCCATGAACAATGAACCTCGTTTAACCAGTCTCTCCCACGGCGGCGGTTGCGGCTGCAAAATCGCGCCTGGCGTTTTGAGTGAAATCCTAAAAAGCACTATGGCCATGCCGATGCCACCAGAGCTTTTGGTGGGCATTGAAACCGCCGACGATGCTGCGGTCTACAAGCTCAACGACGAGCAGGCGCTGATTGCCACCACAGATTTCTTTATGCCTATCGTGGACGATCCTTTTGATTTTGGACGGATTGCTGCCACCAATGCCATCAGCGACGTGTATGCCATGGGTGGTACGCCCATCATGGCTTTGGCGCTGGTGGGTATGCCCATCAATGTGCTCTCCACCGACACCATCGGAAAAATTTTGGCAGGCGGACAAAGCGTTTGCCGCGCGGCGGGTATCCCGATTGCCGGTGGTCATAGCATCGACTCGGTGGAACCCATTTACGGTTTGGTCGTCTTGGGTTTGGTGCATCCTGATCGTATCAAACGCAATGCAGGCGCCAAGGTAGGCGACCGCCTCATTTTGGGTAAACCGATTGGCGTGGGGATTTTGTCTGCGGCGCTCAAGAAGAACCTTTTAGATGCACCAGGCTACGCCAGCATGATCGAGACCACGACCAAGCTCAACACACCTGGCAAAGACCTATCTGTATTGGCGGGCGTCCATGCACTCACCGATATCACGGGCTTTGGCTTGGCAGGGCACGCGTTAGAGATGGCACGCGGCTCAGGCAATTGCATCCGTTTGAAGATGAATCAAATCCCTGTGATCGAAGGCGTGCGCGCATTGCTGGAAGCGCAAGTCGTTACAGGTGCCTCTCAGCGTAATTGGGATGGCTATGGCAAAGAAATGAAGCTGGCTGATAACCTGAATGCGGACGATAGAGACTTGCTCTGCGACCCACAAACCAGCGGCGGCCTGCTGGTGGCTTGTGCTGCCGATGCCGTGAGCGAGGTCTTGGCCGTCTTCCATCGTCACGGCTTTGCCGAAGCCTGCGAGGTCGGTGAAATCGTAGCGTCTACTTCTGATGGTATTCATTTGCAAGTTTCATAAGGATATTTTTAAATGACAGAACAAAAAAATAAACTCAAAATTGGCATGGCTCGCGCTGTCTTCGAGCCAGTGCTGGCAAGGCTTAGCCAGCATTTTGATGTGGTGAGCAATCAATCGGATGCGGTGCTGTCCAAAGCTCAAATCATTGAGATGCTAAAAGATTGCGATGGTGCATTTACTACGGGAGGCGACCGTATCGACGCGGAAGTGTTTGCCGCTTGTCCCAAGCTCAAAATCGTTGCCAACATGGCGGTGGGCTACAACAACTTTGATATTCCTGCGTTCAACGCAGCGCATGTTCAAGCCACCAACACGCCTGATGTGTTGACCGAAACAACGGCCGATTTTGGCTTCGCACTCATGATGGCGACCGCCCGTCGCATCACGGAGTCTGAGCGCTTTTTACGTGCGGGTAAATGGAATAAATGGGGCTTTGATATGTTTGCGGGCAGCGACATTCACGGCGCGACGCTGGGCATTTTAGGTATGGGTCGCATTGGGCAAGGCATTGCGCGGCGTGGCTCGCACGGCTTTGGTATGAAGGTGATCTATCACAACCGCTCGAAGTTGGATGCTGCAACGGAAGATAGTTGCCGTGCGTCTTACGTCACCAAAGAGAAGCTACTTAAAACCGCCGATCACTTGGTGCTGGTGTTGCCGTACAGCCCAGAGAACCATCACACGATAGGCGCGGCGGAGCTCGCGCAAATGAAGCCGACCGCTACGCTGGTCAACATTGCACGGGGCGGAATTGTGGACGACGCGGCGTTGGCTGAGGCTTTGAAGAATCAAGTGATTGCAGCCGCTGGCATCGACGTGTTTGAAGGCGAGCCCTCAGTGCACCCCGATTTACTCACCGTGCCGAATGTTGTGCTGACGCCGCATATTGCGTCTAGCTCGGTGCCCACGCGCATGGCGATGGCGAACTTGGCAGCTGATAATTTGATTGACTTTTTTGCAGGGCGAGAGGTTAGAACGCCGATTAACACCTTGCCTGCGAGAGCGAGTGCATGAGCCTTGAGATGATGCTCATTGTGCTGGTAGGCCTTATCCTGCTTGGCCTGCAGCTGTACCTTGTATTTAAACCGAAAGAAAAAATTGACAATTCATTTCAATTAGGGCTAGAGCGATTAGAGCGAGAGTTGCGCCAAGAACTGGCACTGACGCGGCAAGAGCAAACGCAGACCATGACGCAGACCTTGGGCGTACTACAGCAAACGCTGGGCGTGCAGCAGCAGACATTGACTCAGCAATTGACCCAGCAGCTCGGGCAATTAGGCGAGAGCAATGCACGGCGAATGCTAGACGTGCGCGACGTACTCGACAAGCAATTGGAAGCGTTGCAAAAATCGAATTCTGCCAAGCTGGACGAGATGCGTCAAACGGTGGATGAGAAATTACAAACTACGCTGCAAGCGCGGCTGGGCGAAAGCTTTAAGCAAGTGGCGGAGCGGTTAGAGCAAGTACACAAAGGGCTTGGCGAAATGCAAAGCTTGGCGCAGGGTGTGGGCGACCTCAAACATTTACTGACCAATGTGAAGACGCGCGGCATTTTTGGTGAGGCGCAGTTGGGTGCACTGATTGAGCAAATTTTTGTGGCGGAGCAATATGGTGTGCAAGTGGCGACGAAACCGAACTCGCGTGAGCGCGTGGATTACGCGATCAAGATGCCGGGTCGAAGCAGCGATATGGCTGGGAGCCCTAGCCAGCTATGGCTTCCTATAGATGCCAAATTTCCAACCGAAGACTTTGAACGTTTACTTGACGCGCAAGAACGCGCTGATGTTGCGGGTGCAGAGGTGGCAGGCAAGGCGCTGGAAATGCGCATCCGAACGGAAGCAAAATCCATTAGCGAGAAATACATCGAGCCGCCGTACACCACAGATTTTGCGATTTTGTTTTTGCCATCCGAAAGTTTGTACGCAGAAGTGCTCAGAAGGCCAGGCCTCATGGATTCACTCCAGCGCGAGTACCGGATCACGCTGGCGGGGCCGACGACACTGCTTGCGATGCTCAACTCTTTGCAAATGGGATTTAGAACGCTGGCGCTGGAGAAGCGATCGAGTGAAGTCTGGCAAGTGCTGGGCGCAGTGAAGACCGAGTTTGGTAAGTTTGGCGATGTATTGGCGAAGGTCAAAGCGCAAACGCAAACGGTGCTTAACACCTTAGATAGTGCCGAAACACGCAGCCGAGCGATGGAGCGAGCACTCAAAACCGTTGAAGCCATGCCTGACGGCGAAGCGCAGAAGTTGTTGCCTGATGAATGCGTTTGAATGACGCCTGAACTCGCACGCCTCATCATTGGTCATGTGTTTTTGCATGGCGCGATGGCGGGGATGCGACTTGCTGCGCCGCTGTGGGCATTGCAAGAGGGCTATTCGCCGCTCATCGTGGGGATCTTGCTTGCTAGCTTTGCGCTCACGCAGGTGATTATTGCGCTGCCTGCTGGGCGGTTTGCAGAGCAGTATGGTCTCAAGCGCTCCGTGCGCTGGAGCATTGCGGTCTCGACCAGTGGTGCTTTGTTGGCGGCTATTTATCCCAATATTATTACGTTGTCGATTGCGGCGCTGTGCGTGGGCGGCGCGACTTGCGGCGGTGTGATTGCTTTGCAGCGTCACATTGGGCGTACGGTCACAGGCCCGACAGAACTTAAGCAAGCGTTCAGTTGGATATCGCTTGGTCCTGCCATGGCTAACTTTATTGGGCCTGTGACGGCGGGATTTTTAATTGACCACGGTGGCTTTAGAGTCGCTTTTTTTGTGCTGGCTGCCTTTCCACTTACCATGTGGTTATGGATGAAAAACACGCGTGAAGCCAGGCTGGCTGTGACCTCCGCAAGTGCCGCTAAAAATAAAGTGTGGGATTTGATTAAAGAGCCGATGCTGCGCCGTGTGCTGATGGTCAATTGGTTTTTGTCGGCGTGCTGGGATGTGCACACTTTTGTCGTGCCGATTTTGGGGCACGAGCGCGGTTATAGCGCGTCCACCATTGGTTTCATCTTGGGTGCATTTGCCATCTCGGCCACCGCCGTGCGAGGGTTGATGCCATTTTTTATGGAGCGACTCACCGAGTGGAGGGTTGTGGTGGGTGCTATGTTGATCTCTAGCCTGATCTTTGGCGTGTACCCGTTCCTTCCCAATCCATGGGTGATGACGCTGGTATCGATGCTTTTGGGTTTTACGCTGGGCTCGGTGCAGCCGATGATCATGAGTGCTCTGCACCGCATCACGCCAGATGCGCGTCAGGGTGAGACGTTAGCCTTGCGGTTGATGGTGATTAACGCCTCTAGCGTATTGATGCCGATGCTGTTTGGTGCGGGCGGCGCGGCCTTTGGGGTCTCGCTGGTGTTCTGGTCGGTTTCGGCGTGGGTGGGGCTTGGAAGCCGTGTGGCGTATGGCATGCGGGGCATTCCAGACGACAATATGGATTCAAAATGAAAGTATGAGCATGAACATAGTGGTAATTGGTCGGCAAGATTTTGGCAAAGCCGTATTAGAGGCTTTCCACGCCCGTGGCGATACGATTTCTGGCGTTTTTTGCGCCCCTGACAAAGAGGGCGCAAAGCCAGATGCACTAGATGCTCGCGCCGTGGAACTGGGCTTGCCCGTATTTAAGTTCGCCTCACTCAAAAGCGATGAGGCGTTGGCGACCTTGCGCGCTTGCAATGCCGACATTGGTGTGATGGCCTATGTGCTGCAATTTGCGCCGCAAGAGTTTGTCACGATTCCTAAGCACGGGATGATTCAGTACCACCCCTCCTTGCTTCCCAAATATCGCGGCCCCAGCGCCATTGGCTGGGCGATTGCGCAGGGCGAGAGCGAGACTGGCTTGACGATTTTTAGACCAACCGACGGGCTGGACGAGGGCCCTGTGATTTTGCAAAAAACGGCCCCCATTGGTGCTGACGCCACGCTGGGCTCGGTGTACTTCGATTACCTCTTTCCGCTGGGCGTTGCCGCCATGTTGGAAGCTGCCGATAGCGTCGTTGCGGGGGCACATACTGAGACGATTCAAGACAAGTCCCAAGCGGGCTACGAAGGTTGGTACGAGGCAAAGGCTGCAAAAATTAATCCATTCGCACATATCGATCAGGTTTATAACCAGATCAGAGCGTGCAATCCTGCGCCGGGTGCGTGGATAGAGGTTGGCGGCAAGAAGATTCAGATTTTCGATTGCAAAAAGCACACGCACCGTACTTTTGGCGAAGTAAGAAGCCGCGCTGGCAAAGTTGGGCAAATCAGTCAAATTACCGAGACGTCGTTTTTCTTTGTTTGTAATGGTGGTGAAATTGAGGTGCTACGCGCCAAGGCGGATGACACCAAAAAAATCAGCGGCGCTGAGATGGCGACGCATCTCAAACTGACCGTGGGCTGGGTGCTCTAAATTAGTGATCTGCGCCCATCAATTTGATGGGCGTGATCTCAATCGAGTCCACGTTGGTACTCATCCAAACGCTGCCATCTTGCACCGAGACATTTAGCTGCATCCCGCGCTGGGCAAGCTTTGCAAGTGATTGGCTTTGAGCCGCTTCGATGTGCCACACGGTTAAATTGCTGGCACGTGTGAGTTTGGTTTCTATGTTTTTCCACCACACGCTTGTGCTGCTTGAAAAACCGTAAACACTGACACGCTCCGAGCGACTCGCGGCTCGCATCAGGCGTTTGTCATCGGGCTGCCCCACATCAATCCAGTGCCGCACGGCTTCAGTGTAGTCTTTGTGCCATAGCGCAGGCTCGTCCACATCCCACAGATCTTTGGCAAACTCTAGGTTTCCGGCTTTGTCGTCAGCAGGCACATTGAGGGCAAACGCGAGCAGACGAATCATCATGCGCTCATCGGTTTCGGAGGGATGGCGCGCCACGATCACATTGTGATCGGCATAGACGTTTCGGTCCATGTCGGCAATTTGCAGTTGGGCTTTGTAGATGGTGGCTTTGAGTGACATACGGGGCTGCTTTAAGATTGACCATTCTATGAGTGATACACCAGTCCCAACGATTAAAAACTATCTTACGCCCACGGGTTATGCACGATTGCGCGAGGAATGGCAGCAGTTAATGGACAACGAGCGACCCAAAATCGTGGAGACGATTCACTGGGCAGCCAAAAATGGCGATCGCTCTGAGAACGGCGACTACATCTATGGCAAGCGCAGACTGCGAGAAATTGATCGTCGCATTCAATTTTTAACCAAGCGCTTAGAAATAGCCGAAGTCGTGGATGCTAGTATTCATGGGGCTTCCGAACAAATTTTCTTTGGTGCAACCGTGACGTATGCGGAGGAGTCAGGCCTTGAACGCACGGTACACATTGTGGGCATTGACGAAGCTGATTCGCTGGCAGGGCAAGTCAGTTGGATCTCGCCGATTGCGAAAGCACTCATTAAAAATCGCGTGGGTGATGTGGTGCGTTTAATGACGCCTACGGGCGAGCAGGAAGTGGAGATTTTGGCCGTGGTATATCCAGCCTCAGTTCCAGTCCTAATCAAATTGGTTGATTAAGCCCGCACGATTTTGAGAACCGCTTTTACGCGTGCCAAGCGAGCTAGCACTTGAGCGAGGTGAGAGGCATCACGCACGGCGATGCGCAGGCGTAGATCGGCAATGCCTGTGGTGGGCTCTTGTGCCATATCCACGTGCACGATGTTGGCGTCTGCGGCCGCTAAGTTGGAGGTGATTTGCGCGAGCACGCCTTGGCCGTCAGCTGCGTTAATTTGGATGGGAACAATAAAGGTGCGGCTTACGTCATCCGCCCAAACGGCGGGCATGACGCGATCAGCGTCTTTGCGTATCAATTTAAGTGCGGCAGAGCACTCACTGCGGTGAACGATGAGGCCTTCACCATGCCCCAAATAGCCCACGATCTCATCGCCTGGAATAGGATGACAGCAGGCGGCCATCGTCATGCTGGCCGACTCACTGCCATCAATGATGAATTGATGGGCGGTGGAGGCATCTCCTCCCAGCATCAAGGCGCTAGAGAGGAGTAGTGGATCAGGGGCTTGGCCATGCTCGGCGAGCAGCCGAGCCAAACGCTTGGCAACGACGGTGGCGATCCGTTTGCCTAGTCCTAAATCAGCCAATAATTCATCTAGTGTTTTATTGCCTGTAAAACGCAGCGCTTTATCCCATATGGCTTTCGAGGCGGCATCTTGAGCAGGAATTGCGGCGTAGCCCTCGGTACGCAGCGCTTGAACCAGCAGCCTCTCGCCCATGACGAGTGAATGACTCTGTGCCTGTGTCTTCATGTACTGACGAATTTTTGAACGAGCACGCCCTGTACGAACAAAGGACAACCATGCGGGATTGGGCTGTGAGACGGATGCCGTGATAACTTCGATACGGTCGCCATTTTTGAGCTCAGTGCGCAGCGGGGCAAGTTCCCCGTTGATTTTGGCCGACATGCAGCGATCACCAATGGTGCTATGCACCGCGTAGGCAAAGTCCACCACAGTCGCGCCGCGTGGCAATGCCATGATCCGGTTTTTGGGTGTAAACACATAGACCGCATCGGGGAATAAATCGACCCGAACGTGATCCCAAAACTCGGAAGCGTCGACGGTTTCGTTTTGGATGTCCAGTAATGACTCCAGCCACTGCGCGCCAATGTTGTGCCCCGCATTGCTTGCGGCAAGATCATTCCCTTTTGCCTTGTACAGCCAATGTGCGGCAACGCCTGATTCTGCAATCCAGTGCATCGGCTCGGTGCGAATTTGAAATTCCACGGTCACGGCAGAGGGGCCAATCAGCGTGGTGTGCAAAGATTGATAGCCGTTCGCTTTAGGGATCGCAATATGGTCTTTAAAGCGACCTGGAACGGGCTTGTAGAGATGATGCAGCACACCCAGTGCGGTGTAGCACTCGGATTGGCTGTTGACGATTACGCGAAAGCCAAATAGATCGTTGATGTCCGAAAAATTGACATGCTTGGCGCGCATTTTTTTGTAGATGGAGAACAGCGTTTTTTCGCGTCCTGAAATCGTCACTGCCATTTTGGTGGCAGCAAAAGCAGCTTCTAATTCTTTCTGACCGCGCTGGATGAGGTCGCGTGCACGTGCTCTGGCTTTGGCTGTGGCGCGGGTCAGAGTTTCATAACGCCAAGGTTTTAAATATTTGAACGATAAATCTTGCAGCTCGCGATAAGTTTGATTCAGCCCGAGACGATGTGCAATGGGCGCATAAATCTCTTGTGTTTCACCCGCAATGCGCGCCCATTTGATGGGGGGGGTATCGCCTAACGTACGCATGTTGTGGGTGCGATCCGCTAGTTTGATCAAAATGACCCGCACATCAGTCGCCATCGCCAGTAGCATTTTTCTAAATGACTCTGATTGATTTTCTTCCCGTGTGGTCACGGGGAGTTTCTCTAGTTTGGTGAGTCCATCCACGAGGTCGGCGACGGTACTGCCAAACCGTAAAACGATGTCCCCCTTGGCAATGCCGCAGTCCTCTAGCGCATCATGCAGGAGCGCGGCGCATAAGGCTTGTGCGTCAAGCCTCCAATCGGCGCATAGCGCCGTGACGGCGAGAGGGTGGGTAATGTAAGGATCGCCGCTGTGGCGCATTTGCCCCAAATGCAGTTCGTCTGCCCAGCGGTACGCCTGCCTGACTAAATCGAGGCTTGGTGCGTCGAGGTATTGGGTTTTGGCAAGTAGCGAGGCAAAGCTCGCCTCGGAGGCGCTAATGGATGCAGCTTTTTTGGCGGCAACAACCATCGCTTGGGAACGAATTAAACGACTTTACGCAGCATCTCGATGCCGACAAGTCCTTGTTCAATCTCGCGCAGTGCTGTGACTGCAGGCTTGTTTTTGCTGGCTAATTTT
Organism: Comamonadaceae bacterium; assembly: GCA_947445115.1. Taxonomy (GTDB): domain Bacteria; phylum Pseudomonadota; class Gammaproteobacteria; order Burkholderiales; family Burkholderiaceae_C; genus JASGCK01. The sequence goes on along the minus strand of CANFCG010000020.1, from coordinate 27,698 downwards.
GGCGCGTGACCTTGGCTGAGCATCCGTGCGCGGTACGTCGCACTCAAAACTAATTGAAAGCGATTAGGGATTTTTTTCAAGCAATCTTCAACAGTAATACGTGCCATGGTGTTTTTTTAAATAAGTTTGAGTGCAAGAAAGGTATCAGCGCGAGCTTTTTGTTGTGCCAGAAATGTGAGGCGCTCTGCATGAACTATGGCTTTGAGATCGAATAGCGCGGTCTCAAAAACTTCGTTAATTATAACGAAATCAAAGGCTTTCGCTTGCGCTATTTCATCCTCAGCGTTTTTCATCCGCAGTTCGATTTTGTCTGGGGCATCTTCGCCGCGCCGCTCAATTCGCGCCCGTAGCTCCTCGAGGCTAGGTGGCAAGATGAAAATGGAGATGCTATTGGCAAACATGCGCTTGACTTGGAAGGCGCCTTGGTAGTCAATCTCCAAAATCACATCGTTACCAAGCGCAATGTGCGCTTCAATTGCGCGTTTCGATGTGCCTGATCGGTGGCCGTGTACTGATGCCCACTCTAAAAATTCGCCAGCATCAATCATGCGGTCAAATTCATCTGCATTCACAAAATGGTATTCGCGGCCATTTTTTTCTTGCCCGCGCGGCGCCCGTGTGGTGTGCGAGATGGAGGGTTGCACGCGGTGATCAAGCTCGCGCAAGGCCTTAACTAGGCTTGATTTGCCAGCTCCACTAGGTGCTGCAACGATAAAAAGATTTCCTGGGTAATCCATAGTGTTCTAGTCAGAATGATTCGATGTTTTATTCAATGTTTTGAACTTGCTCACGTAGCTGCTCAATCAGGACCTTCATCTCGACGGCTATTTTGGTGGTCTCCAGCGTGGCAGATTTCGATCCCAGCGTATTGGCTTCACGCTGCAGTTCTTGAATTAAAAACTCAAGACGCTTGCCAAGTTCCGTTCCTTTTTTATCCGGTCCTTTTGTGAGTAAAGACTCAATTTCATCCAAATGTGATCCGAGGCGGTTGACTTCTTCTGTCACATCGATGCGCAGTGCAAAAGCGGTGGCCTCTGCTAGCGCCCGCTCCTCAGCGCTGCTTGCGCTAATTTTCCCACCACTGTCAGCGACGGCATCGCCAAACTTTTGTAAAAATTTTTGACGTTGTAACTCAATCAACGAAGGAATGAGCGGGATCACGGCCGTGCGCTGCTCGCGTAGGCTTTGTACTTGGGCTAGCATCACGGCCGCCAATCGACCACCTTCTAAGTTTCTTGCTTGCATAAAGTCGTCCAGCGTCGTTTGCATCAAACCTAGTAAAGCCGCGTCGCTAGGTGGTGCATCAGCTGACGACTCACCTTTACTGGAGGCGAGCGCCAGTATGTCGGCAACCGATAACGCTGCCGCGTTTGGGGCAAGCGCCAGAATTTGAGCTTGCTGCGTCAAAAGGTTTGCAATGCGTGTCATGTCTAGCGTTACCGTGCTGACCGAGCCAGCGGTGGCCTGAGTGTTTAGCCTGATTTCGCACTTGCCGCGTTTGAGGCGACCCGTGACAGCCTCACGCAGCTTGACCTCTAAATGCCGATAACTATCGGGAAGTTTGAAGCTTAAATCCAAAAAACGGCTATTCACACTACGAATATCGAAGGTGAAACCGAGGCTTGTGCCCGTAGTGAGTGTGCCTGTGGCAAACCCTGTCATGCTGTAAACTGCGCCGTTCATTTACTTGATTATGTCAAAAATAAAACCCGCTGCCTTACCTGCTGATACGCTCATTGGAGGCTACCGCATTGTGCGCAAGCTATCCGTGGGGGGGTTTGGTGTGGTTTATCTGGCAAAAGACAAAGCTGAGGGCTGGGTGGCGATTAAAGAATATTTACCCTCGTCGTTGGTGACGCGCCAGGAGGGTGAGCTACTACCTAGCGTGGCCGAAGACAAGTTGCCGCTTTATTGGCTAGGGTTAAAAAGCTTCTTTGAAGAGGGGCGCGCACTGGCGCAAATTTCGCATCCTGCTGTGGTGGGGGTGCAAAATTTTTTTCGTGCCAACGAGACCATCTACATGGTCATGAACTACTTGCAAGGTGCAACATTGCAAGAGTTCATCTTGACGGCACGGGATTTAAAGCGGGAGAAGATATTTCGTGAATCCACGATCCGATCTTTGTTTGACGAGATTTTGCATGGGCTACGCATCGTGCATCAGTCCAAAATGCTGCACCTAGATATTAAGCCCGCCAACCTGATGATCACCAATAGCAATAAAGCGGTGTTGATTGACTTTGGTGCTGCTCGCCAGGTCATAAATAAAACGCAAGATAGCGCCATGCGCCCCATGTACACGCCTGGTTTTGCAGCACCTGAGATGTATCTGCGGGATGGTGTGCTTGGGCCTTGGACGGATATCTATGCCATTGGCGCTTGTATTTTTGCCTGTATGAATGGTTTTCCACCAGTGGATGCAGTAGCTAGAAAATCCAAAGATAAGCTACATATCGTTTTAGGGCGCTTGCACGGTGTTTATTCTGATAATTTAATTGAGCTGGTCGAGAGTTGTATGGCACTCGATCCGCAAGCTCGCCCACAATCTGTTTTTGCTTTGCAAAAGCAATTGGGCGATATGTCGTCCCTGCGCTATCAAAACGTTGGCTTGGGTGGCCGTTTACGGGCTGGATTTGGAAGGTTGTTTACGTGAAATTTTCGGTTTATCAACGCAGCGAGCAAGCGGGGCGAAAAAATAATGAGGACCGTGTGGGCTATGTCTATACGCAGGATTCGGCACTGTTTGTGGTGGCCGATGGCATGGGAGGGCACGCCAATGGCGAATTGGCCGCGCAGATTGCATTAGAGAGTGTGACGGAGTTGTTTGAGCGACAAGCGCATCCCCTACTTGCCGATCCAAGAGAGTTTTTGTCTGATGCTTTTATGCAGGCGCATCATCAAATTTTGCAATTTAGCCACGAGCAAGGCATGGACGATACCCCTCGAACAACCCTGACAGTGCTTGTGATTCAAAACGGACAGGCCACTTGGGCGCACTGCGGTGATACGCGGCTGTATTGGCTTCGTGCCGTGCAATTACTCAAGCGAACACTGGATCACTCGTATGCCGAGCAAATGCCTGCTGGCGTGACGAGTTCCAATAGCGATTACTTAATGAAAATGGCAAACCGTAATGTGCTCTTTACCTGCTTAGGCTCTCCTACTAAGCCGATTTATGACATTAGCCCAACGGTTTCTTTGCAGCTTGGGGATAAATTCTTTCTCTCTAGTGATGGTCTGTGGGGCTGTATGACTGAAGAAGATATTGTGGACACCTTGGCGTCAGCACCCGTCACGCAAAGCGTGCCTCTGTTAATTGATTTGGCTTTAAAAAATGGCGGAATTTATGGTGATAACGTCACTGGTATTGGTATTGAATGGAAAGGTAATTAACCGATGACTTCTAAGACAACTCACGCGCTGGCTTCTCGCCAAACACGCACCGCTGCGCAGCTGCGTCCTGTCACTATTACGCGGCGCTACACGGCGTATGCTGAAGGCTCTGTTCTCATTGAGTTTGGTGCGACCAAAGTGCTGTGCACCGCCTCGGTTGAAGAGCGCGTGCCGCCGCACAAACGCGGCAGTGGCGAGGGTTGGGTGACGGCGGAGTACGGCATGCTGCCACGTGCCACGCACACACGCTCAGACCGCGAAGCCGTACGCGGCAAGCAAAGCGGACGCACGCAAGAAATTCAGCGCCTGATTGGACGCAGCCTTCGTGCCGTGTTCGATCTCAAACTTTTGGGTGAGCGCACGATTTCACTGGATTGCGACGTGATTCAAGCCGATGGTGGCACGCGTACTGCGGCTATTACGGGTGCGTATGTGGCGGCGCATGATGCGGTCACGTGGCTACTGGCGCAAGGCAAGATCACCGCGTCACCGCTCACGGATTCAATTGCCGCCATTTCTGTTGGCATCGTGCAGGGCATGCCAGTTTTGGATTTGGAATACACGGAAGACTCCGCCTGCGATACCGACATGAACGTCGTGATGACAGGCGCAGGCAATTTTGTTGAAGTGCAGGGTACAGCCGAAGGCGCTGCGTTTACACGTGCCGAGATGAACGAGCTGCTAGCCCTTGCTGAAAAAGGTATTGCTGAGTTAGGCGTGTTGCAAAAACAAGCTTTGAACAAATGAAACGATTGACATGAAGTTAGTTTTAGCTTCGAATAACGAGGGCAAATTATTTGAGATGCAGGCGTTGTTTGAGCCGCTTACGGCACACGGTGTCTCCATCATTTCGCAAAGTGCGCTCAATGTGCCTGAAGCGCCTGAGCCATTCAACACCTTCTTAGAGAATGCGCTCACTAAAGCACGTAACGCCGCACGTCACACGGGTCTGCCAGCGTTAGCCGACGATGCGGGTTTGTGCGTCGATGCTTTCAACGGTCTTCCAGGTGTGGACACCGCGTACTACGCCACTCAATTTGGTCTACCCAAAGGTGACGACAACAATGTCACGACGCTACTCGATCAAATGAAAAACATTGACAACCGCCGTGCTGCGCTGGTTAGTACACTCGTGGCGGTGCGCACTCCCGATGACCCAGAGCCCTTGGTGGCTGTGGGCCGCGCTGTCGGTGAAATCACCAAGGAGCGCATCGGGGCAGGCGGCTTTGGCTTCGACCCCGTGCTTTTCATCCCCGAGATTGGCAAGACATTCGCCCAGCTCTCGCCAGAGGAAAAAAACGCCCGCAGCCATCGTGGCCAAGCGGCGCGGTTAATGGTGGATCTCATCCAGAAAAATTGGCTTTGAAAGATATCCAGCACTACATGCGCCCAGGCTTGCTGCAACTGCAAAGTCTGCCGCCACTCTCGCTTTACGTGCATCTGCCTTGGTGCATTCAAAAATGCCCTTACTGCGACTTCAATAGTCATGCGGTGAATCCAGCAATTGCTACGCAGCATATCGCCATCCACAATGCCTCGGGAAGCCCCATCCAGCAAGGCTTGCAGCAGAGCACGCAAGAGCGCTACATCGCCGCATTGCTCGCCGATTTAGACGCAGCGCTACCTCTGATTTGGGGACGCAACGTGCACAGCATCTTTATTGGTGGTGGCACGCCTAGTCTGTTTGCACCTGAACATATTGCCGAGCTGCTGAGTCAAATCAGGGCGCGGCTGCGGCTCACGGCTGAAGTCGAAATCACACTAGAAGCCAACCCCGGCACGTTTGAGCGTGATCGCTTTAAGGCTTTTCGCGAGGCGGGTGTGAATCGCCTTTCGGTAGGCGTGCAAAGCTTTAACGACCAGCATCTCAAAACCTTGGGGCGCGTGCATTCCAGCGATCAAGCCAAAGCCGCGCTAGAAGAAGCGGCTGCGTGCTTCGACACCTTCAATTTGGATTTGATGTACGCGCTGCCGAATCAAACGATGGAAGAACTGCATGCGGATTTAGCGACGGCGCTTGCCTTCAAGCCCCCGCATCTGTCCATCTACCACCTCACCATCGAGCCCAACACCTACTTTGCCAAATATCCGCCGCCAACGCCCGACGAAGACACGGCCTACGCCATGCTGGACACTATCGTGGAAGCCACAGCCAGCGTGGGCTTGCAGCGGTATGAAGTTTCTGCATTTTCGCAAAAAGGACACGGCTGCTGGCACAACACCAACTACTGGCAGTTTGGCGACTACCTTGGCATTGGCGCGGGGGCACATAGCAAACTCAGCTTCGCGCACCGCGTGATTAGGCAGGTGCGCACTCGCGAGCCGCTGGCCTACATGGACGCGGCGCTTAAAGGCAACGCCATCACCATCGACGATGAGATTAAGCACAAGGAGCTGCCATTCGAGTTCATGCTGAACGCGCTCAGGCTGAAAGACGGCGTGCCGCTGGATTATTTTTTAGAGCGGACGGGACTTAGCGTCAACGCCATTAAAAATGGCCTGCAAGCCGCACGGGATAAGGGTTTGATGAGCTTGGATAATCCTCAAAAACTGCAAGCCACCGAGCGCGGCTTTGACTTTTTAAGCGATCTGCAAGAGCTTTTTTTGCCCGCAACTTGAACGAAACAGTTAGAATCACTGGTTGCAAATCGCGGAAGCCTGGCAGAGTGGTCGATTGCACCGGTCTTGAAAACCGGCAAACCGTAAGGTTTCCAGGGTTCGAATCCCTGGGCTTCCGCCAGAATAACAACAATGCCTCCTATCGCAGAACTCATACAACAAGGCGCCACGAATCTGTGGGTCTTTATTCCCACTGCGATTTTTCTGGGTGCACTGCATGGACTGGAGCCAGGACACTCTAAGACCATGATGGCGTCGTTCATCATCGCGGTGAAGGGGACTGTTGGCCAAGCTGCTTTGCTCGGGCTGTGTGCCGCGCTATCTCACTCGTTGATTGTTTGGGGTCTTGCGGCAGCAGCGTTGGCGTTTGGAAATGAACTCATCGCGGAACAAGCCGAACCCTATTTCATGCTGCTGTCTGCGGTGGTGGTCATGGGTGTCGCGTTTTGGATGTTCGCACGCACACGCCGTGAAGTCATGGCGGCTCAAGCCCACCAGCACGGTGCGCACGACGACCATGCCCACGGACATCATCATCATCATCACGACGACCACCACCACGCTCATGTCGCTGGACTGGAAGGCGATGACGCCTATCAGGATGCACACGAGCGCGCCCACGCCGAGGACATCAAGCGCCGCTTTGTGGGGCAAAAGGTGACGACGGGTCAGATTGCCATGTTTGGACTCACTGGCGGCTTAGTTCCTTGCCCTGCATCGGTGACGATTTTGATGATTTGCTTGCACCTAAAGCGCTTCACGCTTGGCGCAGCGATGGTGGCCAGCTTTAGCCTTGGATTGGCTATTTCGCTCGTCAGCGTCGGCGTTATTGCCGCATGGGGCGCACGTCATGTGGGCGAGCGTTTAGGGTCAGGGCGATGGAGCGATCTCGCGCGCAAGCTACCTTATTTCTCCAGCGGTTTGATGGCGCTGGTCGGCGCACTCATGGGTATTCAAGGTTTGATTCAAATCGCACACTAGGGCACAAATGGAAGCTCTACTCACGTCCATGGGCGTTGTCGCCTTGGCAGAAATCGGCGATAAGACGCAGCTTCTTGCTTTCGTGCTTGCGGCTCGCTTCAAGAAACCCATTCCTATCATCGCCGCCATTTTTTGCGCGACTATCGTCAACCATGGCCTTGCGGGTGCGCTTGGCGCTTGGATCACATCCATGCTGACGCCTGATGTCTTGCGCTGGGTGCTAGGCGTGTCATTTCTTGGCATGGCCGTTTGGACCATGATTCCCGACAAAATAGAAGAAGAGGAGTCGCAGGTGGCAAAGCACTTGGGTGTGTTTGGGGCAACGCTGGTGACGTTCTTTTTAGCGGAGATGGGTGATAAGACTCAGATTGCCACGATCGCGATGGCGGCGCACTTTCCAAGCCCTGTGATGGTGGTGATTGGTACCACGCTGGGCATGCTGATTGCGGATGTGCCAGCGGTTTTTGTGGGCGACCGCTTTTCCAAAAAAATCCCGATGAAGCTGGTTCACTCCATCGCTGCCATCATGTTTGCGGTGATGGGTGTGCTGGCATTACTACAAGTGGATACTTGGTTTAAGTGAGTTATATGTGCTGCGCTTACTGAAACGCCACTTCGTTAAAGCTACGTAACTTGCGGCTATGCAAATGCTCGACACCGCTGCTGCGCAGTAACTCCATCGCGCGGACGCCGATTCTGAGATGTTGCGCTACGCGCTCGCTATAAAAATGATTCGCCATGCCGGGCAGTTTGATCTCGCCGTGCAGCGGCTTGTCGCTCACACACAGCAAGGTGCCGTAGGGCACGCGGAACCGAAAGCCATTGGCGGCAATCGTGGCGGACTCCATATCGAGTGCGACGGCGCGACTTTGGCTAAAGCGCCGCTGAGGCGTGTTGTCTGGCAGCAGTTCCCAATTGCGGTTGTCGGTGCTGGCGACTGTGCCCGTGCGCATGATGCGTTTGAGGTCTGCGCCTGTACATTCGGTCACGTCTTTCACCGCATGTTCTAACGCCAATTGAATTTCGGCCAAAGCAGGAATCGGCACCCACAGCGGCAACTCCTCGTCCAGCACATGATCCTCGCGCACGTAGGCGTGCGCCAGCACGTAGTCGCCCAGTTGCTGCGTGTTGCGCAGACCTGCGCAGTGCCCCAGCATTACCCATGCGTGCGGGCGCAGCACGGCAATGTGGTCGGTGATATTTTTTGCGTTGGCAGGCCCGACCCCAATGTTGACCATGGTGATGCCGCTTCGATCGGCGCGCATCAAGTGGTAGGCGGGCATTTGCGGCAGGCGCGGCGGCGGATTTCCCAGCTTGTCGATGGCCTCGGTAGCCAGCCCCACGCGGCGCGTGACTACATTGCCAGGTTCAATGAAAGCGATGTACGGGCTTTGCGGGTCTTGCATGGCCTCGCGCCCCAGCTTCACAAATTCGTCGATGTAGAACTGGTAGTTGGTAAACAGCACAAAGTTTTGAAACATTTCTGCCGCAGTTCCCGTGTAGTGACGCAGGCGCTGCAGCGAGTAGTCCACGCGCGGCGCTGTAAACAGCGAGAGCGGCTCGGGCTGCCCACGCTTGGCTATATACGTGCCGTTGGCAATGCCGTCGTCCATGGACGTGAGGTCGGGTAGGTCGAACACGTCGCGTAATAACTCTCGGCGCGCGGGCGTGAGTGAGCCTTCAATCGGGTCATTCGCCAGCAAAGAAAAATAGACAGGAATGGGTTGATTGCTAATGCCCACCTCAAGCTCTCCACCATGGTTTTGCAAAAGCAAAGTCAACTGTTCCAAATAATAATCAGCATACAAATCGGGGCGCGTGAGTGTGGTCTCGTACATGCCAGGCCCCGCCACAAAGCCGTAGCTGAGCTTGCTGGTGGTCTCAAGGCGCGAGACCGTCTCGGTTTGCATCCGCACAAAGGGATAGCAAGCACGGACATGCGTTTTGAAATCAGTGCCCGTGACGAATTCGCGAAACGATTGACGCAAATGCGAAACGCTGGCTTGATAAATCGCTTGGACTTGTGCCAGTGCTTCTGCGGCATTCGTGTAGCGAATCGGGGCGATGAAAGCGGGTGAGTGCAAAGTGGTGTGCGTGGTCATGCCATCATGATAACCAGCGCTTAGCTGCCAGTTGTAACAATGTGTGATCGCCACTGCCAGTAAGCTGCAATATCGGCTCGGAGGCCATATGGGGCGTGGCTTGCACGAGTGCCACAAGACGCTTGGCGACGGCTTCGCCGTTATCCACGATGGTGACATTCGCACCCACCAGCGAGCGAAAAATCGGTTCAATCAGCGCATAGTGCGTGCAGCCCAGTACCAGTGTGTCGAACGCTCCTGCCTCTGCTAAAAAACTTTTGCAGGCTTGCTCTACTTCTTGCTTTGAGGCGGCGCCTGCGGCGTAACGTTCAATCAAATTAGCCAAACCTATGCAAGGGACGCAGACAAATTCTGCTTGGCTTTCTAGTGACGATTTGAGTGCCAAAAACTTAGCGCTTACCAGCGTGCTGCGTGTCGCCAGCACCGCAATGCGCTTGGTCTTGGTGAGTGCTGACGCTGGCTTGAGCGCAGGCTCAATGCCCACAATGGCAAGCTCTGGGTAGCGTGCGCGTAGCAGATGAATCGCCGCCGCCGTTGCCGTGTTGCACGCCACGACTAGCGCTTTGATTTGATGCTTGGCAATCAATTCTTCAGTCACTGTGAACGAGCGAGCAATCACCTCAGCATCTGATTTGTCGCCATACGGGTTGTAGGCGCTATCGGCGAAGTAAACAAAGGCTTCAGACGGCAGCGCCTCGCGCAGGCATTTCAAAATGGACAAGCCACCAATGCCTGAATCAAAAACGCCGATGGCGCTCATGGCAGAATTATCCTTTGATGCCAATGCCCTTGAACTCACCCGTTGCAATCCTCGTTGACCATTCCGCTGGCCCCGTGATATGGGCGCTTGTGCCGCCTGCATCGACCGCCACGGTTACGGGCATATCGACCACATCGAACTCATAAATGGACTCCATGCCCATGTCCGCAAAGCCCACGACTTTGGCAGTTTTGATGGCTTTACTGACCAAGTACGCTGCGCCGCCTACGGCCATCAGGTACGCGCTCTTGTGCTTTTTGATGGCTTCAATGGCGACGGGGCCGCGTTCGGCTTTGCCGATCATGGCGATCAAGCCCGTTTGTGCCAGCATCATTTCGGTAAAACCATCCATGCGGGTGGCGGTGGTCGGGCCTGCGGGGCCGACGGCTTCGCCAGCGACTGGATCGACGGGGCCGACGTAATAGATCACTCGGTTGGTAAAGTCCACGGGCAGCTTCTCGCCTTTAGCCAGCATGTCTTGAATGCGCTTGTGCGCCGCATCGCGGCCTGTGAGCATCTTGCCGTTCAAGAGCAGCGTTTGGCCGGGTTTCCAATTGGCAACTTCATCTTTGGTGAGCGTATTCAAATTGACGCGCGTGCTCTTGACGTAATCAGGCGTCCAGTTGACGTTCGGCCATAAATCGAGGCTTGGCGGATCGAGGTACACCGCACCTTCGCCGTTCATCACAAAGTGCGCGTGACGCGTAGCGGCGCAGTTGGGAATCATCGCCACGGGCTTGCTGGCGGCGTGCGTCGGGTACATATTGATCTTGACGTCCAGCACGGTGGTCAGGCCGCCCAGACCTTGCGCACCAATGCCAAGGTTATTGACTTTCTCGTGCAATTCAAGGCGCAATTCTTCCACCTGCGTGAGCTTGGCGCCCGTGCGTGCCTTGGCTTGCAGCTCGTACATGTCTAAGTCTTCCATCAGTGCTTCTTTGGCCATTAGCACCGCTTTTTCGGCTGTGCCGCCAATGCCGATACCGAGCATTCCAGGTGGGCACCAGCCTGCGCCCATGGTGGGCACGGTCTTCAAAACCCAGTCCACGATCGAGTCGCCCGGGTTCATCATCACCAGCTTCGATTTATTCTCCGAGCCGCCGCCTTTGGCTGCAACGGTGATGTCAATCGTGTTGCCGGGCACAAGCTCAGTGAAGATGACCGCTGGTGTGTTGTCCTTGGTGTTTTTGCGCAGGAACTGTGGGTCGGCCACGATGGAGGCGCGCAGCGTGTTATCAGGGTGGTTGTAACCACGGCGCACGCCTTCGTTAATCACGTCGTCTAGCGAGCCATTGCCAAATTTGTCGAAGCCTTCAAAACGCACACCCATGCCGACCTTTAAAAACACGTTCACGATGCCCGTGTCTTGGCAAATCGGGCGATGACCCGTCGCGCTCATGCGGCTATTGGTCAGAATCTGTGCCATTGCGTCCTTGGCGGCAGGGCTTTGCTCCAGCTCGTAAGCACGGGCTAGATGCGCGATGTAGTCCGCTGGGTGGTAGTAGCTGATGTATTGCAGCGCGGCGGAGATGGATTCGACTAGGTCGGCGGCTTGGATGGTGGTGGTATTCATAATTCAATTGTAGGTTTTTTGCCCGAAATCTTGTCTGCTATTAGTCTTGCGCTACCGCACGACAGCGCCCAGCCGCTAGAGCCGTGCCCAAGGTTAAGCCATACGCCTTGCACGCCGCTTGCGCCCACGCGCGGCGAGCCACCCGGCAACATGGGGCGAGCGCCCTTCCACACTTGGACTTGATTCTTGGTATCTGCGGCGCCAGGGAACCAGTCCGATAGCACCTTATAGAGCGTTTGAATGGCGGACTCGTTCATCTTGCTGCCATTGATGTCATTGCCGCCGCCAATCTGCGCACCGCCCGCCACACGCACGCGGTTGCCAATGCGCGAGATGGCGATCTTGAAGCGCTCGTCCATCACGCCCGAGACGGGCGCATCCATGGGTTCGCGAATCGGGGCGCTGACGCTGTAGCCATGGACGGGAATCAGCGGCAAGTGAATGCCCAGCGGTTTTAGCAGTGCTGCGCTATCCACGCCAGCGCAAACGACGACTTGATCGAATAAATCACCATCCACCGATATGCCCTGCAAGCCTTGCTGGGTAAGGCTTTCCGCAGTACGGTTAAAGTGAAATTTGGCTCCCAAAGATTCAGCTTGGGTACGCAGCAAAAGCGCAAATTGACGGCAGTTGGCCACCGCATCGTTTGGCAAGTAGATGGCAGCGTGAAGCGTCGTCTCTAGACTCAAAGCAGGTTCTATTTTTCTTGCGGCAGCGGCGTCTAAAACGCTGTGTTCATAGCCCACGTCTTTTAAGACTTGAAGGCTTGGCTGCATTTGCACGAGTTCTTGCTCGGAGCGTAAAAGCGTCATGTAGCCATCTGCACGGTCGTAATGTAGCTCTAGCGTTTTTGTAAGCTCAGTTAATCGCTCAAAGCTATAGCTGGCAAGGCTTTGCATGGCTGCTCGGTTGACGGCATAAGCTTGGGGTTTGCAGGCTTGGAACCATTGACGCAGCCATGCCAGCTCGCCATGCTTAAACGGAAGCCCTACCCGAACAGGCGCATGCGGTTTGAACAAATACTTGAGCACTTTGGCGGGCATACCAGGCGCGGCCCAAGGCGTGACGTAGCCAGGCGCGAGTACACCTGCGTTGGCAAAGCTGGCCTCTTCGCAGGCGCTTGATCGGCGTTCAATGACGTGGACTTCGTGGCCATCAACGGCTAATTCGTAAGCGGTGGTGACCCCAATGATCCCCGCACCAATAATGGCAATTTTCATGCAACTGATTTTACTTTGTCAGTGATTTTTAGTGCATCTTCTACGAGTAAGGCAATATTCAAAATGGTGTCGTCGTGCAGCGCCGCGTGCCACAGCATGAGATTTGGCGGTAGTGCAATCGCGCAACCATCGAACAAATTGACGATGCTAGGGTTGCGTAGCAAGAGGCCGTTGACGCGAAAAAATTCAGTATCGTCTGACTCAACAGAAGCAATGGTGGGCGCAGCAATGGGCACGGTGGGCGAGAGTACGGCGTCAAAACGGGAGAGCTTGGCGGACACGCGGGTGATCCAATCTGCGCGTGCGGCGATGAGTGTTTGATAGTCTTGCTCACTCGCGTCCTTGCCAATCAAAATACGTTTGAGTACGCGCGGGTCGTAGTCCGCGCTTCGCGCTCTGACCAAATCTTTGTGCCAACGGTAGGACTCAATCGGGCTAAAGCCGCCCGTTTTGTTCATGGCGGCAATCTCGGCTAGCTCGGGCAGCTCAATGTGCTCTACCTGCAAGCCCTTATTCAGCAAGGCTTGCAGGGCACTATCATAGGCAAGCCTTACAGTATCTTCCATACCATCCATGAAGACGTTATCAACCACGGCGAGGCGGTAGTCGGTAAGCGGCTTGCTGCCAATGGTTACTTTGCGCGCAGCCAAAATCTCGTGTGACTTGATGGCCATCGTCACATCGCGCGTAATTGCGCCTACGGTATCCAGCGTCGTGGAGAGCGGCAATGCGCCCGTGGTGGGCACCAGACGCGCCGTGCTTTTAAAACCCACCAAGCCGCACAGCGCCGCAGGAATGCGAAGACTGCCGCCTGTGTCAGATCCAAGTCCAATATCAACCAGTCCAGAGGTCACACTGGCTGAGGCTCCTGAGGATGAGCCTCCTGTAACCCTTATCCCGTCTGGGCTGGACGATAGAATGTTTTCTGGCGTGCCGTAGTGTGGATTGAATCCCACGCCAGAAAACGCAAATTCCGACATATTGGTGCGCCCAACCGCCACGCCACCAGCAGCTTTTAAGCGAGCGACAGCAACTGCATCCACCTTGGCGGGAGCCGCATCCAGCAAGACTTTCGAGCCTGCAGTGGTGACTTCGCCTGCGACGTCGAATAAATCTTTGATGGAGAACTTGAAAGACGCGCCTTGGGGCAGTGGCTCTGCGAGAGATGGGTAGGTCTTAAGGAAGATGTAGGCAGGGTGGTTCATGGCTGTAGTTTATTCTTAGGCACAATCCACCTCATGCTCAACATTCTCATCCTAGAAGATCACCCCATGATGGTCGAGTCCATCAAGGCCAGCGTGCTAGGGACAACATTTAAGACCAAAGCGTATGTGGCCAATAGCCTACGCGATTTAAATACGAACGCTAGGCTGCTAGAGATGACGACCCCGGCGATGGTCGTCACTGATTTGAATGTGCCCGATTCGCAAGGTTTTGCGACGCTTGTTTACTTGCGAGAGCGCTATCCCAGCACGCCCATTTTGGTGTTTAGTCAAAATGATGAACCGCTAATTGAGCAGCGAGCGCTGGTGCTAGGCGCGACAGCTTTTGTAAATAAATCACGACATCCTCAGGTTTTTTTGCAAAAGCTGCAGGAGATGCTGAGTGATATCCATGAGCAGATGCCCGCGTGGCTAAATACACAGGCTATGCAAGAAGATTCCCTGGAAGATGTGTCGCAGTTTACGGATTTAACCCCAAAGCAGCGTCAGGTCTTGATTGGGCTTGCCAATGGATTGAGCACACCAAAAATTGCCGAACATTTGGATGTGACTGAGCAAACGGTGCGTAGCCATCTGACCGATATTTATCAGCGCTTGGGCGTTAAAAATCGCTCGCAAGCCGTCGTGCTTTATTTGCAGTGGAAGAGTCACTATGAAAGCTAGATTGCTCCGTCTGATGGCTTGCGCAGCGCTGTTGTACGCCAGTCTTAGCTTTGGGCAAACACCCGCCCAGCTTGGGCTAGAGGATAGAACGCCGCTTTGGATCGCCTTGCAAACCTTGCCTGATGCGAAGGGGCAATTCACCGTTGATACAGCCGCAGCCGCGATGGCGCAGCAAACGGTTACGGGGAACGCAGAGACATTGCCATCGCAAGATCACGCTTATGGCGGCTGGATTCCCTACCCTTATTGGGCGCAGATGCGGTTAGTCAATAACAGCGCCGTTCAGCAAAGTTGGGTGGTCACTTTTGAGTCGCCCACGCAAGACGGCATCAACTTGTGGCAAAGCACCCTGCAAAGCAGCACTCAAATTTGGCAGCGCATCGCAGAATTAGACGAAGGATGCACGGGTCTTGGTACAGGGCAGTTGTTTCCTACGTGGCGCGTCACGCTTGCGGCAGGCGAGGAGCGTTCGTTTTTGATTCGGTTGGATGGACATAACAAAATGCGTTTCCCGCTTTTTGCCATGCGCGATGATGCTTTTGCGCTACAGCAGCGAGGGCTTAGCTTTGGCATCGGCTTTGTACTTGCTATTCCGCTAGTGGTGATGCTGTTTGTGCTCACGCTATTTAGGTCGGCGGCAGATAAATCTGTGCCTCTCTTTTTAGTAATGGTGTTTGCCGAATTCGTAGGCGCTAATTGGATTAGCGGACAACTCCATGCAAGTCTTCCTTGGCTTAGCCGCGAGCTATGCGGCTGGATCGGATTAGGCGGGTATGCGCTGCTGCTGGGTTTTAGTAGCATCCATGCGCAAGTGTTTTTGCAAACGCGCCAACAAAATCCTACAGCCCACGCTTTATTAGGTGCTTTAGCGGTAGGGTGGTTATTTTTCTTGCCATTGTTTGCCTATCTGCGGCCAGAAGCGGCAAGGCTTAGCTTGCTGCTCGGCGGTATTGCGCATGCGCTTATCCTGCTAGTTTTAGCCTGTCAAGGTTATCGGCGCAACAAGCTGGCAGACGCTAAAACCTATTTGGCCATTTTTGTCGCTGTCTGGCTTGTATATTTGGGATCGGGCGTGTTTTATCTTTTGTATCGCATGCTGGCATTGCCTGTGTATTCGACGTTGATGATCAATTTTGTACAAGGCTCTTTGGTGGCTGCACTATTGGGATGTGCTGTCAGTGTGCAGGTGGTGCGGCGTAAAAATCAGGTCGAGCAGGCAGCAGAGCGTGCGCTGGACCGTAATCAGCTTTATGCAGCGGCGCATCACGATCTTTGGCAGCCGATTCAAAGTATTGGATTGCAGGTTGCTGCGTTGGAGGGGCTTGCGGGTTCAAACCCTGAGCTTGCACGCCAGTATCAACGCAGTATCCACAGTGCGGTCAATCATGTACATGATTTTGTGGAGGGTCTGCTGCACATCGATATGCCACCTAATCTGAAAGAAGTGGATTTAGATGCATTGTTAGAGCCTTTGGTAGATGAGTGCCGTTTGCTCGCGGCGCAAAAATACATTAGTTTTACCGTGCGCCCTTCGCATCTTTCCATTTCAACAGATCCTGCACTTTTGCAGCGTATTGTGCGCAATTTACTCTCCAATGCCAGTCGTTATACGAACGCAGGTGGGCGCATCCTGATTGGCGTGCGGCATGAGAGAGGGCAACTGTGGCTGATGGTTTATGACAACGGGATTGGTATGACGGATGCGCAAGCGGGTGCAAGCTTTGAAGCGTTCGCGCGTTTTGGTGATACATCAAGGGTGCCAGAGGGTATGGGTATTGGCCTGTACAGCGTTAAGCGCATGGCGCAGCAATTAGACCTTCCGACACGCATGAGTAGCCGATTGCGTAAGGGGACAGCCATTGGCATAGGGTTAATACCTACACATTCTCTTTAACCCCCCCTATAAATGTAGGGGGTGTAGCGAGCGGCATTGACTTAATCTTCAGGCTTACTGAAGGAGATAGTTCATGAGTCGCACACTTTTTATTAAACATCGACGTTTTGAAGCGCGAGTTGATGCATTTTGCAATTATGGTGTTTTGATTTTGGCTTTAATACTGAGCTGGGTTGTTTTGTATTAGTGCTTTATGACTAATTTTTTATGCAAAATCAAAAACTTCGTTCTGACCATTTTTTGCGATATCAAAGTCTTCAAGTGGCCAATGTTTGCGGTGTATCAGCCGGCCTCGTTTAAGGTCAAAGGCGAGCACACGCTCACAATTATGCATTTAATCCAACCGGGTGATGTGGTGATGCGTTCCTATGTCAATTATTTGGATGGTTACTTTATTCCAAAGGGCAGTAGTGGTTGTACGCATAGCGGGTTGTATGTGGGAGATAACACCATCGTCCACTCGATTGCCGAGGGGGCCAGTCGCATCAATATCATCGATTTTTGCCGCGCCGACAAAGTGGTCGTACTGCGCCAAGAATTGGACAAATTTGGGCGATGAGTCACGCTAGAAAATGCGCCGATAAAAATGTACCGTACGACTTTAACTTTAAAAGAGGCGCCGGCAAATACTATTGCCACGAGTTTACGGCGTCCTGTTATCCGCACCTAGGCGTTCGTCGCGTCAGCCGCAAGATTTTTGGCTTTATCAACTCGCCAACGGCGTATTTAGTCGACTCTTTTTATAGCAACCCTGCATTTTTGAGTGTGTATGGATAACCGCCTACTTTTATCGTCGCTCGTCGTCAGTTTTACCTGTGCGATTTGTTATTTATTTTTACAAAATTTGTTATGAGGGAAACCAAATGATTTATGCTTTGAAAGAGGTTTGCGCTGAAGATGGTGTGGAAGCCTTTAAAAAATATTCAGGAAAATTCGTTGTTCGTTTACCTGAAGAAATGCACTCAAAAGCTAGCTTGACTGCTGCAACGCGAGGTCTTAGCCTCAATACGTTTGTCCAGCGTGCGGTGAAGCGTGAGCTGGAGCAAGCGTAAGTTTCCTTTGGTGGAAGGCATTTAAGATTAAGCTTTTAGTAGCTTCACTCAGGATCATTTATGTCTTCAAATTCCGACCCCATCGTCATTGTTTCCGCCGTGCGCACGCCTATGGGCGCATTCCAAGGAGATTTCGCCTCATTGTCTGCCCACGACCTTGGCGGCGTAGCTATCAAAGCCGCTGTTGAGCGTGCTGGGATTGACCCTGCGGTTGTCGGTGAGGTGCTGTTTGGTAACTGCTTGATGGCGGGACAAGGTCAAGCGCCTGCGCGTCAAGCGGGCTTTAAGGGTGGATTGCCTAAGTCGGCTGGTGCAGTGACGCTGTCCAAAATGTGCGGTTCTGCCATGAAGGCGGCGATGTTGGCGCATGACATGCTCTTGGCTGGCACGCACGACGTGATGATTGCGGGCGGCATGGAGAGCATGACGAATGCACCGTTTTTGCTGCTGAAAGGTCGCAGCGGCATCCGTATTGGGCACGACCGCATTTACGACCACATGATGCTGGATGGCTTAGAGGATGCCTACGAGGCAGGTCGCTCGATGGGGACGTTTGGCGAGGACTGCGCGGCCAAATATAACTTCACACGCGAACAACAAGATGCGTTTGCGATTGCCAGTGTGCAGCGTGCGCAAGCCGCCACAACGTCGGGCGCGTTTGCCAAGGAGATTGCACCTGTGACGCTTAAAACCCGTTCGGGCGAGACGGTGATCTCTATCGACGAAGGCCCAGCCAAAGCTAAGCTTGACAAAATTGCCTCGCTTAAACCTGCGTTCAAAAAAGAGGGCACGATTACCGCTGCTTCAAGCTCATCCATCAACGATGGTGCGGCTGCGTTGGTGATGATGCGCGCGAGCACGGCAGACAAGCTTGGATGCAAACCGATTGCGAAGCTGGTCTCTCATGCCACGCATGCCCAAGAACCAGAGTGGTTCTCTACCGCGCCTGTGGGTGCCACGCAAAAAGCTCTAGCCAAAGCGGGCTGGAGTGTCTCGGATGTAGACTTATGGGAAATTAACGAAGCCTTTGCCGTTGTGCCTTTGGCGCTAATGGCGGAGCTGAAGCTGTCACACGACATCGTCAACGTGAACGGCGGCGCCTGTGCGCTGGGTCACCCGATTGGGGCGTCAGGCGCTCGCATCATCGTTACCTTGATTCACGCTTTGCAAGCGCGTGGCTTAAAGCGCGGCCTTGCCACGCTGTGCATTGGCGGTGGCGAGGGCACAGCCTGCGCGATTGAGTTAATGTAATAAATAGCTTGGATTCCCGCCTACGCGGGAATGGCGGTTAGGAGGTTGTTTTTTTTGATGACCTTCAAATCAATCATAAATTCGGTCGCCACGTTGTTACGCTCGCGTAGCAACATGACTGCATCTTCTGACTTGATTTGACCGCTATTCAGAGCACTTGCGTAGGGCTCGTCCAGCTTGACCTCCGCGCGCACGGTTTCAAAATCAACGTTTAAGTAGTGCGCGAGTGGTGTGTTCGATGCGCCTTGCGCTTTCCATAAATCACAATTCTTAAGGCTAAACAACGTCATGAGTTGCGGTGTGATGGCTCGCACGTGGGTCGGATCACCGATAAAGTTTTCGTGCCTTGGATGCGGCACCGTAATTTTGATCATGGCGTCATTTCGGCAAACGCGGTAGAGCTCTTGCATCAGTTTGAAGAACCCCTCGCTGGTTGCACCCATATGCTCTAACGCATGAAATAAGACGACTTCGGAGACAGAGTTCCTTTTCCAAGGCCAGGGCGTCTCCTCCAAATCGCAGACGACATCGGGTTTGCAGGCGGGTGCGGAGTCGACGTTGATGTAGCCGTCCATCTTGTTATATCCACAGCCGAGGTTCAGTTTGAGTCCTGCTTTGAGTACAAGGGTAGCCATGATGGTGTGTCCGTGTTAGATAATGGAATTTGATCATTTTAAGGAAATGCACCATGGCAATTACCAAAGGTTTTAAAGTCTTAGTAGACGAGGCAATGGCGGAAGTAAAAACGTATTCGGTGGACGAAGTCCGCGCTCGTCTAGGCGACCCCAAGGTGCAAATTGTGGACATTCGTGATGTGCGCGAACTAACCGCTGGCACGGTCACGGGCAGCTATCATGCACCGCGCTGTATGCTGGAGTTTTGGGTTGACCCTGAGTCGCCGTATCACAAAAAAATTTGGGCGGACGAGAGCAAAGAGTTCATCCTTTTTTGCGGCGCAGGTTGGCGCAGCGCCTTAGCGGCAAAGACTTTGCAGGATATGGGGATGACGAATGTGGCGCACATTGACGGGGGCTACGCGGCATGGGTAGAAGCAGGCGCCCCGACGGAAACCATGGAAGAGCGTAAAGCGAAAAAGACGTAGCCCAGTCATTCCCGCGAAGGCGGAAATCCATGAGGCTTATGGCTTCAATTCTTTTTTAAGCAAGGCGTAATCAGGCATGATGGACTCCACCGTATCCCAAAAGCGTGGGCTGTGATCCATGTGGCGCAGATGGCTGAGCTCATGCACTACGACGTAATCAATCACGGGCAACCGGTAGTGCATCAGACGCCAATTGAGGCGAATGGTGCCGTCCGATTTAGCGCTACCCCAGCGCCCGCCTGCATTGCTGAGCTTGAGTGCCTTCCAATGCACGCTGAGCAGCGGCGAGTAGTGGTTGAGTCGCTCTTCAAACAATAACAACGCGGCACGCTGGATGGCGGACTGCACGGTGTCTTGAATCTGAGCAGCACTTGCGGTGCTTGGCAATGCAATCCAAACGCGCTGTTGCGCAAGATCTATCGTAGTAATCATTGCATCAAGTTGCAAAGTGAGTGCTTGCCCTAGGTAGTCAATGCTGGCGCCATTCGCCCACACCATCGCTGCTTTGACGCTGTGTGCTTGCCGATCTTGCACCTCATGCAGCTTCTTCAAAATCCAATTCGCTTTTTCTTGGGCGGCTGATTCGATGTCGCCAATGGTTGTCCATCTCGGGGCTCTGATTGCCAGACCATGCGTGCCCACAATAAAACCAATCGTGCGGCGTTTGCTGCGCTCTAGTTGATAAACAATCGTTTGACCTTGTAGCGTAATTTCACGTTTCCCAGGTTCCAGTCTTGGCGCAACCGCTCCAGGCAGAGCCTTATCTGGTGTGGCCTCAAGACCTATTGCCCAATCGAATGCTTGCTGAACAAGGCCGCGCAACATGCTAATTGCTGTAAGCCGATGCATCCAAGCGGTGCATCTCTGGTTCAATGTAAGTTTGTACCTCCAGCATCAAGCTATCGGGCGTGTGAGCCGTGCTCGCAATCGGTTTGCCGATACTGATGCCCACGATGCCTGGATACTTAATAAAACTGCCTTTAGGCCAGCACTTGGCAGATGAGACAGCGATGGGCACGACGTTGGCACCGGTCTCGCAAGCCAAACGTGTGCCACCCGTTTTGTAGCTACCAGCCAAGCCACGGGCAATACGTGTGCCTTCAGGGAACATGATGACCCAGCGGTTCTCTTTCATGACGCGCTGACCTTGCTCCACTACTTTTTTAAACGCCGTTGCGCGCTGTGAGCGGTCAATGTGAATCATCTTCATGCTGCCAATGGCCCAGCCAAAAAAGGGAATCCAATGAAGCTCCTTTTTGTAGACAAAGCATAGCGGCTGGGGGCTTAGAGCCAAGTATGCCAAGGTTTCCCATGTGGATTGATGTTTGGATAGGACGACCGTTTTACTTCCATCGGTTGGCAGGTTGTCCATACCCGTGATGCGCCACTGTACGCCACAAATCCATCGCATACCGTACACAGCTCCCAGCCCCCACCAGTTGGCGATGCGGTACAACCAGCGCCAACCTGAGAAGGGGGCGGAAAGTACCAAGAGCAGCGCGAGTGGAATGATGATGGCCGCCGTCCAGACAAGCCAAAGGACGGAGCGGATAAAGCAAATGGTTTTAAACATGCGGAGTTCTAAATCGGTTTTTGGCTGCTGGCGATGAGCCAATTGGCAAACACCATCAGGTCAGCGTGAATGTGCGTGCCTTCTGGCAAGTTGGCTGGTACTTTGAGTTGGCTCTTGCCTGTGCACACCAAATGTGTGGGGCAGCCCAGAGCCGCGCCCGCTTGCAAGTCACGCAGCGTATCGCCAACGGTTGGCACGGTGGTCATATCAACGCCGTAGCGATCACGGATTTGCTCAAATAACCCTGGCAGCGGCTTGCGGCAATTGCAAGCCTCCACGCCGGACTCAGGGTTGTGCGGGCAAAAGAAGATGGCATCGACGCGTCCGCCTGCTTCGCGCAGTAAGCGGTGCATTTTGTCGTGCATGGCGTTTAAAGCCGCCATGTCGTAGAGACCTCGTCCAATGCCAGATTGGTTGGTTGCTACTGCGATCGTGTAGCCCGCTTGATTGAGCTTGGCGATGGCCTCTAGCGCGTTCGGCAGCGGCACCCACTCGTCCGCTGATTTCACGAAATCATCGCGGTCTAGATTGATCGTGCCGTCGCGGTCGAGGATGATGAGCTTCATGCTGTTTGAGCGGATGCGTTAGCTAGCCAACTTAGACAAATCCGCCACGCGGTTCATGGCGGCGTGGAGTGTGGCGAGCAATCCCAAGCGATTCGCTTTGAGCGCCGCGTCATCCGCGTTGACCATCACACGCTCAAAGAAAGCATCCACAGGCGCTTTAAGACCTGCCAGTGCAGTCAACGAAGCAGCATAGTCACCTTGCTCGTAAGCCACGTCGGATATGGGCTGCACAAGTACCAATGCGGCGTTTAAGTCAATTTCGGCTTGCTCTTTTAGTAGCGAGGGGTTGACGGATGCAGCGACTGTGCCTTCCACTTTCTTCAAGATATTGCCCACGCGCTTGTTGGCGGCTGCGAGGGCGGTGCTTTCTGGCAAGGCGGCAAAGGCGCGGACGGCTTCTAGGCGTTTGGTCACGTCGCCAAGACGCGCAGGGCGCATAGAGAGCACGCTATCGACTTCTTGAGCACTGTAGTTTTGCTCGCGCAAACTGCCTGCAAAGCGGTCGTAGATGAAGGTAGTCAATGCCTCGCAAGCCACATTCGTATCGACTTCCAGTTTGTTCCCAAAACAAGAAAACGCGTTCTTGAGTAAGCTATTCAAATCTAGCGCTAGATTTTTTTCAACCAGCATACGCGTGACTCCGAGTGCATGGCGGCGCAAGGCATAAGGATCTTTGTCGCCTGTCGGTAAATTGCCAATGCCAAACATACCGACCAGCGTCTCAAGCTTGTCGGCAAGTGCAACGACCGTACCCGTATGGTTGCGCGGCAGCGCATCGCCCGCAAAGCGCGGTTTGTAGTGGTCTTCAATCGCAATCGCCACGCCGTCGCGCAGCCCATCGTGCCGTGCGTAGTAGCCGCCCATAATGCCTTGCAGCTCGGGGAACTCGCCCACCATGTCGGTCACCAAATCGGTTTTGGCTAGGCGTGCAGCTTGCGCAACTTTGCTTGCGAGAACATCAAACTCGTCTTTCGCTTGCACGGTAAACGGCAGAGTTGCGCTGCTCAACTGCTTCACGATGGCTAAAGCAATAGCCGTGACGCGCTCCGTGCGCTCACCTTGCGTACCGAGTTTGTTGTGATAGACGACTTTGGCGAGGCCTTCCACGCGTGATTCCAAGGTCTTTTTGCGATCTTGGTCAAAGAAGAATTTCGCATCTGCAAGGCGAGGGCGCACCACGCGCTCGTTGCCTTGGATGACGGCTGAGGCGTCGCTTGGCGTGATGTTGCTAACCACCAAGAACTTGTTTGATAGCTTGCCCTTGGCATCCAGCAGTGGAAAGTATTTTTGATTCGCCTTCATGGTCAAAATCAAACACTCTTGCGGGACATCTAAAAATTCCTTTTCAAATTCGCAAGTGAGAACGTTCGGGCGCTCAACCAGCGAAGTCACTTCGTCTAGCAAAGCCTCATCGTCGATGGCCTGCAAGCCAATGCCAGCAAGGCTTGCAGCAGCGGCGAGCTGCGAAGCAATGCTAGCACGGCGTACGGCGTAACTGGCAATGACTGCGCCTTCGTCGCGCATTTGTGCCTCAAAGGAGTCCGCATCTTTGATCGTGATGAGAGGAATCTTAGCTTCAAAGCGATGACCTTGCGTGGTGTTGCTGGCCGTGATGCCCAGTGCTGTCACTGGCACAACCGTCGTGCCATGCAAGGCAATCAAGCTATGCACAGGACGCACAAATTTGACATCTGTCCAGCCGTCTGTCAATTGGTAGGTCATGACTTTCGGAATGGGGAGCTTGGCAATCGTCTCCGTGAGCGCTTGCTGCAAACCTGCAGCCAACGTGGCTCCTGGGGCAGTTGCTTCATAAACTAAGTTTTCAGCTTTGCCATCTGAGACACGTTTAAGGCCCGCGACCGCAGTAGCCACCGCATCGGCAGCAACGCCTAGTGATTGCAATTTTTTGGCAAGCGCGGGTGTGGCGGAGCCAGATGCATCCAAACCCACTGACGCTGGCATTAGCTTTTGCTGCACGGCTTTGTCTGCGGCCTTTGCAGCCACATCGGTGATGCGAGCGCCCAAGCGGCGTGGCGTTGCGTAGGCGGTGACTTGGCTAGCAGCGCTTGCGAGCCCTAAGCTTTGTAGCTGTGCGAGCAAGGTTTGCGAAAACGACTCGCCCAGTTTTTTGAGGGCTTTGGGTGGTAGCTCTTCGACAAAGAGTTCGACTAATAAATTCTGGTTCATGACGTTCATTTTTTCGCTCCAGCTGCTTGCGAGCTAGCAATTTGCGCGAGGACCTGCGCGGCGTGCTCGTGGCGAGCCATTGGGAAGCCCAGTCGTGCTCTAGAGTCGTAGTAGCTTTGTGCCACCGCGCGGGAGATATTGCGGATGCGGCCAATGTAGGCGGCGCGTTCGGTTACGCTGATGGCACCACGTGCGTCTAGCAAATTGAAGGTATGGCCACACTTGAGTACTTGCTCATAGGCGGGTAGCGCGAGTTTTTGCTCTATTAAGTGCTTGGCTTGCTTCTCGTGCGCGGTGAATGCAGTGAATAAAAAGTCCGCATCGCTGTGCTCGAAGTTGTAGGCGGATTGTTCTTGCTCGTTTTGTAGGTACACGTCGCCATACGACAAGCCTTCAGTCCACTTGAGTTTGTAGACGTTATCGACTTCTTGCAAATACATCGCAAGGCGCTCTAGGCCATACGTAATCTCGCCTGTGATGGGTTTGCAGTCAATGCCGCCCACTTGCTGGAAATAGGTGAACTGGGTGACTTCCATGCCGTTGAGCCAAACCTCCCAGCCTAGTCCCCATGCGCCTAGCGTTGGGTTTTCCCAGTCATCTTCTACAAAGCGGATGTCGTTCTTTTTAAGATCGAATCCGAGGGCTTCCAGCGAGCCAAGGTACAGATCCAAGATGTTGGCTGGCGCTGGCTTCAAAACCACTTGATATTGGTAGTAGTGCTGCAAACGATTGGGGTTTTCCCCGTAACGCCCATCTTTGGGGCGTCGGCTAGGCTGTACGTAGGCGGCCTTCCACGGCTCAGGACCTAGAGCGCGTAGAAATGTGGCTGTGTGGCTGGTCCCGGCGCCTACTTCCATATCAATGGGTTGAAGCAAAGCACATCCCTTGTCAGCCCAATAAGACTGAAGTGTGAGGATGATTTGCTGGAATGTGAGGGGGGATTTTGAAGCGGATGTGGTCATAAGCCTTCGATTTTATCGAAGTAGCGACCCACCGTAATCAAACTAATCCGTTATTTCGGCCAAAAGCCAGTGCTTGCGTGCGGCTATTGACGTTCAATTTACGGAATAAACGCCACAAATGGACCTTGACCGTGTGCTCACTGATATCCATACGTGCGGCAATGTCGCGATTACTCAAGCCTTCGTTGAGCATCAGCATCAGTTCTTTTTGACGTTTAGATAGCTTTTTAGTGGTATCACCGGATTGTGTATCGAGCACCGTGTCAGCTGCTACCAGCGCACGCAGAGCGGATGCGATATCGGTTATTGAAGCTGTTTTTTCTATAAAAATGTCAGCGCCCGCTGTGATGGCTGCATCTTCAAGCAAGCCCGCAGACGCAAATGTGAACACAATAAGGGGACACGACGTGTGCAAGGACTTTAACTGCGTGATACTGGAGAGACCCGATGAGTCTGGCAAATTAAGCTCGGTCACGATTAACTCGGGCGCTCCTTTGGTGGCACTGATTTTTGCAAATTCGGCCAAACTGCCAGCCTCGAAAATCTTCGCAGAAGGCAATAGCCTCCGAATTTGAATCCCAATGGCTTCGCGAATGAGGGGGTGGTTGTCAATTAAGTATATATTCATATTAGTTTTTTTGTGGTGAAGGATCTTTTCACGCCTGTATACAATTTCGACCGACTTTACATCTTAACTCTTACTAGAGACTTAGCCAAGGCTGCTTAGCCAGTCGCTCAAACTCAAACGCTTTTATCTTGTCGGTGTGCCGCAAAGTTAGGCCAATGTCATCCAAGCCATTGAGTAAGCAAAACTTCCTAAATGCCTGGACTTCAAAAGGCAGAGCCGTTCCATCGGGTTTTAGTACGATTTGCTGCTCTAAGTCTATCGTGAGTTGATACCCAATAAAGGCATGAACCTCGTCAAATAATTTGGCGACTTCGGCTTCAGGTAAAACGATAGGCAAAAGCCCATTTTTAAAGCAGTTGTTAAAAAAGATGTCGGCGTAGCTAGGCGCAATCACGGCGCGAAAACCGTATTGATCGAGCGCCCACGGTGCGTGCTCACGACTTGAACCACAGCCAAAATTTTTGCGCGAAATCAAAATCGATGCACCTATGTAGCGCGCTTGGTTCAGCACAAAATCTGGATTGGGTTTTCGTGTCGATAAATCCATGCCTGGATAGCCGGTGTCGAGATAGCGATCGGCATCAAACAAATGCGGCCCAAAACCTGTTTTACGAATGGATTTTAAAAATTGCTTAGGAATGATCGCGTCGGTATCGACGTTTTCCCTATCCATGGGGGCGACCAGCCCTTTGAGCAGATTAAATCTTTGCATAGTTATTTCACTGCATTTTCAATAGCGGCGCCGGCTTTTTGGACGTCTTGACCGACGCCGCGTACCGTGTTGCACGCCGTTAAAGTTAAAAGAATAAGTACGAGAGTGGTTAATTTTTTCATGATGATTCCTTCTGTAATTAAATGAACTTACGCACGTCAACAAAGTGACCGTAGATAGCCGCCGCCGCCGCCATGGCTGGGCTCACCAAATGTGTGCGGCCGCCCGCGCCTTGGCGACCTTCGAAGTTACGGTTGCTGGTAGAGGCACAGCGCTCCTCGGGCTCTAGCTTGTCGGCATTCATGGCTAGGCACATCGAGCAACCCGGTTCTCGCCACTCAAAGCCTGCGGCTTTAAAAATCTCATGCAAGCCTTCGCGTTCGGCTTGTGCCTTCACTAAGCCTGAACCTGGAACAACCAAAGCAAGACGCACGTTTTTGGCGACTTTCTGCCCCAGCTTCTTAACGACGCTAGCCGCTTCGCGCATGTCTTCTATGCGGCTATTGGTGCAGCTACCAATAAAAACCTTGTCAATGCTGATGTCGTCCATCGCTTTACCGGGGGTGAGGCCCATGTAAGCAAGCGCTCGCTCGATGGCTGCACGCTTCGACTCATCACGCTCTTTGTCTGGATCAGGCACGTTGCCGTCGATACCCAGCACCATTTCGGGTGAGTTGCCCCATGTGACTTGCGGCACGATTTGGGTGGCATCCAAATCGACCGCCGTGTCAAACTTCGCGCCAGCGTCTGAATGCAAGGTGCGCCAGTAAGACGCTGCTTGATCAAACACCACACCCGTCGGCGCCATCGGGCGACCACGAACGTATTCGATTGTTTTTTCGTCAACCGCAACGAGGCCAGCGCGTGCGCCCGCTTCAATCGCCATATTGCAGACCGTCATGCGGCCTTCCATGCTGAGGGTGCGGATGGCACTGCCTGCAAATTCAATCGTGTAGCCCGTACCGCCAGCCGTGCCGATTTTTCCGATGATCGCCAGAACGATGTCTTTAGCCGTCACGCCGCGCTGGACTTGGCCTTCCACGCGGATGAGCATATTCTTTTGTTTCTTTTGCAAGAGCGTTTGTGTCGCCATCACGTGCTCGACTTCGCTGGTGCCAATGCCATGCGCCAGTGCCCCGAAAGCCCCGTGCGTACTGGTGTGCGAGTCGCCGCACACAACCGTCATGCCCGGCAAGGTTGCGCCTTGTTCAGGCCCCATCACGTGGACGATACCTTG
>CANFCG010000019.1 GCA_947445115.1 Comamonadaceae bacterium | reverse complement strand
TACGTTCTTGGCACAGCTTTGTGCACGTGAGCTACAACAAGGTGATGCATCGTTTTAAGATTTTTTTAGCAAGTACCGTGGTACTCGGTGTGATGTGGGTATCCGCCGTTTTGCAGCTCATTTAATTCCAATTAATCACTCAAACGATCATGTCCAAACTCCCTGCCATCCTTGCTAATTTGCCGCTACCCATCATTGGCTCACCGCTGTTCATCATCAGCAACCCTAAACTCGTGATTGAGCAGTGCAAAGCAGGCATTGTCGGCTCTATGCCCGCACTCAATGCCCGCCCTGCCGCGCAACTTGAGGATTGGTTAGCCGAGATCACCGAAACGCTGGCGGCTTACAACGCGGTCAATCCAAATGCACCTGCTGCACCATTTGCTATCAACCAAATCGTGCATAAAAGCAACGACCGTTTGGAACACGACATGGCTGTTTGCGAGAAGTACAAAGTGCCTATCGTGATTACCAGCCTGGGTGCGCGCGAGGACGTGAACACCGCCGTGAAGGCTTGGGGAGGGATCACGCTGCATGACGTGATCTCTAACGTATTTGCGCACAAAGCGATTGAAAAAGGCGCGACAGGTTTGATTGCTGTGGCAGCTGGCGCAGGTGGACATGCGAGTGTGAAGTCACCGTTTGCCATGATTTCCGAAATCCGCGAATGGTTTGATGGTCCATTGGTACTCTCTGGCGCCATCTCTACGGGCGGCGCAGTTCTAGCTGCACAAGCCATGGGGGCTGACCTTGCCTACATGGGCTCAGCATTTATTGCCACACACGAAGCGCGTGCTGTCGATGGCTACAAAGCGATGATTACCAAGAGCAATTCAGACGACATCGTGTATAGCAATTTCTACACAGGCATTCATGGCAATTATTTAAAAGGCAGCATCGTGGCAGCAGGCATGGATCCAGATAACCTGCCCGTGAGCGACCCTAGCAAAATGAACTTTGGCGGCGGTGAAAATTCAGCCAAAGCGTGGAAAGATATTTGGGGCTGTGGGCAAGGCATTGGCTCAATCAAAGAAGTGACCAGCACAGCCGAATTTGTGGCTCGCCTCAAGCGTGACTACCTCGCGGCTAAGGCCAAATTGCTTTAAAACTCAGCGTGCCAGCGCACGCCATAGACCTGCACAGGTCCGCGGTCGGCGTTGTAAGCGGGATTTTTGATGAATTGCGCATTCAAACTCAGTTGCTGCCGGCCTATTTTGAACATGTAATAAGTTTCAAAAATCGTCTCGGGTTTGTAATTAACCAACTGCCCATCGCCAATAAAAGAATCGTATCCACCCGCCGCCAAATAAGCGCGGTGGGCTGCTGAAATTCCATTCATAGCCAAAGCAATGCCCAGCGTATCCTCGGGGCGCTGCCACTGTCGCCCCGTGAGCACAAGCCCCATTGAAAAGGAGCGGTCGATGGAAGTGAAGGCGTAGTTTTCTGTTTGCCCATCATTGGCCGCCAACTTTGCAAAGCCACCGAGATCTTTAGTGAACGTTTGTTCAACCGAAAAACTCAATCCTTTTTTGCTTTGTGCACGGCGAACCGTATCAAAGTTAGGCATCAAACTTAGGCTTGCAGCTTGCGACAGCGCATCGTTGTAATTACCCATGATGGCGACATTGCGAAAGGCAAGCACGCGCCATTTACCCGTTTGCTCGCCAACTGCATACGAGCGCTCGTATTCAATTTGGTCTCCGTAACTTTTAAAAATATTCCAATTGAGTGGTAAGCCATTCGATTGCGTGGGCTCTAAAAATCGCCCTCCTCGGATGGCCCAATCGGCTTGGATGTACTCCAGCGCTGAACCCCATGTGTAGCCACGTGCATCAGCAGCAAAGTCATATGCGCCATGGGTGATGAATGACCAGTTCATAAACTGAGTCCGCGCATCATGGGCGTAACTACTTTGATCAAAAATATCCGTCACGGCAAAATTACCTGCCGTCAGCACCATTCGATTTTTATCCCGAGAGCCCGCCAATTGGTTTTGCCCCGATAACGTCATTTCTTGCTCACCACCCAAGCCCCAGATTTGCCGAACAAACAAGCGAGAGCGGTAAATTTTGAGTTGATCGCTCGCAACTTTTTGTAGCTCCCCATTCGGAAATCCGCCTAGACCCGTGAGGTTAGCAAATGCCACGCCCTGCACGGCTTCAGGATCAAAATAGAGCTCGGTGCTTTGGGTTGCATTGCCCGCAAGCCGAAGACCAAAATACGCTGTCGCGGTCAAAGAGAAACTCTGAGCGCGAAACCCCGACAAACTGTTTTGTCCTGCGTAAGGCGAATTAAAGCTAGGCTTAGCTTGGCTAATAAACGTAGATTGAAACTTGACGTTCCAGCGCTCTGGCTCTGAACTCACTGCATCTTGCGCCCAAGCAAACGCAGGCAGCAATCCAAGAATTGCAGTGAGTACAAAATTTTTGATCATGCTTGTAGTATCAAAACCTAGTGTGACATGCCTGTTACAGCAATCACAAGTAGCATCCCAGCCAGCAACCAAGCCACTTGTTTAACCGTCTCACCAAGGCTCATGCGGCGCTGCAATTGCGGAATTAAATCGGCCAGCGCCACGTAAATAAAACTGCTGCCCGCCACCACTAAAAAAAACGGCAGATACGCGCTAAGCCTTGCCAATAGAGCGAAGCCAGCTACTCCACCAATAGCAGTGACCATACCAGCCAGCGTGACTTTAATAAAAGCTGTCCGCTTATTTTTGCCCAACACAATCAAATCACCCATGTGATGCGGTACCTCGTGCGCAAGCACCGCGAGCGCTGCCGCCCAACCTAGCTGCGCGTTCGCCATAAAGGCAGCCGCAATCACGATGCCATCGCCAAAGGCATGCACGCTATCGCCAAATAAAACCGCCCACGAGCCGCCGCCCTGTGCACCGTGCGAATGCCCATGATGTTCGTGACCATGATGCGCCTCATGGTCATGCCCATGCTCATGCCCATGGTGATACAGCTCGGCCTTGTCTAGCAAAAAGAAAAAAACCAAGCCCGCTAGCAAAGCCGTAAATAAAGTATGCGGTTCAATGCCCGCTTTGGCCGCATCCTCAAACGCCTCGGGCAGCAAATGCATAAACGCCGTAGCCAACAAGGCACCTGCCGCAAGACTCAGTAATTGGTGGTTAAAACGCGCCAAGGCGTAGTAGCCCAGCAGTGCTGCCAGCCACACGCTGCCAATGCCTGCGGCTAGCGTGGCGATCAAAATTTGTGTAATCAGCATCCGTGTTTTTTAAACCAAGCCAAAGTGTGCTGCCAACCGTTTTCGGCTGGGAACTTGCGGTAGGTCGCACGATAGTCCGCATGGAAAGCGTGTCCTGTGTCTTCATAGGTCACAAAGTTGGAAGCCCTCGCTGCGTTGTTTTTAGCGTCTTGCAATTTGTTTTGCATCAGCGCCAGCGACTCCATGGGAATGCCGACGTCCGCCCGGCCATAAAGCCCAAGCACAGGCACATTCAAGCGATTGACGACGTCCACGGGGTGTGTCGGAGAAAGACTAGACGGCGTCCCCACTAAGCGCCCATACCATGCCACGGCTGCGCGCACAGCCTTGCTATGTGCGGCATAGAGCCACGTGATACGTCCACCCCAGCAAAAACCCGTAATCGCGGTGCGCTTCGTGTCGCCGCCATTGGCAGCTGCCCAAGTGACGCAAGCGTCCAAATCGCCCATGACCTGCGCGTCGGGTACTTTGGAGACCACTTCGCGCATCAAATCGGCCATCACGTTATAGGAGGTAGGATCGCCTTGGCGCTGGTACAACTCAGGCGCAATCGCAAGATAGCCCAGCTTGGCAAAACGGCGGCAAATGTCGGCAATGTATTCATGTACACCAAAAATTTCGGACACCACCAGCACGACCGGCAAATCCGTCTTGCCGACTGGCGCAGCGCGATAAGCGTTCATCTTGAAGCCATTCACATCGACAACGACTTCACCAGCCAATAAGCCGTCGCTCGCTGTTTTGATCGCCGTTTGTGCCATCACAGGTGCTGCCGCTGCCGCGTAGCCCACGCCTAAAGCCACTTGTGCGGTGGCTTGCAAAGCTGTTCTGCGTGTGACATTCGAGGTGTCACCTTCGTGAGTGTTTAGTAAACTTTCAACGTCCATGATCAGTTCCTTTGCAGGCATGACGAGTCTCCATTCATTTAGAGTTATCGAGTGTGGGGTAAAATGCGCGGTTGCCTATTTTCAACTAACCTCAAGCAATTTATTATGAAAACCGCTCAAGAAATCCGCGCTGGAAACGTCATTATGCATGGCAAAGACCCGATGGTCGTGCTCAAAACCGAATACAGCCGTGGTGGTCGCAACAGCGCGACTGTTCGTATGAAGCTCAAGAGCTTGATCGCTAATTTTGGTACCGAAGTCGTATTCAAAGCTGACGACAAAATGGATCAAGTCATCCTCGACAAAAAGGATTGCACTTATTCCTACTTTGCTGATCCGATGTACATCCTCATGGATACCGAGTTCAACCAATACGAAGTTGAAGCCGAAAACATGGGTGACGCACTCAACTACCTAGAAGACGGCATGGAACTAGAAGTCGTGTTCTACGACGAAAAAGCTATCTCGGTTGAGCTGCCAACCAGCGTGGTGCGCGAAATCACTTGGACCGAGCCAGCCGTTAAAGGCGACACATCAGGCAAGGTTTTGAAACCAGCCAAGATCGCCACAGGCTTAGAGCTGGGCGTGCCAATCTTTGTGGCGCAAGGCGACAAGGTTGAGATTGATACGCGTACTGGCGAGTACCGCAAGCGCGTTTAAGTTTGCAAGGTGCTGAGTACCGCCCCTTCAATTGTTGAAGGATACGGCCCCTCCACATAATCGCCAACGACGGACAGACCTGCAAGCGCAAGCTTCGCGGGTCTTTTCATTTGCGTTGTGCAAGCAAACGTGGCTCGTTTTTCTACAATCGTCGAAACGGGCTGTAAAGCCACACCCAGTCTGGCCTCCCCCTGTACCAAAACGAGTCGTTCAAGATCTGCTCGCTCACCTTTAGCATCGCTCACCACGAAGGCTAGCAAGCCTTTTGCTTCGCGTCTTGCAAACACAAATTGCGCTGGATTTTGCGCATCGCTCGGTAAAGCTAGCATGGGCTTGGCCAGTTCAAAATCTGCTGGCGCTTGTGCATAAACCGTGGCAATCGCACGGTACGCCAGTGCATCCACGCTCGCCGCCCAATCGGGCGCAAGGTCGCGCAAGAGCCGCGCCGCTTCCCAAGGAGAGGTTGCGATGACGACATGATCGAACTCGTTTTGCAAAGGCTGTAGGCTGGCAACCCTTGTGCCTAGGCGCACTGCGGAGCCTCTGGCCTGCAACCAAGAGCCAGTATGGCTTGGGAAGACGCGGCCCAAATCAATTTCAGGAATTAACATGTCGGAGCTGACGTATCTGTCGCCCTTCCATACGTAGGATTTGCTCGTAAACGCATCTTTTAAAACGCGTAAAAAGACGCGTCCGCTTGCCTCGGCAGGCGCTGTGTTTAAAGCGGACAAGCAAAGCGGCTCAATCAAATCCGCAATCACACGCTTGGATGCTTTTTGACTCAAAGCCATAACGGTTATACCCTCTGGGCAAGAAAAGCCCTGCAAGAGCCATTCAGCAAGGGTTCGCACTAGTGAGAGATGATCCATAAAACGCCAGCGCTGCGTTTGGAATGTCCTCAGACTGATTGGTAATCGCGTCAGCACTGCGTTCAAATCCACTCCCACGGTTTGCATCACATCTAACGTCTCGCGGTACGCGCCCAGCAGCACGTGCTGCCCGTTATCTAGGGTAATGGATTCGCCATTTGGCAATGTGACTTCGACCGCACGGGCACGCCCACCAAGGCTTCGCGAGGCCTCGAACACAGTGACGCTGTGCCCCGTCTGCACCGCGCGAACAGCGGCGGCAAGGCCCGCCCAGCCCGCGCCAATGATGGCGATCCGCTTGGCAGGCTGAAGATGGGATGTAGGGGATGGAGTGGCGTGCATATACTTGGCGCTCATGTTAGCAAACCGCGCCACTTCTACGTCAACGCCCTCGCATCCTGCTTTTGCAGCCGCCTTGCAACGCGCGTGGTCGATGCTAGCGCTGTTTGCCTTTGTGGCGCTGGTCTGTACAGCCATGTGGCATCACCACGAGACATTGGTACAAGAACAAGATTGCCTCGTTTGCAGCATGGTGCTGCATAAGGTTGTGGAGTTACCGGCGTCCCCTGTACCGCTGCTCATGCCGATGGTTGTTGCCTACACGCTCCTTTTCGTGTCGGCCACGCCCGACCTGATTTCTGCACCTGCGCTAGTTCTGCCGCCCAGCTGCGGCCCACCTCAAGTCAATTAAGCGATCGGCTCATCGCCAAAAACGAACTCCTTTTGGCGCGCCCCAAAAGTTGCTTGCTTTGCTTTTTGATGGAGGTTTTATGTCTCGCCTTTTTTTTCATTGTTGCTGCTTGGTTGGCACATCGCTGGTCATGCCCCTCGACGCGTTTGCCGAGGGTGAGGCCACCGCATCCTCACTGGACACCGTTGTCATCACGTCAGGGCGCTCCGAGCAAGGGGCCAATCTGTCACCCAAAATTGGCGCCACGGTGTACCGCATCGACACGCAGGCCATTGAAGCGCAAGCCCTTGGTAGCGACACGCCCATCAGCGAAGTGCTACTGCGCCTGCCTGGTGTGGCGCAGGACTCCAAAGGCTCTGGATCGATGCACGTTCGCGGTGACCACGGAAACGTGCAGTACCGCATTGACGGCGTGCAATTGCCAGAAAGCATCACAGGTTTTGGACAATCGATGAGTACGCGCGTCGTCGATCGCATCGACTTCGTCACAGGTGCGCTGCCCGCTCAATATGGCCTGCGCACGGCTGGCATTGTGGAGATCACCACCAAAGTAGGCGACACGACTCCTGGTGGTCGCGTGGGTGTACTCATGGGCAGCCACAACCACATCGAGCCAAGCGCTGAGCTCTTTGGTGGACAAGGGGATTTTCGGTACTACCTCTCGGGCAGCCACATGGCAAATTCACTCGGGATTGAAAATCGCACTCCCGGCGCCAATGCCTTGCACGACAGGACGTCGCAGACCAAAACTTTTGGCAATTTGTCGTATGCCGTCGATGAATCGACCAAACTAGGACTACTTTTTGGCAGCTACAACGGCAAGTTTCAAATTCCCAACAATCCATCTCAAACGCCCCAGTACACGCAGGCAGGATATATACCCATACCCTCGTCACAAATTAATGGAAACCAAAACGAACTCAATCATTTCCTTGTCTTGACGCTGCAAAAAAATCTAGGCGATATCAGCTATCAAGCTTCATTTTTTAACCAATACTCCAGTCTGCGCTACACGCCCGACACCAACGCCGACTTGGCTTATCTGGGTACGGCATCCAATACGATGCGATCCAACTCAGCGAATGGTGTGCAGTTTGATTTGAGCAATCAATTAAACGCCGAGCACACACTGCGTTTAGGCGTAGCGTACACGCGCCAGTTGACCCAAAGCAACAACCTGGTGACTGCTTTCCCAGCCGATAGCTCGGGTGCTCAAACCAGCACAACGCCCGTCAGCATCGTTGACAACTCTAGCCAAATCGGAACACTTTCAAGCCTGTATGTGCAAGATGAATGGCGTGTCTCAAAGCCGCTGACCGTCAACTACGGGCTACGCTTTGACAGTGTCAGTGCTTTCATCCAAGAACAGCAACTCAGTCCACGCATCAACGCCGCATACAAGCCAGACGACCGCACGTCTTACCACGCGGGCTATTCGCGCTATTTCACACCGCCGCCGCAAGAGCTGGCGTCGCAAAGCAGTATCAACCTCTACACAGGGACCACTGCGGCAGCCAGCGTGCCAACCTCCAGCCCCGTGAAAGCCGAGCGCACACAGTATTTTGACTTTGGCATGAGCCACAAAGTGGACGCCAAGCTCACACTAGGCGCGAACGCTTATTACAAAAAAATCAACAACTTGATTGATGAAGGGCAATTCGGTCAAGCCTTAATCCTCTCGCCTTTCAACTATCAAATGGGTTACGCCAAAGGGCTAGAGTTATCCGCCGTTTACCTAGAGCGCAAATGGGGCGCATTTGCCAATGTGACGCATGCAACCGCGCAAGGGCAAAACATTATGTCGGGGCAATCGCTGTTTTCAGCCAATCAGCTCAGCTACATCAGCAACCACGACGTCTATCTCGATCACAACCAAACGCTCTCGGCCTCTAGCGGCGCGCACTACCGTTTTGGCAATTCCAAAGTCAGCGCGGATGTGATCTATGGCAGTGGGCTGCGGAACACCCCTGCTGGCGGAGCACCCAATTCGACCACGCTGCCCAGCTACACCACGGTGAATGCGGCCTTCACGCACACATGGCGACGTGCAGGGCAAGGCAGTATCGAGGGGCGCATCGCCGTCATCAATTTGTTTGATCGCAGCTACTTGCTGCGCGACGGCACAGGTGTGGGCGTCGGTGCTCCGCAATACGGCGCGAGCCGTGGGTTTTATGTGGGGCTATATAGCAATTTTTAAACTGCGCAGCTCACCCAAACGCCTGCACCTTCCAAGCCAGCCAAAATTTACGCAATGGCGTAAGGCTGATGCGTTGGTTCAGCACTTGGAAGTTGGAGCGCTCAATCTCACGAAGTAAATCGCGATAAATAGCCGCCATCATCAGGCCAGATTTTTGCGCGCGATGATCCTCGGCTGGCAGCAGCGCCAGTGCCGCATCGTAGAGCTGGTGTGCCTTGATGGCTTGATCTTGCATTAAAGCGGCAAAACGCTCAGAGTCAATCGCATTCAAAACCTCATGCGCTTTCACATCAAATTTTTGCAGCTCAGTGACAGGAAGATAAATGCGGCCCTTGCGTGCATCCTCACCCACGTCGCGCAGGATATTGGTGAGTTGCAACGCCTGCCCTAGCTTGTGCGCGTAAGCGGTGGTAGGCGCATCCGCCGCTTGGTTGGCTTGTCCAAAAATCAGCGCAGCAACCTCGCCCACAACGCCAGCGACTAAATGACAATACCGCTCTAAATTGGGCTGATCGAGGTAACGTGTTTGCGTGAGATCCATCTCACAGCCTTCAATGATTTGCAAGAGATGTTCGGCTCGCACGATGCCTGAGAGGCCAAGCGCAGCAAGGGCTGGCAGCAAGGCGAGCATCACGGGATGATGGGGCTGACCTGCAAACGCCTCGCTCACTTCTTTGCGCCACCACGCGAGCTTTGTCGCGGCCACGCCTGGGTCTATGGCCTCATCAACCGCATCATCGACCTCTCGGCAAAAGGCATAGAAAGCCGTAATCGCAGCGCGTTTGGGTTTGGGCAAAAACAAAAAGGCGTAATAAAAACTACTGCCCGAAGCAGCTGCTTTTTCTTGAACGTAGGTTTGAGGAGTCGTCATGGCTTGATTACATCAGAAGCGCACGGCCAAAAACCACAAACCAATCCCATGCATGCAGCTTGGGGCGCTGGGTGGCGGTATCAAAACCTTGCGCTTCGATTTTGTCCAAAATGCGCAGCCCGCCCTGCACCGCCAACCGAAGCTCGAAGCCAAATCGCCACGAAGCATTGCTGGAGAGCCTCTTGCACAAAGGGCTACCAGTCATCATGAGCCCACGAGTCCATCTGCATAAAGCTTCTAGCGAGTCGACCTCTTTGGGTAAGAGGTAAAACCGTCCGCGCGGCACATCCACGCTCACGTCTTGCCAAAAATTAATGAGCTGCAAAGCGCTGCAAATCAAATCGCTTTGGCGCTTGGATTCATCATCATCCACCCCAAACAGGTGCAACATCAAGCGCCCCACGGGGTTGGCTGATAGATGGCAATAGGCGAGCAGTTCGTCGCGCGTTTGGTAGTGGTAGCCTGCGCCCGTATCCCGTACATCTTTTTCAAAAGCATCGAGCAGATCGTGCAAGTACAGCGTGGGCCATTGATATTTGTCAATGATGCCACCTAACTGGCGGTGCAAATCGGTTCGATATGCAGCTAAATCCACGAGGCGCTGCGCGGCTGTTGCATCTCCCTCATCTGCCAAATCGTCCGCCGTGCGAGCAAACCAATAGAGCGCCATCACAGCTGGCCGCAGGTGTTTGGGGCACAAAAGCGACGCAACAGGGAAGTTTTCGTAGTGCTTGGGTTGTGAGACGTGTGACATGAAGCTAAAATAGATAGTTGACCTAATTCTCTTTGAATTTTTATAAGCGCGGGTGGCGAAATTGGTAGACGCACCAGGTTTAGGTCCTGACGCCAGCAATGGTGTGGGGGTTCGAGTCCCCCCCCGCGCACCAAATTTCTTTTATCTATCCCCTTTGAAGGCTACCCCATCATGGCAGTTACCGTAGAAACGCTAGTCGCTTTAGAGCGCAAAATCACTCTCACACTCTCGGCAGCAGCCCTGTCAACCGAAGTTGAAACGCGCCTCAAAAAGATTGCAAAGACCGTCAAGATGTCGGGCTTTCGTCCAGGCAAAGTGCCAATGAACATTGTGGCGCAGCAATATGGCTATTCCGCTCAATACGAAGTGATGAACGAGCGCGTGGGCGCAGCTTTCAATGCGGCCGTCACTGAGGCTAACGTCAACGTCGCTGGCCAGCCAAAAATCAACGAATTAGAGTCTGTCGCTGGTAGCGACGAGCTAAAATTTGAAGCCCTCTTCGAGGTGTATCCAGAAGTCACGATCAAGGATTTATCGACCGCTGAAATTCAAAAATATACATCCGAAGTATCAGATGCGGCAATTGACAAAACGGTTGCCATCTTGCAAAAGCAACGTCGCAGTTTTGCCCAGCGCGGCATGGATGCTGGCGTTGAAGCGGGTGATCGCGTGACCGTTGATTTTGAAGGCAAATTAGACGGCGAATTGTTTGACGGCGGCAAAGCGGCGGACTTCCAGTTCTTGGTTGGCGAAGGCCAAATGCTGAAGGAGTTTGATGACGCCGTGCGCGGCATGAAGCCAGGCGAGAGCAAAACTTTCCCGCTCGCCTTTCCAGAAGACTACCAAAGCAAAGATGTCGCCGGAAAAACGGCCGACTTCTTGGTCACGATCAAGAAAAATGAAGCGCCTCATTTGCCAGAAATCAACGACGAATTGGCTAAATCTCTTGGCGTGAAAGACGCAACGGTTGCTGGTTTGAAGGCTGACATCCGTAGCAACTTAGAGCGCGAAGTAAAGTTCCGTTTGGTCAACAAAAACAAAGTGGCCGTGATGGATGCTTTGATTGCCCACGCCGATCTCGAGCTACCAAAAACTATTGTGCAGTCCGAAGTCGACCGCATGGTGGAAGGCGCACGTGCCGAACTCAAGCAGCGCGGCATCAAAGACGCTGAAAAAGCTCCTATCCCAACCGAAATCTTTACACCACAAGCAGAGCGCCGTGTTCGCCTTGGATTGATCGTGTCGGAATTGGTGAAGGCCAACAATTTGCAAACCACAATGGAGCAAATCAAAGCGCATGTGGCCGATTTAGCCGCCAGCTACGAAAAGCCAGCCGAAGTCGTGAAGTGGTACATGGGCGACCGCCAACGTCTTGGCGAAGTCGATGCTATCTTGATGGAAAACAACGTCACCGAGTTCGTACTTGCAAAAGCAAAAGTTGTCCCCAAGTCTATTGACTTCGATGAGTTAATGGCTCAGCAATAAACGACAAAAGGATCTCGATGTTCAATATGCAAAACTCTCTCGACGCCATGCCTTCTCGTGGCACTGATCTTGGCATGGTGCCGATGGTGATTGAAACCACGGGGCGTGGCGAGCGAGCCTATGACATTTACTCGCGCCTGCTCAAAGAGCGCATTATCTTTTTAGTCGGTCCCGTTGAGGACTACATGGCTAATTTGGTGGTCGCACAAATGCTGTTTTTAGAGAGCGAAAACCCAGAGAAAGATATCTACCTCTACATCAACTCCCCTGGCGGCTCCGTCAGTGCAGGATTGGCTATTTTTGATACGATGAACTTCATCAAACCTGATGTTTCAACGCTGTGCACGGGCATGGCGGCCAGCATGGGTGCCTTCCTATTGGCTGCAGGTGCTAAGGGAAAGCGTATTGCATTACCCAACGCTAGTGTGATGATTCACCAGCCTTCGGGCGGCGCACGCGGCACTGCCGCGGATATCGAAATTTCTGCCCGTGAAATTTTAAAAACACGAGAACAGTTGAATAAAATTTTGGCGGAACGCACAGGGCAGCCGTTAGAAAAAATCGCCAAAGACATGGAGCGCGACTACTGGATGAGCGCAGAAGAAACAATGGCGTACGGCTTAGTCGATCAAGTCATTTCTACGCGCCCGACAATTGAAACGCCAGCCGCTAATTAATCAGAAAACCTTTCATGGCAGACAAAAAAACGGGTACGGACAAACCATCGTCTAAAGCGACGCTGAAACCTTTAAATTGCTCGTTTTGCAATAAAGACCAAGCAGATGTCCGCAAACTCATCGCAGGCCCTGATGTTTTTATTTGTGACGAGTGCATCGAGCTGTGCAATGGCGTTTTAGATGACGAACTGCCCAGCGTCATAGCCAGAGAAACCAAGGACGGAGTCCCCACGCCAGCGGAAATTAAGCGCCACTTAGACAACTACGTCATTGGACA
The DNA here is from genome assembly GCA_947445115.1 of Comamonadaceae bacterium. Taxonomy (GTDB): domain Bacteria; phylum Pseudomonadota; class Gammaproteobacteria; order Burkholderiales; family Burkholderiaceae_C; genus JASGCK01. The sequence goes on along the minus strand of CANFCG010000019.1, from coordinate 28,644 downwards.
AGACAGCGCCAAGCGCACGATGGCCGTGGCGGTCTACAACCATTACAAGCGCATTCGCTTTCAGGCCAATGCTAAAAAAGGCGATGTCGAGCTCTCCAAGAGCAATATCTTGCTCATTGGCCCTACGGGCTCAGGCAAAACACTTTTGGCACAAACCTTAGCGCGCACTTTGGATGTGCCCTTTGCTATGGCAGACGCCACCACGCTCACCGAGGCAGGCTATATTGGCGAAGACGTAGAAGGCATCATCACCAAGCTCTTGCAAGCCTGCGACTACGACGTCGCCAAAGCCCAGCAAGGCATTGTGTTTATTGACGAGATTGACAAAATTTCGCGTAAATCCGAAAATCCATCCATCACCCGTGACGTATCGGGAGAAGGCGTGCAGCAAGCACTACTGAAAATCGTGGAAGGCACGATCTCTAGTATCCCTCCGCAAGGTGGCCGCAAAGTACCGAATTCAGATTTTTTAAAAATCGACACCACCAATATTTTGTTTATTTGTGGCGGCGCGTTTGCTGGCCTTGATAAAGTGATTGAGTCACGTACAGAGTCCACCAGCATTGGCTTTGGGGCAATCGTTAAAAGTAAATCAAATCGAAATTTAACCGAACTCTTTAAAGATGTCGAGCCTGAAGATTTGATTAAATACGGCCTCATCCCTGAGCTGATTGGTCGCCTGCCTGTTGTGACAACGCTGGAAGAGCTAAGCGAAGAAGCGCTTGTCTCCATCCTCACCGAACCCAAAAATGCGCTGATCAAACAATACGCACAAATGCTAGAACTTGAAGGCGTAGAGTTAGAAGTTCGCCCCGAAGCCTTGGTCGCAATTGCTAAAAAAGCAATCAAGCGAAAAACGGGGGCTCGTGGACTGCGATCCATTTTTGAGCAGTCTCTGATTGACACGATGTTTGATCTGCCTAGCAGTCAAAATGTTGAACGCGTCGTCGTCTCTGCCGATACTATCGAGCATGATCGTCCGCCGCTTTTGGTCTACCGCAAACAAGCTAGCGAAGTTAAAGCAGCCTAGTCTGCGCGTTTCAAATTAGAAGGAGTCATACCCGATGTCTGGTCAAACTCTACTGCTAGAAGAGCGTGTTGTACTGCCACTTGTACCACTACGCGATGTAGTGATGTACCCCAAAATGGTCATCCCTCTCTTTGTGGGACGTGCCAAAAGTATTCGTGCTCTAGAAGTTGCGATGGCCAGTGCCAAGCAAGTGCTATTGCTGACGCAAAAAAATGGGGGCGCAAGTGTTAGCGCTGAAGCCGACAAAGATGATGATCTCAAGACGGATGACCTCTTTGATATTGGCTGCGTGGGCAGTATTTTACAAATGCTCAAGCTTCCCGATGGCACGGTCAAAGTACTGATCGAGGGACAACAGCGCGCCCTCGTACACGATATTCGAAGCTTAGAAGGTGAAATTTATGGCGCAGAAATCACACCACTTATTCCAGTCGTGACAAAACCGTCTAAAAATTTGGAAGCTCTGCGCCGTGCGGTGATTGAACGGTTTGAGTCCTACACCAAACTCAGCAGACGAATTCCAACGGAAATCATGGCATCGATTGTCGGCTTAGATGATGTGAGCCGCATGACAGACACCATTAGCTCCCATATTCCATTTAAGCTGACCCAAAAACAAACGATTTTGGGTTTAACTGATCTGTCCGCACGGCTGAAGGAGTTGCTCCGTCAGCTAGAGGGTGAAATCGACATTCTGAATGTGGATAAAAAAATCCGCGGACAAGTCAAAAAATCGGTTGACAAAAATCAACGTGACTTCTATCTGCGTGAACAAGCACAGGCGATTCAAAAAGAACTCAATGATGGCGACGACAGCGCTGACGCTGCTGTGCTTGAGAAAAAAATAAAACTGGCAAAGATGCCAAAAGACGCAGAGAAGAAAGCGCTGAAGGAGGTCGCCAAGTTGAAGACGATGTCCGCGATGTCGTCCGAAGCGACAGTCATTCGCAACTACGTGGATGTACTAATTGATTTGCCTTGGAGTAAAAAAACCAAGATTAAACACGACCTAGTCTTGGCTGATAGCGTGCTGAATGAAGATCACTTTGGGCTCGACAAAGTCAAAGAGCGTATTTTGGAGTATCTTGCAGTACAGCAGCGCGTCGGCAAGCTGAAAGCGCCCATCCTTTGCTTGGTAGGGCCGCCTGGTGTGGGTAAAACATCACTAGGTCAATCGATCGCAAAAGCCACTGGCCGCAAATACGTTCGCATGGCGCTAGGCGGTATGCGCGACGAAGCCGAGATTCGCGGTCACCGCCGCACCTACATTGGCGCCCTGCCTGGCAAGCTGCTGCAAAGCCTTAGCAAAATTGGCACTCGCAATCCCCTCTTCCTTTTAGATGAGATTGACAAGATTGGCTCCGACGTTCGCGGTGATCCATCAAGCGCGCTGCTAGAGGTTTTAGACCCCGAGCAAAACCATACTTTTAGCGACCATTACGTCGAGCTCGACTTTGATCTGTCTGACGTGATGTTTGTGGCAACGTCCAATACGCTCAACATACCGCCAGCGCTGTTAGACCGCATGGAAGTGATCCGTTTGTCGGGCTACACCGAAGACGAAAAAACCAATATCGCGATTCGCTATTTGCTACCAAAACAACTCAAAAATAATGGGCTCGCACCAGAAGAGCTGGTTGTGGAAGAAGCCGCAATCCGGGACATGGTTCGGTACTACACCCGCGAAGCCGGTGTTCGTAATTTAGAGCGTGACCTCTCCAGCATCTGCCGCAAAGTGGTTAAAGGCATTCAACTCAAAACCTACGGCACCAGCGTGACGGTTGATTCCGATAACTTAATGAATTTTTTAGGTGTTCGCAAGTTCGACTATGGCCGCGCAGAAAAGAAAAATCAAATCGGTCAAGTAGCTGGCTTGGCATGGACAGAGGTAGGCGGCGATTTGCTCACCATCGAGACTGCGGTCATGCCAGGCAAAGGCAACATCACAAGAACAGGTAGTTTGGGCGACGTCATGAAAGAGTCGGTTGAAGCGGCGCGGACAGTGGTTCGCAGCAGAGCGCGCTTTTTGGGCATACGTGATGATGCGTTCGAGAAAAAAGACTTGCACATCCACGTGCCTGATGGTGGTACGCCCAAAGACGGCCCTAGCGCTGGTGCAGCCATGACCACCTCAATCGTGTCGGCACTTACCGGCATCCCCGTTCGCGCCGATGTCGCCATGACGGGGGAAATCACCTTGCGCGGTGAAGTCACCGCCATTGGCGGTCTGAAAGAAAAATTGCTCGCGGCACTACGCGGCGGCATAAAGACTGTCATCATTCCAGAAGACAACATCAAAGACTTAGCCGATATTCCGAGCAACGTCAAAGACACGCTAGAGATCATTCCTGTTCGCTGGATTGACCGGGTACTAGAGATTGCATTGGAGCGTGTTCCGCAGGCCTTGACGGATGATGCATTTGAGGGCACGCCAAGCAAAACAGATCGACTCTTGCAAGCCGCCACTGACCCCATTGTGATGCCCACCAGCAAGACGAAGCACTAGCGCCGTTTATAATTTCTTCTTTGGTGTGCCGGTGTAGCTCAGTCGGTAGAGCAGCTCATTCGTAATGAGAAGGTCGGGTGTTCGATTCATCTCTCCGGCACCATTTTCACTATTCCATCTCTCCTTGTCAGCACTCCCATTCCATGGATAAACTTTTGATTCGCGGCGGACGCGCCCTTCACGGCAAGGTATCCATCTCTGGGGCTAAAAATGCGGCTCTGCCCGAGTTGTGTGCCGCACTACTAACGGTTGACGTTGTCACTTTAAAGAACGTACCTCGCTTGCAAGACGTCGTCACCATGGAGAAGCTGATTCGCAATATGGGCGTGGCTTTTACGCGTTCTGCCGATGGCATTGTCACGCTAAACGCCTCCGCACTGGATAAGCCCGAAGCGCCCTACGAACTGGTGAAAACCATGCGCGCATCGGTGCTGGCACTCGGTCCTTTGCTCGCACGTTTTGGCAAAGCGACCGTCTCATTGCCAGGCGGCTGCGCGATTGGCTCTCGCCCTGTCGATCAGCACATCAAAGGCTTGCAAGCCATGGGCGCGATCATCGACGTGGAGCATGGCTACATGAACGCGCGCTTACCCGAAGGCTGGACACGTTTGAAGGGCGCGCACATCACCACAGATATGGTGACGGTCACTGGCACTGAAAACTTCTTGATGGCAGCTTGCCTAGCGGACGGCGTGACGATTCTGGAAAACGCCGCGCAAGAACCGGAAATTCCTGACCTTGCTGAAATGCTAATCAGCATGGGCGCAAATATTACCGGACATGGCACGAGTCGCATCACCATCACAGGTGTGGATAAATTGCACGGCTGTACGCACAGCGTGGTCGCTGACCGCATTGAGGCTGGAACATTTTTATGCGCCGTAGCTGCCACAGGCGGCGACGTTGTTTTAGAAAATGCACGAGGCGATCATCTGGACGCCTTACTGGATAAGCTTCGCGAAGCAGGCGCCTCGATTAGCCAAGTCCCACTTGGCCTGCAAGTGATCTCATCGGGAAAACTGAAAGCTCAAAATTTCCGCACCACCGAGTACCCAGGTTTCCCGACAGATATGCAAGCGCAAATGATGGCGCTGAACTGCGTGGCAGCTGGTGCCTCCATCGTGACGGAAACCATTTTTGAAAACCGCTTCATGCATGTTAACGAGCTGGTTCGCCTTGGCGCCAATATTCAAATTGATGGTCGTGCGGCGATGGTCACGGGCAACGCCAAACTGTCGGGTGCGCATGTGATGGCGACTGACCTGCGCGCATCTGCGTCGCTGGTCATTGCGGGTTTGGTGGCGATAGGCGAAACCACGATTGAGCGTATCTATCACCTAGATCGTGGCTACGACCGCATGGAAGAAAAACTGCGCGGCATTGGCGCGGACATTGAACGGATCAAATGAACACTATTACCCTCGCGCTATCCAAAGGCCGCATCTTTGACGAAACGCTGCCACTACTGAAAGCCGCGGGCATCGAAGTGCTGGATGATCCCGAAACCACGCGCAAACTGATTTTGGCGACCAACCAGCCGCATGTGCGTGTGCTCTTGGTGCGTGCGACCGACGTTCCTACTTACGTTGCGCTTGGCGGTGCCGACCTTGGCGTAACAGGCAAAGACACCTTAATAGAATCGGGTAGTGATGGCCTTTATCAACCGTTAGACCTAAAAATTGCGCAATGCCGCATGAGCGTTGCCGTGCGAGAAGGCTTCGACTACGCAAGCGCTGTCAAACAAGGCGCACGCTTGACGGTTGCGACTAAATTTGTACAAATTGCACGGGATTTTTTTGCTGCTAAAGGCGTCCACGTTGACATAATCAAACTCTACGGTTCGATGGAGTTAGCACCGCTGACGGGTCTGGCAGACGCCATAGTGGACGTGGTCTCCACGGGTTCTACGCTGAAAGCCAATCATCTCATTGAAGTCGATTTCATTATGAACATTAGCTCGCGTTTGGTTGTCAATCAAGCGGCACTCAAGCTCAAACACGCACAGCTTCAGCCGATTATTGAAGCCTTCAAAAACGCCGTGAAATAATGGCATGGATTCCCGCCTTCGCGGGAATGACAAATTTATGACCTACTCCGCTAAACCACTCCGTCTCTCCACTGCTAGCTCCACATTCGCAGCTGATTTGCAAGCGCGTTTGCATGTCTCCTCAGAAGACAACAGAGCAATCAGCGGCACGGTTGAAGCGGTGCTGCTCGATGTCAAAACGCGCGGCGATGCGGCGGTATTGGAATACACCGCGCGGTGGGATGGTGTCACAGCCACCTCAATGAGCGAGTTAGAACTCACGCAAGCCGAGCTCAAAGCCGCTTATGACTCACTGACGCCAGAACTTCGCGAAGCCTTATCCAGTGCCGCTTCCCGCATAAAAGTCTATCATGAAGCACAAAAAAAAGCATCGGGCGAGAGTTGGCAATACACGGACGCAGATGGGACGCTCTTAGGACAAAAAGTTACACCACTAGACCGCGTAGGCATCTATGTGCCTGGCGGAAAAGCGACTTATCCATCATCGGTTTTGATGAATGCCATCCCTGCGCACGTGGCGGGAGTAGGCGAAATCATCATGGTTGTCCCCACACCCAATGGCATTAAAAACCCCATGGTTTTAGCGGCTGCGTATGTGGGCGGCGTGACTCGTGCGTTCACAATAGGTGGCTCGCAGGCTATAGCCAGCTTGGCTTATGGCACAGCCACTATTCCAAAAATTGACAAAATTACAGGTCCTGGCAACGCCTATGTGGCAGAAGCCAAACGCCAAGTGTTTGGCTTAGTTGGCATCGACATGATTGCAGGTCCATCTGAGATTTTGGTGCTAGCAGACGGCAGCACGCCAGCCGACTGGGTGGCAATGGATTTATTCAGCCAAGCCGAGCATGACGAGCTGGCGCAAAGCATTTTGCTATGCCCCGACAGCGCCTACATCGACGCGGTGCAGGCCTGCATCGATAAGCTTTTGCCTGAGATGCCACGCAAAGACATCATTGCTAAATCACTGAACGATCGTGGTGCGTTCATACTGACTCGCTCTATGGATGAGGCCTGCGACATTAGCAACCAAATCGCCCCCGAACACTTAGAAGTATCTAGCAATAACCCCCACCAGTGGGAGCCAAAGCTCAAACACGCAGGCGCGATCTTTTTAGGCGCGTACACCAGCGAGAGCTTGGGCGATTATTGCGCCGGGCCAAATCACGTACTGCCCACCAGCGGCACAGCGCGCTTCTCGTCGCCCCTTGGCGTGTACGACTTTCAAAAACGCAGCAGCTTGATTGAGGTTAGCGAGCAAGGTGCTCAGTCATTGGGATTGATTGCAGCGACGCTAGCGTACAGCGAGGGCTTGCAGGGACATGCAAGAGCTGCTGAAATGCGACTGCACAAGGCGACTACCCAATAGGGAGTATCAGCGAGAGATTCGTCCCATGTGGTAACGCCCGGCTAATCGAAAGTGTCGCACCGACTGCGTCTGCTCTAAACCGCATATTCCTGAGCCCTTGCCCCGCTGATGCCAAAGTCGCTTCATCAAACCCGATGCCATCGTCTGAGATTTGAATCACCACCGTTCGACCTTCATAGATAGACTGCGCCTTAAACGTAATCGTGCGTGCCTTGGCGTGTTTCATCACATTGCTGATGGCCTCCAAGACAAGACGCTGCAAATGCTGAATGGTTTGCGGCGTCAAATTAGCCAAGCGAGGTAAAGCCTCGACATGCCACATCAGTTGAATATCACGCGCATTAAGCCGAGGCTCTAATCGGTGCCTAAGCGTCGCCAACACAGCAGTAAGGCTTCCATTGACAGGTTGAATCGCGTCAATGGCAATGCGTAAATCCTCTAACGCCTCTGCCGTCTCGGCCTCGAGTTGCTCACGCGGCGCGCCCGTGCGGATGAGGTCTAGCACGCCCACCAACTGCGCACCCACGATGTCATGAATATCCGTCATAATTCTCTGTCGCTCCGTCAGCGTGGCTTTGGTTTTCTCTAGTTCAGCCCTTGCATTGGACTCAAATAAATCTTGCTTAACCGCTATGTATCGGCGAATCACAATGACGGCCAAGCCAATGTTAAACAAAATGGTGGTGTAACTACCCAGCCTGACCTTGCCCAGCCCTGACTCGCTAAGCTGAATCACCACAAAATCATACCAGCCCAGCACCATCGCCATCCATGCGGCCACAGTAAACAGCCTCAAATTAAAATCGCGCGTGCGCACAGCAAACCAAGTCACGCGGGCCACATGCACCATGGTCAAAAGCACCATGACGGCAAGCCATGCTCGGTAAAAACGAAAATCTCCTATTGCATTCCCAGCTAGCAAAAAAGGCACGCATAGCCAAAAATAAAATGCATCCATTTTTTGGACGAGACGCGCAGGCTTCGGCACCAGCAATTCAGCAATTTTGAAAGTGCAACCAACAAACAGAGCAAACAAAATACCTAATCCTGAATTCCATAGCCAAGTGGGTATTGGCGGGTAATCCACAAAGCCGCTCAGCTGTCTGGCAGCAAAAAGTACATTCGATAGAAAAGCCCAAAAGAACAATGACTCCTTGGTCACAAACCACATTCCAAAAGCAAATAGCGCTAACAAAAAGGAAAAAGATGACACGAGAACCATGCTGTTGTGCCGCTTCTCAATCTCAGATTGAAAGCGATTCATGGATGGCGCTGCGTCGCCCACCTCAACGGCAGACAAGCCCGCATCATTCGCAGGCTCCATTTTGAGCTCTAACTCAATCGTGTTCGTTCCGAGTATCAATAGATCGGCCGGTACGCTATGCCATTTCGGTTTCGTTCTGTACTGCGTGGTTGATTCATCCCAACCCACATATTGCCAGCCCGACTGGTTAATCTGATAACGATAGCGATTTCCCATGTTGAGCGCCGACATGCCCAAACCTTGGCTGCTCAGCTTGGCTTTAGCATACAGAGACGAATCTAGCATGAACTCCAAACTAAACCGCGCCACCCCATGCTGCTTCGGATAATGTGAATCCCACTTCCATGGCAATGTTTGAGCCCCCTCAACTGCACGCTCTGGTTGTCCCTCTAAAGTGACCCACATTTGCGCAGTTTTAATCTGCGCCTGGTAAGCTTGCGCATGAGCGCTAGACCAGCAAAATACCAGCCAAGTCAGAGTCCATAAAACTTTGCGTAGTGCTCGTATCATGATGGCAAGATCCCGAGCGCCTTCGCTTCAAACACCGCCTCGGAACGCGAGTTCACCGCTAGCTTGTTATAGATGCGGCGAACATGGGTCTGTACCGTTGTCAGACTGATATCCATTAGCTGAGACACTTCTACATATTTGTAGCCTCGGGCTAGCAAACCCAGAAGTTCAGTCTCGCGCACGGTCAAAGTCGCCGAGGCTTCTAGCTCCGAATCATCAGGTCTCTCGACAGTCGTTGGCAACATGCGCTCTAACAATCGGCTTGCGATCATGGGTGAAAGAGGCGTGCCACCAAGGCCAATGGCATGAATCGCTTGAATTAAATCTTGATCGATCGCATCTTTTAGCAAATAGCCATCAGCGCCTGCTTGGATACTTGCCACAATGTTGTCCACATCACCAAACACCGAAATCACCAAAATATTGGCCTTGTCATGTTGCTGCCGCACAGATCGAATCAGATCAACGCCACTACCATCGGGCAAGCCCAAATCGATTAACCAGTAGTCTTGCTTGGTCGTTGTCGCAAACGCAAGCGCCGCCTCTAAATTGCCTAGCTGCGCGATTTGAACATCGGCTAGCGACTGCGTCAGTAGCTTAGCGATGCGTGCGCGGGTGCGTATGTTGTCTTCGACGAGGGCAAGTTTCATTAGCTGAGCATGCCTGTGGCGCGGGAGATAGTTTGGGATATTTCAACTCTATTATTAGTAACTAATTTGACGTCAACATGCGTGTCATCAATATCTAACAAGCCAAAACAATGCTGATTTGAGGGCATGCGTATGTCATCAAAAAAACGAGGAGGAAGATGTGCGCCTGAGGAAATAACTTCAGTAAACCCTTGTTGTGGAATCAATTTATTTTTATGAATATCACCAGTCAAAAACAAAATATGCTTCGCACCTGCAAGCGCAGTGAACTCGTCGTAGTTGGCGTAGGGTGACCCATTTGATGCCCAAGACTGCGAAGTCTGAGAGTAAGGCGAGCCTAGGCACACAATCATCAAGCGCCCCTGCGGGAGTGACTCTAACTTTTCTTTTAAATGACTCCACTGTGGCCCTAGCAAAGACGCACCACCTCCGACTTGTACATCTCGATAAAAGCGACCGTCAAGTAACACAATCTCGACATCCTCCTCCAATGTGATGGGGTTATGAATGCGTTCGATGCCCTGAGTGGGCGTCATGGCTGGAATCGCAGGTATAGCCGGATAAGCAGACGGCATTTGGATGACGGTATTCAAAAATTGCTCGAACAAAACTTTGGTGCTGCCTAGCTTGTTTCTAAACTTCAACTCCATACCGCTGCCGTTGTTATAGCCAAAATCATGGTCATCCCAAATCATGCCAATTTGCACACCGTCTTCATGTAATTGCTGCATTAAATGTCTAAACGCGGCGACCTTGGTGTACTGGGCGCTATACATGGTGTAGAGCAAGCGATGAAACAAATCCGGGGACCAGTTTTTCTTTAATGGCCGATTCCCGCCTCCATGAAATTGGCCATAGTCCGTATAAACCTGATCGCCCAAAAACAGCATCGCATCAAACGGCGTTTTCAAATGCTGTTCGAGCAAATGCGCCCACACAGGCTGCTCAAACTCTGAAGCATCTAACACGCAAGGCGGATTGCGATCAAAAGCATCCTTGTATGGGATACGAACACAAGATACAAACGCTATGCGTGGCATAGTTGCTCCTTATATAAAGAAGCCTCATTTTGTTGCAAAACCTCAAAATTACAAAATTGATTTTGTCCTATATTTATAGGACTGACAAAACATTAAGACTTCTCAACAATCCTCTTCACCCGCATCAACCTGACGCGGTCAGTCTTTGGAGAGCACATCATGAATATCAAAAATAGGCTCCGCGCCACCATCTTGGTATGTGCCGCAACCTTTAGTGCTAGCGCCATGCTGGTTGCTTGCGGCGGCGGTAGCGGTGGCGCAAGCTCTGTATCAATCGGCGGCACTATTTCTGGCGGCGCTGCGTGGCCGCTTGGCACGCACGTCGTCGTGAGCGATAGCACGGGCGCGACGGTGTGCGACACCACCACCGCCGCAGACGACGGTATATATAGCTGCGCCATTACCGCTACAGCCAAGGCGCCTTTAGTCGTTACCGCCACACATGCGGACAAAGAGCCCTTAGTTAGTGTCGTATCAACCTTGGCGACCAGCACCGTTAACGTCAATCCAGCAACCCATGCGGTCGCAGCGCTCTTGGTCAATGGCGATCCAAGTGACCCAACCACGGGCGTAGCTGCGCTCATTCAAACCACGCCAACGCTTGCCAGCCCAACGGCTGTCGCGGCACAGCAAACAGCGGTGCTGAGCACTTACACCTTGCTGGCACCCGATGCTATGGCGGCTGGAGTTGTCAACCCATTTACAGGTACGCTCACCACTGACGGCAAAGGCATGGATGCGGTGCTGGATAACGTCAAAATCGTTGTCACACCTACAGGCTCTGGCGCCGCAACGATGGCCGTCACCACAACCGCCACGCGTGACGACGCGACATTGGCACCCGCACCTCTAGTTCTGTCTTTGGCGGGCAATGCCGCTGTACCTGCACCCGCCCCAGCTACCGTGGTGACGCCTACCGCCGCCGCAGCCGTGCAAGTGACCGCGGCTACTGCAGTTGCCTCGGGCACAACTGGGAAAATTAATGATCTATTGGCCCGCATAACAGCGTGTTATGCCGAGCCGCAAGCTACACGAGTGGATAACACCAACGCCGCCTCGGCAGTTGCCACCAACATTGTGAGTACAACTTGCAAGGGGTTATTTTTAAGCAATGACCCAGCCAAATACAAAGAAAACAGCTACGTGGTGCGCGGCAATGGGGCTTTTTCGGGCATATTTACCAATAACACTGGTTTTGGTATTCAATTCAGCCAAGCCAACTACGAGTTCACCGTTAAAAACGACACCAATAGCGACCCCACTAAACCCATGACGGGTGACGTGGTCTTTACCGCCAAATGGGTCGCGCCCTTTAATTGGACTGATAGCGGTGTTACCACACGGCTGGCCAACGCCGATGTGGGCATCTACACCGCCCGCCCCGATGTCAGCGGCAAGCTGTTTCTCACTGGTAATTTGTCAAACGTGGATATCTCCATTGAGCCACGTGCTGAATTCCGAGACTTTACGCATTCGCTCTTCAGCAAATACAGCTACATCAATTCAGGCTACAGCGCTTACGTCAACTCAAAACACAACTTCGGCAAAGTGGTCGTAACCACACCGAAAGGCGGCACACTCACACTTAAACAAATCACGGGGGGTGGCTATGGGTACATGGGCTTGTCAAAATCCAGCGAATCAGCCAATCAATACACAGCAGTGACAACCAGCGTACTTCGTATGGCGGCCGCATACATTGACCCTATCACGACATCCAGCAGCAGTTATTGCGGATCATCCAGCAACCATCCACGCGATATTGATGGCTCACTCTTTTGGACTTGTGACAACAGCACAACACCTAAGAACTGGACGGACAGCGAACTCGCCAGCATCCCAGACCAAGGCACCTGGAAGTTTGACCTCTACACCAACTGGAACGATATAACCCCCGTTGGAACCACCTACCGTCGCACCTTACGCCGCGCACCTACCTTGGCCGAAATTACACTATCCCTTCCCAACTGGCCATCGCTCACGGCCGATATGCGCTCGCAAATCACAGCGTCATCGGCGGCCACAGGCGGCATTGCTCTATCGTTTGACGCGGTTGGCAAAGTCAGCGTCGTCACATCGGCGGGTGGGCCAGCTTGGCAAATTCCGAGCGCACCCAAGTGGGCTCCGAAAAACGTCAAAATTTATGGCAAAGACTCACTGAATGCCAACGCAGGCTTTGACGACAGCACGGATGTGTACTCCAGCTGGCGAAGGGCAACGGTTGCCTGCTCATCGTCAGGCGGCACCGACCAGCACTGCGAGCTAAGCGGTGGCGTCAGCACAGGCAATTTCAGGCTCTTTGACAAAGGGCAAAGCAAAGGCGCAGGCTTTGGACAGCTGCAATTCAACGGCTACGACGCACGCCGTGTTATGAACACTTTGTCCGTTAATATGCGCAAGTCATAACCCGTTGTTTGTGAGAGGGAGTGGTCATTGAGTTTGGTCACTTCAATTTCCCCACCCATCTCCGTGGGTGGGGGTTTTTTAACCTAGGAAATAAAAATGAAACCCATAACTACTACTCTCTATTCTGTGCATTTTTCTGTACGCCGCACCGCACGCCTCTTGCTGCTTGCACCGTGTATTTTTCTCACGGCATGCCTCACCGTTCCGACGATTCAAAACTCTGCAGGGCAAAGCTCTATGACTGTTGATAGCTCGCGTCAAGGGCCCGTATCAGGTATTGGCATGGAAAAATCAGATATTGTTTCAATGACAGATGCTATGGTGCGAGACATGCTTGGTAACGTTAGATTGGCCAACCTGATTGCCAAGTTACCAGACTCCCCTGTTGTCATTTTGGAAGGCGTTGATTTTGAAAATCGAAGCTCACAGGTGATTGATAAAAACGATATGGCGAATCGACTTCGAGTTAATTTGAATCGAGCAGGAAATGGACGGTTAGAGTTCGTTGCTAGATCTAAATCTGCTCGTATTGACCAAGAGCGTGCTCTTAAGCGTGCTGGCGTTACAACAACAGGGAATGGCGGTCTAACCAAGGCTGTTGATGGCGTGAACTTCATCATGGTTGGAGAAATAACGGCTTCAGAAGCTCGGTCAACCAAAAGTGGCTTGACCCAGCGCTCAACACAAATCACTTTCGAATTAGTGGATGCTGAGACCACTCGGATTGTCTGGAGTGGACTATACGAATTCACACGCGCCGCTGCTGACGACGTGGTGTACCGCTAAGGAGTATGGCATCATGAAAAAAACTTTTACATCCACACTTGCACTTGGCATAACCACCTTTAGTATCGCCGCCTTAGTGGGCTGCGCAAGCAGTGTGCAATCTACTACGCCACCGACAACCGCCGGTTGCAAAACGTTCAGTATGCAAGAAGGGGCGCCAAACTTAGCGGGGATCAGTGTGCTGTCATCTGATCTTGCCAACATGGTGGGCGTGCAAGATTTCTTTTTGAATCGTACAGCCATGGGCATGGCGAGCGCGAATACCACGGTTTATAACTGCACTGAAATGGATGTGCATTTACTATTTCGTTCAAGATTTTCTGGTGATCGCGGCGAGACTGAAGCGCCTAGCGCTTGGCAATCCATCATCTTGCCACCACGTGGTGCGCGTAGCTATGGCGAGTCAGCCATCAATGCTGCAACGACTCGCGTCTCGATTGATATCGCAGATGGTAACCGTGGGCAACAGCAGTTCGGGCAACCGCAACTAGGTGGCACTGGTGCGGCTCCTGCGGCGCCAGTCACACATGGCAATTGAGGATCGCTATGAAACACTTTTTACAAAGCAAAATGCCTCTGCAAGCCAAGCTAGTATTGGCCTGCAGCCTTACCGCCTTACAGGCAACGCTACCCGTATTTGCACAAATGCAGTCACAGATCGTGATTCCAGAGTCGGCGTATCGCAAAGACCAGCCGATGGTGCTTACCCCAGCCCCGACTGTGATGGTGGCTGTGCCGATGGCCTTATCAGAGCCCCCGTTATTTAACCAAGCACAGTTCTCTATGGCCTATGCCAAAGCAGGAAAACCAACCATGGTTGTGCTTTGGAATCGTGAGCTTACCGACATGTTGGAGCAAACCAGCCGTGCATCCCTCAGCATAGACAGCAACTACAACCGCCAAGCATCGACTGGGCAAGCCAGTGGTCAAGCAAATACCACCATTAGCGCGGGCCCCATTCGATCGCAGGAAATGCAGCAGCGCGATACCCCCGTGGAGCGCATCAACTTGCAGCTACGCGCATCGTTCTTGCAAACCTTGAGCGCATCGGGTGTTCGATTAGTGGATCGTAATTTGGTCATGCGAAAAACCGCGACGGCTGACAAGGCTGCCGCTAAAACAGCCAGTAAATCGAAGGGCGCAGCACCGGATCCGCTCGACAATCAAACAATAGAGATGGATGCTTTTGCCAAGCATGCCAAGATGTTGATGGAAGTACTCAATACGCCGGACCCTAGCAGCCCATCTGGCTGGTCAACCTACATTTCAATTAAAAGCTTAACTGACGGCGTCATTTTGATGGAAGGTTACTCCAGCGGCAAACCACCACCACCGCCCCCTGCAGCGCCCGTCAGTAACGAGCCACCCAAGCCCATCCGATACGAAGCGGATCCAAGAGGTGGCTATCGCCCTGTCTATGCTGCACCGCCGCCAGTCATCGCACCTAAAACATTGACCGTACAAGACTTAGGCAAGCGGATAGGCGAAGAAACGCTAGGGAAAATGACCTCAGCACTGTCCAATAAGTAACCCTGTCTAGATAAGCGAATCAACCTCTAAAGGTCAACCATGAAACACTTCAAATTAGCCCCTGTGGTAGTGGCTTTGTGCCTAGTCACGTCGATGCCTGCACATGCACAGTTTGGTAATTTCTTTCAAAATCTCAAAAACAGCTTATCCGGAAGCACAGCAAAGGAACCTGAACTCCCAACTAATGCCGCAATAACGCCAGAACAAGTGAAAGAACGGGCGACTGCTTTTGCCGAAAAAACAACGGGGAAGATGTCAAATGCTAGTAGTCTAAAACCCATGCTGGAGCGCCTCTATCTGGAGGGTGAGCGCAACGCGACGCTTAACGTTCAACGCATCGGCCTAGCAGCATTGCATCTAGGTGAGCTAGAGCTAGCAGGCAAAATGTTTGAGGTTGCAACGAACCGCATTGAAATGGTTTACGCCGATAACCCTGAAGCGCAAAAAGCCAAATCACTATGGACGGCAGAAAAAGTGAAAGACTACAAAGGTGAGCCCTACGAGCGAGCCATGGCACACTACTATCGCGGCTTGGTATTTGCGGCAAAAGCTGACTTTCAAAACGCACGCGCTATGTTTAAACAAGCCGAGTATCAAGATACCGTCGCTGAATCCGAGGTCTATGGCAGCGACTTTGGTCTCATGCCCTACATGGCAGGCTGGGCTAGTTTTTGCGACGGCAATGCTCAGCTAGCCAAAGACTATCTGAGCCAAGCCGTCAAGGGCGATACAACCTATGAAATGATCTCCGTCGACAAGCCGCTGCTGGTGCTGTTTGAAACAGGCCGCGCACCCAAAAAGATAGGCGCTGGACAGCACAAAGAAGCGTTAAAGTTTGAGAGCTACGAATTGCCCGTCAGCCGCGCCGTTAAAGCCTGCGAAAACGCAAAAAGCTGCCCCGTTAGTAGTTTTCAACAAGGCGCAGACATTGGCTTTCAAGCCACCACCCGCGGTGGACGTCCGTTTGACACGATCTTGAACGGCAAAGCATCGTTCAAAGAAGGCGCAGACACCGTTGGCAAAGTAGCGGATACCGTAGGAGCTGTCGGCGTCAACCTAGCTGCACAAACGGGCAATAGCGACGCAGCCATGATTGGACTAGTCGGCATGTTTGCCGGCTTGGTTGCCAAAGAAGTCTCCAAGGCCACCGCCGCACAAGCCGACATCCGAGAGTGGGAGCAATTGCCTAATTTGGTGTGGGTTGGCACAGGCAGTAACACCAGCACCGCCGAAACCCTCGCCGTCACTCTTGGTAGCAGCACACGCCAAGCCAAGCGCCTAGTCAACACAAGCCAATGTCAACTCTATTTAGGCCGCGACAGCAATGTCTCCGTGCTAGACCGAGTCGAGGGTGCCATTGAAACGGGCGTCCACAAACGCGATCCGATTTTCAGACGTGAGATGGAAGATCTGCTGAATGGGGGCGCTTAAGCAAACACCCCAGCCGTATCCTGCATGCGGCTAGACACCTCACCCAAATGATGCAGGCTATCGCCAAACGTCATCTCTAGCTGGGTGAGCTTTTTAAAGCAGTGGCTGACCATGTACTCGTCTGTCACACCAATACCGCCATGCAGTTGCACCGCGGCTTGCCCCACAAAGCGCATCGATTGTCCGAGTTGATACTTAGCACGAGCCATGCAAGCACGGCGTTCTGCGGCGGGCGTTTCCATTTTTAGGGCGGCGTAATAGCTCATGGAACGCGCCAGTTCTAGTTGCATCTTGACATCGGCCACGCGGTGGCGCAGTGCTTGGAATGAAGAAATGACGACACCAAACTGCTTACGGGTGTTCATGTACTCAACCGTCATAGCAAGCGTCGTATCCATCACGCCAACGGCTTCAGCACACAAAAGCGCAATGCCCGCATCGACTGCTAGCCCGAGCGCAGCAAGGCCGTCCGTGGTGATCAGCGTCGCATCTGCATTTCCGAAAGTGACTTCTGCGGCACGAGAACCATCTTGCAGACCGACAGCTGCAGTTTTAACGCCCGAAGCGGCACGTTCAACCAAGAATAACGCGAGCTTGCCGTCTAATTTTGCGCTCACGATGTAGCCCGTGACTTGATCGCCTGCAATGACTAGCGCCTTCTTGCCATTCAAAACATAGCCACTGGAAGTCTTATTGGCTGTGGCTTGGCAGGCATCTAGGTTGTAACGCGAAGCTGATTCTTGATAAGCTAGCGAGAGCATGGCTTCGCCAGAGGCTAGTTTTGGTAACCACGCAGTTTGCACGGCACTATCGGCAAACGTGGACAACACTCGGCTGGCGATCAGTGTCTGTGCAAGGGGCTCCATCACCATGCCGCGCCCTAGCTCTTCCATCACCACCATTGCATCTACTGCACCCATGCCAAGACCATCGTGTGCTTCTGGCACATTGAGTCCTGCCAAGCCTAGCCCAGCTAGCTCTTGGTACACCGCCGCATCGTAGCCGCCTAGCCCTTTGCCTCCTGCGATGATTTTGTTACGGCGCTCAAACGTGTAATCCTTACTGACCCAACGCTTGACCGCATCGCGAAGTTGCTCTTGATCTTCTGAAAAATTAAAATCCATGATTTATCCTAAAACAGTTTGAGATACGATATTGCGCTGCACTTCGTTGCTGCCGCCATAAATGGTTGTTTTTCGCATATTGAAATACACACTCGCCAGCGGTGCGCAATAGTCAGGAATCATGTCACCTTGCCAGCCTGCGTCTTTGGCCTCTTCAATGAGTGGCAGGCTGCGCGGTCCAGCTGCCAGCATCATCAATTCAGAATAACGTTGCTGGATTTCGCTGCCGCGAATTTTGAGTAGACCCGCAATATCGAGCGATTGTTTGCCTGATTTTTCAGCGGACAGCACGCGCAACACCAGCATCTCCAGCGCGACAATTTCCACCTCCATCTTGGCGATTTCGTCGCGGAATCGTCCGTCTTCATAAACGCCTTCAGCCTTGGCAATGCGTTTCAAACGCTCTAACTCGCGCTTGGCGCGGTTCACGTCCGCAATGTTGGTGCGTTCGTGCGCCAGCAAGTGTTTGGCGTAGTTCCAGCCTTTGTTTTCTTCCCCAATTAGATTGGCCACGGGTACTTCCACGTTATCAAACCACACTTCGTTGACTTCGCATTCGCCATCCAAAAGCTTGATCGGGCGAACGCTGACGCCTTTACTCTTCATATCAATCAGCAAAAAGCTGATGCCTGTTTGCGGCTTGCCTTCATTGCTGGTACGCACCAAGCAAAAAATCCATTCGCCGTATTGCCCTAGCGTTGTCCATGTTTTTTGGCCATTGACAATGTAGGTGTCACCCACGCGTTCAGCTTTGCATTTCAAGGAGGCGAGATCTGAGCCCGAACCTGGCTCGCTGTAACCTTGACTCCACCACACTTCACCGGAGCCAATGCCCGGCAAATGTTGGCGTTGTTGCTCAGCATTGCCAAATGCCATGATGACGGGTGCCACCATCACTGGACCAAATGGAATCACGCGCGGTGCGCCTGCTAGTGCGCACTCTTCTTCGAACAAATGTTTTTGAATGGCGTTCCAGCCTGGGCCACCAAACTCTTTGGGCCATGCATGACCTAGCCATCCTTTTTTACCCAAGATTTTTGCCCAAGTCTGCAAATCGTCCTTGGTGAGCCGATAGGCATTGTGAACTTTGTGTGCAATGTCAGCGGGCAGATTGGCGCGAACCCAATCACGAATTTCATGACGAAACGCTGTTTCTTCGGGGGTGAAAGCTAAATCCATATTGACCTCTTAAAAATAAAATAAGACGAGCGTGCTTTTTTCTCTATTATGACGTCAAACAATAGGCAGCGTCAAAGTAAGTGTGACGCCCTTTGCGTTGAGTCGCTGAAATGTGATCACCGCACCAATCGCCTCAGCGCGGAAGCACATGTTGCGAATGCCATGCCCTGTCGCTTTCAGCTCTTGCAGCTCAAAGCCCACACCATCATCCTCAATCGTGATTTGTACTGCGGACATTGCAGGTAAATGTTTAGCGCCAACCGTAATGGTCGTGGCCTTCGCATGCTGGATGATGTTGGTAAACGCCTCAAGCAAAATTCTTTGAATTTGAAGTACCTTTTGCGGCGTGAGTTCGGACACCACGGGCAGCGCATCAATTTGCCAAATAAGTTTGAGGTCTGAAGCTTTTAGACGAGGCTCTAACCGGTAACGCAACGTCGCTAAAACAGTCGCCAAATCGCCGTCAACGGGTTGCATCGAATCCACAGCGACACGAAGTTCATCCAGCGCCATTTGCGCATGTTCGGATAACTGTTTTTGATCGAACAAGGATTGGTTAGCCTCGCCACGCTTAATCATGTTGACCAAACCTACCAACTGTCCACCTACGCCATCGTGGATATCAGACATGATGCGTTGTCGCTCTAGAAGCTTGGCTTTCTCTGCGCCTTGGTTTGAGATGATTTCAAAACTGCTGGACAGTGCTTTTTCACGTTCAGCAATGCGATCCTCTAAGCTGACATTGAGATCATGGTACTGGCGGTGCTGGAGGGTGTAGCGCTCCACCAAAATCCAGCCCATCACCAGCACATATAAAAATAGAGCGTGAGGTAATAAAGCGTAGTGACTCATCCCCGATTCGGGCCAGTGAACCATAAAAAAATCTCGTAGCGCGACCATAGCAACAACCAAACTCACAAAAAAGAGGAGTCTCGCTTGCTCCGATCGATCTCGATCCGCTGCTTTAGCGGTGCAAATTAAAGTCACGACAATCGGAAAGCAAAGCATGCCAAAAGCAATCGTCCAATAAACAGGCTCTGCCAATACATAAGCAATGCCAATTGACATCGTCGTTGCCAGCAGAGTCAATCGGACCCAAGACTCATAACGCCCGACGATGCCCAGCGTAAACCTCGCCATAAACACGACATGCCAAGCCAGTGCAATGGAGACAGCCATACCTTGAATCGGCCATGGCAACCACGCCGTTTGCATGAGTTGATCCATCGCGCTAATGCCCCCCCACATGGCACTCAAAGCAAACAATCCGTACACACCTTCACGCTGCCGAAGCCAAAGCGCCCACGCAATCATGCCCATCAAAAATAGTGCGACCAAAATCATGTCATACGATTCTTGCTGCCACCACAGCCTGCGTTCATACTGAGCGCGAAGCTCAGATTCTGGCCCGTAAAAAATCTCCGATAAACCACCCCATCGCATCGCCTGGACGGTCGTATTAAAAATAAGCTGGTTAGGTCTATCCGCAAATAAAAGTGCTACCGGAATCGTCAACCAATACGGCTCTTTGCTGCTATCGTGCATGGCGTCATCTAAAAGGCCCAAGCCATCAAGCATGCGTCCATTCAAAAAGACTTGAAGTTGATTTCCAACGCGCGGAATATAAACGGCATAGGGCTGCGTGTCTTCCGAGGTCGTACGCGCCGGTAACGTGATGGAATAACGCACACGACCGTTTTCGCCTGGGAAATTTAAATCCCATCTGAACGGTAGGGGCTGCGCATCAATCGTGATGGCCTTATTCGCAGTGGCAACTTGCAAACTAGCTTGTCTGATCGTTTGAACTTCAGCCAAGGCGGCTTGACTGCCCCATACGGCTAGCAAAAAACAAGCCACTCCGCAAAGCAGCTTACTTCTCCAACAAGCCCAATTGCTTCGCTTCAAAGATGGCCTCTGATTTTGAATGAACTTCAAGTTTGGCATAAAGCCCCCGAATATGCGTTTGAATCGTATTAATCGTCACACCCATTTCTTTGGCTAATTCACCATAAGAGTAGCCGCGCGACAAATATTTCAGCACCGTCTCTTCACGCTCAGTTAATAAGCGCTCCAAGTGGGCTCTGGGGTGGCGCGCAGACGGCACATCCGCAGGGACGACTGGCATGCCTAATGGAATGGGCTTTGCAGCGCCTCCGCCCATGCGCGTGAGCAATTGCCTTGCAATGATGGGGGACATGGGGGAGCCACCTGCATCTAAAGTACGGACATGCTCAGCCAGCTCGGATTCATCACCATCTTTGAGCAAGTAGCCACTAGCACCCGCCTCAAAGGCGCGAATCATATTTGCCTCATCGCCAAACATCGTGACCACCATAATCTCTGTGTTTGGCTTCATCGCCTTGCACAGGCGAATCACCTCTAAGCCCGATTGATCCGGCAAGCCCAAATCAACCAACAGTACGCTAGGCGCATCTTGCCCCATTTGACCGACCAACCATTGCAGCATGGGCTTGGCGGCATTGGTTGCATGGAGCAGTTGAATGCGGCTATCCTTTGCCAATGCCGCGCATAAACGGGCATGCGTCTCGGGCTCGTCTTCAACAAGAGCAACGGTAATAGGTAGTGTTGACATAGGTCGACTATAGCGCGATAGCCGTGCGTGCGGGGATAATGCACGCCATGTTTTCTATTGTTATTCTCATTTCAGGCTCGGGCTCCAACATGCAGGCCATTGTGCGCGCCGCTCAGTCGGAACATTGGCAAGAGCGCTACGGCGCACGGGTCACCGCCGTCATCAGCAACAAAGCTGACGCCAAAGGTTTAGTGTTTGCCCGCGAGCAAGGCATCGCCACGCAAGTCGTTGATCACAAAGCGTATGCCTCCCGCGAGTTATTTGATGCAGCGTTGCAAACCGCTATCGATGCCCACAGCCCGCAGCTGGTGGTGCTTGCAGGCTTTATGCGCATCTTAGGCTTTGATTTTGTACAGCATTTTGAAGCTCGGATGGTCAATATCCACCCGTCCCTTTTGCCTGCGTTCACGGGTTTACATACCCACCAACGCGCCATTGATGCGGGTTGCCGATTCGCGGGCGCAACGGTTCACCGCGTCACGCCTGTACTAGACGTAGGCGAAATTTTGGCGCAAGCCGTTGTCCCCGTTTTAAACGACGACAATGAGGGTACGCTCTCCGCCCGTGTGCTCACCCAAGAGCACCTCATCTATCCAGCCGCTATCAGAGCCCTTCTACAGCAGCACTCACCTCGTTCCACATAATATGCATCCTCAACAACTCCTAGACGCTTGTACCGAGCTGGTCGCCCTTGTTCTCAAATTCGAGCACCCTGCCGATGCGGTGCTCTCGCACTACTTCAAAGACAACCGCAAGCTTAAAAACATCGGTCAGCGCGAACGTGCTGTGCTCGCAGAGACAGCCTACACGGTACTTCGCAGCAAGACCCGCCTGGAGGCCTTAGCTAGAGGAGGCTCTGGGGCATTGTCCCGCCGCCTCGCAATTTTGGCGTACCCGACCAGTAACCCTAGCGATGCGGATTTTTTGCAAGGCGCTTTGTTGCCGCATGAAAAAAATTGGCTGATGGATTCTAAAAAAATCGAAGGCGAAGAACTGCTAGACGCGCACAAACACAATCTGCCCGCGTGGTTGGCCGAAACGCTGCGCAAGGAGCTAGGCGAAGAGCAATTTTGGGCGTTTTGCGCCGCTTGTGAGACAACCGCACCACTAGATGTGCGTGTCAATGCACTCAACTCCAAGCGCGAGCAAATCCAAACCGTGCTGCAAAAAGCAGGCGTCAATGCGGTGTCCACCCCCTTCAGCCCGTTGGGACTGCGGATGAACGCACGTACGGCGCTATCGCAGCTAGCCGTATTCAAAGCAGGGGCGATTGAAGTGCAAGACGAAGGCTCGCAGCTATTGACTCTCTTAGTCGATGCCAAGCGCGGCGAAATGGTGGCGGACTTTTGCGCAGGCGCTGGTGGCAAAACGCTAGGTCTTGGAGCCGCGATGCGCAGCACAGGGCGGCTCTATGCGTTTGATGTATCCGCGCACCGCCTAGCGGCACTTAAACCACGATTAGCACGCAGTGGCCTGTCCAACATTCACCCCGTTGCCATTGCCCACGAGCGTGACGAACGCATCAAACGATTGGCAGGAAAAATGGACCGCGTGCTGGTCGATGCGCCCTGCTCGGGCCTTGGCACCCTACGCCGCAACCCAGACCTCAAGTGGCGCCAAAAGCAAACCGCCATTGCCGAGTTGACCGTCAAGCAAACCAACATCTTGCAAAGCGCGTCCAGACTCGTTAAATCTGGTGGCCGCTTGGTTTACGCCACGTGTAGCGTGTTACCAGAAGAAAATGAGCAAATTGCAACGGCGTTTGCAGCCGCCAATCCAGACTTCAAACTGCTACCTGCTCAAACCGTACTGGCAGAGTTAGGTATTGCGAATGCCGATACCCTTTGCCGCAACGATTACCTACGCCTATGGCCGCAAATGCACCACACAGATGGATTTTTTGCAGCGGTTTGGCAACGTCAATAAGCTCTAAAAAGACTTAAAATGCACCATCTTCCTTTTTTAGGGTTCCTATGACATTTATGTCCGCAATCGAATTTTTGCTCTCTTGGGCAGCTAACGGATTACTCAATTTCACTTGGTGGCAGATCGTTCTGTTCACGCTAGCGACCACGCACATCACCATTGCGGCGGTCACGCTGTATCTGCACCGCGTCCAAGCGCACCGCGCACTAGAACTCAGCCCCGTCATCTCTCACTTCTTCCGTTTTTGGCTCTGGCTCAATACAGGCATGGTGACCAAGGAGTGGACGTCGATTCACCGCAAACACCATGCCAAGTGCGAAACACACGACGACCCTCACAGTCCGCAAACACGCGGTATTGACGAAGTACTCTGGCGCGGCTCTGAGCTGTACCGTATTGAGAGCCGAAATGCGGAAACGCTAGCCAAATACGGGCAAGGTACGCCGGACGATTGGATCGAGCGCAATCTTTATGCCAAGTACAGCGCCAAAGGCGTTGCACTTCTAATGGTGATTGATCTACTTTTATTTGGTTCAGCAGGTCTCGCTGTTTGGGCCGTTCAAACTGCCTGGATTCCTTTTACCGCTGCTGGCGTGATTAACGGACTGGCTCATTTTTGGGGTTACCGCAATTTTGAAGCACCAGACGCAAGCCGCAATTTAACCCCTTGGGGTATTTTGATTGGTGGAGAAGAGCTGCATAACAACCACCACACCTATCCTACATCAGCTAAGTTCTCGGTCAAAGCTTATGAATTCGACATCGGTTGGATGTACATCCGAATTTTGGAAACATTTGGACTTGCTAAAGCTAAAAAGACCGTTCCTGTCATGACGATGGGTGAAGTTAAGCCTGTGGCAGACGAAAAAACTTTGGAGGCCATCATTGCCCACCGCTACCAAGTGATGGCGCACTACGCTCAAGATGTGAAGGCCGCTTGCAAACAAGAGATGGCAACACTCAAAGCCAAAGGCTCTGACCTGTCCGTACTCAAAACCGCTAAGCGCTGGCTGCATCGCGATGCCGACCAAGTGCCGGCTACGGCGCAAGCAGATTTGCAAGCCGCTAGATCTGCACATCCTGTACTCGACAAAATGGTCACGATGCGCGAAGAGTTGCGTCATGTGTGGATCTCTACAAATCAAAGCCGTGAGCAACTCGCACGCGATTTGCAACTCTGGTGCCAACGCGCCGAAGCTAGCGGTATTGCGGCACTCAGCGGTTTTTCACACAAACTGAAGGCTGTCAAAATCTAGATTCCCGCCTTCGCGGGAATGACAGCTTAATAAAGCATTCTTATGTTGAAGCTCCTCAATCAGCGCCTCTTGGCGCTGATTCCCGTTTTGGGGATCGTGGCTGTCGTCGTTTTTCTCGTTTTGCGTCTTACTCCTGGCGATCCAGCCGCTTTAATTGCGGGTAACAGCGCGACAAGCGACGACATCGAGCGCATCCGCCAGCAGCTCGGACTCAATCAACCCCTCATCACCCAGTTTGGTATTTGGATCTGGCACGTCTTGCAAGGCGATCTGGGCTATTCGTTTTACATGAATAAATCCGTCACGTCGCTCATCGCAGGGAGGCTGGAGCCCACGCTGGTATTGGCATCGGGGACGATGCTGCTTTCGATTGTGGTTGCCGTGCCACTGGGCACACTGGCTGCTTGGCGCATGGGAGGCTGGCTAGATCGCGTGCTCTCAGGCATCTCTGTTGCCGGATTTTCGATTCCTGTATTTGTGACGGGCTATGTGCTGATTTACATTTTTTCCATCCAGCTGCAATGGCTACCCGTGCAGGGCTACAAGCGCTTATCTGAAGTGGATACCACGCTTTGGGACTGGCTACGCCACATGATTTTGCCGTGGCTGACTCTTGGCACGATTTATATCGCTCTCATTGCTAGAGTGACCCGCGCCTCGGTCTCTGAAGCGCTCACCGAGGACTACATCCGTACCGCTAGAGCCAAAGGCTTGCGCGAGTCTGCCGTGCTCATGCGTCATGCCCTGGCCAATGCCGCCATTCCCATCGTGACCGTGATTGGTATTGGCGTAGCGCTACTCATTGGCGGCGTCGTCGTGACCGAAACGGTGTACTCAATTCCCGGTCTTGGCTCGCTTACGGTGGATGCTGTTTTGAACCGTGACTTCCCGGTGATTCAAGGTTTGGTGCTGTTTTTTAGCGTGCTGTATGTGCTAATGAACCTGCTGGTGGACATTAGCTATTTGTGGCTGGATCCACGGATTAGATATTGATGAATAAGCTCTTCCAAAACTCCGCCATTCGTTTTGGCTTTGCTGTGCTTGGCATTTTGGTGCTGCTAGCAATTCTTGCACCTTGGCTTGGCACGGTCGATCCTGCGCAGATGGATGCGAACCACATCAATACCAAAGCGGGTGCAATTGGCGAGTTCAACGGCATCGCACATCACTTTTGGATGGGTACGGACAGCGTTGGGCGTGATATCTATAGTCGCGTTCTCTTTGGTACGCGCATCTCACTCTTGGTCGGCTTGTTCACGGCAGCGTTAGCTGTCGTTTTAGGCGCAGGCCTTGGCATGCTGGCAGGTTACTTTAAAGCCGTCGATGCCGTGCTGATGCGCATCATGGACGGCTTGATGGCGATTCCCTCGGTGCTACTGGCGATTGCACTGGTGGCAGCGCTTGGCCCCCAGCTGTGGACGGTCGTCGTCGCCATTTGCATCCCCGAAGTGCCGCGCGTCACACGTCTCGTGCGCTCGCTGGTGCTTACGCTGCGCGAAGAGCCCTACGTCGAAGCAGCAAAAGCGCTTGCCACGCCCACGATACAGATCTTATGGCGGCACATTTTGCCTAACTCACTTGCGCCGCTCTTGGTGCAAGGCACTTTTATTGCGGCAAGCGCGGTGCTCACCGAAGCGGCACTCAGCTTTTTAGGACTGGGCTTGCCAGCCGACATCCCCACTTGGGGCAACATCATGGCGGAGGGACGCGTGCAGTTTAGCCAGTACCCAGGCAACGTGCTGTTCCCTGCACTTTTTCTCGTTCCGATGGTGCTGGCGATCAACCTGCTTGGCGATGGGCTGCGCGATGTGCTCGATCCCAAATTTTCCAAGCGAAGCAATTGATGACCGCTGTTCTCTCAGTTCAAAACCTGCACGTTTCACTACCCGCTGGTAGTGATCGTGCCTATGCCGTGCAAGATGTGAGTTTTGAAATCGCAGCAGGCCAAACGTTGTGCGTCGTCGGCGAATCGGGTAGTGGCAAATCGGTGATGGCAATGGCCGTCATGGGGTTGCTCGCAAAAGAGCTGCAGGCCACATCAGGTAAGGCTTTGTTAAAGAGTGAATCTCTCTTAGACGCTCCGCAAGCTGGCCTTCGAGCACTCCGCGGCGCAAGCATGGGCATGGTTTTCCAAGAGCCAATGACAGCGCTCAATCCCGTGATGCGATGCGGCGATCAAGTGGACGAATTGCTGCGCGAGCACACGACCTTATCCAAAGAAGAGCGCCGCGACAAAATCCTCGCCATCTTTGAACGCGTCAAACTACCCGAGCCCCAGCGCATGCTGAAAAGCTATCCGCACCAACTGTCGGGCGGCCAGCGCCAGCGTGTCGTGATTGCGATGGCGATGATCTTGAAGCCTGCACTCCTGATCTGCGATGAGCCCACCACAGCACTGGACGTGACGACACAACAAAAAATTTTGAAGCTGATCGAAGAAATTCAAACCGAGCTAGGCTGCGCCGTGCTCTTCATCACGCACGACATGGGTGTGGTGAAGAGAATTGCCGACGATGTGATCGTGATGCACCAAGGCAATGCGGTCGAATACGGCACGGCTTCGCAAGTACTAAATGATGCGAAAGCCACCTACACCAAGGCTTTGCTAAGCGCTGTTCCGACGATGACGCCGCCAGCACCTAAGCTGATACCTGCGGATGCGCCTGTTGTTCTTCGTGCCACGCATGTCAATAAAACCTACATCACTCGCTCCCTATTTGGCAAAGTCCGCACAACCGCAGCAATCATGGATACATCGCTCGCGCTACAAGCGGGCGAAACCATTGGCATTGTGGGCGAGTCGGGGAGTGGCAAATCGACACTCGCGCGTTGTTTACTTCGACTCATTGACCCTGATTTCGCCCCTGCCGCAAGCCATATCCAGTGGGGCTTGCAGAGCATTGAATCACTGCCAGAGGCCAAGCTACGCGGGCTGCGCAGCCACATTCAGGTCGTATTTCAAGACCCCAATCGCTCGCTCAATCCGCGCCAAACCGTGGGCATGAGCCTCATCGAGGGGGCGATGAATTTTGGCAAACAAGCCGGACTGACCAAAGCCCAGGCATGGGCAAGAGCCGAGGATTTAATGGACAAGGTACGCCTGCCCCGCGAATCACTCAATCGCTATCCGAACCAGTTTTCGGGCGGACAGCGGCAGCGTCTTGCCATTGCCCGCGCCCTCGCCTGCCAGCCCAAGGTGCTGGTGGCTGATGAGGCGGTGAGTGCGCTCGACGTCTCGGTGCAAGCGCAAATCGTGACTCTACTGAAATCCGTACAAGCCGAATTTGGATTGGGATTGCTTTTCATCACGCACGATTTGCGAGTGGCCGCGCAGCTATGCGACCGAGTCATCGTGATGCACCAAGGGCGCATCGTGGAGCAAGGGCCAACTGCCCAGTTGTATGCCAATCCGACTCACGAGTACACGAGACGTCTTTTTGCAAGCGCGCCGTAGTCATGGATTCCCGCCTTCGCGGGAATGACAGCTGGATAAAAACCTGTTGCTTGAACAATTAAAATCACTCATTATGAAAACTCTCTACGACAAAATCTGGGACGAGCACGTCGTCCATACTGAAGAAGATGGCACAGCCGTTTTATATATTGACCGCCATTTGGTGCACGAAGTCACCAGTCCGCAAGCCTTTGAAGGTCTGCGCGTGGCGGGACGTAAAGTTTGGCGTATGAGCTCCATCGTTGCCACCGCTGACCACAACACGCCTACGACCAATTGGGATCAAGGCTACGACGGCATTACCGATTTGGTGAGCAAAGAGCAAATCACGACGCTAGATGCCAACATCAAAGAATTTGGTGCAGCGGCTTATTTTCCGTACCTGAGCAAACAGCAAGGTATCGTCCACGTGATGGGGCCTGAACAAGGCGCAACCTTGCCGGGCATGACGGTTGTGTGCGGCGACTCGCACACCAGTACGCACGGGGCTTTCGGGGCACTGGCGCATGGCATTGGCACCAGCGAAGTCGAGCACGTGATGGC
>CANFCG010000018.1 GCA_947445115.1 Comamonadaceae bacterium | reverse complement strand
AGGTGGGCATGTCGAGTACTTCAAGTACATGGTCGAGCTACTCAAAGCACGCGGCGGCGGCCACATCAAAATCACAGGGGGCGGTGGCGGCGTCATCGTTCCCGATGAAATTGCAGATTTAGCCAGCGTCGGCGTGCGGATATTTAGCCCCGAGGACGGGCAACGTCTCGGCTTACCAGGCATGATTGGCGAGACGATTCAAACGGCTGATTTTGATTTATCTAGCTACGCGCCTACATCATTAAAGGCTCTGCAAGGCACACCGGATATGGCTTGGCGGGCATTGGCACAGCTCATTACGGTGATTGAAAACAAAAATATAGATACAAAATTGCTAGAAGATGTTCGAAGCACGGCTGCGAAAAAGAAGACGCCCGTCATCGGCATCACAGGCACGGGCGGTGCAGGCAAGTCGTCACTTACAGATGAACTCATCCGCCGCATCAGATTGGATCAAAACGACGCGCTCAAAATTGCGGTGATTTCGATTGACCCCTCGCGCCGCAAGTCGGGCGGTGCGCTGCTAGGCGACCGCATTCGGATGAATGCGATTTCGCCTTGGACAGCCACATCAACGTCGAGCGGTCAGCGCGTCTTTATGCGTTCGCTCGCCACACGCGACTTTGGCAGCGAAATTTCTGCTGCCCTGCCCGATGTGCTGGCCGCCACCAAATGCGCAGACTTCGACCTCATCATCGTGGAGACCTCGGGCATTGGCCAAGGCGATGCCGCCATCGTGCCCTATGTGGACGTGCCGCTGTACGTGATGACGCCTGAGTTTGGCGCAGCGTCGCAGTTAGAAAAAATCGACATGCTCGACTTTGCCGAGTTTGTCGCCATTAACAAATTTGACCGCAAAGGCGCGGCAGACGCACTACGCGACGTGGCCAAGCAAGTGCAGCGCAACAAGGAAGCGTGGACAACACCCGCAGACAAGATGCCCGTCTTCGGCACGCAAGCCGCGCGCTTTAACGACGATGGCGTGACGGCGCTGTATCAAGCCATGAAGCCGCGGCTGATAAGCCTTGGGCTCAAACTCTCGGACGGCACGTTGCCATTGGTCACCACGCGTCATTCAACCAATCAAACGCCCATCGTGCCCGCTAGCCGCACGCGCTATTTATCTGAGATTGCCGATACCGTACGTGGCTACAAAGCCAAGGCTCGCGCTGAAGCCAAACTGGCACGCGAAATCCAGCAGCTCAAAGCCGCGTCCGAGATGCTCAAAGTTGGCAAGCCCGAAAAGGCACGTGCAGCAGAGGCAGCGTTGGATCTTGCACTCCAACGCGAAGCCGCACAAGATGCAAAAGCCAAGCGGCTTCTAGCCCAATGGCCTGCCATGATTGAAGCCTATGCGGGCGATGAGTACATCGTCAAAATTCGCGACAAAGAAATCCGCACGGCGCTGACCACCCAATCACTCAGCGGCACCAAGATTCGAAAAGTCGCGCTGCCCACCTTCCAAGACCACGGCGACATCCTCCAGTGGCTGATGCTGGACAACGTGCCAGGCAGCTTTCCGTACACCGCCGGCACGTTCGCGTTTAAGCGCGAAGGCGAAGACCCGACTCGTATGTTTGCTGGGGAGGGCGACCCGTTTCGCACCAACCGCCGCTTTAAAGTGGTAAGCGAGGGCATGCCCGCTAAGCGCCTATCCACGGCGTTTGACAGCGTGACGCTGTACGGCAACGACCCCGATTTGCGCCCCGATATTTACGGCAAAGTTGGCAATAGCGGCGTGAGCATTGCCACGTTAGACGACATGAAAGTGCTGTACGACGGATTCGATTTGACGCATCCCGCCACCAGCGTCTCGATGACCATCAACGGTCCAGCGCCGTCGATTTTGGCGATGTTTATGAATACCGCCATCGACCAAAATTTGGACAAATTCAAACTTGAGAACAAGCGTGAACCCACCGATACCGAAGCGCAAAAAATCCGCGAATGGGTGATGGAAAACGTGCGCGGCACGGTGCAGGCCGATATCTTGAAAGAAGACCAAGGGCAAAACACCTGCATCTTCTCCACCGAGTTTTCGCTCAAAGTCATGGGCGATGTGGCGCAGTATTTTGTCGACCACAACGTGCGCAATTTTTATAGCGTGTCCATCAGCGGCTATCACATTGCCGAAGCGGGCGCGAATCCGCTATCGCAACTGGCACTCACTCTCTCCAACGGTTTTACCTTTGTAGAAGCCTACCTAGCCCGCGGCATGCACATCGACGACTTTGCGCCCAACCTCAGCTTCTTCTTTAGCAACGGCATGGATCCCGAGTACACCGTGCTAGGCCGAGTGGCAAGGCGCATTTGGGCTACGACCATGCGCGACAAATACGGCGCGAATGAGCGCAGTCAAAAACTCAAATACCACGTGCAAACCAGCGGCCGTAGCTTGCACGCGCAAGAGATACAGTTCAACGACATCCGCACCACGCTGCAAGCGCTGATTGCGATTTACGACAACTGCAACAGCCTGCACACCAACGCGTTCGACGAAGCCATCACCACGCCGACCGAAGACTCCGTGCGCCGCGCGATGGCGATTCAGCTCATCATCAACCGCGAGTGGGGTTTGGCGAAAAATGAAAACCCATCTCAGGGCAGCTTCATCATCGAAGAGCTAACTGAGCTAGTGGAAGAGTCAGTACTCACCGAGTTTGAACGCATCAGCGAGCGCGGCGGCGTGCTGGGTGCGATGGAGACGGGCTACCAGCGCGGACGCATCCAAGACGAGTCGATGCACTACGAAATGCTCAAACACACGGGCGAGTACCCCATCATTGGTGTGAACACCTTCCGCAAACCCAGTGACAACGAGCCTCCGCAAAAGATTGAATTGGCAAGGAGCACGGATGAGGAGAAGCAAAGCCAGCTCAAACGCTTAGCGGCGTTCCACAAACAACACGCCAAAGAATCACCAGCGATGCTCAAGCGTCTGCAACAAGCGGTGATTGATAACGGCAACGTCTTCGCCGTGCTGATGGATGCGGTACGGGTTTGCAGCCTAGGTCAGATTACGAATGCGCTGTTTGAGGTGGGTGGGCAGTATCGGCGGAATATGTAACGCCAAACACTCTTGGTTCATTACCTATTCGCTTTAGGCTTATTCGCTTTCATCCAATCGGCAATTTTTTGAGTAGCTTCGTCTTGAATGCCTGCATATTGATGGGGGCCACTGCCGCAACGATCGCCGCTCACTGCCGCTCCACCTTCCATCGTTATCAATTCAATTTTTGTAGCATTGGGAAAAGAGGCTAAAGCCTTTTGCATGCCTGTGTAGGGAGAGTATTCGCAGGCATCTTGCTTGTGATGCACGAGCAGAGCTGGCATTGCAATTTGATCGAGCTTAGCTGCCCAATACGGATGTGTATATTTCTGCCCTGTCAGACTATGCTCAACAGAAACTGAAGATGACAAGACAATGCCATCGGGCTTTTCTGATTGAGCTAAATTAGCAGCCGCAGAAGTAACCGATAACGTGCCGTTACTCGTGCCAATGAGCCATACAGGCAAGCTTGGATTTTCTTTGCGCAAAAAAGCAATCAATGCAGAGACATCTTGGTTGTGCTCAGGTGTATTTCTAAACCCGTCATTAAGGTTGCCTTTATTCGAAGGAGTTTCGAAAATCGCAACCGTCACCCCATTGTTGGTAAATCGCTTCGCCCCCCCAGATAGGAAATTCTCCACGCGAGCCCATCCATTTGTGGCTGTGCCTGCGGCACCGATTCTTCCAGCTCCACCTTGAAACAAGATTGCAACCGCTTGAGGTGATATTGCTTTTGAATATAAGAATGGTTGTTTAACGCCTTCACGCGAAGGAATTTCTATGAATCCAACCGTTTGCGCATGTGCCGCAGCGAGCAAGAATACAAAAACGATAAAGCAGAGAAATTTCATATCGTGTCTTTATTTATGTGACAAAGATCAAACCCCATACCGCTCACGGTAAGCCTGCACAGCAGGCATATGTGCCGCTAGGTCACTGCCCGTCTGGCTTTGCAGATACCCCAGCAAATCGACCAGCGTAGCAACATGACAAACCTGCAAACCCAACTCGCGCTGCACATATTGCACCGCGCTGTAATCGACCTCGACTCCGTTCTCCACGCCGCGCTCTTGGCGGTCTAGCGCGATAGCGATGGCGTGGGGCGTTGCGCCCGCGGCTTTGATAAGTGCGATGGATTCTTTGGCTGCTGTGCCCGCCGACATCACGTCGTCGATGATGAGCACGCGCCCTTTGAGCGGTGCGCCCACCAGCGAGCCGCCCTCGCCGTGGTCTTTGGCTTCTTTGCGGTTGTAGGCAAAGGGTACGTTCTTGCCTTGTCTTGCCAACTCCACAGCCACCGTTGCCGCGAGCGGGATGCCTTTGTAGGCGGGGCCAAAGATCATGTCAAACTCAATCCCGCTCTTCAAAATGCTTGCCGCATAAAATTGCGCCAACATTAGCATTTTTGCGCCGTCGTCAAAGAGCCCCGCATTGAAGAAATAAGGGCTCATGCGCCCTGATTTGAGCTTGTATTCACCGAACTTTAAAACGCCCGAATCGAGTGCAAATTTAACGAAGGCTTGCGAATCTAGACTCATTTTTAACCTTTAATTTTTATGTTTCATTTAACCAGTTTGAACTTCAACGGCATCCGCTCTGCGGCCAATAAGGGCATGGAAGCGTGGGTGGAAAAGAAGTTGCCAGATTGTATGTGTGTGCAAGAGATCAAGGCGCAGGCCGCGGACGTGGCGGGGCGCTTTGAGTCTATTGCGGGGATGAAGGGCTATTTCCAGTTTGCTGAAAAAAAAGGCTACTCGGGCGTGGGGGTGTATTCGCGCCATGAGCCTAGCGATGTGGTGGTTGGCTTTGATGCCGCATCTGGCGGAGAGTTTGATGCCGAGGGGCGATTTGTGGAGCTGCGTTTTGACACGCCTGCGCACAAACGCTCCATCATCAGCAGCTATTTCCCTAGCGGCTCGTCGGGCGAAGACAGGCAAGCCGCCAAGTTCAGGTTTTTAGATTTGATGTATCCGCACTTGATGAATTTGAAGAAGCAGCGCGACTTTATTTTGTGCGGCGACATCAATATCGCGCATCAAAACATCGATCTCAAAAACTGGAAGAGTAATCAAAAGAACAGCGGCTTTACGCCTGAAGAGCGGGCGTGGATGACGAAGCTGACGACCGAGGGAGGTATTGTGGACACCTATCGCCAGCTAGAGCCAACCGCCACCGATGAAGCCTACACATGGTGGAGTAACCGTGGCCAAGCCTACGCTAACAATGTGGGCTGGCGACTCGATTACCACCTCGCCACGCCACAGCTGGCGGGGCTTGCACGAGGGGTGACTATTTACAAAGACGAAAAATTTTCTGATCACGCTCCGATTACGATTAACTATGATTTCAAACTTTAAACGCCCATGAACCCACGCACACAGCACACACACATCGCCGGCCCTGTTGGCCAGTTGCAAATTCAGATCGACGAAGCCGACACTGGCGTCCCGTTCAAAGGCACCGCCATCACCGCGCATCCCAACCCCGTACAAGGCGGCACGATGGACAACAAGGTTGTGCAGACCCTCGCTAAAGCCTTTGTGGCTAAGGGGTGGCGGTCGATTCGGTTTAACTATCGCGGCGTGGGAACGAGCTCGGGTGAGTTTGCAAATGGCATTGGCGAGACAGATGATCTACTTGCGGTCATCAAGGAATACGCACCATCAGGCAACCTTTGTTTGGCCGGATTTTCTTTTGGCACATTTTGTGTAACCCACGCCCTGCAAGCCTTGGCAGTTGGTGGCCGCAATTTGGATGCGGACATCGGACGCCTTGCACTCATTGGCTCGGCTGCTGGAAAATTCGAACTTGCGCCCATCGCACCCGAGCTACAAAACAAAACTTTGGTACTGCACGCCGAAGCCGACGAGGTCGTCACGCTCTCTGCCGTGATGGACTGGGCACGTCCGCAAAGCTTGCCCGTAACCGTGGTGCCTGCGGGCTCGCATTTCTTTCACGGACAATTGCCGCTTCTCAAAAATCTCGTTTTACGTCACCTTGCATGAAATATCTTTTCTCTCTTCTCGCTTTAACTTTCTCTTTGCATGTTCCTGCTCAAGTTGCCCCACTCATTTTCGCACCGACTCCACCCGAAATTGAAGCTCGCGCTTATTTGCTATTGGATGTGACGGCAAATCAAGTACTCGCGACCAAAAATGCTGATCAACCCATTGAGCCCGCCTCACTCACCAAACTGATGACGGCTTACCTAGCATTTGATGCACTTAAAACCAAGAAATTGAATCTCGAACAACGTCTTCCTGTCAGCGTGCGCGCTTGGAAAATGGAAGGCTCACGCATGTTTATCGACCCTAAGATGACGGTGCGCGTGGATGACTTGCTCAAGGGGCTCATCGTGCAATCGGGTAATGATGCGGCTGTGGCACTGGCGGAAGGTGTTGGCGGCTCGGTAGAGGGATTTGTAACGCAAATGAATGCTCGCGCAGCAGCTCTCGGTATGGCGCACACGCACTATGAGAACCCTGAAGGCTTGACGGTTGCAGGACACACAACGACGGCGCAAGATCTTGCGATATTGGCAACTCGCTTGATGAATGATTTTCCTGAATACATCGGCTATTACGCCATGCAAAAATTTCGACTAGAGGGCTCACCCAAATCTAATGACACCAACCGTAACAAGCTGCTCTTTCGCAACACTGCGCAAACAGGTTTTACGGTGGATGGCTTGAAGACGGGGCACACCGATGCGGCGGGTTACTGCTTTGTCGTGACAGCCAAGCGTGCAGATAGCATCGTTGGCGAGCGGCGCTTGCTAGCGATTTTGCTGGGCACGACTAGCGAAATCGCACGCGCCAATGAGGGCGAGAAGTTATTAGTCTGGGGATACAACGCGTTTGAAATGGTCAAACTGTTTGATGCTGCCGTACCACTGACGGCCAAAGTTTGGAAGGGCTCAACAAATAATGTGCTACTTGGTTCATCCATCAGCCCTGTCCTGGCCGTTGCCGTGCCAGCGGGGATGAACGCAAAAATCACCTCGCAAATCGAAATGAAACAACTAGTCGCACCGCTTGCCAAAGGGCAAGTGGTCGCGCAGCTCAAAGTGGCGATAAATGGTCAGCCTTGGCAAACAATAGCGCTGCAAGCCAAGCAGGACGTGGCTTTGGCGGGATGGTTCGGGCGCACACTAGATAGTGTGCAGATGATTTTTTCTAAATAGAACGATTAATCAGCTTTGATACCGTTGTCTTTGACAACCTTGTCCCAAATCGCCATCTGACGCAGGATAAAGACGTTGGCGTCAGCTGGTGTACCACCCACAATGTCGATGCCTTGTGCATCTAATTTTTTGGCAATTTCAGGATTTTTGAGCACCTTGTTAATCGCCTCATTCACACGCCTGACAATATCTACTGGTGTTTTAACAGGCGCAATCACACCCCACCAAGCTTGTGCTTCAAATCCTGAATAGCCCAGCTCGACAAACGTCGGCACATCGGGTAAATCTGGGGATCGCTTGGAGCTTGTCACCGCTAACGGGCGCATCCGTTTGTTGTCAATATGTGGCTTGGTCAAAAAGACGGTTCCAATTGAGAGCGGCACATGGCCTGCAATCGCATCATTCATTAAAGGACCACCGCCTTTGTACGGAATATGCTGCCAATCAAAGCCGCTCGATTTGCCAAGCAACGTCATCGCC
This sequence comes from Comamonadaceae bacterium, assembly GCA_947445115.1. Classification (GTDB taxonomy): domain Bacteria; phylum Pseudomonadota; class Gammaproteobacteria; order Burkholderiales; family Burkholderiaceae_C; genus JASGCK01. The sequence goes on along the minus strand of CANFCG010000018.1, from coordinate 43,940 downwards.
AAATGCCCCAAACTGCCTGAGCCAATCGAGCCATAACTCACAGCCCGCTTAGCTTTAGCGGCGGCAACTACATCAGCAAAGGTTTTGTACTCCGAGCCAACATTGGTTGCCAGAACCATGGCTGATTTCCCAATCAAAGAAATGTTGACCAAGTCTTTGCGTGTATCAAACGTCATATTGGGAATGATGCTGGGGTTCACCGCGTGCGTATCAAAGACGACACCCAAGGTGTAGCCATCAGCGGGTGCTTGCGCCACAAAAGCCGTTCCAATCGCACCTGACGCACCGCCTTTATTGTCCACAATAACCGTTTGACCCAGCTCTTGCTGCAAGGGCATTTGTAAAATGCGGGCGACCTGATCGACCGATCCGCCCGCTGGAAACACCACCACCAATTTAATCGGTTGCTTGGTGGGCCACGCCTGTGCCAGCACAGCAAGCGGTGCCAGCGCCGCCAAGATCAACAGTACGAGTTGCTTTTTCAAGTGCATGGTCATCCTTGAGTAGGTTAAATCATGAATGCCAGCGTGGCATCCATATTTTCGGTTGGTAATTTTTTGAAACTTGACCGCGCATAACGCTGCAAACGGCCAGCCAGCAAGGCCGTCAAGGCGGCAGCATGTACGTTTGCATCAGCCGTGGGGGTGCTTGAAGTCGCATACACATCGCGCATGGCTTGCTTAAAGCTGGACTCAATTTTGTCAAAGAACTGCGTCATGCGCACTTGCAAACGTTCGTTTTCAAACACCAACGCATCACCCACCATCACACGCGTCATGCCGGGATTTTTTTCACCAAAACTTAGCACCATCGCGGCAATTTGCTTGCACTGCAAAGCAGGGCTGACTTCGCGATCAGTAATTTGATTGATGAGTCCGAACACGCTGGACTCAATGAAATCAATCAACCCTTCAAACATTTGCGCTTTGCTAGCGAAGTGCCGATAGAGTGCCGCTTCCGACACATCGAGGCGCTTGGCCAAAAGCGCGGTCGTGATGCGCTCACCGCCTGGTGCTTGCAGCATTTCAGCCAGTGTTTGCAAAATTTGAATGCGCCGCTCGCCTGGAGCGGGGCGGGATTTGGCCGGGGGAGTTTGATCGTCAGACATGGGGGTGGATTATGAACGAAAGGTCTGGAAGCTCATGGCAGGGTTGTCCCTCAAACGGCTGCGCCGTTTTCTGTAAGCACCACGTCTAGCGGCATATCATGCTCTTGCGGTTCAAAGTCACATCTGGCGCAATCGAAGGCTAGTCCAACGGTATAAGGACGCGGCTCTAGGCTGGCGAGCGTGCGGTCATAAAAACCACCGCCATAGCCCAACCGATAAGCTTTACCGTCGTTCACCGTAAATCCAACACAAGGCACAAACAGTAAGGTCGGCATTATGACTTCGGTGTCTTTTGGTTTTGGGATGTTGTAGGCGTCGTCCTCCATTTCACAGCCTGGATACCAAACATGGAATTTGAGCGTCATGTCGATTTTGTTGACGACCGGCAGGCCAATCCGCCTCATTTTCGTGTGCTGCGCAGACAAGCTCATTAGCTCGCCATCTTCCTTCCAACGATGCAGCGCAGGCAATGGGTCAAACTCGCCTTTAATGGGCCAATAAGCGCCAATCACGGCATCAGTTCTGCCCATCAACCACAGACGCATGGCCTGTGTGAACCCATCAATGCGAGTCAGTTTGTCAGTTAAATTTTCGCGCTTAGCGACAAGTTCTTTGCGTAGCTGTTGTTTATCCATGTGGCCCTACCGATAATCGAGGTCATGCTATTTAAAAGAATCATTACAACATGCCTTGCTGTCAGTAGCATGATGCTCTCGTCTGCATGGGCGCAAAACACAGTACAAGATGATGTGCTTGTCGATATGAGCGCGGCCTTCAAAAAGAATGACGCCAAGAAGCTTACCAAATTGCTGGCTCATGCCAAAGGGCATCCACTTGAGTCTTGGGCGGCCTATTGGGCACTCAAAGTGCGTTTAGAGGACGCATCGCAGCGCGATGTCGAGGCTTTCGTTAAACGTTATCCCGACACCTACGTCGAAGATCGCTTGCTCGCCGATTGGCTACTCTTACTTGGCAAGAACCATAACTGGAAAGGCTTTGCAGCCAATTTACCTGCCTACCGAATGGGTGATGATAAAGATATTCGCTGTTATGCCAATCGTGATAACGCTGCTTTGATTGAAAAAATTTGGATGAGTCAAAAAGAAGTCAAGACAGGCTGCGGCGACATGGCGCAAGCACTGACTGCGGCTGAAAAAATGCCGTCCATCGTTCAATGGCGCAAGACATGGAGTGCAAAATCGAAAACGGATGACTCGTGGAGCACCGCGCAAAAAAATTGGGCTCTTGGATTTGAAGGTCGTGTTTTGGCGCAAAGTTTGGACTTAAGTGCTCTAGATATATTTGCCAAAGTGACAGCGCCTGCTGATTTATCGGATGACATGCTGGCATGGTGGGCTCGTGCCGGCTTGCGAACATTGGACTGGAAACTTGTGGAGCAAGTCGTCAGCGCCATGAGCGACGAGGCACGGCAAGATCCGATCTGGTCGGCTTGGCTGATTTATGCCAGACAAGCCAATCGCAATAAGCCGTTGCAAGCCATAGCGCCTATTGGATTAGTAGAATCAAGTCCTAGCGAGCAAGGCATCCTGCAAGCCAAAGCCAATAAGGGGTTACAGCGTGCCTTGCACGCCATCCGCATTGGCCTGCGCCAAGAGGGCGTGCGCGAATGGAATTACGAAGTTAATCTTGCTAGAGGTCCCATGAGTGACGATGAGCGCCTAGCAGCAGCCGAAATGGCATGCCAAGCAGAAGTGTGGGATCGTTGCATCAACACGTCCGAGCGCACGAAGGCCATTGTCAATTGGTCGCAGCGATTCCCTATGCCACACAAAGAGGCGCTGGTTGCTGAGGCAGCGCGCCGCGGCATTGACCCTGCTTTTGTTTACGGGCTGATCCGGCAAGAATCGCGCTTTGTAACGGACGCTAAGTCTCATGTAGGTGCAGCTGGCCTGATGCAAATCATGCCAGCTACGGCTCGCTGGACAGCTAACCGCATTGGCCTTGCCAACTTCGCAGGAAGCCAAATTCATGACATCAATACCAACTTGATGCTGGGTGTGGCCTATCTGAAATACGTTTTAGACGACAACGACGGCAACCCCGCCTATGCCGCAGCGGCCTATAACGCAGGGCCGAACCGTGTGAGGGCTTGGCGAAAAGCTATGGAAGAAGACCCTGCTGCCAAATCAATTGACAAAAAGTTAGCACTCGCTATCTGGTCAGAAAATATCCCTTTTTCAGAGACCCGCGACTATGTCAAAAAGGTATCCGCCAACACCGACGTCTACAAACAGCGGTTGGCAGCGTCTCCTCTACAATAGATAGCTTACGCCAGTGCCTAAAATTTTGGCAACGCAGGGGATTTTCATTGTCTACAATGACCATCCAATATCTGCAGTTGCCACTCAGAGTTGGTTTTTTAGGGCGCGTCACATCAAAACGGACGCGCCCTTTTTTCTGTCAATCGCTTAATCGCCACAGCCTCATCCCATGCAACACATTCGGAATTTCTCCATCATCGCCCATATTGACCACGGCAAATCCACACTGGCCGATCGCTTGATCTCGCGCTGCGGCGGTTTAGAAGAACGCGAAATGTCGGCCCAGGTGCTGGACTCGATGGACATTGAAAAAGAGCGCGGCATCACGATCAAAGCGCAAACCGCTGCCCTGCACTACAAAGCAAAAGACGGCAAAACCTACAACCTCAACCTGATTGACACCCCCGGTCACGTGGACTTTAGTTATGAAGTCAGCCGCTCGCTATCAGCCTGCGAAGGCGCACTGCTCGTCGTCGATGCCAGCCAAGGCGTGGAAGCGCAAACTGTCGCGAACTGCTACACCGCGCTCGAACTCGGCGTAGAAGTGATGCCGGTCCTCAACAAAATGGATTTGCCAAATGCCGACCCTGAAGCGGCTCGCCAAGAAATCGAAGACGTCATCGGCTTAGATGCGTCGGAGGCGATCCCCTGTTCCGCCAAAACGGGTATGGGCATTGAAGAGATTCTGGAAATGGTCGTCGCCAAAGTGCCGCCGCCAAAGGGCAATCCCGATGGCCCCCTGCGCGCCATGATTATTGACAGCTGGTTTGACACCTACGTGGGCGTAGTGATGCTGGTACGCGTCGTTGATGGCCGCCTTGGCAAAGGCGAGCGCTTCAAAATGATGGCAACGGGCACGATGTACAACGCTGACAACGTGGGCGTTTTTACGCCTGCAAGCGAAGCGCGTGAATCGCTAGAAGCGGGCGAAGTCGGCTTCATCATTGCGGGCATTAAAGAATTACAAGCCGCCAAAGTAGGCGACACGATTACGCTGCTCAAACCCGGCACGGGCGGCGCGGCGTTTACCGCAACGGTGCCGCTACCAGGTTTTAAAGAAATCCAGCCGCAGGTGTTTGCAGGGCTGTATCCCACCGAAGCCAATCAATATGACTCGCTGCGCGATAGTTTGGAAAAACTCAAACTTAACGATGCGTCCTTGCACTACGAACCCGAGGTTAGCCAAGCGCTAGGATTTGGTTTTCGCTGCGGCTTCCTTGGACTTCTCCACATGGAAATCGTGCAAGAGCGGCTAGAGCGTGAATTCGACCAAGACTTGATTACCACCGCGCCCAGCGTGGTTTACGAAGTGCTGACGGCGGGCAAAGACGGCGAAGTGATCCGTGTGGAAAACCCATCCAAAATGCCCGAGGTCAGCCAGATTGAAGAGATCCGCGAACCCATCGTGACCGTGCATTTGTATATGCCGCAAGAGTACGTGGGCGCCGTGATGACACTAGCGAACGTGAAGCGCGGAAACCAAATGAACATGGCCTACAAAGGCCGCCAAGTGGTTTTGACGTATGAAATGCCGCTTGGGGAGATCGTGCTCGACTTTTTTGACAAACTCAAATCGGTGAGCCGTGGCTATGCCTCGATGGATTACGAGTTCAAAGAATACCGCGCCTCGGATGTGGTAAAGGTTGATATCTTGCTCAACAGCGAACGCGTCGATGCGCTATCCATCATCGTGCACCGCTCGCAAGCCACGTACCGTGGGCGTGCCGTGGCAGCCAAAATGCGCGAGATCATTTCGCGCCAAATGTTTGACGTAGCGATTCAAGCTGCGATTGGCGCCAACATCATTGCACGCGAAAGCATCAAGGCGCTGCGCAAAAACGTGCTCGCCAAATGCTACGGCGGCGACATCTCCCGAAAGCGTAAACTGCTAGAGAAACAAAAAGCAGGTAAAAAGCGGATGAAGCAAATCGGGTCTGTCGAAGTGCCGCAAGAAGCCTTCCTTGCTATCTTGCAAGTGGATGATTAACCAAGCACGCCATGCCCGCAAAGGCGGGAATCCGCGCCAACGAATAGCCGTTTTATTGAAAGAGAAAAGATGTTGAACCGAATCATGCCCGCCATTACCGCCTGTGTCCTAGGCTGCTTTGCTGCCTACATTGGTGCTTGGTACTTTGGCAAAGTCGATGGTAATTTTGCGCTTTTGCTATTTTTAGCTACCTCCGTCACGGGTATTTATTGGCTTGCCGAGTTATTCCTCTTCAAACCTACCCGCGTTAAAGCTGGCGAACCAATTAATCATCCGCAGCCTTGGTGGTTGGACTGGACGGCAGGGCTCTTCCCCGTCATTTTGGTTGTCTTTGTACTACGCTCATTTTTGTTTGAGCCTTTCAAAATTCCTTCTGGCTCGATGATTCCGACATTGCAAATTGGCGACCTCATCTTGGTGAACAAATTTCACTATGGTGTGCGCTTGCCCGTACTCAATAAGAAGATCACGGACGGCACGCCTGTAGCACGTGGCGACGTGATGGTGTTTCGCTACCCACCAAAGCCTAGCCTTGATTACATCAAGCGCGTGGTTGGTTTGCCTGGCGACAAAATTGAGTACAAAAACAAAATGCTCAGCATCAACGGCCAACCCATTTCTAAAATGGCAATGCCTGATTACTTTGACGAAGATCAAATGACCTACGCCAAACTGTTTGAAGAACAAATTGGCGGCAAGACGCATCGTTTGCTAAACAACGAGCGCCGCCCCGCAGGATGGAATGAAGCCGACACCGAGGCCGACTATCCCAACAAGAAAAATTGTCAATACAGCGAGTTGGGCGTGACGTGCATTGTGCCAGCTGGTCATTACTTCATGATGGGCGACAACCGCGACAACTCACTGGACTCACGCTATTTTGGTTTTGTGCCAGATGCCAATATCGTCGGACGCGCCTTCTTTGTGTGGATGAACTTTGGCAACTTGAAGCGTATTGGTGGCTTTGAGTAATGGGCTTTTTGATCTATGCACCTTTCTAAACCACTCCTCACGCTGCAAGCACGTATCGGTTATACGTTTGTGAAGCCTGCGCTTTTACAGCAGGCTATGACACACCGCAGCTTTAGCTCGGAGCATTACGAGCGACTGGAGTATTTAGGGGACTCGGTCATCAACGTCATCGTCTCGGATCTTTTATACCAAGCACTGCCTGACTTGCCCGAGGGACAACTCTCGCGCATTCGCTCCAATTTAGTGAAGCAAGATAGCCTGCACAGCCTCGCGCTCAAACTGGGGTTGTCGCATTGCTTGCGCTTAGGCACTGGCGAGGCCAGCTCGGGCGGCGCCAAGCGTCCGTCCATCTTGGCAGATGCCCTGGAAGCCTTACTGGGCGCGATCTATCTCGATGCCGGCTTTGAAGCTGCGCAGCGCATTGCCAAGACGTGGTTAGAGGATATTCGCGTGGACATGAATATGAGCCAAACCGCGAAAGACGCTAAAACCGAATTGCAAGAATGGCTGCAAGCGCGAAAGATGCCGCTCGCCGTTTACACCGTAGTTGGCACGGTTGGCGCAGCGCATGAACAAACCTTTGATGTGGAGTGCTATGTGCCTTCACTCAAAAAAACCGAACGCGGCATCGGCAGCACGCGCCGCGCAGGCGAACAAGCGGCAGCGCAAGCTATTTTGGATACGATTAAGGAATTGAAGTGACTACACCAACTACAGACACAAAGCTAGCTAGCACCAAAGACACGTCAGTGGATTTAGATGCGTTTTTTGCCAAACCCGCTGCGTCAGCCGCAGCCAGCAAAAACGCGCCTGAAGTAGCTTCAGGTGATGCCACAGGAAAGCGCTGCGGCTTGATTGCCATCGTTGGTAAACCCAACGTCGGAAAATCCACATTGCTCAATGCCCTAGTCGGTCAAAAAATCAGCATCACCTCGCGCAAAGCTCAAACCACGCGGCACCGCATTACGGGCATCCGCACGATTGAACAAACGCAGTATGTGTTTGTAGATACGCCCGGATTTCAAACCCGCCACAGCAACGAGCTCAATAAAGCGCTCAATAAAACCGTCACGGGCGCAATCAACGATGTCGATTTGATTTTGTTTGTGGTTGAGGCGGGGCGTGTTTCCAACGCCGATGCACAGGTCTTGGAGTTATTCGGTAAAGACATTCCGTGTATCTTGGTAGCGAACAAATTAGACCTGGCTGGCAAACGCAGCGAACTCGCGCCTTGGCTGCAAACCATGCAGGGCGAACAAAACGAGAAGGGCTTTACGTTTGCCGAGCTATTCCCCATGACGGCAAAGAATAAAAGAGACGTGGAGCGCCTCTTGGAGCTTTGCGCAAAATTCTTGCCCGAGCAAGATTGGCTCTACGGCGTGGATGAGCTGACCGATCGCTCGGAGCGCTTTATGGCCGCAGAAATCGTGCGTGAAAAGCTGTTCCGCCTCACGGGTGACGAACTGCCTTACACCAGCACCGTCGTGATTGATGAGTTCAAAGAAGAGATCATCAAAAACGCCAAAGGCAACGACAAACCCGCCATGAAGCGTATCGCGGCGACCATCATTGTGGAGCGCGACGGCCACAAAGCCATGGTGATTGGCGACAAGGGCGAGCGCTTGAAGCGCATTGGCACCGAAACCCGCATGGAGCTGGAAAAGCTCATGGATTGCAAAGTCTTTTTGCAGCTGTGGGTCAAGGTCAAATCTGGCTGGGCGGACGATGCGACAAGGCTCAAGACATATGGTTACGAGTAATTGAGAAACTGAGAAGCTGAGATAAGCCGTGCTTGGCAAAACCACCCGTATTACGTTAGAGCCCGCTTTCGTCCTCCACCGCTACGACTGGAGCGAGTCGAGTTTGATTGTGGAAGTGCTCACGCGCCATCATGGCCGTGTGGCCTTGGTTGCCAAAGGTGCAAAACGACCCGCATCCAATTTTCGCCCTGTGCTCCTGCCCATGCAACCACTGCGCATCACGTACTCGGGCGATGCTGAGGTCAAAGCCTTGAAGAGCGCCGAGTGGGTGGGCGGCTACGCCATGCCATCGGGCAATGCGCTCTTGACGGGCTTTTATCTGAACGAGCTGATGATGCGACTCTTGCTACGAGATGATCCGCAGGAACTTGTGTACGACCTCTACGCGCAAACCGTCTCTGTGGTGGCACAAAACAACGGGTTGATGACGGCAGCACTTCGGACGTTTGAACTTTTGCTACTGCAAAATATGGGTTGGCTACCAAATCTATCGGCTGTAACCCAGACGCAGCAAGGCTTGCAGGCCGATTTTACCTACAACCTCAATATTGATGAGGGCTTGCGGCTAGCGGCAAATGTAGATGCCGCATCTTTGCGTGGACAGCAATGGCTGGCGCTTGCTAGCGCGTTGGCTACCAGGGACTTTGCGCAATTGCTCACGCACTTAACCGCCGAGCCGCAAACCACGCAAGTACTCAAAAATCAACTTCGTGCACTCTTGAATTACCATTGCGGACAACCGCTAAAAACGCCGCAAATGATGACGGTGATGCAACAACTTTAGAAGGCGCCATGTCCACACCTCACACCGCTCTATCCGTCAATCTAAACAAGGTCGCGCTAGTTCGCAACACCCGCCATTTGGGGATTCCAAGCGTGATGAAGGCAGCGCTTGCCTGCTTGAAAGCTGGCGCAGCAGGCATCACCGTGCATCCGCGTCCTGACGAGCGGCACATCCGCGCTGACGACGTACGCGAGCTCTCGGCGCTACTCACGCTGTGGAAGGGGCAAGGCCACGCGGCAGAATTCAACATTGAAGGCAATCCGTTTCAAAATTTGATGGCGTTTATTGAAGAATGCAAACCCGATCAAGCGACTTTTGTACCTGATTCCGAAGACCAATTCACCAGCGATCACGGTTGGGCGCTAGACATGATGGGCACTGCTGACAAGACCAAGCTCAAAGCCGCGATTGATGCGGCGCACGCTGTTGGCACACGCGTGAGTTTGTTTATGGATCCGATTGCGAGTTTGATGCCGCTCGCCAAGGCGCTGGGCGCTGATCGCGTGGAGCTCTACACCGAGGGTTTTGCCAAGGCACATGGCACGATTAGTCAGCCGCAAGCCATGAAGCAATACGCCGATGCGTGCCGAGCCGCGGTCGCTGCGGGTTTAGAAGTCAATGCTGGACACGATTTGAATTTGCAAAACTTGAGTGATTTTTTAGTTGCCTGCCCCTCTGTCAAAGAAGTGTCCATTGGTCACGCCTTGATTAGCGACGCTCTGGAGATGGGTTATGCCGCAACCGTACAGGCGTACAACCAGTGCATCGAAGTGGGTCACGGGCATGCGCTCTTGGCTCCTACCGTCCATGTCCACGGCGCAGGCTGCGGTCACGACCATCATCATTAAGCGCATTGATGATCTACGGCATCGGCACAGACATCTGCGACATTCGTCGTATCCGCGCAGCACTGGATAAGCATGGCGAACGATTCGCCGCCAAGATACTCAGCGAAGGCGAAATGGCGCTTTGGCGCACTCGTTCTGGCAAAGTTGCCGAACGCGGTGTGCGCTATTTGGCGACGCGATTTTCGGCCAAAGAAGCTTTCAGCAAAGCCGTGGGACTAGGCATGCGCATGCCTATGACGTGGCGCTTGTGTGAAATTGCCAAAGCCCCATCTGGCAAGCCCTCCGTGGTGTTGCACGGCGTTTTAAAAGAATGGTTTGAGGCTAAAGGTTTGACGGCGCAGGTCAGTTTGAGTGATGAAACTGATTACGCCGTATCGTTTGTAGTCGTAGAAAGGAAATAAATACATGAAGACAAAATTAGGATCTACCCCCCATTCTTTGCACTCCCCCGTCATCCTTGATATCGCTGGCCTCACTTTATCGGCTGTCGACAAAAAACGTCTCAAGCATCCGCTCACAGGTGGCGTGATTTTGTTTGCTCGCAATTGGCAAGATAGAGATCAACTCACTGCGTTATGCGTCGCGATCAAAAAAGTTCGAAGCGATTTACTCATCTGCGTCGATCACGAAGGTGGGCGTGTGCAGCGCTTTAAAACCGATGGTTTTACGCATCTTCCGCCCATGCGTGATTTAGGCAAGCTCTGGCTCAAAGACCCGATTGCTGCCACCAACACTGCCACTGCTTGCGGCTATGTGCTAGGCGCGGAGCTGCGTGCTTGCGGTGTCGATCTGAGCTTCACGCCCGTACTCGATTTAGATTGGGGTGACAGCGGCGTGATTGGTGACCGCGCCTTTGCAGCAGATGCTCGCGTCGTCACGCTGCTGGCTAAAAGTTTGATGCACGGCTTGCTACTCAGTGGCATGGCGAACTGTGGCAAGCACTTTCCTGGGCACGGCTTTGTAGCGGCGGACTCTCATACTGACATCCCCGTGGACAAGCGCTCGCTCAAAGCCATTTTGAAAGACGACGCCGCGCCGTATGACTGGCTCTCCACCACGCTGACCAGTGTGATGCCAGCGCACATCATCTACCCGAAAGTGGATGCGCGTCCAGCAGGCTTCTCCAGCAAATGGTTGGAGATCATTCTGCGCGGCACATTGAATTTTCAAGGCGCGATTTTTAGCGATGACCTCAGCATGGCAGGCGCAAGGCTCATTGACGGCAAAGAGGTCACGTACACCGAAGCTGCCAGCGCCGCACTGGCCGCGGGCTGCGACATGGTGCTCTTGTGCAATCAATCAGTGGACAAGGGCACCGCGGTCGATGAATTATTAGCAGGGTTGGAGGCCTCTAAAGACGAGGCTTGGGAGCCATTAGAGTCCAGCGATCAGCGCCGCCTAGCGCTGCTCCCGCAAGCGCCCTGCGCCATGTGGGACGAGCTGATGACACAGCCGCATTATGTGCACTGCTTGGATTTACTTTGACGCTTGATTATGAAATTCTCCGACCTCTTCGCCATCCTCCCAAACGGCAATGCCTCGCCCAAACAGACCATCAAAATGGACAACTTGTTTATGGGCGCGGGCTCTAGCATTTCGCGCAACGTGACCATGAACGGCGTCAATCTTGCCGCGTCTTGGGACAAGGAGCTCAGCTACAAAATTGTCGAGGGTGTCGTGGTAGTTGACGCTGTCAAGGGCTAATGCCACTGAATTCCGTACAATTTCATCCGATTTAACTCCATTCAATTTAGAGCTCCAAATGAAAATAGATCTCAAACTTGCCCTCTTCTGCACAGTGCTAGGCTTATCAAACTTGGTACTAGCTCAAACGGGCTCCAGTGCACGCAATGGCAATCCCAACGCTGGATCATCATCCGCCGCGCCTGCCGCCCCGCTCTCGCCCGCGCTGATAGATTGCCATAAAACAGCAGAGGTGTTAGTCACAAAATTTAAAACTGACTTGCCAAAAATCAAAGCAGAGCACGCCCAGCCTGCTAGTTTGATTAAGAATCTAGAAGATAAAGAAACCATCTTCATCAACCGCGAAGCGAACTTAAAAAATGAAACGCTGGCCCAATGCCAAGCCTTTCTTAAAGATCTTGACGATAACCACAAGACACTCTTAAAAATCGATGTCAATTTTGCCAATTGTCAAAAGCGAATGGTTGATGTAGCGGCCTTAATCGACCAGACATTGGAGCAAGTACAAAAACAAAATCAACTGCTACCTAACGAAATTCGTTTTTACAGCAATAAAAAAACAGGGGGTGTGGAATTGGCTCACGCATCAGGCTCTTACGAAACACTTGCCGCTTGCACCAAAGGCGTGAATGACTTGTCAACGGTACAAGCCGAGTTAGTCGCAAGGGTCGATGCCGTGAATAAAGCCGCGGCAGCTGCGACCGCCGCAGCTGCCGCTAAAGCGACTAATGCCGCACCTCAAGCACCCAAGTCGCCTGAGCTAGACGCTTGTTATCAAGAGGCCATAAAAGTATCGCAAAAACTTGGTAAGGATATCGGGGAGGCCGAGAAAAATAAAGCGATTCCTAAAGCCTTAGTGAATTCGCTTAGTAGCGCAAGAGTGAGCCTTGTCAATAAAATTAACGTTTCGATAACCAAGACGGTAGCAGATTGCCAAAGTGTGATCAAAGAGTTTCATGAGGTCGATCAAACATTGACCAATCATCTTGGTATTGCTGCTTGTCATGGACGTGTGGAGGGTCTCATCGCTCAACTCAATGGCACAATTTCCAAATTCAAGCCAGATAACGCGACTCTTGTCGCTATGGGAAAACAATCTGCAACGCGTAAACAACAACTGATCGATCAAGCAGCCAAACTAGGTGACAAAGAAAAACTGTCTGACTGCGAGACAGAAGAAAAAGGGTTGGGCGTAATCGTAGCGGACATCAATAACGCTCAGGCTCTACAAGCGTGCCAAGGCAAAAACAATGGTATCCATGCGAGTGTTTGGAATAACCTTCGCACAGGCCTAGGCAATAAAGCCTTACCTGCCGCCAAGATGTCCGAATTGAAAAAATTTGAAACTCAATTTTTGAACGCCGAAAAGCAACTCGGCAAGCAAGAGACGCTTGCACAATGTCAAGAGTATCAAGATTTCATGACAGGGCTAAACAAAGTCGTCGTACTGAATTGGAAATAATTTTTGAATAAAACCCGTGGCCCGCAGCGCATCGTCTGCCTCACTGAAGAGACCACGGAGTGGCTCTACATTTTGGGCGAGCAGCATCGCATTGTGGGCATCTCGGGCTATACCGTGCGCCCCGCAGGCGTGCGGCAAGCGCATCCGCGTGTATCAGCTTTTTTAGATGGCAAGATTGAGCAAATCATTGCTCTCAAGCCCGACCTAGTCATTGGCTTTTCCGACATGCAGGCCGAGTTGGCGAACAAACTTATCCGAGCAGGTTTGCAAGTGCTAATTACCAACCAGCGCAGCATTGAAGAAATTTTTGATACGCTGCGTATGGTCGCTGCGATTGTGAGCGCATCTGAACAATGCAATGCCTGGGAAGCCAAGACCAGAAAGGCTCACGCGGCTATGCGCCTTGAAAGCCAGAGCTGGCATGGCCGTCCGAGGGTGTACTTTGAGGAATGGGATGAACCCATGATTAGCGCTATTCAATGGGTGTCCGAGCTCATTGGCATCGCAGGCGGTGTCGATGTATTTCCTGAACTCGGGGTTCAAAGCCTTGGCAAAAACCGCGTAATTGCTGACCCGCTAGAACCCGCGAGACGTAGCCCCGACATCATTGTGGGTAGTTGGTGCGGCAAAAAATTCCGCCCTGAACGTGTAGCGGCACGTACGGGTTGGCAAGCCGTGCCAGCGGTACAAAATAGCGAGCTGCACGAGATTAAATCGTGCGACATCTTGCAACCTGGGCCCGCAGCTCTGACCGATGGACTCGCGCAATTGCACGCCATCTTTTCAAATTGGTATGCCAAAAATTCTAATGGCTAAAAAAAATCTTCACCTCTTCTTTCTTGGACTCTTTCTCTTTTTTTTGGTACTGTCGTTTCCATTAGCAGCTTGGGATTGGCAAGGTCGTTGGCATTCGGACACTAAAGTGCTTCGCTATGTCGTTAGGGTTTGGTTGTATTGGGCGCAATTTTCTGTGCTGCCTTTATTACTTGCGATACTGACAAGTTCGTGGAATAACGCAAACAAAAAGTACTCGAACGCTAAAGCCATTTTGTGCCTTTGTTTATTAGGTGTCATTTGGGCAGAGCAAATTGAACCGCAAATATTGCGCATGCGATACACGACCATTCAAACGCAGCCAAGCACGGTAATACCCAAGCCACAATCCGTCAAGATCGCCTTGATATCGGACATTCATTGGGGGATTTTTGGACGTGATTGGCAACTACAGCGAGTGATTGATCGCATTGTAACGCTCGATGTCGACGCTGTATTTATAGCGGGCGATTGGACGTATGAGCCTAAGTTAGATTTGGAGATGGGCTTTGCGCCACTCAAACAATTAGCTGTACCCATATTTGGCGTACTCGGCAATCACGATTTAGAAAAACCAGGGCCTAAATTGGCAGACCAGTTGACTAAAGCCTTGATTGCTAATCATGTGCAGCTTGTAGAAAAACAAACGATCCCATGGAAGGGCTGGCAAATTATTGGCCTAAATGACTTGTGGGGTGGGAATCCTAGAGAAGAAATTACCTCTTTATTTCGCTATCCAGCGTCTAATCGTTTAGTACTGACACACCAGCCAGACACGCTCTCGTTTCTTCCTAAAAATGCCATGCAAGTGGGCTTTGCTGGCCACTCACACGGAGGTCAAGTGCTGCTGCCTTTTTTAACGGATTGGCAATTGGAGAAATCTGTGAATTCAGGCTGGTACAACGGGCTGTACAAAGCCCATTCAGGTCAAGTTTTTGTAACGCCGGGGCTGGGAATGACAAACCTGCCCTTTCGATTTGCTGTTCCACCCACTATTGACGTGATCACCCTTCGCGTGCCATGATAGAAGTAAAAGATGAACCTCATTCAACTCATCCTCTCAGCTACTGTATGCATGACCCTTGCGGGCTGTGCCTCGCCGAGTTATTACCAAGCAGCAGGGGCTAATGGCAAATACTTTGGCTATGCGGACCATCAAGTCGATGGGGCGCTGCACCGTATCAACTTTGTTGCCAACCCTTCGGCCAATCTTGACCAAACCTATGCTTTTGCCATTTACCGAGCGGCCGAGCTCGCGCAAAGCAAAGGTGCCACGTATTTTGAAGTGCTAGAAGGCCCTGTCGACAAAAATGCGATTGAACGCTTTATTGGTAAAACCACAGCATCCAACGCGGGCGCGTTTGATGGCAAAGAATTAACCGCGCTGAACACGCTCTATACGGATGGACCCATCATTCGCCCCGTACGTTATTACCGAACGCAAACCTATATTTATGTGCCGGTACAGCCACCTCCGCCACCTGTGCAAATTAGCCTACTCATTCGGCTGTTAAGCGCGCCCTCGCTGGATGCAGCCAAAGGCTTTGATGTGAATGATTTACTCACAAGGCTTGGCCAAAAAATTATCCGTCCACCTGTTAAAACCACTTAATTGTTAAACGTCTACACCATGCCGCATCTCGCCATCCAATACACCTCCAATTTAGAGTCAAAAACCGATATGACAGCGCTTTGCAAAAAGCTAGCCAATGTCATCACGGGCATCACTGACGAAACGGGCAAACACATCTTCCCGACAGGCGGAACGCGAGTGCTGGCATACCCTGCAGCGCATTTCGCGGTTGCCGACAGCTCGCACGATATGGCTTTTATTTATCTTCACTTCCGCGTCATGAAAGGCCGAAGTCACGCCATGCTCTTAAAGTCGGGGGAAATACTGTCTAAGGCGACGCACGAACACTTCGCTCCCATCTTGGCAAGCAATGCCCCCTATCTCAGCATCACGTTTCAGATCGACGAAAGCGCCGAGGTTTTTGACTCACGGCACGGCACCATTGCACCGCTATTCCTAAAATAAACCTTCAACCAAAAGCCTAAAACCGCCATGAAAACACCGATCAATAAATTCAAACTTGCACTCAAAAACAAGCAAGCACAAATTGGTTTGTGGCAAGGATTAGCCGCACCTTATCCCGCAGAGATTTGCGCCAGCGCAGGTTTTGATTGGCTCTTGGTGGATAGCGAGCACAGCCCCAACGATTTGCAATCGACGCTTCAGCAACTGCAAATCATTGCCGCCTATCCCGAGACTACCGCTATCGTCCGCGTACCGCATGGCTACGGCGACTCTGGCGCAGCCATCATCAAGCAGCATCTCGATTTAGGCGTGCAAACCTTGCTGCTACCCATGATCGACACGCCCGAGCAAGCTGCGCATGTGGTCGCGGCCACGCGCTACGCGCCGCACGGCATCCGCGGCGTGGCAGGCGGACGGGCTTCGCTCTGGGGGCGTATTGCCGACTACGCTGTTACCGCCAACGAACAAATATGCGTGCTGGTGCAAATCGAGTCAAAACTAGGGCTAGAGAACTTAGACGCCATCTGTGCCGTAGAGGGCGTGGATGGCGTATTTATTGGCCCTTCAGACCTTGCGGCATCGCTTGGCTACCTAGGGCAACCCATGCACCCAGAAGCACTAAAAATCACCGATGATGCCTTCGCCCGCGTCATCAAAAGCGGCAAAGCAGCTGGCTATTTAACCGCAGATGAAAAACTTGCCCAGCGCTACCTAGACATGGGCGTGACCTTTATGGCCGTGGGACTAGACAACAACATTTTGGTGCGCGGAACGAAAGCCTTGGTGGAGCGGTTTAAAGACGTGAAACCGACTGCATCTTCTACGAGTGGGTATTGATAACGCAATTAAGCTCAGTCGTCCGTCTTCACCGCAAACTGCGGAAAATACCGCATCACGACTGCACCTTTTAAATCCCACGCCTTGCATTGTCCCAAATGCTTAGGTTGCTCGGTCACTTCGGTAGATTTCAGTTTGCTGTTGTGGCTGCGGTACGGATACACGGTTTGATACGCCGCCGTGGCAGCGCCCGATAGCAACTCGCGCACATGGGTGCAGCCGTCTAAGCCGCCAATCGCACCTTCGATTTTCTTTTTCCAGCCGCGTCCCATTTGCAGACCAATCACGGCGCGAATGGGGTCGATGGCGGGGCGGCACTCTAGGTAGGGCGTGCTGGGCATGGCGGCTACGATGTCGTGGATGACCATGGCATCGTCGATGGTGATGCGGATCAGCATGTTGTGGATCGCCGCATCTGCTGGCATGTCGCCTCGGTAGCCCAAGCTGATAGGGAAACTTTTGCTGTCGCGCAGTTCGCCTTCGATATCCCACAAGCCATCGTCACGCAAATAGCCACGGTAAGTAATTTTGCGGTCATGCAAATGACGGCGCGGCGCGGGTGCGGGCAGGGTTGGGAGTGCTGTGTTATCGGTTTTCATGGTGTTGATTTTCGCTGATTCATAAAATTTAGAATGAGTGCATGAACACATCCACGACACCACCCTCTATCGTCCACCACTTTCACCCCAACGAATGGGCGGCTCGTCAAGAGCTTGCCAATTGCTACCGCGTCTTTGCCATGCTTGGCTGGACGGAGATGATCTACAACCACATCACGGTACGTTTGCCTGCCAGTGTGAGCGGGGCGGAAAAGCAGTTCCTCATCAATCCGTTTGGCCTGCATTACTCGGAAGTCACGCCTGAGAATTTAATTAAGACTAATTTGGCGGGCGACAACCTGAACCATAGCCCATACCCCGTCAACCCTGCTGGCATTGGCGTGCACTCTGCCATTCATCAAGCGATTAATGGCGCGCACTGCGTGATGCACATGCACACGACAGCTGGCGTAGCGGTGGCGTGTACGGCATCGGGGCTTGCGCAAAACAATTTTTATTCGGCGCAACTCCACAACTTGGTGGCATACCACGACTTTGAAGGCATCACAATTCACCCGGACGAACTGCCGCGCCTCATTCAAAACATGGGAGATAAGCCGCTCTTGATTTTGCGTAACCACGGACTTTTAGCCGTAGGTGAGACTTTGCCGCTTGCATTTGCGCGGCTTTGGACACTGCAACGCGCCTGTGAAATTCAACTGGCGCAATCGAGTTTGGGCGCAGCAATCCCTGTGCCAGAGGCTGTTGCCATCAAAACCACGCGGGATTCATTCCAGTTCAACCCGAACACGGGCGCTGGACGAGATGTGTTTGATGCCCTTGTAAGATTGCTCCCCTCCCAATAATTAGCATTTCGTCGCAAACGACTGGTTTTGTGCTGTAGACCCTAGACAATACAAATTATGAAATTCCCAACACTTCCAAAATGGCTTAAATGGGCGCTTGCCCTTATGGTTTTAGCCGCTCTCGTGATGTTTATTAGCAAAGGGGTTGCGAATCGAAAAGCATCAGCAGCCTTAGCCCTTGCGGTAGAGACCAAAAAAGCTAATGTAAGCATCGAGCTTGCGCCTACCGATACGTTTGTTGTCAAGTCAATGACACTCTCAAATGGTCTACCCATTTCGGGCAACATTAAAGCTGCGAGTAATGCGGTGGTGAAAGCCAAAGTCGCTGGCGAGCTGCGTGGACTCACCGTGCGTGAAGGTGATTTCGTCAAGGAAGGGCAATTACTCGCCACAATTGATACCACTGAGTTTTTAGCGCGCCAAAATCAAGCACAAAAAACGGCCGACGCTGCCAAAGCACAAGTCGATATTGCGCAAAAGAATTTCAATAATAACAAGTCATTGGTTGAGCAAAATTTCATCTCTAAAAATGCGCTCGACACCTCGCAAGCCACACTGGATGGTGCCAATGCCAACTACGCCGCAGCCCTTGCTGGTGTCGACGTGACAAAGAAGTCGCTAGACGACGCGAAAGTGTTAGCTCCTATTAGTGGCACGCTTTCAGTGCGCAATACCCAGCCTGGAGAGCGCGTGGGCATTGATGCCCGCATTGTGGAAATTGTGGATTTAAGCCGTCTGGAATTAGAGGCCACGCTCGCACCCAGCGATTCCGTCGTGGTACGTGTGGGGCAAACAGCCACGCTAGCCGTGGAGGGCACCAGCACCGCCCTACGTGCTCGCGTAGTGCGCATCAACCCGAGCGCAACGGCGGGTTCACGTTCGGTATTGGTCTACT
Source organism: Comamonadaceae bacterium (assembly GCA_947445115.1). Classification (GTDB taxonomy): domain Bacteria; phylum Pseudomonadota; class Gammaproteobacteria; order Burkholderiales; family Burkholderiaceae_C; genus JASGCK01. The sequence continues at coordinate 25,045 of CANFCG010000018.1, read as the reverse complement.
TAGCCTTGGACAACCCTGCTGGTCTGCGCCAAGGTTTGTATGCGCAAGGTTTGTTGGCTACCACCAAGATTGATTCAATTGCCGTCCCTATTGAGGCTGTGCGCTATGACAAACCCGCGCCCTATGTGCAAGTCATAGAGAATCAAAAAGTCGTGCATAAAACCGTGGCGCTTGGCGCACGCGGCACAGCAAGCGGTATGGAATATGTGGCGGCACAAGGATTGGTGAGTGGCGCTATTGTCTTGCAAGGCAATGTGGGTGCCGTGCGCGAGGGCATTGCTGTCGTATTGCCTTCGGCTAAAGCCTTACCAGCCAAGGTGAATTGATATGTGGTTCACTCGCGTCTCGCTACAAAATCCGGTCTTTGCGACCATGATGATGTTGCTCCTCGTCGTGCTCGGCGCATTTTCAATTAAAGATTTGCAGGTCGATCAGTTCCCCAATATTGACATTCCCGTCGTGGTGATTACCACCGAATACCCGGGTGCTTCGCCTGAAGTAGTAGAGAGCGAAGTCAGTAAAAAAATGGAAGAAGGCGTGAACTCGATTGCTGGCATTAGTGCCGTCACATCACGTAGTTACGAAAACTTATCGGTCGTCATTTTGGAGTTTCAGCTCACGGTCGATGGCCGCCAAGCTGCGATTGATGTACGTGAAAAAGTAGCGGCGATCAAGCCCACCTTACGCGATGAAGTGAAAGAGCCTCGCGTGCAGCGCTTCGATCCAGCCAGCAAAGCGGTGTGGTCGGTGGCGGTGTTGCCGCAAAAGGCGCAAGCAGGCTCAGCCCGAACGGATGCAAAACCTTTGAGCGCAGTAGAGTTGACCAGTTGGGCTGATCAAGTGTTTAAAAAGCGCTTGGAAAATGTGCGCGGGGTGGGTGCCGTGTCAATTGTGGGTGGCACAAAACGTGAAATCAATCTCTACTTGAATGCTCAGGCCATGGAGAGTTTTGGTGTTACTGCCGACCAAGTGGTGAACGCAGTCAAAGGTGAAAATCAAGACCTGCCCGTGGGGGCGATTCGTAATTTAGCACAAGAGCGCACGGTGCAAATTGATGCGCGAATGAAGACGCCTGACGACTTCAATAACATCATCGTGGCACGCAAAGGTGGTGCATCTATTCGTCTCTCGCAAATTGCGCGTGTGTCGGATGGTGCCCCTGAACTGGAGAGCGTGGCGCTTTATAACGGCGAGCGCACGCTGCTGTTATCGGTTCAAAAGTCACAAGATGAAAACACGATTGCGGTGGTAGATGGACTTAATCAGACACTTAAAGACATGCAGGCGCAACTTAAAGCGGCTGGTAACAATAGCATCCGCTTAGAGGCCGTCAACGATACCTCACGCCCCATTCGTGTCGGTGTTGAAAACGTGCGCCGCACCTTGATTGAAGGGGCTTTACTCACGATTTTGATCGTGTTTTTGTTCTTGAATTCATGGCGCTCCACGGTCATCACAGGACTGACCCTACCCATCTCGCTCATCGCCACCTTCTTGTTTATGAATATGTTTGGCTTCACCATCAACATGATTACGTTGATGGCGTTGTCGCTTTGCGTCGGTCTCTTGATTGACGACGCGATTGTGGTGCGTGAAAACATTGTGCGTCACGTACAAATGGGTAAAACGCCGTATCAAGCCTCGATGGATGGCACGAAGGAAATTGGTTTGGCGGTGCTAGCGACCACGCTATCCATCGTGGCGGTGTTTTTGCCGGTTGGATTTATGGGTGGAATCATCGGTAAGTTTTTCCATCAGTTTGGTATCACCATTGTCGCAGCGGTATTGGTCTCGATGTTTGTCAGTTTTACGCTCGACCCTATGCTGTCTTCTATTTGGCACGACCCCGCCATTGACGCGCACGGCAAGCCCAAAGTTCCCCTCACTGCTGATAACTCGACGCGCATGGAACGGCTCTACGGCATGAGCATTGGTCGTGTGACGGATGGGTTTGATCGCGCAACCACGTGGCTAGAGCATCAATACCAAGACGCCTTGCGCTGGGCATTGGCTCACAAGGCCCTCACCGTATGGGCTGCGCTAGGGATATTTATTGCCAGTCTCATGATGGTGCCGCTTCTTGGCACAGAATTTGTTCCCAAGGCTGATTTTTCTGAGACTTCAATCAACTTTTATACGCCTGTGGGCTCATCGCTTGAGAACACAGAAGCCAAAGTTAAACAAGTCGAAGGCATTGTGCGAGAGTTCCCCGAAGTGCGTTACACACTCTCTACGGTCAATGCGGGCACTGCGAGTGGCAAAATTTATGCTGCCATGTATGTGCGTATGGTTGATAGACGTGATCGTAAGATGAGTGTCGATCAAATGTCCGCGCTTCTTCGTGATCGACTCGCTAAAGTTGCGGGCATTACTGTCACGCACGTGGGTTTGTTGGATGCAGTTGGCGGCAACAAGCAAGTGGAGTTTTCACTCACTGGAACAGATCAGCACGAATTGGAGCGCCTCGCCAAAATGACGATGGACAAAATTCGTAGCGTCAAAGGCTTGGTCGATTTGGACTCCAGCGTCAAAGCCGACAAGCCGACGATTAATGTGGAAATGAAACGCGAACAAGCCTTGGATGCAGGCCTCTCCACCGCACAGATTGGTTCGCAATTACGCACCTTGGTGGCAGGGCAAACAGTGGGCAATTGGCGCGCGCAAAACGATCAGACCTATGACGTCAATGTACGCCTAGCGCCCGATAACCGCCGCACACCCGCCGATCTTGAGCGACTACCCTTTGTCGTGGGAGCCAATAGCGACGGGACCTCCCGCGTGGTGAGGCTCAATCAAGTGGCGACGGTAGTGGAGTCCACGGGTGCGAATCAAATCAACCGCAGAGACTTACAGCGCGAAGTGGCGATTAACGCGAACACCTATGGCGTAGCAGCTGGCGAAGTGTCCGCAGGCATTAAGCGCGAACTAGAGTCCATTAACTTTCCGCCAGGCTATGGCTACCAATTTAGCGGTTCAACCAAGAACATGACTGAGTCGTTTGGCTACGCCATCTCCGCCTTGTTGATGGCGATCATCTTCATCTACATGGTGCTGGCAAGTCAATTTAAAAGTTTTATTCAACCGATTGCGCTCATGAGCTCGCTTCCACTCACCTTAATCGGCGTGGTGATTGCGCTGATGGCGTTTCGATCCACCCTCTCCATGTTCTCCATCATCGGTGTCATCATGCTGATGGGCTTGGTCACCAAGAACGCCATCTTGCTGGTGGATTTTGCCATTCGCAGCCGCGAAGAAGGCATGGCGCGCTCCGAAGCGCTCTTGCACGCCGCCAAAGTTCGTTTGCGTCCGATTTTGATGACCACCCTTGCCATGATTTTTGGCATGGTGCCGCTCGCTTTTGCGCTATCAGAGGGCTCTGAACAACGCGCCCCCATGGGGCAAGCCGTGATTGGCGGCGTGATTACCTCATCTATCCTCACACTGGTGGTGGTGCCCGTCATTTATTGCTATTTGGATGATTTAACCATTTGGGCAAAAGCTAAATGGACGGGCAATAGCGCTACAGCACCGACATAAAACTTTACGCCATCCCAGTAAAATCATTCCCCTATGAATAATCACAATCTCTCCCCAATCGAACTAGCTCGCTTCAACATGATCGAGCAGCAAATCCGCCCTTGGAACGTCCTAGACACCCGCGTTTTGCAATTACTCTCTGAAGTGAAGCGCGAGGACTTTGTGTGTGCTGCGCATAAAAGTCTTGCTTTTGGCGATTTTGAATTACCACTGGGCAACAACACCTCGATGCTGGCACCCAAAGTCGAAGCGCGACTGCTGCAAGATGTACAGCTGACGGGGACAGAGAACGTATTAGAAATCGGTACGGGTTCAGGCTACATGGCGGCACTACTCGGGCGGATGTCTAAACATGTGCTCAGCTTAGAAATCAACCCCGAATTAGCAGCGCAAGCGATTCAAAACCTCAGTCAGGCCATTGTTGCCAACGTAGACGTTAAGGTTGCTGATGGCTCTGACTTCGACGCCATCCACGGCGAATTTGATGTGATTGTGCTGTCTGGCTCAGTTGCTGAAATCCCAGATGCCTTGACTGCTAAGCTCAAAATCGGTGGGCGCTTGGTCGCCATTGTGGGTGAAGAGCCTGTGATGCGCATGACGCTAGTCACCCGTACAAGCCACGGCCCGCAAGGCTTACAGATCACGCAGCCTTGGGACACACTAGCACCAAGGCTTGCAGGATTCCCTGAGCTGGAAGCTTTTACGTTCTAACCTAGGCACACATGATTGCTCAAATAGAACCCACTCAGTTCAAAGACTGGATTGGCGCGCAAAGTGCAGCCGTTACGTTGCTCGACGTGCGAGAAGACTGGGAATTAGCCACAGCCAGCGTGATAGCTGATGGCTTCACGCTCAAACACATTCCGATGAATGACACGCCTGCGCGCCTAACCGACTTGGATGTGAATGCACCCATTGCTTGCCTGTGCCACCACGGCGCACGTAGCCAGCGAGTCGCGCAGTATTTAATGCAAAACGGATTTACGAACGTCGCCAATATCGCTGGCGGCATTGCAGCTTGGTCGCAGTTCGTCGACTCAGGCGTTCCTCAATACTAAAAAGGTCAATTGGCATGAAACGTTTTTCTCTCACTCTTGTTGCAGCCACTATGGCGCTTAGCCTTGCAACTACCCATGCATTTGCGCAAAGCCTGTCGGATCTGTACGAATCCGCTCGCACTTACGATGCGACTTTTTTGTCGAGTAAAGCGCAGTTTGATGCCAACATAGCGTTGTCCGATCAAGCTAAAGCCAATTTATTGCCGACCATCGGATTTAGTGGTTCAGTCTCACGTTCGGATTTTTCCCCTACTTATGGTTTTCCTCCACCCAATTCTGAACGGTATTTTGGTACGCGCAGCTACGGCATTACAGCAACACAACCGCTGTATCGTCCTGGTAACTTAGCAACCTATAACCAAGGGCTAAAGCAACTTATGCTGGCTGATGCACAAATTCAAGCAGCAGAGCAAGATTTAATGGTGCGACTCAGCCAAGCCTATTTTGATGTGCTCGCCAGTAAAGACAGTTTGACCTTAGTTCGTGCGCAAAAAGCCGCCGTCGCCGAGCAACTGGCATCTGCCAAACGTAACTTTGAAGTTGGCACGTCGACCATTACCGATGCCAACGAAGCACAAGCAAGGTTTGATCTTGCACGCGCGCAAGAGATTGCCGCCGAAAACGATTTTCGCGTCAAGCAACTAGCTTTAAATACCTTGGTGGGTAAGCCTGCCGAACCCTATGGTTTGCGTGCGGGTACGGTCTTACCCATACTGAAAGATGCTGATATGGCCCAGTGGGTCGATGCTTCGCAAGAAGTTCATCCAACCGTACGCTCCGCGCAAATGGCCCTGGATGTCGCCGTGTTAGAAAATGACAAGTCGCGTGCCGGTCACAAGCCCACTTTAGACGGTTTTATTAATTTAAACAACACCACCAATATTGCTGGCGCTGTTGCCGGTAATAGCGTCACTGATTCACGTTATTTTTTAGGCCAAGCGGGTATTACCCTCACCGTTCCACTCTTCGCTGGTTTTGCCACGCAAAACCGTTTAAAGCAAACATTGGCGCTTGAAGAAAAAGCAAGAATTGATTTAGAAAATGCCAAGCGGACGGTGGCGCAAGCCACGCGGACGGCCTACTTTGGCGTTCTCTCAGGCATTAGTTCTGTTAGCGCTTTCGAAGCCGCAGAGAAATCAAGTCAAAGTGCACTCGACTCCAACAAACTAGGTTATCAAGTTGGCGTACGCATCAACATTGATGTGCTGAACGCGCAAAGCCAGCTGTATCAAACAAAGCGTGATTTAGCTGTGGCTCGCTACAACGTGTTGATTGGACAACTTAAACTACGCCAAGCCAACGGTAGCTTGAAGGAAGCCGATCTCGCGCCCATTAATACGCTGCTAGCCAAGTAAATCAAGGCAGCATTGTTTGTATCGCCGCAGCTGTACGGACAGCTGCACCGCGGTGCGCTTCAACAAAACGATGGGCGGCATTTTTATTAAAGCCGCCCTGTTCGCTAAGCGCTAGCCCTTGCTGGATGGCGCTTGTGAAGCCATCCACCTTGAAGGCCACACGGGATAAGGCCGCTAGACTAGCGGCCTCTTCGAAATTAAATGTATGCGGTCCCATCACGATGGGACAACCACAGGCCAGCGATTCAATCAAATTTTGCCCCCCCAGCCGCTCAAAGCTTCCGCCTAATAACGCTGCGGATGAGAGTCCATAGTAAAACGCCATCTCCCCCAAACTGTCGCCTAGCCAAATGGAATTGCCTGTCCAGCCATGGCGACGAGTAACGGCAAAACCTGCCGCTTTAATGAGTTCGGCCACTTCATCGAAGCGCTGCGGATGACGCGGTACGATAAGCCACTGAGCGCTGTGCTGCACGTTGTTGGGAAAAGTTTGCAATGCGGTTAAAAATGCAGCTTCCTCGCCTTCACGTGAGCTTGCAAAAACGATAACAGGTTTGGCAAGTGTTCTGCGAACAGACTCAGCTTGGGCTAATTGCTCGCTGTTTGGCGTGATATCAAATTTCAAATTGCCAAAAACGCCATCCGCTCTTGCACCCACATGCGCTAGTCGCCGAGCATCTTCGTTTGTTTGTGCATAAACCGCCGTCAGGCCTCGGTAGGCATAGGTTGCAAGTTGCTTAGAAAACCATTGCTGTGATTTTTTAAAGGACTTTTCACTCAGTCTCGCATTCGCTAACACCACAGGCACACTCGCCTTGTTCGCGCTGTGAATTAAATTTGGCCAAAGCTCCGTCTCCATTAAAACACCTAGCGCTGGCTTAAAACACGCCATAAAAGCACTCGTTGCTGCCTGCGTATCCCACGGCTGCCAAACTTGGATGTCACCGTCTTGCAATAACTTGGCGCCCTCTGCACGCCCAGTAGCTGTACCATTTGTCAGTAGTAATCGCATGTTTGGAATGGCGAGTCGCAGCTCTTGGAGCAAGAGGGCTGCGGCACGAGTTTCGCCTAATGACACGGCGTGAATCCAAACTACCATATAGCCATTTACATTGAACGACTTTAGTTTGGCGTCGTAGCGACCAAAGCGCTCATCCATGAACTCGCCGTACAAAGGCTCTACGATAGCTCTACGTTTCAGCTTACGGCGGACCCATGGTTGCAATACCCAAACAAAAAATGAATAGAGCGCAAGCATCATGCCGTCATGATTTCGGCAACGCTACTCCAAGCCTGAGCAACCTCCTGCACACTAGGAGCCTGCAGTCCACCCAAAGCCAATTGGTGCGGCACATCCACAGGCCCAGCTCGCCACGCACGGTCTTGGCTAAAAATTTGTATATGCGGCAGTCCAAGGGCTACCGCCATGTGCGAGAGCCCCGAGTCCACACCAATGACACCTTGACACAGTGACATCACATCCAGTAGCCCAGATAGCCCCATACGCGGCAAAATTTCAGCCGATTTACCCACATATCGCTTAATACCGGAGCAGACGGCTAACTCGCGGGCATTGGCATGCGGTAACAAGATTTGATGCTTCCCATGCTTCGTGAGCATGGCACTTAGGTTCTCCCATTTCCACTGCGGCCACTCATTATCTAAACGCGTCGTACCATGCGTGAACATGATCTGGCTAGGCGCGTCCTTTCTTACGGGTAAATTTTTAAAAGCAACTTGTGGCAGCTGGGCGGGCTCGTAGCCAAGCAACTTAGAGGCAAGCAAACGCGTTCGCGCAATAGCATGAATTCGTTTGGGCATGGCCTGGTTATGAGTCAGTAAATACTTGACTGGCCACTCATATGCACAGGCCTCGCTTTTGTTTGCAAAGCTGCCGCGCAAGCCTTCGCTAGTGATGTTTGCTATGCGCGCGACCAAGGCCGACTTTGTCAATCCTTGACAATCCATCACAACGTCATACGTTTGTGCTCTCAGCTGCACCTTAAACACGGCACGCTCTAGTCTTGTCTTGCTAGTCCACCATGTTTTTCGCCAACGCCTCAGTCCAATCGGAATCACGCGGCTCACACCTTGAAGGCGTGCCACCAGTGGTGCAAAGGCTTCTTCTACGACCCAATCGATTTCGGCATCTGGATGCACCGCCAAGATATCCGTAACCACGGGCATTGTTTGCACCACATCGCCTAAAGATGAAAGTTTGACTAGAAGAATGCGCAACTTAATGTCCCGCCGCAAAGCTCACATCCGACTTCACCATTTTCAATAGTGCCATCATGTCAAATTCAATACGGTGTAGCGCTACTTCAGTATGACCTTCAAAACGCAAGACCAAAACAGGCGTCGTATTAGAGGCACGTATTAGTCCAAAACCATCATCCCAATCAACACGCAAACCATCAATTGAATTGATTTTTGCATTTGCAAATGGTGCATAAGTTTTAGCCAAGTCTTGCAGTTCAGCAACCAATTTTGGAGGTTCGCCTTCATGGCATCCCACGTTTAACTCCGGCGTAGAAAAACTTGTAGGAAGCGCATCTAATACGGCATTCCCATCTGGACTGGCACTCAAAATTTCCAACAACCGTGCCCCCGCGTAAGTGCCGTCATCAAAACCATACCAACGCTCTTTGAAGAAGATGTGCCCACTCATTTCACCGCCAAGAGCCGCCTGTGCTTGCCCATCTGGGCGCACGGTGGCGGTATCAATTTCACGCATCTTTGCTTTAATGAGGGAATGTCCTGTTTTGAACATCAGCGCCTTACCACCCGCAGCTTCAATCGTGGGTGCGAGACGTTGGCTGCACTTGACGTCAAACAAAATGGTTGCACCAGGCACACGCGATAAGACATCCTGTGCAAAAAGCATCATTTGTCGGTCAGGATAAATATTGTTGCCGCCTTTGGTCACGATGCCAAGCCGATCGCCATCACCATCAAATGCAAGACCGAGTTCAGCATCTGAATCTTTGAGCGCTGCCATCAAGTCTCGCAGATTCTCAGGCTTGCTTGGATCGGGGTGGTGATTGGGGAAATTACCATCGACTTCGCTAAAAAGCTCAATCACTTCGCAACCTAGTGCCCGAAAGATAGCAGGGGCGCTTGCGCCCGCAATGCCATTGCCCGAATCGATCACGATCTTCATTGGGCGCTTCAGTCGAATGTCACCCTCGATGCGCTGGCTGTATGCCCCATCGATATTGACCTGAGAGACTTGGCCTGTGACGGGCTTGTCCCAGTCTAATTCTTCCATCATGCGGTGCAACGTTTGAATTTCGTCACCATAAATGGCGCGCCCGCCCAAGACCATTTTGAAGCCGTTGTAGTCACGTGGGTTGTGACTACCGGTGATCTGAATGCCGCTCTTGCAAAGCGTATTGGCTGCAAAATAAAGCATTGGCGTTGTCACCATGCCAACATCGATTACATCCACACCTGCTTCGCACAGGCCATGGATTAAGGCTTGCGACAAGCCCAAGCCAGACAGCCGACCATCGCGTCCTACCGCCACGACGGATTCGCCGCACTTAATAGCATGCGTACCAAACGCACGACCAAGGCGCCGAGCAACCTCTGGATTAAGAGATGTTGGCGTAATGCCGCGAATGTCGTAAGCTTTAAATATACTGGAATCAAGTTTCATAGGTAGGCTTTCATTTTTGATGACTAAGGGCATTACTAACTAATCTAGACGTAATGTCTACGATGCGGATCATACGTTCGTAAGGCATTCGGGTCGGGCCAATGACACCCAATGTTCCAACAATTTGACCATCAACTTTATAGGGTGCACTGACCACAGAGAGCTCTTCAAAAGGCACAATTTGGCTCTCGCCACCAATATAAATACGCACGCCCTGCGCTTGCGCTGAGGTGTCCAGCAAATGCAGTAACTGTGTTTTTTGCTCGAACATATCAAAGGTGCGGCGTAGTTGTCCCATGTCACTTGCAAAGTCTGATACCGACAGCAAGTTGCGCTCACCCGAGATGACAACTTCGTCCGCAGGCTGACTCATGGCGTCTGAGCTGGCTTGCACTGCAGCCTGCATAAGACTGGCGATTTCGCCCTGTAAGGACTCCAGCTCTGCTTTAAGCTGCAGCCGCACTTGTTCCATCTCTAGCCCCGCGTAATGCGCATTCAAATAGTTGGATGCCTCAATTAACTGGCTTTGGGAGTAATCCGTCGGTGTAAAGATGACGCGATTTTGCACGTCACCTTCTGGTGAGACGATGATGACCAAATATCGTTTTTCCGAGAGACGTAAAAACTCGATGTGCTTGAATATGGCGCTACGCTTAGGAGCGAGAACGACACCAACAAATTGCGAAAGACTAGATAGTAAGTTCGCCGCATTGGCAATCACTTTTTGCGGCTGTTCAGCAGGCAGCTCTAATGGCATACCCGATAACCCATCTCGTTGTACAGTCAGCATCGAGTCAACAAACAAACGATAGCCACGAGCGGTTGGCACTCGCCCCGCCGATGTGTGCGGACTGACAATCAGGCCAAGATCTTCTAAGTCAGCCATGACATTACGGATCGTGGCCGCAGAAAGCTCTAGTCCAGGTGCTTTCGAAAGTGTGCGGGATCCAACGGGAGTGCCGTCGGCAATGTAGCGCTCGACTAGCGTTTGAAGTAGAAGTTTGGCGCGATCATCTAACATATTGCGCTAGATTATCGCGGCTGCTCGTACGTCTTAAGCCAATGGCCTTATTTTTTATCGCGAAAGCGACGCAACGCTGCGAACTGGGCAGCAAGCACTGTCAGTTCAGATTGTGCTTTCGCTAAGTCGATATCGCTCTTAGCGTTTTTCAAAGCTTCTTCTGCGGCTTGTTTAGCTGCATTGGCTTTTTCTTCATCCAAGTCTTTACCTCGAACGGCCGTATCAGAAAGCACCGTCACGCAGTTAGGCTGAACTTCTAAAAGTCCGCCAGCAACGAAGATGAACTCTTCGCCGCCGTCCGCTGTTTCAATGCGCACCGTACCAGGACGAATGCGTGTAATCAGTGGCGTGTGGCGTGGTTTGATACCCAATTCGCCCACCTCACCAGGCAAAGCAACAAAAATCGCTTCGCCTGAATAGATGGACTCTTCAGCGGATACAACGTCAACGTGTATCGTGTTCATGATTAAACCTTCTTAGCTTTTTCGATGGCTTCGTCAATCGTACCAACCATGTAGAACGCTTGTTCTGGCATGTGATCGCACTCGCCGCTCACAATCATTTTGAAGCCACGAATGGTTTCAGCTAATGGCACGTACTTGCCAGGCGAACCCGTAAAGACTTCAGCCACGTGGAAAGGTTGGCTCAGGAAACGCTGAATCTTGCGCGCACGTGCAACGGCCAATTTATCGTCTGGGGCGAGCTCGTCCATACCCAAAATCGCAATAATGTCACGAAGTTCTTTGTAACGCTGCAGCGTACCTTGCACAGCACGTGCAGTGTTGTAGTGATCTTCACCCACAACGAGTGGATCGAGCTGGCGGCTGGTAGAGTCGAGTGGATCCACGGCAGGATAGATGCCTAACGAAGCAATTTCGCGCGACAAGGCGACAGTGGAGTCCAAATGTGCAAACGTCGTCGCAGGTGAAGGGTCGGTGTAATCATCCGCTGGCACGTAAACGGCTTGAATCGACGTAATCGAACCGACTTTAGTCGATGTAATACGCTCTTGCAGACGACCCATTTCTTCGGCCAATGTTGGCTGGTAGCCCACAGCGGAAGGCATACGACCCAAGAGAGCAGACACTTCTGTACCAGCGAGTGTGTAACGGTAAATGTTGTCCACGAAGAACAAAACGTCTTTGCCTTCGTCGCGGAACGACTCAGCAATCGTGAGACCCGTCAAAGCCACGCGCAAACGGTTGCCTGGTGGCTCATTCATCTGACCGTAAACCATCGCAACTTTGGAGTTTTCCAAATTATCTAAGTCAACCACTTTAGAGTCAGCCATTTCGTGGTAAAAATCGTTACCTTCGCGAGTACGCTCACCCACGCCAGCGAACACGGAGACGCCGCTATGCGCTTTAGCAATGTTGTTGATGAGCTCCATCATATTGACGGTCTTGCCCACGCCAGCACCGCCAAACAGTCCAACCTTGCCGCCTTTAGCAAACGGACAGATCAAGTCAATCACTTTGATGCCGGTCTCTAGCAATTCTTGCGAAGGGCTGAGTTCGTCATACGTTGGCGCAGTGCGGTGAATCGAAGCGGTTTGTGTTTGATCCACAGGGCCGCGCTCGTCAATGGGGCTGCCGAGCACGTCCATGATGCGACCGAGTGTGGCTTTGCCAACAGGTACGGTAATAGACGCATCGGTGTTGTACACCATGATGCCACGGCGTAGGCCGTCAGAGGAGCCCAGCGCAATCGCGCGGACGATTCCATCGCCTAATTGCTGCTGCACTTCCAAGGTCAGCGCAGAACCTTCCATTTTGAGTGCATCATAAATCTTAGGCATTTGATCGCGTGGAAATTCCACGTCAACCACAGCGCCGATCACTTGTACGATTTTTCCTTGGGCTTTCATTTTTTGCTCCAGCAATTAAATTTCAATTAAGTTCAATAAAGCGTTTAGACAGCCGCTGCACCAGCGACGATCTCTGACAATTCTTTAGTAATGGCCGCTTGGCGGGTTTTGTTGTAAACCAATTTCAACTCGCCAATCACTTCGCCTGCGTTATCGGTAGCAGACTTCATCGCCACCATACGTGCTGATTGCTCAGAGGCCATGTTCTCTGCCACCGCTTGGTAGACCAAAGATTCGGTATAGCGAACGAGTAGCTCATCAATCACGGTTTGTGGATCCGGCTCATACAAATAATCCCAAGCATGTCCGCCCGCATCTTTGGACTCGGCTTGCATCGTCTCTGCCGACAATGGCAAAAGTTGCATGATGACGGGCTCTTGCTTCATCGTATTGATGAAACGGGTGTAGCACAGATAAACTGCATTGACTTCGCCCTTGGCGTAAGCGTCCAGCAATACCTTGGTAGGGCCAATCAACGCATCTAAATGCGGCTTGTCACCAAGCTGCGTGACATGCGATACCACTTTAGCGCCCACACGATTCAAAAATCCCAAGCCCTTGTTGCCAATCGCCACCGCTTGCGTGCCGATGCCAGCCGTTTGCAGGTCTTTGATTTTGTTGGTCACCGCGCGCAAGATGTTGGTATTCATACCGCCGCACAAACCTTTATCGGTCGTCACGACAATGAAACCCGCAGTCTTGGCATCGTTGCTTTTCATGAAAGCATGTGTGTATTCAGGATTAGCCTTGCCCAAGTTCGCAGCAATGTTACGCACCTTTTCGCTGTACGGACGTGCCGCACGCATACGCTCTTGCGCCTTACGCATTTTTGAGGCGGCGACCATTTCCATCGCCTTCGTGATCTTCTTGGTGTTTTCCACCGATTTGATCTTGCCCCTAATTTCCTTACCTGATGCCATGTTGGCTCCTTGTGACGTAGGTAAGGGAAATTAAGCGAAAGTCTTTTTGAAGGCTGCAATCGCGCCGTTCAATTCAGCTTCTGCGTCCTTGTCCATCGCCTTTGCAGCTTCCAGCTTAGCGAGCAGCGGTGCGTGTTTGTCTTTCAAATAGCTGTGCATGCCTGATTCGAATGCCAAGACTTTCTTGACTTCGATATCGTCCATAAAGCCTTTGTTCACGGCATACAAGGTCGACGCCATGATACTGATGGATTGTGGGCTGTACTGGGCTTGCTTCAAAAGTTCTGTCACGCGAGCACCACGATCAAGCTGTTTACGGGTTGCTTCGTCAAGGTCAGATGCAAACTGCGCGAACGCTGCGAGTTCACGGTACTGCGCCAAGTCGGTACGAATACCACCAGAGAGGTTTTTGATCAACTTCGTTTGTGCAGCACCGCCAACGCGGGATACCGAAATACCAGCGTTAATCGCAGGGCGAATACCCGCATTAAAGAGCGAGGTTTCTAAGAAGATCTGACCGTCAGTAATAGAGATCACGTTGGTTGGCACGAATGCCGACACGTCACCTGCTTGAGTTTCGATAATTGGCAATGCAGTCAGTGAACCCGTTTTGCCTTTGACTTCGCCCTTGGTGAAGGCTTCGACGTAATCGGCATTCACGCGCGAGGCACGCTCCAGCAAACGGCTGTGGAGATAGAACACGTCGCCAGGATATGCTTCACGGCCTGGTGGACGACGGAGTAACAAAGACACTTGGCGATACGCCACCGCTTGCTTGGACAAATCATCATAGACGATCAGTGCGTCTTCGCCGCGGTCGCGGAAGTATTCGCCCATCGTGCAACCCGAATAGGCCGACACATACTGCATCGCAGCAGATTCAGAAGCCGTCGCCGCCACCACAATGGTGTAAGCCATTGCGCCAGCTTGCTCGAGTGAGCGCACCACGTTTTTAACAGACGATGCTTTTTGACCAATCGCAACATACACGCAAGTGACGTTTTGACCTTTTTGATTAATGATGGCATCAATGGCGACAGCCGTCTTACCTGTTTGGCGGTCGCCAATAATCAGTTCGCGCTGACCACGACCTACTGGCACCATCGAGTCAATCGACTTGAGACCTGTTTGCAAAGGCTGATCCACCGATTTACGGGCAATCACGCCTGGTGCAACTTTTTCAATCACGTCGGTCATCTTGGCATTGATCGGTCCTTTGCCGTCAATCGGTTGACCCAGTGCATTGACCACGCGGCCAATCAATTCAGGACCGACTGGTACTTCCAAAATGCGGCCCGTGCATTTGACAGTGTTACCTTCAGAAATGTGCTCGTAAGCACCCAAAATAACAGCGCCCACCGAGTCACGCTCCAAGTTCAGCGCAAGGCCAAACGATGGCTGACCATCAGCACCAGCAGGGAACTCAAGCATCTCGCCCTGCATCACGTCAGACAGGCCGTGAATACGCACAATACCGTCGGTCACGGACACAACCGTACCTTGGTTACGCACATCAGTGTTAGCCGTCAAGCCTTCGATACGGTTCTTAATTTGCTCGGAAATTTCTGCGGAATTGAGTTGCATGACTCGTCCTTCTTTGTTTAATTCAATAAATTCGTAACAACGTGCTGATGCCGCTTACGCGATCAGCGCCGCTTTCATTTGATCCAAGCGGGCTCGCACCGAAGTGTCAAGCACTTCATCACCCACCACTACACGTACACCACCAATTAAGCTCTCGTCAATTTGCACAGAAGCGCGAAGCTTGCGTGCAAAACGCCCCTCTAGCAAAACCACGAGGTCTGCCAGTGCTGCGTCATCGATGGCAAAAGCGCTATAGATCACAGCGTCATTGACACCTTGTGCCATATTTTTAAGCTTTTGAAATTGTGCGGCAATTTCGCCAAGCGCATTCAAGCGGCCGTTTTCAACAACGGCACTTAAAAAATTAGTCGCCGCAGCGGTATTCGCAGGAGAGCTGGCCTGAACCTTTGACACCGACAGCACGAGATCAATCACTTGCGCGTTCGTCGCCTTTGGGTTAGCTGCAAACTGGAGCAGCGCAGCATCTGCCGCCACAGCCGCAAAGCTATTTAGCCAAACTTGTGCGCCACCCAAATCAGACTTTGACGCCTGAAACAAGGCCTCCGCATAGGGGCGAGCGATGGTTGCAATTTCAGCCATGGTGTACTCTTACAGTTCTTTTTTAAGCTGACCCAAAAGGTCAGCATGGACAGCGCTATTGACTTCGCGGCGCAAAATTTGCTCAGCGCCTTTAACGGCAAGAGCAGCAACTTGCTCGCGCAGCGCTTCGCGCACTTGTACGCTTTGAGCTTCAGCCTCAGCCTTAGCAGCAGCGACAATCTTGGCGCCTTCGTCAGATGCACGCGCTTTAGCCTCTTCGACCATCACTTGCGCACGACGTTCGGCGTCTGCCAAGCGAGCAGCAGCATCACCACGCGACGACGCCAATTCAGACTCAACGCGCTTGTTAGCAGCAGCAAGTTCCAACTTAGCGTTATCGGCAGCGTCTAAGCCCGCCTTAACTTGTAGCACACGCTCGTCCAGCGCTGTCGTGATGATGGGCCACACGAATTTCATCGTGAAGAGCACCAACAGAAACAGAACGGCGAGCTGCGCAAAGAATGTTGCGTTAATACTCACAACAGCTCCAGATTACTTAACCAGAACGAACGGGTTAGCAAACGCAAACATCATCGCGATACCAACACCAATCAGGAAAGCCGCGTCAATCAGACCAGCCAACAAGAACATTTTTGTCTGCAACTCATTCATGAGCTCAGGCTGACGAGCAGCAGACTCAAGGTATTTGCTACCCATGATGCCGATGCCGATACAAGCGCCAACTGCGCCCAAACCAATAATCAAACCAGCTGCCAATGCGACAAAGCCAAGTACGTGTTCCATTTTGAAGCTCCTAAAAAGAATGGATAGTTAAAGAAAAAGAAAAAACCTACGGAAAATCTAAATAAATACGAAAAATTAATGCGCGTCGTGAGCCTGACCAACATACACCAAGGTCAGCATCATAAAAATAAAGGCTTGTAGCGCCACAATCAAAATATGAAAGATCGCCCAGCCAAGACCAACAATCACATGCGCAAACCACATGATCCAACCAGTGGTCGAACCAAAGCCCACTGCACCCATCAGCGCAATTAGCATAAAGACAAGCTCACCCGCATACATATTGCCAAACAATCGCATGCCATGAGACACGGTCTTAGCCGTAAATTCAATGAGCTGCATACCCAAATTTAAAACAGACATTAGAACAAAACCGAACCACGTTAAAGGATTAGCGAGCTTCAGGTGAACCGTACCAAATGGCGCACTAATCATCTCATGACCCCAGCCGCCAAGACCTTTGATTTTGATGTTGTAGTAGAGGCAAACCAGTAAAACTGCGGTGGACATGCCCAACGTACTAGAAAGATCAGCCGTTGGCACGACGCGGAAGTAGTGAATCGAGTGATCAATGCCCGTGACTTCGAAAATTTTATGAAACAAATCAATCGGCAAGAAATCCATGGAGTTAAGCAAAAACACCCACATGAACACCGTCAACGCCAAGGGACCCACAAACTTGCGTGAGGTTGCGTTATGAACAATTGATTTGGCCTGCGTATCGACGTACTCGAGAAGGAGCTCAACCGCGGCCTGCATACGATTCGGCACACCCGAAGTCATGTTTTTAGCCACACGCCACATCACAAACAAGCCCAAAACACCAAGCGTGATTGACCAAATGAGAGAGTCAATATTAAAAACGGAAAAGTCAATGATTCCGTTTTGCTTTCCCGACTGCCAATGGGTCAGGTGGTGACCGATGTATTCACCAGCGGTCGGTCCATGTTCAATTGCAGAGGTTTCAGCCATTTTTAAGAATCTTTAAATCTAATGTTCGTTAATTATGTGTCGCTTGCCTGACCGCTGGCTTGCATAGCAACGCCAACCAGTAAACTTTCATCGTCACCACCAGCCCAACCAACATGGCAAGCCAGCTTAAATCTTGTCCTACTATTTGCATGACACGAGGCGCCGCAAATAGCATCGCCAAAGTCAAACCAATCTTTACTACTTCCCACAAAAAAAATCCAGCGGTAGCAGACCCCGCGTTCACTAAGGCAGCCTTGCTCATCAATCCCCGCGCGAAAACCGCTGCAGGCACCACAACGCACAAACCACCCCAAGCCAACGAATACATGACCGCCATTTTTTTCGTCAGCACCAATGCCAAAAGCATAGAAGCCAATACCACCACCACCTGCCAACCCACCACCCTCCAAGGATTCAAAGGCGGGTTAAGAGCCCTCACCACAGCCGCCTCTTCCTTGTTTAGTGTTCGAATCTCAGGACGTGAATCAAAGTCATCAAACATACGTAAAGTATAGCAAAGCCGCTCATTATATACGTAGAAACCCGTGCTATGCAAGCGGTTTTTACCACGCGCTATCAGGCTTGAAAAGCACGCCATTGCTAGAGCTAGATGACGGCACACGCCTCACCGAAGGCCCCGCCATCGTTGAAGACTTTGCCAACTTGGTGCTTGAAAAAATCTCTCGCCTAACCTACGCTGGCAAAATGCTGGCAGGCAAAGACTGCGTGATGGTAAATCACTTTACGGTCGCCGATGCCTATTTATTCACCGTCAATAACTGGACTATCCCTACAAAAATTGACATCAGCGGCCTTGCGAACCTTGTCGCTTTCCGTGCTCGTGTCGCAGCACGTCCTGCGGTCCAAGCCGCTATGAAGACTGAAGGATTGATTTAAATAATTGCGCCGCAGGGGTGAGTGATCGCCCCTTGCGCATAATTAGTCCTAGTCGCCGCTCAACCACGGGCGACACCAAGGGCACAGCGACTAAGGATGCCGCCTCTGATTGATAAGCAAGTGCTGAGGCAGGCACTGCCGCCACACCAATGCCCGCCTCCACCATCCCAAGCTGAGCTTGCACATGCTGAGCTTCATAAAAAGTAGTCGGTCTATTCGCTACCTTGGCCAGTGCCAAGTCCAGCACCAAACGGTTGCCCGAGCTTTTCCCTAGACCTATGACGTGATACATTTTTAACTCTGACCACGCCACGTACTCCCTTGCAGCTAACGGATGATGACGCGAACAAGCCAAGACAAAACGCTCGTCCAGTAACGTCTTAAATTCAATATCACTTTCCTCCGCCCCCATGAAGTTGATGCCCAAATCGGCATGCCCCTTCATTACATCGGTCAGCACTTCGTTGGCACTTCCGTCTTGCACACGAACGCGGATGCGCGGATAAGCCTCATAAAACTTGGCTAGAAAAGGAGGTAAAAAATGCCACGCGGCAGAATGAACGCAAGCAATACTTACCTCACCCATGCGCGTGGCTGCAATGTCGGCTACGTCCAGCAACATGTCATCCAAGTGATCCAACAGTCCCTGCGTTTTGCGCGCAAAGTCACGCCCCACGGCGGTTAGATTGACACGCCTTGTGGTGCGATCAAACAGTTGAATACCCAGCGCCGCTTCCAATTTATCAATACGCCGACTCAGCGCTGGCTGAGACAAATGAATGCTAATCGCTGCGGCACTAAACGCACCCAGATTGGCGACCGCGTTAAAGGCTTGCAAATCGGCAATATCGAACTTGGATTTCATAAGCGTCTATTTTTTGCATAAATAGATGTGAATTATGCAATTTACAAATATTGAGATTTTTTTAACAATGGCATCTTTCAATGCAAAGGAGCTGATTCATGGACATGCAACTCAAAGGTAAGACGGCTTTAGTCACGGGTGCTAGTGTCGGTATTGGGCGAGGGATTGCGCTATCACTCGCCAGCGAGGGTGTGCGTTTAGCGCTGACGGCACGTCGGCTAGAAAAACTTGAGGAAGTCGCCGCAGAAATTGTCGCCGCAGGCGGTGTACCGCCCATACTCATTGCGCAAGATATGTATGCTGATGATGCCTCTACCGCCTTAGCAGCGGCTAGCCTCAAAGCATTAGGCCAAGTCGACATCTTGATTAACAACGCAGGCGGCTCACGCAGCTTCAAAGATTTGCACGTCAGTGAAGAGCAGTGGCAAGAGGCCATGACGCTTAATTTTCACCGCCCACGCCAATTGGCCGACGCATTGATTGACCAAATGATTGCTAACAAATGGGGACGCATCATCAGCATCACGGGCAAGAGCGAGCCCGAGCACATCAACGGTGCGTTTTGCGCCAAAGCGGGCATGCACTCGTGGGCCAAAGGCTTGTCGCGCATGGTCGGACGACATGGCATCACGGTGAACTGCGTGCCGCCAGGACGTATTCACTCTGAGCAAATTTTTCGTAACTACACGCCCGAATATCGCCAATGGCAATGCGAAAACGAAATCCCAGCGGGTCGCTATGGCGAGCCTGAAGATATAGCCAACTTAGTCACTTTTTTAGCCAGTCCCAGAGCCAGCTACATTACGGGAGCCGTCATCCCTGTCGATGGAGGTTTGCGCAAATACCAGTTCTAAAGGACAACACATGAGCACTACGCGCCGAGCGGCCCTACAACAAACACTCACACTCGTAACCAGTGCCGCCATGCTTCCCGCATGGGCGCAAGCGGCATGGCCGCATAAATCTATTCGCTTTGTTGTCCCTTTCGCCCCAGGCGGCTCGTCCGAAATTGTGGCTCGCAGCGTCGCTGTAGAGCTGGGTAAACAGCTCGGGCAAGCGGTGTACATCGAAAACAAAGGCGGCGGCGGCGGTGTGCCTGCGATGCAAGACGTCGCCAAGGCAACGCCTGACGGTTACACCTTAATTTTGGGCAATGTCGGCTCACTGGCGGTCAATCCTTTCATCTATCCGAACTCTGGTTTTGATGTCAACAAAGATTTCGCGCCCGTCACTTTGCTCGCCAAAGTACCGAACGTCTTTGTGATTCACCCCGACCTGCCTGCTAAAAACTTGGTTGAGTTCGTCGCCTACGTCAAAAAGAATCCGGGCAAGTTCAACTACGGTAGCGCAGGCAACGCCAGTGCGGGGCACTTGGCGATGGAATACTTAAAATTAATGACAGGCATGTTCATCACACACATCCCCTACCGAGGTACGGGCCCGCAGCTCACCGACCTCTTGGCAGGCCGCACGCAGGCAAGTTCGGCAGGGCTGCCCGCCCTCTCTGCTCATATCAAAAGCGGCAAGCTACGCGCCATTGCAGTGGGCACGCAAGCTCGCATTCCCGCTTTACCCGACGTGCCCACCGTGGCAGAAAGCGGGAAGGCGCTGGGGCTTGGTAAGGCCTTAGACCACTTCGAGACCAGCCAGTGGTACGGCATCATGGTGCCCGCGGGAACGCCCAAAGACATCATTAAACGCCTACAAGAAGAGTCCTTAAAAGCGCTTAAAGCCAGTACCGTCACCGAACGCTTTGCCAGCGACAACGCCGTCAGTGGTGGCATGGTGCCCGAAGAGTTTGGCAAGTTCATTGCCAGCGAACAGCGGATTTGGAAGGACATCGTGACCAAGGCAAAAATTCGAGCGGATTGATTCACACATGATTGATGTTTTAGTGATTGGCGGGGGCAACGCCGCCCTCTGCGCTGCTTTGATGGCACGCGAAGCGGGCGCTAGCGTCTTGCTTTTAGAGTCTGCCCCGCGCGAGTGGCGTGGCGGTAACTCGGTTCATACGCGCAACTTGCGCTGTATGCACGATGCGCCGCAAGACGTGCTCACCGAGGCTTACCCTGAAGAAGAGTACTGGCAAGACCTACTCAAAATCACAGGCGGACTCACCAACGAACACTTGGCTCGCATCGCACTGCGCGAGTCTTCCAGTTGCCGCCCTTGGATGCAAAAGCACGGTGTGCGCTTTCAAGGCTCGCTGTCGGGTACGCTGCATTTATCGCGCACCAACGCTTTCTTTTTGGGCGGCGGAAAAGCGCTGGTAAATGCCTATTACCGCAGCGCGGAACGCCTCGGTGTGCAGATCAGGTATGACTCGCCCGTGACGCGACTTGAGATGGAGGATGGCGTCTTCAAAGCCGCCTACGTCCAAAAAGAAAATTCTGAGGAACGCATCGAAGCCAAGACCTGCGTGATCGCTAGTGGCGGGTTCGAGAGCAACCGCGAGGCGCTACGCGAAGCATGGGGCGTCAACGAATGGGGCGAGCATCCAGCAGACAATTTTTTGATTCGTGGCACGCGCTTTAATCAAGGCGTCCTATTGCAAGCCTTGCTGAATAAGGGCTGCGATCAAGTCAGTGACCGCACCGCCGCGCACATGGTCGCTATTGATGCACGTGCGCCGCAATACGACGGCGGCATTGCCACTCGCGTGGACTGCGTAAGTTTGGGCATCGTCGTCAATTCAGCTGCCGTACGCTTTTATGACGAAGGCGAAGATTTTTGGCCCAAGCGTTACGCGCTATGGGGACGCTTTGTCGCCGCGCAGCGCGGACAAACGGCGTACTGCTTGATTGACAGCAAACCCATTGGCAGATTCATGCCACCCGTGTTTGCGGGCGAAGAAGCCAATTCGATTGCTAAGCTCGCCACCAAGCTGGGACTTGATTCCACGCAATTGGAATCAACCGTGCGCGAGTACAACGCTGCATGCTCGGTCACAAAAGGCATGGGCACTTTCGACCACACCGTGCAAGACGATTGCGTCACAGAGGGACTCGTCCCCGCCAAAACGCACTGGGCGCTGCCACTCGACAAGCCGCCTTACTTTGGCTTCGCACTCAAGCCGGGCGTCACGTTCACGTACCTTGGCGTGCGTGTGGATGATGAAGCGCGAATTCATTTTGGCGGCAAGCCAAGCGCTAATTTATTTGCGGCAGGCGAAATAATGGCAGGCAATGTACTGGGCAAAGGTTATCTGGCGGGCATTGGCATGACGATTGGCACGGCGTTTGGGCGTATTGCGGGACGCGAAGCAGGAAAGCAGGCGGCAATATGAATGACATCTTAAAAACAATTGAGCTGGCGCGAGCCGAAACGTCCTACGAGCTAGAGGCCTCGCGCATCCTCACCATCTGCAACGCTTGCCGTTATTGCGAAGGTTTTTGCGCGGTGTTTCCTGCCATGACGCGGCGCTTGTCGTTTGATAAAGCCGATGTGCACTACCTCGCCAATTTGTGCCACAACTGCGGCGCCTGTCTGCACGCCTGCCAATACGCACCGCCGCACGAGTTCGCCGTCAACGTGCCAGCCACCATGGCGGAACTGCGCACGCAAACCTATGCGGATTACGCGTGGCCAGCCCCGCTGGGCATGGCTTACAAGAAGAATGGTCTCACCGTCGCGCTCAGTTTGGCGTTTGGGTTGGCGCTATTTTTGATGCTGACCGTTTGGATGAGTGGTGCTTTTTTTAGCGCAGGTTTACATGCCAACTTCTACGCCATCTTTCCGCACAATTTGCTAGCAGTCATGTTTGGCTCGGTGTTTGGATTTGCCGTGCTTGCGATGGTGATGGGCGCTAAGAAATTCTGGCGAGATGTTGCAGCTAATGAGTCGCCAGCGGGCGCTTCTATTGCAGAAGCTGCAACCAATGCACTCACACTCAAATACCTAGACGGCAACAACAACAGCGCAGACGCAGTAGGCTGTACCAATGGCGACGATGCGCCGACACAGTGGCGCAGACGCTTTCATCACGCCACGTTTTACGGCTTCATGCTGTGCTTTGCGTCCACCAGCGTGGCCACGCTCTATCACTACCTACTCGGGCTGCACGCACCGTATGCCATGACGAGCTTGCCGGTGATCTTGGGGACGCTTGGCGGTATAGGACTCATCATCGGCACCATAGGTCTCACCCTGTTGCAAGCCAAGCGCCATAAGGCTCACGGAGCAATGCCTTTGCAAGGATCAAACGCTACAAGAGCGATGGACATGGGATTTATCGCGCTACTATTTTTGACCAGTAGCACGGGGCTTGTGCTCCTAGCATGGCGCGAAGCCGCCTCAATGCCGCTGTTACTAGCCGTGCATCTTGGCGTGGTGATGGCGCTGTTTTTGACTCTGCCTTACGGCAAGATGGCGCATGGCGTGTATCGAAGCGCGGCGCTTCTCAAGTTTGCGATTGAGCGTAGGAAACCTAACAATCTAGCGGTGAGTGATTAGGGACGAATGTACGCCCAGCCCTGTGCTTGGCGCTGCATGATCTCAACCACGCCCGCAGACACATAACCGACCTCGGCATTCATATCTGCTTTGGTCAATTTTTGCGCACGCATCGTGTTTTCGCACGCGACCACTTTGATTCCTGCCTTGACCGCATCACCGACACGCGAAGCAGCAGGGGCATCAAATTTAAGCATCCCAATGCCTGGGCCATAAGCGACGATTTCGATTTCTACGTTTTTTACACCTAGCTCTTCTTGCACGTTTTTGGCATTATTCAACGCCAGATTCCATTTCGCAGGTTCTGCGTCACTGACTTGAATAACTACCTTAGCAAGCTGGGAAGCCTTATCCAGTTTGGCCTGCGCGAGTGCCGATGTAGCTAGAGCGACGCCAACAAGCGATGTGGCAATAAAACGGATGAGTGTTTGTTTGTTCATGATGAACTCCTTGTTTTTGATGTCAAAAAATCATTTCGGCCACAACGCCCACATTTGCAAAGACTGCTTGAGCCTCCCAGCGATTTCCCCTGCCGTGTCACCGCTACCCACATAGTAATCCGCCCTGACCGCGCCCACAATCGCCGAGCCTGTATCTTGGGCGATCACAAGGCGCTTGAGGTTTAGGCTTGCACCACTAGAGACAAGCCATACAGGCGTACCGTAGGGCACACTTTTCGGATCAACGGCAATGGAACGCCCGGCTGTCAAAGACAAACCCTGCGCCCCTTTGGGGCCAATCGATGCTTGATCTTCACTGGATGCGGGCGATTCCTTAAAAAACACGACACGCGGATTACTCCACATCAAGCGCTCAATTTGATTCGGATTAGCAGCCACCCAATTTTTAATGCCAGGCCACGACAAATCACGCACGCCATGCGTGTCTCGCAGCCACGCGCCCACACTTTTGTACGGCTGGTTGTTGCTACCCGCAAAGGCGAGTCGGATGCGCTGATGCGCGCCATCCGATTGCACCAAATCCAATTGCCCCGATCCTTGAATTTGCAAAGCGAGCACATCCAATGGACTTTGCAAATAAGCAATGGCACGCCCCTGCAAGCCTTGCTGTGCTTGGCTTCCTGCAGTGTCGATTTCTTGGCGAGTGAACCACGGGCGTGCACTGCCGCCGCGCTCTAAATCAGCGGGCAAGCGATAAAGCGGATAGCGGAACGCATCGTCAGCCGCGCGCCGCGCAGGTAAGACGGGCTCGTAGTACCCCGTCAGCAATCCTGCATTTGAAACCGCGTTGCTATTGACAAGCGGCTCGATTCGATACGGCTGAAGCCGCCCCATCATCCAAATCCGAATCACTTCGCTATCAGCATTTTTTAAAGCAGAGAGTTCACTACAAGCCTTACGCCATGAGGCTTGCGAACGAGTGCAGCTGGCAAGCCAAGCAGAAACTGCCTCACGCGGGTCATCCTCAAATGCGCCCGCCAAATCGTCCCACGACGCGGCAATCCAGCGGCTGTTGGGATGCAAAGATGCAGGCGGCTCAGTAGCGACATCT
>CANFCG010000017.1 GCA_947445115.1 Comamonadaceae bacterium | reverse complement strand
CGCTAGCTGCCAACCCGCCACTACATTGCCTGCCAGCATGAGGTAAGGCACACTGCCTGCAAACACGGCATTGGGCGATGCTTTGGTGTTGCCTGCGACGAAATCGATCACTTCGATGAGGGCTTTGCGAGCGATGCCAAGCTGCTTGGCGACAGCCTTGCAGTGCATGCTGGTATTGGCTTTCGCCATTAGTGCTTTTTCTGTCACTTCAATCTGAGCACAAATCGCTTTGGCAGTTTGTCCGCCATCACGCGCCGTTTTGCGTCCGACTAAATCGTTGGCTTGAATGGCGGTTGTGCCTTCATAAATCGGCAGAATTTTGGCATCACGGTACAGCTGCGCTGCACCTGTCTCCTCCATAAATCCCATGCCGCCGTGCACTTGCACGCCAAGACACGTCACCTCTTGACTCATCTCGGTGGAGTAGCCTTTGATCAGTGGCACGAGGAATTCGTAAAACGCTTGGTTTTGTTTGCGAGTGTCTGCGTCTGCGTGGTGATGCGCGGCATCGTAGGCGCTTGCGCCCACTGCGGCCATCGCGCGGCAACCCTCGGTGAGCGCACGCATAGTCATGAGCATGCGGCGCACATCGGGATGGTGAATGATAGGTGCAGACGCTGCAATTGAGCCATCGACAGGGCGACTTTGCACCCGATCACGTGCATACGCCACGGCCTTTTGATAGGCACGATCTGCGACCGCAACGCCTTGCACGCCAACGCCAAAGCGGGCGGCGTTCATCATGATGAACATGTACTCTAAGCCGAGGTTTTCTTGCCCAACTAAATAGCCAATCGCGCCGCCGTGATCGCCAAATTGCAGTACGGCTGTGGGGCTGGCTTTGATGCCTAGCTTGTGTTCAATGCTGACACATTGAACATCGTTGCGAGCGCCCAGTGTTCCGTCCTTGCCCACTAAAAATTTAGGCACTACAAACAGCGAAATCCCCTTTACACCTTCGGGTGCGCCTTGCACTCGCGCCAGTACGAGGTGGATGATGTTGCTGGCCATGTCGTGCTCACCATAGGTGATAAAAATCTTTGTGCCAAATACCTTGAACGTGCCGTCTGGTTGGGCTTCAGCGCGGGTTCGCACTGCTGCCAAATCGCTACCCGCTTGCGGCTCGGTCAGGTTCATCGTGCCCGTCCACTCGCCGCTGACTAGTTTGTCTAAGTAGGTGGCTTTGAGTTCATTTGAGCCTGCGGTCAGCAAGGCTTCAATCGCGCCGTCCGTCAACATCGGGCACAGGGCAAAGCTAAGACTAGACGCGTGGAGCATCTCCACGCATGCCGCACCAATCGTTTTGGGCAAGCCTTGACCACCGCACTCTGGTGGATGCTGCAAGCCCTGCCAGCCGCCTGCACAAAACTGTGCGTAGGCTTCTTTAAAGCCTTTGCTGGTCACGACTTTGTTGCCAGCTTCCCAATAGGACGGTGCAACATCCGATGGATAGTTGAGCGGCGCTACTACGTTTTCGTTGAACTTAGCGCACTCCTCAAGCACGGCTTGCGCTGTGTCGAGTCCTGCATCCGCAAAGGCTTCGATGTGTGTGAGCTGCTCAAGTCCAGCTAAATGCTGGATGTTGAACATCATGTCTTTGACTGGGGCTTTGTAGACGCTCATAGCGCGGCAACCATTTCAGGCACAGCAATGAAGAGGTCAGCTTCTAAACCGTAATCCGCCACGCTAAAAATGGGAGCCTCGGGGTCTTTGTTAATCGCCACGATGACCTTGCTGTCCTTCATGCCAGCCAAGTGCTGAATCGCGCCGCTAATCCCACAAGCCACGTAGAGCTGCGGTGCGACGATCTTGCCCGTTTGACCCACTTGCCAATCATTAGGCGCATAGCCCGCATCGACGGCTGCGCGTGAGGCACCGAGTGCTGCGCCTAGCTTGTCGGCAAGCGGCGTCATCACTTCATTGAACTTCTCGCTCGAACCCAGCGCGCGTCCACCGCTGACGATGATTTTGGCGGCAGTGAGTTCTGGGCGGTCGTTCTTAGCGATTTCGCTACCCACAAACGTGCTCTTGCCGCTGCAAGCCACGGCTGATAAATTTTCCACGGCAGCAGAGCCGCCCGTGTTGGCCGCAGGATCGAATCCCGTGGTACGCACGGTCAAGACTTTGACGCTGTCGCTAGACTGCACCGTTGCAATCGCATTGCCCGCGTAGATGGGGCGCTCAAACGTATCGGCGGAGATAACTTTCGTTACATCGCTCATTTGCGCGACATCCAGTTTTGCCGCCACGCGCGGCGCAATGTTTTTGCCACTCGCCGTAGCTGGAAACAAAATGTGTGAATAGTTGGAAGCAATCGCAAGCACTTGGGCAGCAACTTCTTCAGCAAGGCCATGCGCAAATTGCGGTGCGTCGGCATGCAATACTTTTGAAACGCCCACTATTTGGGAAGCCATACTGGCTGCGGCTTGCGCGGCAGAGCCTGCAACAAGCACGTGGACATCTGGCCCGCAGGCCAACGCCGCTGTGACGGTGTTAAGAGTGGCACCTTTAATGGATGCGTTGTCGTGTTCGGCAATAACAAGAATAGACATGATTCGTTCCTTAGATAACTTTGGCTTCGAGTTTCAGCTTCGCAACTAGCGTCGCTACGTCAGGCACTTTGATACCCGCGCCGCGCTTGACTGGCTCGGTGACTTTGAGCGTTTTGATACGCGAAGCCACATCGACACCTAAGTCTTCTGGCTTATAGATGTCCATTTGCTTTTTCTTCGCCTTCATGATGTTAGGCAGTGTCACGTAACGCGGCTCGTTCAGGCGCAAATCGGTGGTGATAACGGCTGGCAAGCTTATTGAGAGGGTCTCTAAACCACCATCAACTTCGCGGGTGACGGAAGCTTTTCCATCAGCGATTTCAACTTTAGAAGCGAAAGTGGCTTGCGGGATGTCCGCTAAAGCCGCCAGCATTTGACCCGTTTGGTTGCAGTCGTCGTCAATCGCTTGCTTGCCCAAAATGACAAGACTAGCTTGCTCTTTGTCCATCAATGCTTTGAGTAGCTTGGCCACGGCGAGAGGTTGAAGCTCGACATCAGTCTCCACCAAAATTGCACGGTCAGCGCCAATCGCCATGGCAGTGCGCAGCGTTTCTTGGCACTGGGTCACGCCGCAGGACACAGCAATGACCTCTACGATCACTCCTTTTTCGCGCAGGCGGACAGCTTCTTCGATAGCAATCTCATCAAACGGATTCATGCTCATCTTGACGCCCGCTAAATCCATGCCCGTACCATCTGACTTGACGCGCACTTTGACGTTGTAATCCACTACACGCTTGACAGCGACTAAAACTTTCATAACTAGACTCCAGAGTTAAACAAAATTGACTGATCGATTCTAGGTGTTAGTCTTCGCTAAGACTGACGTATGCTATGTGTAACAAAACAAAAAAGAACGACCGTGCTTTTTATTGTACCTTAAGGAGACTCAGATGCAGATACTTGGCGAGTTGGATGTTCGGCATCTTTTGGTGCGTACAGGATTTACGCCCAGCAGCGCTGAGATTGCGCTGTTTGTAGGACTGAGTACCGAGGTCGCCCTCGATCGAATCTTGCAAGACGCGAAGCAAAACAAAACCCAGCACCCAACCCCTGCTTTTGTGAACGCGTCTACTTTCACGCCACCAAGTGAGCTAAAAACGCAGGAGGAGCGCCAAGAACAGCGCCGCACGCAGATATTGGAAGGCGTGGACATCAAACAATGGTGGCTATGGGAAATGCTGACGACGCCCCATCCCTTGGCCGAGCGCATGACTTTGTTCTGGCATAACCACTTTGCCACGTCGCAGCAAAAAGTGGTGCGCTCCATCGCGATGTGGACTCAGCATCAGCTACTTCGAACCAACGCACTGGGCAGCTTTGCAACCATGCTGCGCGGCATCGTGGTTGACCCCGCGATGTTGATCTATTTAGATAACGCGAACAGCCGTAAGGAAGCACCCAATGAGAACCTCGCACGTGAGTTGTTAGAACTCTTTACCCTTGGCGAAGCCAGTACCAGTAAGGCTTACAGCGAAGTAGACATCAAAGAAGCCGCTCGTGCACTGACGGGGTATAGCATAGATCCCGTGACGAGTGCGTTCGTTTTTAGACCGCGCATTCACGACACAGGTAGCAAAACTATATTTGCTCAAACAGGGAATTTTGATGGCGAGGGTTTGGTCAACTTAATCTTGACGCAGCCGCAAACTGCGCGTTATATCGTCACCAAGTTGTGGCTGGAGTTTGTCTCGCCAACGCCTAATTATGCGGTGATTGAAAAGTCCACAGTTGTGTTTAGGCAAAGCGGATACGACATCAGCGCCGCGCTGCGTGTGCTATTGCTGAGCGATGATTTTTGGGCACCAAGCAATCGCGGCAGCCTCATCAAATCGCCCATTGATTTGCTGGTAGGCGTGGCGCGGCAATTTCAGTTTGCAGTCTCGCAGCCCGATGTGCTGATGAACCGCTCGGCAGGACTGGGACAAAACTTGCTGATGCCACCCAACGTGAAGGGTTGGCCTGGCGGCGTGCAGTGGATTAACGCGACCACGCTCTTGGAGCGCAAGCGCACGACTGAGCAGATCTTTTCGATTGGCAACAACATGAACGCCTCCAGTCTTGGCATGTCGTTTGACCGTGAAAAATTCCTGAGTCAATATGGCGCAACGACGGAGCGTGAGCCAGATGCGAGCGCTAAACAGAAACTGGCAAGCGCCATGTTTGCGACCAGTCAGCCCTCACATGCTGTACCTGCGGGTACGGTGGGTTCGGCGTACATTCGGGCGCTCACGCTCGATCCTGTGTTTCAATTGAAGTAGGAGCATGCTATGAATAGACGTGAATTACTCGCAAGCACCGTGGGTATTGGCTTTGTGGGTTTACCTTCTCTCAGTTTGGCGCAAAAAATTGCTATCCATGATCGCGTGCTGATCTTGGTGGAGCTCAAAGGCGGAAACGACAGTTTGAATACGGTCATTCCGTATGCGAATCCCATTTATGCTCAGTTACGCCCTACGATTGGCATCAAGCCTGACGATGTCATTCGCATTGACAGCCAGCAGGGATTGCATCCAGCGCTTGCGCCGCTCCTCCCAGTTTGGGAGAAAAATGAACTCGCCATTGTGCAAGGTGTGGGCTATCCTGATCCCAATTTATCGCATTTTCGTTCGATTGATATTTGGAACACCGCGTCGAAATCCAAAGAGTATCTATCTGATGGGTGGGTGGCAAGAGCTCTACACTCTGGCTTGCAGCCCACGATTGGTAAGGCTTTTACCAGTGAAGGTGTACTAGTAGGCATTAACGAACAAGGCCCACTGGCGGGAGCCGATGCGGTCTCGCTGCGTCAGACAGAGACGTTTGTCAATCAGTCTAGATTGGCGATGCCATCCGACTTGGCGGGTAACACCTCGCTTCAGCATATTTTGGGTGTGGAACGCGCCATTGTTGAAGCTGCCAATGGCCTGCGCGGTGAGAAGTACGCCTTTAAAACGGAATTTCCAAACGGCGGCTTTGGCCAATCGGTTCAAGCGGCAGCACAAATCGTGGTAGGGCAACGCGGTAAGGCAGGTGTGCCCGTGATTGTGCTCAGCCACGGCAGCTTCGATACGCACGTAAACCAGCAAGGCAATCACGCCAATTTGCTCAAACAATTGGCCGAAGGTCTAGCAGCATTGCGCAGCGCACTACAAGAGGTTGGTGCTTGGGACAGAACACTAGTGATGACCTACTCTGAATTTGGACGGCGTGCGCGGCAAAACCAAAGCAACGGCACTGACCACGGCACAGCCGCTTCGCACTTTGTGTTGGGCGGCGCGGTGCGCGGTGGCTTGGTCGGGCAAGCGCCCGATTTGGCACGTTTGGATAGCTCGCAAAACCTCGTCTACACCACCGACTTTAGGCAGCTGCAAACCACGGTGGCAAAGGGTTGGTGGGGTGTCAACCCTGAGTTGGTGGTGCGCGGCAAGTTTGATCAGTTGCAGTTGCTGCGTAGCTAAAAAGCTACTTCAGTACACGCTTCAAAAACGCACTGATATCCGCCACTTCGCGCGGATGCACGCTGTGCGGCATGGGGTAGGTGTGCCACTTGACTTGGTAGCCAAGACTGTTCAATGTCTCGTGTGATGCCACGGCACGTTCTAAAACAACGACGGGGTCTTGCGTGCCGTGCGCCATAAAAATTGGCGTGGCTTTGTTCGCCGTGCTGGCTTCGGCTTCTACTGTGCCTGCGAGCGGCAAATATCCCGATAGCGCCATGATGCCCGCCAGACCTGCCTTGTGGCGCAGCCCCGTGTGCAGCGCCATGGCACAGCCTTGCGAAAAACCTGCTAGCACGATGTGCTCGGGCTTAATGCCGCGTGCGACCTCAAAGGCAATTAAGGCTTCGATGTCGGCCTGCGATTTGCGAATGCCCATGTCGTCTTCTTTGCGAATCGCACCAGCGCCCAGCTCGGCCCCAAAAATGTCGTACCACGCAGGCATGACGTAGCCGCCGTTGATGGTGACAGGAATTTGCGGCGCATGAGGGAAGATGAATCGAATGGCGGGGCAGCCCTCTAGATCAAGTTCAGGGTAGAGACCTGCAAAGTCGTCGCCGCTAGCACCTAGGCCGTGCAGCCAAATAACGGCGGCGGTGGGGTTTGGGGCTGATTCAATTTGTATGCAGGAAAGTAGGTTTGGCATGGTATTTGCTGGTAAAAAGAAAACAAGCTTATCATTTAGGCTTGATTTCAAAGGGGGATGATGAAATTTTACGACGAGATGTACGGCCTGGATACCAAACAGAGTCAACCACTGGCGCATTACGAGGCTTACCAGCAATGGGCTAAAAGCTATTCGCAAGGCGCCATGTCGCACAAACGTGCCCAAGCTGATGCTGCCTTTCGGCAAGTAGGTATAACCTTTGCGGTTTACGGCGACGATGCAGGTACGGAGCGTTTGATTCCGTTTGATTTGATTCCGCGCATCATTCCTTCTAATGAATGGACGACGCTGCAAAAAGGCTTGATTCAGCGCGTGCAAGCGCTCAACATGTTTGTGCACGACGTGTATCACAACCAGCACATCGTCAAAGCGGGTATCGTGCCCGCCGAGCAAATCTATTTGAATGCGCAGTACCGCCCGCAAATGCAAGGTGTGCAAGTCGCGGGTAGTAACTACTGTCACATATCGGGCGTGGATATCGTTCGTGCGGGGCAGGGCGAGTTTTATGTTCTAGAGGACAACTTGCGTGTACCGTCGGGCGTGTCGTATATGCTGGAAGACCGCAAGATGATGATGCGGCTGTTCCCTGAAGCGTTTAGCACCATGCCGATTGCGCCGATTGAGCACTACCCCGACCTCTTGCTGCAAACACTGAGGGAGAGCGCCCCCGTAGGTGTGGATGACCCCAGCGTTGTCGTGATGACGCCGGGCATGTACAACTCGGCGTATTTCGAGCACGCGTTTTTGGCGCAGCAAATGGGCGTGGAGCTGGTCGAAGGCAAGGATATGTTTGTCGATGAAGGACTTCTTTACATGCGCACCACGCAAGGGCCGCAGCGTGTGGACGTGATTTACCGCCGTATCGACGACGACTTTTTAGATCCACTTGTGTTTCGCTCTGATTCCACTTTGGGCGTGCCAGGCTTAATGTCAGTGGTGTGCGCAGGGCGCGTGACCATTACCAACGCGGTGGGCACGGGCGTTGCAGACGATAAATCGACCTATCCGTTTATCCCTGACGTAATTAAGTTTTATTTAAACGAAGAGCCGATTCTGCATAACGTGCCGACTTACCAGTGCCGCAAACCAAGCGACTTGTCCTATGTGCTGGCGAACCTCAAAGACTTGGTCGTCAAAGAAGTCCATGGCGCTGGCGGCTACGGCATGCTGGTTGGACCAGCGTCCACAACAGCGCAAATTGAAGATTTCCGCGCACGTTTGCTCGCTAAGCCCGAAGGTTACATCGCGCAGCCCACGTTGGCGCTATCGACTTGCCCCACCTATGTAGAAAGCGGCATTGCACCGCGTCATATTGACTTGCGACCTTATGTGCTGTGCGGCAAAGAGACGAGGCTCGTGCCCGGAGGCTTATGCCGCGTGGCTTTGGGTGAAGGCTCGTTGGTGGTGAACTCGTCGCAAGGCGGCGGTACTAAAGATACTTGGGTGTTGGAAGAAGTGAAGGAGGCCGCATTATGCTGAGCTCCACCGCTGATCATTTATTTTGGATGGCGCGTTATACCGAACGCGCTGAAAACACGGCTCGGATGCTAGACATCCATTTGCAAAGCAACTTGCTGGCAGGTGGCAAAAACTTTGAGCAACGCAGCCAAGCGGCCCGCGCCATGCTAACCATCTCTGAGCTAGAGCCTGCGTACCACGAGGCGCATGACACCATCAGCAGCGACTCGGTGCTGCGTTTTATGGTGACTAACCCCAGTAATGCATCCAGCATTTACAGTGCACTGTATGCCGCACGCGAAAACGCCAGAGCCGTGCGTGGTGCGCTGACCACGGAGCTATGGGAAACCGTCAACGTGACGTGGTTAGAGCTGCAAGAGCGGTTAGCTAACAATGCGTGGACGGGGGACATGCCCGCGTTTTTTGAATGGGTGAAGCACCGTGCGCATCTCACGCGCGGCGTAACATCAGGCACCATGCCGCGTGACGATGCCTACCGTTTTGTTGCGCTGGGCAATGCGCTGGAGCGAGCCGACAACGTGGCGAGATTGTTAGATGTCAAGTTTTTTGAAGGCGCTGCGATTGAGGCGCAAAACTGGGCAGCGATGGTCGGACCAGGCGAGTACTACCACTGGGCTGCGATTTTGCGTAGTGTGTCGGGTTTTGAGATTTATCGTAAAACGTATCGTGACACCATCACGCCTGCGCGTGTGGCGGAGCTGTTGATCTTGCGTGCCGATATGCCGCGCTCGCTGATGGCGGCGATGAATGCACTGTGCAATCAATTGGGACGGCTCGCCAATAAGCGGAGCAGCCAGACACTGCGGCAGGCGGGACTGTTGCAAGCGCAGATTCAGTTCGCCAGCATCGACGACATCTTGAAGCAAGGCTTGCATGCTTATTTAACGCAATTTTTAGAGCGCATCAACGTCATTGGACAAGGCATTAGCCAAGACTTTTTAGTAGGTTAAATACACCATGCGCCTCATCATTCAACACGACACCCACTACCACTACGACGATGCCCCCAAGCATCTGATTCAACTTCTGCGCCTCTCGCCGCGCGAGGACGCGCATCAGCGTGTGGTTGAGTGGCGCATTGCTGCGCCTGGCAAACAAACCGCATTCAGGGATGCATTTGGCAATCTTACGCACAGCCACATGCTGAGTAATCCGCCGTCCGATGTCTACTTGCGCGTGTCGGGCATCGTTGATATTGCCCCACTGGTGATGGGTGTTGTGCCGGATGATCACCACATGCAAAGTTTGGCTTCGCAAAGTGTGCCTGCCATTGCCTATCTTGTCCCTACGCCTTTAACGGCAAGTTTTGCAGCCATTGAGTCGCTAGCCAAACAAACGCTGCCGCACGGTTTACAAACGGGCTTAGATGCTCTTATTTTGGCGCGTGCGATTTGCCAAGCGGTGCTCTATACATCAGGAAATACCGACGTGACCAGCACGGCCGAGCAAGCCTTTGCGATGGCAAGCGGCGTCTGTCAAGACCATGCGCACGTGATGATTGCGGCTTGCCGCAGCTTAGGCGTGAGTGCAAGGTACGTGAGCGGCTATGTCGATCCAGGTAATAGCCGCGCCGCAGCCAGTCATGCGTGGGTTGATGTGTGGCTAGGCAATTATGGACAGAGTCAGTGGGTCAGCATCGACGTGACAAATGGCATCTACGCCAGCGACTCGCATTGCCGCCTCGCGATTGGACGTGATTATTTAGACGCTTGCCCTGTGCGCGGTATGCGCGAAGGCGGGCAAACTGAACAATTGGACGTGTCGGTGACGGTGCAAAGTTTGCAGCAATAAAATACAGCGCATGACTTATTGCATTGGTATCAAACTTAAACAAGGCATCGTGATGCTGTCCGACAGCCGCACAAACGCGGGTGTTGACCACATCAGCACCTTTCGCAAAATGACCGTGTTTGAAAAGAAGGGTGATCGTGTGATCACCTTGCTGTCGTCGGGCAACTTAGCGATTACGCAGATGGTGCGCCAGCGCATCAACCAAAGTTTTGAAAATGTCGATGGCACAGCGCGCACTATTTGGAATGTGCCCACGATGTTTGACGCGGCGCAGTTGGTGGGTGAAGCCGTGCGAGCGGTGGCCGCTAAAGAAGCTGAGGCGCTTAAAGCCGCAGATGTTGAATTCAATATCAGCTTGATTTTGGGTGGACAAATCGGCAGCGAAGAGCCACGTTTATTCCACATGTACGCAGCGGGCAACTTTATTGAAGCGGCGGATGAGAACTGCTACTTTCAAATTGGCGAAGCCAAATATGGCAAGCCGATTTTGGATCGTGTAATTGAGCCCGACATGACGCTGGACGAAGCGGCTAAGTGCGCTTTGATTTCGATGGACAGCACGCTCAAATCGAATTTGTCGGTGGGTCTGCCACTCGATTTATTGATTTATGAAACGAACGCGCTAGACGTCACCCACGTCACCCACATCGACGAGAAGAACGAGTACTTTCAAATGATTCGCAACAGCTGGGGCGAAAAACTGAAGCAAGTGTTTGGCGAAATTGCGTCGCCGAATTGGTTGCCACTCAAACCTAGCGAGTCGCGCTACAAGCCGCTGCTAGAGACGCCTCAATCGTTTGCACCGCAAACCGCCGTGCTCACCTTTCAGCAGCTGTCGTTGGGCGGAGTTGTCAAACAGTCTCAGTAGGCGCAGCAGCACTATTTTGCATGTCCATAGGGTAAATCAGTAACACCAAGCGGTGCTTTGGCGGTTACAGTAAATCACTTATTCTAGGAGTGATTTCATGGCGCTATTGGCATTTAACTTTTCATTCACCTCTCGTACAGCCCTTGCTGCGATTGGCTTAGCGGGCACATTTGTTGCCGCTCACGCGCAGACCGTGATCACCACCTCTTCGTGGTTACCGCCTTCGCACGCGACTAGCTTGGCTCAGGCTGAATGGTGCGAGCTGGTGACCAAAAACAGCGCGGGTAAAATCAAGTGCAATGCGTTGCCACGTGCCGTGTCCGCACCTCCTGGCACATTTGACGCTGTGAAAAATGGCCTTGCTGATGTGTCGTTCTCAGTCCACGGCTACACACCAGGCCGTTTTCTTTATACGCAAATGACGGAGTTCCCATTTCTTGGCAACTCGGCTGAATCGCTCTCGGTGGCCTACAACCGTGTGGCTTTGGGCAATCCACAATTCTTGTCCGAGCATACTGGCCTCAAAGTGTTGGCCTTCTTTACGCATGGCCCTGGCATCGTCTTTAATACCAAGCGTCCCATTGCTAGCGTGGCTGATTTGAATGGCCTTAAGTTTCGTATTGGTGGCGGCATGGTCAACGAGATCACTAAAAAGCTCGATATGAATGTGACGCTCAAGCCCGCGCCTGATTCCTACGAGCTGCTCTCGGGCGGCGTGATGGATGGAACTTTGTTTCCCGCAGAGTCCACCGAGTCATTCAAGATCGATAAAGTGATTCGCCACGCCACGACGTTCCCAGGCGGCCTGTACAACACCAGCTTCGCGTTTGTGATGAATGAGGCCAAATACAACAAGCTGACTGCGGACGAAAAGAAAGCAGTCGATGCCGCATCAGGCGAAGTGTTTGCCCGCATCGTCGGTCGTCAGTGGGATCGCGTCGATCGCCGCGCGTTTGCTTTGATGCAGGCTAATGGCGTGGTCGTGACCAAGGCAGATGCCAAGTTTGTCGCCGACGTGAAGGCCAGAACTGCGCCGCTAGAAGCGAAGTGGGTGGCGGATGCCAAAGCGAAAGGCCTTGCCAGCCCGGACAAGCTGCTCGCGCAAATGCGTGCTGAGATTAGTAAGCTGGAAAAATAATTGAAAAAACTCCTCATGCATCTTTGCGGCGTCATGTGCGCCGCTGCCCTTTTTTCCATCATGGCACTCACATTTTTTGATGTGATTGGCCGCAAAGCAGTATCTCAGTCGATTCCTGGCGCGCTAGAGATGACAGAGCTTTTGATGGTGATGGTCATCTTTGCTGCGCTGCCTTTAGTGTCTGAGCGCGGTGAGCATGTGGTGTTCGATTCGCTCGATTCTTTCGTGCCCGATTGGTTTAGCAAGCTTCAGCAAGCCTTTATCCATATGGTCTGCGGGACAGCGATGCTCGCGCTTGCTTATTTGATGTGGCGTACCGGCAATCAGTTCGCACAAAACGGCGATGTCAGCGCGCAGCTGCATATTGCTAAAGCGCCGTTCATTTACGGCATGTCGATTTTTTGCGCCATCACGGGTATCTTGCATTTTGGACTAGTTGTTAAACCCAATGCGGCATTAGCTGAAGGCGAAGGGGCTGCGCTGTGATTGAATCCTTAATCGGCTTTGCCGTTATTTTTTTGTTGGCGCTCATGCGCTTGCCATTGGCTTTTTCGATGGGTGCCGTCGGTATTGCAGGCATTGCCTACATTCGTGGCATGGACGCAGCGCTGGCCTCTACTGCGCAAGTGGTCTACGAGACAGGCTTTGCCTACACGCTGTCGGTCATTCCACTCTTTATTTTGATGGGCAATTTTGTGGCGCGAGCTGGCCTCGCACACGAGCTCTTTGCGGCGGCTTATGCCTTCATCGGCCACAAGCGCGGTGGCTTGGCACACGCCACGGTCGCAGCCTGCGCGGGCTTTGGCGCGATTTGCGGCTCGAGCATTGCGACCGCTGCAACCATGAGCAAGGTGGCGTATCCAAGTATGAAGAAACTCGGTTACAGCGATTCGTTATCAACAGGCGTGATGGCCGCTGGCGGCACGCTGGGCATCATGATTCCGCCGTCTACCATCATGGTGATCTACGGCATCATTACCGAGACCAATATCGGGCAGCTGTTTGCTGCTGGTGTGATTCCAGGCTTGCTGACGGCGGGCCTCATGATGTGCGGCATCGTGTGGATGACCTCGCGTGACCCAAGCCATGCGCCAGCGGGTGAACGGACCTCGTGGCCAAACAGGTGGAAAGCTCTGCGCGGCATATGGGGCGTGGCTTTGCTGGTGGTGGTGGTGCTGGGCGGCATTTACGGAGGCTTCTTTACCGCGACCGAAGGTGCAGGATTTGGCGCAGCAGGCGCGTTCTTGTTTGCGCTTGCTCGTGGACGCCTTACTGTTAAATCCACTTTCGAAGTGCTGGTTGAATCAGCCCGCACCACGGCGATGCTGTTTACGCTTTTGATCGCTGCCAGCATATTTGCTAACTTCGTTAACTTCACCACCATGCCGGGCGACTTGAAAGAGTGGATCACACACCTTGGCCTCTCACCCGTGATGATCATTGTTGCCATGATGCTAATCTATATCGTGTTGGGCACCGTGATGGAAGAGCTAACGATGGTGCTACTCACCATTCCACTCTTTTTTCCCATTGTGCAAAGC
The DNA here is from genome assembly GCA_947445115.1 of Comamonadaceae bacterium. Classification (GTDB taxonomy): domain Bacteria; phylum Pseudomonadota; class Gammaproteobacteria; order Burkholderiales; family Burkholderiaceae_C; genus JASGCK01. The sequence continues at coordinate 38,189 of CANFCG010000017.1, read as the reverse complement.
CTCGGTTTTGACCCCGTCTGGTTTGGCGTGCTGATTGTGATGATTGTGCAAATTGGACTCATCTCACCGCCCGTGGGTATGAATCTGTTTGTCATTAACTCGTTGCTGCCCAACGTAGGTCTAGGCAATATCTTCAAAGGCTGCTGGCCGTTTGTCGCCATCATGTGCTGCGTTCTTGCCATCTTGATTTCGTTTCCGCAGATTAGTTTGTGGCTACCTAGTTTGATGAAGTAAAGACGTGGCGACTGCATCTTCTGGCCCTCTTGCAGGCGTCAAAATTCTCGATCTCACCTCAGTCGTATTAGGCCCTTTTGCCACGCATATCTTGGCATCCATGGGCGCAGAGGTCATTAAAGTAGAAACCAAAGATGGCGATACCATGCGCCACGTCGGGCCCATGAAAAACGCGGGCATGGGGCACATTTTTTTGCACGCTAACAGCGGTAAGCAAAGCGTGGTACTCGATCTAAAAAATGCCGATGGCTTGGAAGCGGCGCTGGCATTGGCCGCGCAAAGTGACGTCTTGATCAGCAACGTGCGCCCAGCGGCGATGACGCGCCTGGGGCTTGATTTTGAGTCGGTGAAAGCACGCAGCCCACGCATCATTTATGTCAGCTGTTGCGGCTTCGATCAAGACGGGCCTTACGCCGCCAAGCCTGCTTACGACGACCTCATTCAAGGGGCGGCAGGTGTGCCGTGGTTGATGAAGCAGTACGGCACCCCCGAGCCCTGTTACGCACCCGTGACTTTGGCTGATCGCGTGACGGGCTTGCACGCGGTCTATGCCGTCACGGCGGCTTTGTATGAGCGCGAAAAAACAGGCGTTGGGCAAGCGGTTGTCGTGCCCATGTTTGAGGCGCTGACGCAGTTTGTACTCGGCGATCATTTGGCGGGTTTTAGCTTTTATCCACCATTGGGTGACGCGGGGTATGCGCGGCTGCTCACACCGCATCGCAAGCCTTATCAAACAGCGGATGGCTATTTGTGCGTACTAATTTACAACGACAAACATTGGCAAAGCTTTTTTGATTCGGTGGGTGAGGCGAGGGCGCTTAAAACAGACGCACGCTTCATCACGCACACAGCCCGCGCCGACAACATCGACGCGGTATACGCCGAGGTTGGGCGGTTGATGCAAACCCGAACCACGGCGCAGTGGCAAGCACTGTTAGAAGCCGCCGATATTCCTAATATGCCCATCAACTCGCCAGAGGATTTACTGCGTGATCCGCATCATGTGGCGACAGGATTTATTCAGGAAGTAGATCACCCGACCGAAGGGCGCATGCGCCGTGTGGGCAGTCCAGTTAAGTGGGGGAATCACCCCATGCCTGCGAACCCCATACCCGCGCCGCTTTTGGGGCAACACACTCGGGAGGTCTTATCCAGCTTGGGCTACAGCGATGCTGTGATTGATAAAATGATGCAGGCTGCATAGGGCCATGGATTCCCGCCTTCGCGGGAGTGACGATTTCATAGAGATCTTGTATGACTAAAAAATTTTTACTCGGCTGCATTGCCGACGACTTTACGGGTGCGACCGATTTAGCCAACAACCTAGTGCGCGGCGGTATGCGCGTGGTGCAAACCATTGGCGTGCCAAGCGAGCCTTCAAATGCCAATGCCAATGCGTATGCTGGTGTGGATGCCGTGGTAGTGGCGTTGAAATCTCGCACCATCCCCACAAGCGATGCCGTGGCCCAATCATTATCAGCCTTACGTTGGTTGCAAAGCCAAGGCGCACAGCAAATTTATTTTAAATATTGCTCGACATTTGATAGCACAGACGCTGGCAATATCGGTCCCGTCACAGATGCCTTGATGGATGCGCTGGGCACACACTTCACCATCGCCTGCCCAGCATTCCCTGATAACGGGCGCACCATTTTCAAAGGCTATTTGTTCGTGGGTGACGAGCTGCTGCACGAATCAGGCATGCGCAATCATCCGCTCACGCCCATGCTCGATTCCAATTTGGTACGCGTGCTGCAAGCGCAGACCAAGCGCAAAGTCGGTTTGATAGATTACAAAACGGTAGCAGCAGGAAGTGCGGCCATTACGGCTCGCATCGCCGAGTTGCAAGCCAGCGGTATCAGCATGGCCATTGTCGATGCGACCAGCAATGCCGAACTCGTCGAAGCAGGCAAAGCTTGGAAAGGCATGCCGCTCGTCACCGCAGGCTCTGGTATTGCGATCGGCTTGCCACAAAACTTTGGCATCCATGCGACTATGGCAGACATTGCCAAATCATCTGAACTTCTCGCCCCGCAAGGCTTGCAAGCCATTGTGTCGGGCAGTTGTTCGGTTGCCACCAACGCGCAAGTTGCCAAATTTATTGCTCAGGGCGATGGCCAATCGAGGGCTTTTCACGTTGATCCGCTGCATTTGATGGCAGGCGCTGATGAGGCCGTGGTGACTGCGCAGGCACTGGCGTGGGCAAAAGAGCAATTTGCTAAATCAACATCAAAGCCGCTACTGGTTTATGCCACGTCCACGCCCGAGCAAGTCAAGGCCGTGCAAGCAAAACTAGGCGTAGAAAAATCAGGCGAACTCATCGAACGCACACTGTCAACGATAGCAAGGGGCTTGGTCGATTTGGGTGTGCGTCAGCTAGTTGTGGCAGGTGGCGAAACCTCGGGCGCTTGCGTGCAAGCGCTGGGCATCACGCAACTCCGTATCGGCCCGCAGATCGCACCAGGCGTGCCTTGGACGCATACAGGCGAGTTGCACCTTGCGTTGAAATCGGGTAATTTTGGCTCGGTTGATTTTTTTAGTGAGGCGTTTGCGTCGCTAAAAGCGTAAGTCCTTAACGAAGCACATCCATATGCCGAAAAGCAGGCGAAATTAGGCTGATCTGTTTGCCATCTACGCCATAACTTTCGAAGTAAGTTTCCCATTCACGCACCACCGTCCAAATGCGGTCGATGATGGCTGCGCTTGACGCCTGCGTCAGACCAAAACGTCCATGCATCGACATGGCGTTGCCAATCGTTGCTAAGCGTCCTTGCATGCCCACACCCAAATGCAAATAGCGATCTGTTCCAATGCTAGGGCGTGGCATCACGTCGTAGAGCGGAGAGAGCTGCCAGCCTTGTTCGCGAAACTCGCCGTCCTTGCTCTCTTTACCCATTGAATGCAGGAACGCGTGGTTGCGCAAATGATCGTCGTCGTTACTGACCATAATGTTAAACACCATGCGACCAAACAATTCGGCAGAGTCGCTCTTCACCTTGTCGATAGGCGCTTTGCCGCGGATCATATCGGCAATTTCAACGTAGTTTTTGCTGCGCGATTGATCTTCGGAACAGCCGAGCATCGTGAGGCTTGAGACCATGTGGGTGCGATGCACTTGCATGCCATCAGAGGCTTGCACGTAGCGGCGATCAAAGCGTTTGATCATCATCACCGATTGATCGCCAATCGTGGCGAGTTTGATTTCAGGCACATCCAGCCCCGCGTCCTTGGCCAGCCACATCGTGGCCGTCTCAATCATGGGCACGTTCAAACGATCTCCTTGCGAAGGAAATTTTGCGAGCCACAGTACACCGTCATCGTCCGCGATCGTGACCTTAGGGCGCATCCCGCCAAGGCTTGTGCCTGCATCAAAAATATCCTCTAGGCTGGTCGGAATAGGCAGGCCTTGATCGATGCGATCAGCTGCTTCGATCAGGTATTGCAGGCGGTGGATGGACACTGCGCCTTTGGCTGGAGTCGTGTCATCTAGCGATTCACGAAAATCCAAAGCGCCAATGCGCTCACCGCCCACGTGGCGAAGATAAGTTGATTCGGGTAATCCATTAAGCGGGGCGCTAAGGCGTGATTCAATCACGCGGCGACCCCACGCGTCGGGTGCGGCATCACGTACAGCACCAAACACTAACAAGCCTGGCGCGGGCACGTTTTTGTTACCGCGCAAGTTTTTTTTGTTGTCGCCATCAATACCAAATGCCAATGACACAGGATCAAGCTCCACAGAGTCCTTGGCATTCAAATAATTCATGCCGTATTGGAAATGAGAGCCCAGCGTCTCCAGCCCCAATTCACGCAGCGTCAACATGCCTGCTGGCGTGAACCGCCCCGTCTTGTGCATCATCACAATCAGTTCGAACTCTTGCTCGTAGTCGGTATGGTGTTTCAGTTTCGTTGCCATGCATGCACCTTAAAAATCAAGCCTAGCAAGTTCAGCCTTCGACAAGCCCCGCGCCCGCTGCGTTTGCTCGTTAAAGCTCAAAGTCTTCATGCTCGCTTCGTCTTCCATCAACACGCTAGCCAAACTCACCTTAGGCGCAATCGCATCCAAATACCGAATCACCGAGCCGAAAGCAACACTAGGCGAGCCTTTCTCAATCAGCGCTGCCGTAGACCGCGCAATGCCAGCACGTACAGCAGCATCCGCTTGACGCACCCGCCGCGCCAAGCGCAGACGCGCAAGGCACGCGCCGACGTGACGTAATTGATCGAGATGATCGGAAGTCAGGAGCGTGGATTGATCTTTTTTCATGCTGCAATAATATCGCAAATCAATAATAAATATGTCCGTTAAGTCAGACATTATATATTTATAGTATGATTTAACGGACTAAATAAATGAAAGTGGGAGTGAGCGCTGCGCCACCTCAGATATTGATTGTGCAGAAATTCCTTTGCTTTTGCAGTACGGTGTATGAAGCCAATTCGTTAATAACTTTGCGCCTTTGCTGGCATTGCAAGATATGCGGCAACGAGCTATGTTGACTGATGTGGTCATGTTTGCATCGTTAATGCTGTGTTCCCATGAACATTTTGGTTTTCTTGTGCCGCAAGCTCCAAACGCAACACCACAGTAAGTGCAATATTGATCTCGTGCCATAACCTCGACTTCTACCGTCTCGGGAATGTTCCACTTATTCAAAAATCACCCGCTAAGCCATACCAGTCAAGGCTTCCACATGTGCCGCCACGCTATTCGCCAGCGCATTTAAGTTGTAGCCACCCTCTAAGCTGGACACGATGCGACCTTTGCAATGCTTGTCAGCAATCTTCATCAGCTCTTTGGTAATCCACACATAGTCAGCCTCCGTCATACCGAGCTGCCCTAGGTCGTCGTCTTTGTGCGCATCAAAACCTGCGCTGATAAAAATGATTTCAGGCTTGAAGGCGTCTAGCACTGGCAGCCAGCCCTCGCGGATCGCTTGGCAAATGTCCGAGCCTTTAGTTCGCGCCGCGATAGGGATGTTGTGCATATTGGCAGCGACCATACCTGTGCCGCTATGCGGATAAAACGGATGCTGAAAGATGCCGCACATCATGACGCGTTCGTCATTGCTCAGGATGTCTTCTGTGCCATTGCCGTGGTGCACATCAAAGTCCACCACCGCCACGCGCGTGAGGCCGTATTCTTCCATCGCGTATTCCACGCCAATTGCCACTTGATTGAAGAAGCAAAAGCCCATCGATCTGCCGCGCGTGGCGTGATGACCTGGCGGGCGCACGGCGCAAAAGGCGTTATCAACCTCGCCGCGCATCACTGCATCTGTTGCTGCAATCACTGCACCAGCCGCGCCAGTCGTGGCGCCCCAGCTGTAGGGGTTAAGCGTGGTGTCGGGGTCTAGCGGCAGATAGCGCAGCCCGTTGCCTTCAAATTGCTCCACCAAATCCATCGCAGCTTTGTGAGTTTCTTGTACATGGCTGGCGGTGTGCGCCAATGCGAGTTGATCGAGCGTAGCCTCGGGCGCGGTGCGGCGCATGACGTGGGCGTTGAGGCCGCTTGATTCCATCTTGGCCTCAATCGCTTTAATACGCTCGGGGCACTCGGGGTGACCGCGTCCCATTTCGTGGCGCAGCGAGTCGGGGTGCGTGTAGAACGCCGTTTTATGAAGAGGGAATTTTTCGTGCATATTTTTATAAGTCTGTCACTCTCGCGAAAGCGGGAATCTATTTATTTGATTGGCACACATAACAGCGTCGTCCAATCGTTGCTATTAGGCGCTTCCATGGGATTAATTTGATACACCTCAAGGGCAGGGCGGCTCTTGTCAATTTTAAGTTTTAGCATTTTGACTTGCCCATGAACCGTGTTCCAACTGCTAGGTAAAAAATCGTAACTACCGCGCATCGTCATTTGAAAGTATTTGTCCGCAGGCAAAGCCAGTCCTGCCTCGCCAGCGTTTAACTGCTTCACTGCAAAGCCCATATCCATGACCGTGGTGGCCTTCATAAACTTGACTTTGTGGTACGCCGCAATCGCGGGTTTCTTCTCCCAGCGCTCCGTGTCTTTGGACAACCTTTGCCACAGGCGCGGATAGGCTTCCTTCATCGCGCCGCGCATGTCCACAAGCGTTCCCTCGAAGTGCTCCGTCACATAGGTTTGCGCGCCGCGCTCCACCACGCCGTTAAAGGTGATGCTGGGGTGCTCGCTGGTTGGATCTAACTTGCCGCGCAACAACGCAAGACCCAGCGCAAAGTCGTAGCCAATCATCTTGGCGATAAAGGCTTGCATAGGGCGCATCGGCAGCGGCATTTGCGATTGCATATCCCATGTGATTTCGCAAGCGTCATTGGGCGCGGATCTGAATGACCACACCACTTTGGCTGTGTTTTTAAAGGGACGCAAAAACGTGAGCAAAATATCTACGCGTTCATTTAAGGTAATGCCTGTGTGTTGCATCTGACCTGCACCAATTTTTTTGCCATCCCATGCGTACAGGCCTCCTAGCTCAGTGGGGCGATCGATCGTCAGTTGATGATCGGGTTCGTGCAAGCTCCACGGACTCCACGCCGTCCAATTAGAAAAGTCGCGCACGTAGGCAAACACCTCGCCGACAGGTTTTGCAATCACAATAGAGCGCGTCACGGTATAGCGCTTGGGAAGACTCAGCAAATAAGCCAACGCCAAAATCAAAATTAATATAAAAATCCACCACATGATGATCACCTCAAAATAAAAATGATGCAAAAATTAGTCAAACAAATCAGCTCCGTTATTGTAGGCAAAGAGCCGCAAATTCAACTTGCGGTTACGTGCTTGCTTGCCAATGGCCATTTGCTGATTGAAGACGTACCCGGCGTGGGCAAAACCACGCTGGCACATGCGCTTGCCAAAAGTCTGGGGCTGCGCTTTAACCGTGTTCAGTTCACTGCCGATTTAATGCCCTCCGATTTAACGGGCGTGTCGATTTATGACCGCGCTAAAGAGCAGTGGGTTTACCACGCGGGTCCGTTGTTTACACAAGTGCTACTGGCGGATGAAATTAACCGCGCCAGTCCCAAAACACAAAGCGCACTCTTGGAGGCGATGGAAGAAAAGCAGGTGACCGCTGAAGGACAAACCCGTGCATTGCCAGCACCGTTTTTTGTACTCGCTACACAAAATCCGCGCGAGCAAGCTGGTACGAATCCGCTGCCCGAGTCGCAGATGGATCGCTTTTTGATGCGCCTCTCACTGGGCTATCCAGACGCCGCATCCGAGCGCCAATTGCTAGCAGGACTTGACTCGCGTAAGGCCATTGAAGCCATGCCTGCCGTGATGTCGGCGTTGCAATTAGCCGAAGCCCAGCAAGCCGCCATGCGCGTACACGCCAGTGATGCGCTGCTCGACTATGTGCAGCGCATCGTACTGGCAAGCCGCTCTGGGCAATGGTTTGCGCAAGGCATTAGCCCGCGTGCCGCTATCAGCTTGCTTCGCGCGACCAAGGCCTTCGTGCACCTTGCCGGACGTGACTTCGTGAGCCCCGATGATGTCAAAGCTGTGGCGATGCCCGTGATGGCGCACAGATTGGTAGATTTAGAAAATGCCAATCGCACTACCGAGCAGCAGCTAGCCGCCATGCTGGCAAGTATTCCGCTTTAATGAAACTCGATCTCAAGTGGGACACGCGTCACTCAAAGTGGTGGGAAAAATGGCTGAGCCGCAAACCAGCGAGTGATACGCATGTGCTCACGGCGCACAACATTTATGCGCTGCCCACCCGGGCAGGCTGGATGATGCTGGTGACCATCGCGGTGCTCATGCTCGCCACGATCAATTACCAATTGAGTTTGGGCTATGTCCTTATCTTTTTATTGATGGGCGCAGGGGTGGTGGGTCTATTTTTGGCACACCGCGGACTCACGCGGACCCAGCTTCGGCTCTCGACGACGCAGGCACTGCGCGGCAAACTGGGTGAAGAGATTGACGTGTTGATTCAGCTGGGCAATGTGGATCAGCGTCTGCGTGTCAAACTGACCAAGCTGGGCCTGCAGCCCTTACCCCGCATCATCTGCGAGACGCGTTATCCGCTGGGCTTACTCAGACTTTGGAGCGTGTGGCGCCTAGCAAGTGCCGTTCAAGTTGATGTGCCAGATAGCGATGGCGGGACCCGTGCCAGCCACAGTCAATGGACCACCTCTTCTCAAGGCGCTATGAAAACGGACATTCGGGCCTACCGCGTGGGCGATGCGCCGCGCGATGTGCTGTGGAAGACCGTTGCCAAACGCCCCGATACGCCTAGCAATTGGGGCGTGCGCGAATGGGGTGATGAGCCACTCGAGCAAGCCCGGCGCAGCGCGCTGCCGTTGTCACGGCAACAAGAGTTGAATGCTGACTTGGATGCCTTGCGCCGCGCCCTTGGTGCAGTTCGTATGCGTGATCTCACACTGTTGCTGGCACTGTTCTTCATTGCCTTGCCGTTCTTTCAACATTTGGTGTGGTGGTATCCGTTGATGGCCTGCAGCCTGATTGGGTGGCGATGGTGGCAAATCAAAACGGGTGCAGCATCAGCACCAAAATGGCTGCAGCTACCGCTCATCGTGGCTTTGGGTGTGCTGGTGTGGTTGCCGTTTCGCAGCTTTAGTGGCATTGAAGCCAGTGTGTCGGCCTGCATCGGCTTGCTTGGCATTAAGGCGTTGGAGTTACCTAGTCATAAAAATGAGGGCAAGGACTTCACGCGTGACCATTGGGTGCTGGTTTATTTAGGACTCTTCACGCTGGCCGCGCATTTTTTGGTCTCGCAATCGCTCACCAGCAGCGTGCAAGTGGTGCTGGGGCTGACGGCGCTGCTTTACGTGTTGGTGCTCTCGCATAGCCAACTGGCTGCTAGGCCATATGTACTGTGGTCTCGCCCTGTGCGAATCACGCTGGCTTTGGTAATTTTTGGTGCGCCATTTATGGCGACGATGTTCTTTTTATTTCCGCGCTTCGCGCCGCTGTGGTCGCTGCAAGTGCAGCCGTCAGCCGCCAGCACGGGTTTGAGTAGCGAGATGCGGGTCGGCGATATGGGTGAGCTGTCGCGTGACAACAAAATTGTGCTGCGCTTGCAAATGGATGCGCCGCCTCATTTGGATAGCCAAGACATCTATCTGCGAAGCTATGTGCTGCCGCGCTTTGATGGACGTACATGGAAGAGCTATCGTGCCGACAATCCTGCGGTTCCCAAACCCAAAGCACAGTTGGATGCACCCGAATTTTCGGGACGTGGTTACACCGTGATGCAAGAAGAGGGCAAGCCCTATCACGCCACCGTGCTATTGGATGCAAGAAGCGATGGAGAGAGTAAAAGCCGCAGCTACTTGCAAACTGCATTGACGTTGCCCTTGGGCAGCAATCCACGCACAAGCCAATGGCTGCAGGGCTTGCGGGACGACGCGCAGTTTAAAAACTTTAGCACCACGGATTGGAGCAACTACTTGCTGGGCGTGCTGCGCAGTGGTGGCTACCGCTATACGTTGTCGCCTGGCAGCTATGGTGTGCACGTCGTGGATGAGCTTTTATTTGATCGCAAGCTAGGTTTTTGCGAGCACTACGCCACCGCCTATGTCGTCGCCATGCGCAGTGTGGGGATTCCTGCCCGAGTGGTCACCGGCTACCAAGGTGCAGAGATCAACCCCATTGACGGCTTGCAAGTGATACGCAATAGCAATGCTCATGCGTGGGCAGAGTATTGGGGGAAACTGCCCGCTAGCCCATACTGGATGTGGCTTCGCGTAGACCCCACGGCCGTCATTGCGCCTGCTCGCATCCAAAATGCAGAGCGCTTTAACCAAGCTCCGCAGCAGCTTGCGCAGCAAGGTCGTGGCATCTGGTCGTCTAGTTTGCTGGCACCTGTGTTTAAAAGCTTTTGGCGTGTACGGCAAAGCTGGGAGGCGACGAATCACGCGTGGACGGCGTGGTTTGCCGGCTACAACCAAGCTGCGCAAATGAGCTGGCTCAAGCGCTTGGGCATTGATGAGCCGAATTGGAAAGATTTGGTGCAACTGCTAGACGTGGCGCTCTTGCTGCTGCTTTTGATCGCATTACTGGCCTACGCTTGGCGCGGACCGGGTAAGCCAGACCCGTGGGCGGTACTTGTGCAGGCCATACGGGATAAGGCGTTGCGGCACGGGATGCACATTCCCGAAAATGCCACGCCGCGCGAAATTGCTTTGGCATTGCCGCACCCTAACGCGCAGATGACTCAGTGGTTGAGGGATTTAGAGGCCGCGCGTTACGCCCCGATTTCGGCGCAAAAAACTGATCTAGCTACACTTAAGCGGCAATTCAAAAAAATCTTTCAGATAAAACCATGACACGCTTTTGTACTTATTTTCTCGTCATGCTTTTTGCGATCAGTCTGCTTCAATTCCCCGCGTATGCAGCTGCCAAAAAATCTAAGCGAGCAAAGCCTGCTGCGCGGCATGTGCTGAGCTACGCTAAAAATTCGGAAGCTATGCAGTTAGCGCAGGCGATTGCTGAACAGGAAAACCTAGACCCCGAGTGGGTTCGTACGCAAATAAAAGAGGCAAAATTTTTGCCGCAAGTGGTGAAGTTGATGCAGCCAGGCCCTGTTGGGGGTAAAAAAAATTGGGCAGCTTACCGCAGTCGATTCGTCACGCCCACGCATATTGCCGCAGGCGTGGCTTTCTGGCAAGCCAATAAAGATGTGCTTCTCAGGGCCGAGCATGAGTACGGCGTGCCGCCGCGCATCGTGCTGGGTATCTTGGGTGTCGAGACGATTTATGGCCGCAACACAGGCGGCTTTCGTGTGCTGGATGCGTTGGCCACGCTGTCGTTTGACTATCCTAAAGAGCACCCAAGGCGCGAGGCACGCGTGACCTACTTTCGTGGCGAGTTAGCGCAGTTTTTGATGTTGACCAAACAAATGAATCGTGACCCCGCAAGCTATAAAGGCAGCTACGCAGGCGCCATGGGTTGGCCGCAGTTCATGCCTAGCTCGTGGCTCAAACACGCTGTCGATTTTGATGACGATGGCCACATTGATTTGTGGCAGTCGCAGGCGGATGTGATTGGATCGGTGGCGAATTATTTTAAAAATTATGGCTGGAAAAATGGCCTGCAGGCCACGCCCAATATGGTTTTAGAGTCCAAGACCGTTGAGCTTGAAAACGGCGTAGACGACGCAACGCTCTATCCTGTGGATGACAATTTTTTTGTGATTACGAAGTACAACAACAGTTACTACTATGCAGCCGCCGTGTTAGAGCTTGGTGCTGCTATTCAACAAGCAATTGGAGAAGAGATAAAAAATGGACAAACTAAAAACTAAGCCGATTGCTAAGGCCGCTATCAAAGCCGTTATTTTTGATTGCGATGGCACGCTCGTCGACAGCGAAGTGCTGGGTGCCAAAGCCATGTTCGAAGTCGCGACGGGGTACGGCTTCGCCATGCCGTTTGATGATTTTGTGCGCAGCTACACGGGGCGCAATATGGCGCTCAATATTGAGCTTATCAACAGCTTTAGCGAAACGCCCATGCCCGAGGAGTTCGCTACTGAGGTGCGCGCGGCAATGGCGGTGTTGTTTGAGCTAGAGCTGACGGAGATTGAAGGCGCAAAAGCAATGCTGATTCACTTGCATGAGCGCGGTATCCCCGTTGCCATAGCCACCAATGGTCCGCGAGTGAAAGCAGAACACACGCTGGGATTGACAGGCTTGTTGCCGTTTTTTCAAACCCCCGATAGCTTGTTTAGCGCTTACGACCATCACACGTTTAAACCAGACCCGAAGCTATTTTTGCTAGCTGCCGAATTTTTAGGTGTCGCCCCCGAACACTGCGCCGCTGTGGAGGACAGTTTGAGCGGCCTCAAAGCGGCCGTTAGCGCAGGTATGCAGGCGTTCTCGTTGGTGGATTTAGCTTCGCTGTCCGAGCGCTTATCGCCCACGCCCATTCATTTGGAACACTTAGCTGACCTAGAGCGTTATCTATGAAGACTGTCGTCATCATTGGTGGTGGCCCCGCGGGTTTGATGGCTGCCGAAGTCTTATCCAGTAAGGGCGTGCAGGTCGATCTGTATGATGCAATGCCATCCGTTGGGCGTAAATTTTTACTGGCAGGTAAGGGGGGGCTTAACCTTACTCACAACGACCCAGTGGATCGTTTTGCCACGCGCTATGGCAATCGACAGGCGCAAATCGAGCCGATGCTCACGGCATCACAAAGCGGCTTTGGCGCGGACGAAGTGCGCGAGTGGGCAGCAGGTCTCGGCATTGAAACATTCGTCGGCACATCAGGCCGCGTTTTCCCCAAGGACATGAAGGCTGCGCCGTTACTGCGAGCGTGGTTGCATCGCCTGCGTCATCCCGATGTGAGTGAGGGCGGTGTGCCTGTGCGCTTTCATATGCGCCACAAATGGACGGGTTGGAACGCCGCTGGCGAACTCATGTTTGATGTCAAAGATGGCACGCAGGCCACATCCCGTAAGGCTTGCAGTAGTGTTGTTTTGGCGTTAGGTGGGGCAAGTTGGAAGCGTCTTGGCTCAGATGGCGCTTGGGCCGGACTACTTCAAACGCGTGGCGTTGATGTCGCGCCACTCGTTCCATCGAACTGTGGTTTTGATGTATCGCCTGCTTGGAGTGAACACTTCAAAACTCGATTTGCGGGACACCCTTTGAAGACGGTGGCGATTGATGGCACGCGCGGTGAATTCGTCATCACAGAAACAGGTGTCGAGGGCAGCTTGATTTACGCGTTATCGAGTCAACTGCGGGATGCTATTTCTGTAAATGGCAACACTATGTTCCACCTCGATTTGTTGCCCGATTTTTCGCAGGAACGCGTGCTGCGCGAGATTCAGCATCCACGTGGTTCGAAGTCCTTATCTAGCCATCTGAAAAGTCGCCTTGGGCTTGACGGCGTCAAAATGGGCCTGCTGTACGAGCTATTGTCCAAAGAGCTTATGAATAATGCATTGGCGCTTGCCAATGCCTGCAAAGCCCTGCAAATAAGGCTTGGCAGCGCGAGACCGATTGACGAGGCGATCAGCACGGCTGGTGGCGTGCGCTTTGAAGCAGTGACGGATGGCCTCATGCTGAATCAATTGCAAGGCGTGTTTTGCGCTGGTGAAATGTTGGATTGGGAGGCGCCAACGGGGGGCTATTTGCTCACGGCTTGCTTGGCCAGCGGCAAGCGAGCGGCTGAGAGTGTCATCGCGAGTCTTGCGCTTTAACTTGAAAACTTAAAAACACGCCTCATCTGATCTTTGTCATTCCCGCGCAGGCGGGAATCCACGTTACTTCAAGGAGTTCCTCATGCGTATCGACAAACTCACCACTAAATTTCAAGAATCGCTGGCAGACGCACAAAGTCTAGCCAATGGTAATGACCACGCTTACATCGAGCCTGCGCACCTACTGCTGGCCATGCTGCGCCAAGAAGACGGGCCGCAAAGTTTACTGCAACGCGCGGGGGTCAATGCTGCGGGCTTGATTTCAGCCTGCGAATCGACGATGACCAAATTGCCTAGCGTCTCAGGCGGCGAGCAAGTGCAACCGAGTCGCGATTTAAGTGCACTCTTGCAGGCGGCAGAGAAAGAATCCATTAAGCGCGGCGATGAGTTTGTGGCAAGTGAAATGTTTTTATTGGCACTTGCCGATAGTAAGCAAGATTTTTCGCAAGCCTTGCGTAGCAAGGGTTTGACGCGCAAGAGCTTGGACGCCGCCATCAGCGCGGTGCGCGGCGGTGAGGGCGTCAAAAGCGCTGACGCTGAAGGGCAGCGAGAGAGCCTGAAGAAGTATTGCTTAGATTTAACCGAGCGCGCACGCCTTGGCAAGCTTGATCCTGTGATTGGCCGTGACGATGAAATCCGCCGTACGATTCAAATTTTGCAGCGCCGTACCAAAAACAATCCTGTGCTGATTGGTGAGCCTGGTGTGGGCAAGACCGCCATTGTGGAAGGCCTCGCGCAGCGTATTGTGGCGGGCGAAGTGCCCGATTCGCTGAAAGGCAAACGCGTGCTCTCGTTGGACATGGCAGCACTACTTGCAGGTGCCAAGTTTCGCGGTGAGTTTGAAGAACGCCTCAAATCCGTGCTGAATGAATTGGCGAAAGATGAAGGCCAAACAATTGTGTTTATTGACGAGCTGCATACCATGGTGGGCGCGGGCAAAGCCGAGGGCGCCATGGATGCGGGCAATATGCTCAAGCCTGCGCTGGCGCGGGGCGAGCTGCACTGCGTGGGGGCAACGACGCTGTCCGAGTACCGCAAATACATTGAAAAAGACGCGGCGCTAGAGCGGCGTTTTCAAAAGATTTTGGTGGAAGAGCCCAGCGTGGAGGCCACGATTGCCATCCTGCGCGGCCTGCAAGAAAAATACGAAGTGCATCACGGCGTAGAGATTACCGACCCCGCCATCGTGGCGGCAGCAGAGCTATCGCACCGCTACATCACCGATCGTTTCTTGCCCGACAAAGCGATTGATTTGATTGATGAAGCGGCAGCCAAGATCAAGATTGAAATTGACTCTAAACCCGAGGTCATGGACAAGCTTGATCGGCGTTTGATTCAGCTAAAAATTGAGCGCGAAGCGGTGCGCCGCGAGAAAGATGATTCCTCTAAAAAGCGCTTTGAATTGATTGAAGAAGAAATCATCACGCTGCAAAAAGAGATTGCCGATTACGACGAAATTTGGCAAGCAGAGAAGGCGGCTGCGCAAGGTAGCGCTGAACTATCTAAAGAGCGCGACCAGCTGAAGTTTCGGATTGAAGAGCTCACGCGCAAGGGTGACTTCAATGCGGTGGCGGAGTTGCAATATGGCAAGCTGCCTGAGCTTGAAAAGCAAATCAAAGCGGCACAGGACAAGGAGTCAAAAAATAAGTCCGGTGGCTTGAAAGCAAAGACCCGTCTTCTCCGCACGCAAGTGGGGGCAGAAGAAATTGCCGAAGTGGTAAGCCGCGCGACGGGCATTCCTATCTCCAAAATGCTGCAAGGCGAGCGCGAAAAACTCTTGCACATGGAGACCAAATTGCACGAGCGCGTCGTCGGGCAAGACGAAGCGATTGCAGCGGTGGCCAACGCGATTCGCCGCTCGCGCTCTGGGCTGTCCGATCCCAACAAGCCAACAGGTTCCTTCCTCTTTTTGGGCCCTACAGGTGTGGGTAAAACAGAACTCTGCAAAACGCTGGCAAGCTTTATGTTTGATAGCTCAGACCACCTCATTCGCATCGACATGAGCGAGTTCATGGAGAAGCATTCGGTCAGCCGTATGATTGGTGCGCCCCCAGGCTACGTGGGTTACGACGAAGGCGGCTACCTCACGGAAGCCGTGCGCCGTAAGCCTTACAGCGTGGTGCTGTTTGACGAGATTGAAAAAGCGCATCCTGATGTGTTCAATGTGCTTTTGCAAGTGCTGGATGATGGTCGCCTCACGGATGGTCAAGGTCGCACGGTGGACTTCAAAAATACCGTGATCGTGATGACCAGCAACATGGGCTCGCGCATCATTCAAGATATGGTGGGTCAAGACGCCGAGGCGATTAAAGAAGCAGTGTTTGAAGAGCTCAAAAAGTTCATGCGTCCAGAATTTTTAAATCGGATCGACGAGACCGTGGTGTTCCATGGTTTAGACGCTGCCAACATCGGTGCGATTGCAAAAATTCAATTGCAAACGCTCATAGAGCGGCTCGCCAAAATGGATTACGCACTCGTGGTGTCGGATGCAGCGATTGCCGAACTCGCCAAGGTGGGTTTCGATCCTGTGTTTGGCGCAAGGCCACTGAAACGCGCGACTGCACAGCGATTAGAGAACCCGCTTGCTAAACTTTTGCTAGAGGGCAAGTTTGAACCGAAGAGCACGATCCACGTGACCGTCGATCCCATTCAAGCGCCGGGTGAGTTTCAGTTTTCTTGAGACTGTTTCTGCGCAAACGCCCAGCCCATCTCGGCTAGCGGCCTTGCGCCTTTGGCTGAGTTGACCGCTTGGGCGCTGGATGCTGTGCCCATTTCTACGCGCTTGGCGATACCTTGCAAGATGCTGGCTAAGCGAAACAAGTTGTAGGCCAAGTAAAAATTCCAATCTGCTTTTAATGCCTCGGGCGTGAAGTAACCTGTGCGCTTGCAGTATTTAGCGATGT
This sequence comes from Comamonadaceae bacterium, assembly GCA_947445115.1. Lineage (GTDB taxonomy): Bacteria > Pseudomonadota > Gammaproteobacteria > Burkholderiales > Burkholderiaceae_C > JASGCK01. The sequence continues at coordinate 21,889 of CANFCG010000017.1, read as the reverse complement.
ACTCATCCTCGGATGGAATACCTAGCGCTTGGTGATCGAGTCCACCAATGCCTCGGAATGCGCCAGGTGGAATATGCCACGCCATGCAGTGGTAGCTAAAGTCTGCGAGTGGATGCCCTAGCGTGGAGAGCTCCCAGTCGAGCACGGCAATCACGCGGTTCTCGGTCGGGTGGAACATCATGTTGTCTAGCCGATAGTCACCGTGGACGATGGAGACGAGTGACTCGTCTTGGGCGGTCTCGGGCATATTAACGGGTAGCCACTCCATGAGCCTATCCATCGCTTCGATGGGCTCGGTGATGGAAGCCACGTACTGCTTGGTCCAGCGACCGATGGAACGTGCAAAATAATTACCTGGCTTGCCGTAATTGGCGAGGCCACGATCAGCAAACTTCACTGTGTGCAGCGCCGCTTGAACGCGGTTCATTTCATCGTAAATTTCAGCGCGATCTTGGTTACTCATGCCGGGCAGCGCTTGATCCCACAAAATGCGACCTTGCATAAACTCCATAATGAAAAAGGCGCGGCCGATCACGGATTCGTCTTCGCATAGCGCCAGCATTTCAGGTACGGGAACGCCTGTGCCATACAAACCGCTCATTACCGCAAATTCGCGCTCAATCGCGTGCGCTGAGGGCAACAGTTTGGCGGCAGGACCAGGCTTAGCACGCATCACGTAGCTGCGGCTGGGTGTGATGAGTTTGTAGGTGGGGTTGGACTGTCCGCCTTTAAACATCTCCACGTTCAGCGGCCCTGCAAAACCTTTGACGTGCCCTTGCATCCACGCCGTTAGCACCGCCTCGTCAATCCTGTGTTGTTCTGAGACAGCGCGTGTGCCAACAAATTGATCGTAATTCATAGTTAAACAGGATGAGTCTCGGTACTAATCTTGAGCAGCAAATCGCGATTGCGTATGACTAAGCCGCCCGGTTCGATGCGAATGGCTTCCTCGCGTTCCATGCTTTTAAGTTCTTGATTGACACGTTGGCGTGATGCCCCGAGTAGTTGCGCAAGCTCTTCTTGCGCAAGGTGCAAGCTGATGCGGAACTCATTGGGGTGATTGAGCGCAGGAACGCCATAGCTACGTTTTAAATGCAAAAGTTGCTTGGCTAGGCGCGAGCGCAACGGCAGGGTGTTAAGGTCTTCGATGAGGCCGAAGAGTTGCCTGATGCGCCGCGCTTGCAAGCGCATCAGCGCTTCGTAAAACTCCACGTGCTGCGACAAAACTTTTTGAAAATCGGAGCGGCTCACGCAAACGATGGTCGTATTGCCATGGGCATAGACATCGTGCGTGCGCTTGTCTCCATCAAAAATAGACACATCACCAAACCAAATCCCCGGCTCTAAGTAAGCAAAAATAATTTGTTTGCCCGTGAGTGAGGTGGAACTGACGCGCACAGCACCTTTGGCACAAGCAATCCATTCGGTCGGCGGCTCGCCGCGGGCAGAAATCAAATCGCCGTCGTGAAAGCGTTTGACGTAAATGCAGCGCAAGATGTCGTGCTTGAGCGCAGGCGAGAGCGTAGAAAACCAGCGTCCGCCGTTGATCGCCAAGCGCTCTTCTGGCGTGATGATGGGCTCTTGAATGTCTTCGTCAAAATCTAAAATTTCTCGGCGCATGGGGTGGTGTTCAATCAATGTATCGAGGAGGGCGTTTACCCAAAAATGCTTCAATGCCTTCTTGAGCATTCGCGTGGTGCAGGTTTTTGACGAAGTGTACGCGCTCAGCATCAAGCTGCGTATGCAAATCGTTGGTTTGAGCCGATTGCGTGAGCTCTTTGATGCTAGCCAGCACATTGGGTGCGCGAGCATTCAAGCTGGAGGCTAATACTAGGGCGGCTTGCAAGGCATCGCCCACGTCGGCTAGCCGATTGATAAGGCCAAGTTGATGGAGTCGCTCTGCCGTTTGGCGCTCTGCCGTCAGCATCCACTCCATCGCCAAATTGGCGGGCAGTTTTTGCGTGAGCTGCCAACTGCCGCCGCCATCAGGTGAGAGCCCAACCGTGCTGTACGACATGACAAAAATGCTGTTGCGTGCCGCTACCAATAAATCGCAAGCGAGAGCCAGCGAAAAGCCTGCGCCAGCTGCCGCGCCTTCGACCGCCGCAATGACGGGCTTGGGATAGGTACGGATGCACTCGATAAAGCCATGCAAGCCTTCAATGCTTTGGCTTTGTACTTCGGGCGGTTGCTGGCGGTTGGCGAGCAGGCGATTTAAATTGCCACCCGCGCAAAAATTAGCGCCTTCGCCCGTGATGATGACCGAGCGGACGTCTGGATTGTTTTCAGCTGCGTTTAAGGCTTCTATGCCTGCTGCGTAGATCTCGGGCCCGAGCGCATTGCGCATCTCAGGGTTACTGATGGTCAGAATGAGTGCCTGTCCCTCAGCCGATGTTTTTAACTGCGCGGTCAACTTATTCCCCTTGCAGCAAACTGAGGCCTAGCGCAGCACGGCGGCGTAGCCATGGGCTTGGGCGATAGCGTGGATCGCCATACACTGTTTGCATGTTGAACAGCACTTCCAGTACGTTGGTGGGGCCGTAGTGATTGCCCATGGCAAGCGGACCGCGTGGGTAGCCGAGGCCTAACGTCACGGCCAATTCCAAATCTTGTGGCGAGCACACGCTTTGCTGGCACATGTCGGTGGCGATATTGATGATGGTGGCGACCACACGTTGCGTCACAAAGCCTGCGCTGTCGCGGATCACGCTGACCGCTTTGCCGTCGCTAGCAAATAGTGCATGTGCGGCGTCGCGCATATCGGGGCGAGTCATGGGGTTGGTTGCCAGTACGCGGCGCTTGGTCTCTTTGTCGTCAATCAGCATGTCGATGCCCACGGTGCGCGCAGGATCGAGTCGTTCGACCACGGCAACCGTGGTCACATCGAAGCCCAATGGCGCGACGATGGTGAGCGCTTCCATGGAGGGCGACTGTCCTGTTTCAATTTTTGCGCCAAGGTCTTTGAGGAGCTGCAACAGTTCGCTTCGGCGAGCCGCACGGGTACTGACCCACACAGGTGGCATCTGGGAGACTACGGGCGCTGGGGCTTCTGGGGTAATGACTGCCGTGCCGTCTTTGTAATCGTAAAAACCAGCACCGACTTTCTTACCGACCACGCCGCCAGCCAAGCGCTGCGCCGTGATAACGCTGGGGCGGTAACGCGGCTCGTCAAAGTATTGGCGATAGACCGACTCCATCACGGGATGTGAGACATCCAGCGCAGTTAAATCCATCAGCTCGAAAGGCCCAAGCTTGAAGCCGACTTGGTCGCGCAGGATGCGATCAATCGTCACGAAATCTGTGATGCTCTCTTGCACGATGCGCAGCGCCTCCGTGCCATAGCCGCGTCCTGCGTGGTTGACGATAAAGCCAGGCGTGTCTTGTGCCGTCACGGGCGTGTGCCCCATTTGCTTGGCAAAGGCAGTGAGTTGGTCGCAAACGCCTTGCGATGTTTTGAGGCCAGAAATCACTTCCACGACCTTCATCAAAGGCACAGGATTAAAAAAGTGGTAGCCCGCAAAGCGCTCGGGGTGCTGCATACCCGCAGCAATGGCGGTGACGGACAGCGACGAGGTATTGGTAGCAAGCACGCAATCCGTGCGCACGATTTTTTCTAAATCGGCAAACAAACCACGTTTGACATCGAGTCGCTCAACGATGGCTTCGATGATGAAGTCGCACTCGGCGAGGCCTTGCTGTGTATGGCTTGCGACGAGACGCGCTTTTTGTGCGGCAGCCTGCTCAGGTGTGAGTCTGCCTTTGGCGGCCAGCTTGTCCCATTGTTCAGAGATTGCCGCGATGGCTTTGGTGATGGCCTCTGGCTGCGTATCAAATAACAAAACGGTAGAGCCTGCCTGCGCGGCAATCTGCGCGATGCCACGCCCCATAGCGCCTGTGCCGACCAAGCCAACGGTTTTAAATACAGAAGAATGTTGTGTCATGTGCGTGTTTGTCCTAGGGTTTGATTATCGGGTAGCCGCTTAAGATGAGCTCTCGTGTTTATACCTACTATCACTCTCATAAGGATGCACTATGACGCTTAAGCTTTGCGGTTTTTCTGCCAGCAACTACTACAACAAAATCAAATTGCAATTGCTAGAAAAAGGCGTCGCCTTTGAGGAAGAATTGGTTTGGACGGGCAGTACGCATCCCAAGCTGATGGAGCGCTCGCCGATGGGTAAAGTCCCGTTTTTGGATACCCCGCAAGGTGCGATTTCCGAATCCATTGCTTGCGCCGAATACATCGAACAAGCGTACCCCGAGCATCCGCTTTTGCCTAAGGACGCCTTTGCAGCAGGCAAAGTACGCGAGCTGATCGTGCACATGGACTTGCATCTAGAGTTGGTCGCTCGCGTGTTGCATTCAGAGGCGCTGTGGGGCGGCAAGGTCAGCGATGGCGTCAAAGAGCGCCAGCGCAAACTACTTGATCAAGGCATTGCCAGCTTTACCAAAATCGCTAAGTTCTCACCGTTTGTGGCGGGCGATACGTTCACGCTAGCCGATTGCGCGGCGGCGGTGCATTTGCCGCTGGTGGGCATGACCACCAAAATTATTTATGGCGAAGATTTATTGGCCAAGGCCACGCCGTACAAGGACTACCTCAAACACCTAGCCGAACGTCCAGCCTTCGCCAAGATGAATGCCGACCGCAAAGAAAACACCGAGATGTTTATGGCGAAGGTGCGCGCGCAGGTGGATGCGGCGAAGGCGGCTAAAGCAGGGGCTTAGGCTCGCGCCTTGACCAGCTACTGAGCCCAATCGCGCACAGCATCACCGCAAAGCCATACCAGTGAAGGCTTCCCATGTGGTCGTTGGCAATGAGCCAGCCGCCAAGGCCCGCGCCAAAGGCTTGGCCACTGTACATGGCCGAGGTATTCAGGGCGATGCTGGCCCCTGCGACTAAGGGCGCGGCTGCACCTAGCCTAGCTTGCTGCGCTGAATTGCTAGAAAAGCAGCCGAGACCCCAAGGTGCGCAAATCAAAAGTACGGTTGCGACACTGGTGCCGAGTGGCCATAGCAAGAGGCTCACGGCCATGAGGCACATGGAGATGATGGGCGCTCGGTCTGCACCAATGCGGTCGATGTAGCGCGATAGAGTGAAGCTGCCAATGAGTCCGCAAAAACCGAACCAGAAAAAGAAGAGGCTAATGGTTTTTGTATCGACATTGAGCACCTGTTTGTAGTAGGCGGTGAAATACGAGAACAAAACGAATTGCCCAAACGCCGAGAGGAGGGTGACGCCCACCGTCATCATCAGAACACGGTGCTTGAATACGCCAATCCATGCGGCTTTGCTGAGCGCAGCGATTTGAATGCCGCTGGGCAGTACGCGCCAAATCCATAAGGCCGAGCCTGCGGCCACCACGGTGACCAAGGTAAACGCCCAGCGCCACCCTTCGCCGCCAGAGCCAACGCCGCCAATGCTCGCCAAGATGGGCACACCAAATACGGATGAAATGGACCAGCCCAAAAAGATGAACGTAATCGCTTTGGCGCGCTCCTCTGGTTTGGCTAGTAAGCCCACACATGCTGCGGCTTGTGGCGTAAATATGGCTGGCGTGATGACGGCGAGCACACGCAAAATCATGAGCGAAGTAAAGCTAGGTGCGATTGCACAAAGCCCGTGGAATAAGGCGTACCACGCCATGGTGAAGGCGAGTAGCTTGCGTCTATCCCACTTGGATACAAGCGCGGCGAAGAGCGGCGCACTCACGCCCATAAGGATGGAGCCTGCTGTGATGAGCTGGCCTGTGAGTGGCACCGATGTCCCTAAGTTGTCGCTAATATCAGTGAGCGTTGCGGGTACGACCATAATGCCCATACCGACGGCTAGATTGCCGAAGAGTAGTGCCCATAGCATTTGTTTGCTGAGGTGTGGATTCATTTTTTATTTCTGTTTTATTTTTAGGAGCTTCATCATCATGGCAATTTCAATGTACTCGGCTAGTGTGCCTGTTTTTACACGGATGCTTTCTAATCTGAGCCATTTTTTGGACAAGGCCGAAGCCAACGCTGCAGCGCGCAAATTTGAAACTTCGGTCTTGGTAGCAGGACGCCTTGCGCCCGATATGTTGCCCTTCAAGGTGCAAGTACTTATTGCTTGCGATGCCGCCAAGCTCACGTTTGCGCGGGTTGGCGGCGTAGATGCGCCTAAGTTTGAAGACAACGAGACTACGTTTGCCGAACTCAAAGAGCGCATCGCTAAAACGATTGCCTTCATTGCGACCGTGAAGCCAGAAGACATGAACGGCAAGGAAGACAAGGTCGTGACGTTTAAAGCCGGTCCTGTTGAGCGCACGCTATCAGGCGAAGACTACCTCAAACATTGGGCGACACCGAATGTGTATTTCCACGTGACGACGGCTTACAACATTTTGCGTAGCAACGGTGTGGACTTGGGCAAGATCGACTTTTTGTTAGGCAAGATTTAAGACTTGCCTAGATGGTACTTTGCAGGGCTTCCAAGCGGTCAAGCTCTGCAAAGATGTAATCGAAGCTGCCAGAAATAATGACCCGCGCCAAGCGCTGATCGCGAAAGTTCGTCATGCTGTCGGCGACGAAGGTGAGTTTGGTTTGGTCTTTCATGATGAACTTCTTTCGGTTTAAGCGAACACTTGATTACGGATCAGCCCCACGGCGAGACCTTCAATCGCGAAGGTCTCGTCGGGGTGAACGATGATGGTTTGAAAGTCAGGGTTTTCAGGATGTAGCTCGATGTGGCTGGTCTTCTTTTCAAAGCGCTTCACGGTCACTTCTTCGCCCACACGTGCCACCACAATTTGCCCATTGTGCGCCGTGCGGCAAGACTGCACGGCAAGCAAGTCACCGTCCATGATGCCAATATCTCGCATGCTCATGCCGCGCACTTTGAGCAAGTAGTCGGGGCGTTGCGTAAACAGGCTTGGCTCTAGGTGATAGGTTTGCTCGATGTGCTCTTGCGCCAGGATTGGTGAGCCCGCTGCGACGCGGCCAATAAGCGGTAGCACGAGCTGCGCTAAGCTTTGAATTTGCAATCCCATTTGCTCGGAGAACTGACTGATGCGCGACTCATTGACGGCTTGCAAGCGATTGGATTTGAGGCGAATGCCGCGCGATGTACCGCTCACTAGCTCAATCACGCCCTTGCGGTTCAAGGCTTGCAAGTGATCTTCAGCCGCGTTGATGGACTTAAAGCCCAGTTCGGTTGCAATTTCGGCACGTGTGGGCGGCGAACCTGTGGTGGCGATGGTTCGCTCAATCAATGTCAAAATCTCTTGCTGGCGGGCGGTCAGTTTCACGGTTGGATTGAAGTTCAACATATAAGCTCCTGATAAATAAGCTGAAAGGAAAGACAGTAGCTGTATTTTTACACAGATTATGCGCAGGTCAAGCAAAATATCATGAAAAATGAAAATAGTCAGGAAAACTTAACAATCCTTGTTTTAGGTACAGGTGGCACGATTGCAGGATTGTTGGAAAACAGCCCACAGGCCAAGCAGGACGGGGCTTACACAAGTGCCAAGTTAGCTGTGGAGGCGCTTGTTCCTGCATCCAATCACCGCATCATGAGCGAACAAATCGCCCAAATCGACAGCAAGGACATGAGTTTCGAGATTTGGGAGAAGCTCTATCTTCGTATTTGGGAAGCACAAAGCGATCCCACGATTCACGCCATCGTCATCACCCACGGCACGGATACGATGGAGGAAACGGCGTACTTTTTGCACCGCACACTGGCTTGTACTAAGCCTGTTATCTTGACGGGCGCGATGCGACCTGCTGATGCTGTGGATAGCGATGGTCCGCACAACATGGCGTTTGCTTTCGATCAATCTGAGCAGTTAAGAGCTGGCGTTTGGGTGGCGTTTGCAGGGAGGGTTTTCTCTGGCGACAACGTGCGAAAGGCGCATCCGATACGGCTAGATGCATTTGAGGTAATTGATGACGACTTTGTGCCATACACGTCGCTCGTCGCCTTTAATCCGCCAATTAAACGCTGGCCGCGCGTGGAAGTCGTGATGAGCTATGCGGGCGCGAGTGGCGAAGTTGTCGACGCATTGATGGCACAAAAAATCGATGGCCTTATGGTGGCCGGTACAGGTCATTTCACCGTGCACCATACCCTACAGGCCAAGCTGGATAAGGCTCGCGCCGCAGGTATTGCTGTCAGCCATTACTCACGTTGCTTGAGGGGGATCCCTCAAGCGAGGATCGAATTGATCTTGCAATTACTCGGCTGAGGCTGCTCTGGCAAAGCTATTGATGTTGTCAAACGCCGTGCCAAAGTAAGCTTCGTAATTGTCTTTTTCTACAAAACCAATATGCGGCGAGCACAGGCAATTCGGCAGGTCTTGCAAGGGTTTGGAATTTGAATTACACGTGCACCGCACCGCTGTCGCTCTTGAAAAACCACAGCTTTATCTCTACGCAAAACTGCAAAGCCAAATGGAGATGAGGCCAGCGGTATGTCATGCTCTGCAAGTCTTATTCCATAAGGTCTGTGGGAGGGGGACTCGTGTCTCTCGTTTGCAATTGGCGTTGCATTCTGAGGCACACTCTCAAGCTGAAGTGCCCAAGTTTCACTACGTGGTAGAGACCGATACCGACGAGGACTGGTTTGACAAAATCGCTCAGTGGTACGACGAAGAGCACATGCTGGGTTTGGCTGCTGTGCCAGGATTGACCAGCGCAATGCGCCTCATCAACTTGGATGCAAGGTGCGAGGAGGGTGATAACCGTCCGCGTTCGTTTGCGTGCTATGACCTGACAAATCCTGAAGTGCTGGGCTCGCCGCCGTGGCTGGCGGTGCGGCACACGGCTTGGAGCGATGTCGCGCGGCCGCATTTTAAAAATACCCTCAGAACAATGATGATGATAATTGAGCCATGATTAATAAAATTTCTCCCTCAATTGAAAGCGCCCTGCAAGGCATACAGGATGGGGCTTCCATCATGATTGGCGGCTTTGGTACGGCGGGTATTCCGAACGAATTGATTGATGGACTCATCGCCCACGGTGCGAAGGATTTGACCATCATCAACAACAACGCGGGTAATGGTGAGACGGGGCTTGCGGCTTTGCTGAAAGCAGGTCGCGTTAAAAAACTGATTTGCAGCTTCCCTCGCCAAGTCGATAGTCACCACTTCGATCATCTGTATCGGACTAAAAAAATTGTGCTGGAGCTTGTGCCGCAAGGCACGCTGTCTGAGCGCATCCGCGCTGCGGGTGCGGGTATTGGCGCGTTCTTTGTGCAGACGGCGTATGGCACGGAGTTGGCTAAAAATCCTGATGGCACGCAGAAGGAAACCCGCCTCTTGGATGGCAAGCACTATGTGCTGGAAGCCCCTATTCATGCGGACTTCGCGCTGATTAAGGCCGAGGCGGGTGACCGCTGGGGCAACCTAATTTACCGCAAAACCGCGCGCTGCTTTGGTCCTGTGATGGCGATGGCAGCCAAGACCACGATTGCTACGGTGCATGAGGTTGTGGAACTCGGCGCGTTCGACCCTGAGACCGTCGTCACCCCTGGGATTTTTGTATCGAAGATTGTGAAAGTCGAACGCACGATCACGCAAGGCGGAGGATTCAAAGCATGAGTTACGTTAAACGCACCAAAGACCAAATCGCAGCACTGATTGCGAAGGATATTCCTGATGGCGCTGTCGTCAACCTCGGCATCGGGATGCCGACCTTGGTGGCGAATCACATTCCCGCCGATCGCGAAGTGCTCCTGCACAGCGAAAACGGCATCCTCGGCATGGGACCTGCGCCTGCTAAAGAGTTTGAGGATTTCGATCTGATCAACGCTGGCAAGCAGCCCGTCACGCTACTCAAAGGCGGCTCATACTTCCACCACAACGACGCGTTCGCGATGATGCGCGGCGGACATTTAGACATTTGCGTGCTAGGTGCTTTTCAAGTCAGCGAGAGCGGTGATCTTGCCAACTGGAGCACAGGCGAAGAGGGCGCGATTCCCGCAGTCGGTGGCGCGATGGACTTAGCCGTGGGCGCCAAGCAAGCGTGGGTGATGATGGACTTGCTGACCAAGCAAGGCGAGTCGAAAGTGGTAAAGCAATGCAGTTATCCACTCACAGGCATTGGCTGCATCAAACGGGTGTATACCGATCTCGCCACGTTTGACGTCACGCCGCAAGGCTTTGTCGTCGTTGATGCCGTGGAAGGCTTATCCCATCAGGCTTTGGAGACTTTGGTCGGTATGGGATTAAGCACAAAATCATAATTCATGGTGTAGCTGCCATCCGCTTGGCGTGGCCAATCGGCAATCAAAGTTTGGCGCACACCAAATACAGCATCTGAATCTAGATACTTATCATCTTCGCGGAAGACATGCGTGATAAGTCGCTCGTAGCCGGGCGCGTCCACCATGAAGTGCAAATGCGCAGGCCGCCACGGGTGGCGCTTGGTCGCCTCCAGCAGCTCGCCCACGGGACCATCGACGGGGATAGGGTACGCCTCGGCCACAATGGTTTTGAAGTGATAGTTGCCGTTGGCATCGCTGTGCAAAATGCCCCGAGCTTGAATGCGATCTTCGTCCATGTATTGCACGTCATAGAGGCCGTCTTCATCGGCCTGCCAGACGTTGATGAGCGCGTTGGGAATCGGCTCACCCGTCAAGCTGAGGATGCGTCCGCTCACTAGGCAGGGGTCGCCTTTGGCGCCGTTAGCTACGTCCGCGCCCAGCTCGTAGTGCGGTGCTTCCTCTAAAAAGAAAGGGCCAAATACAGTAGGCTCAGTACAGCCCGCAGGCTTGTCGTGGTTGAGCGCAATCGTCAGCATCGATAGACCGAGTACGTCCGATAACAAAATAAATTCTTGCCGTTTGGCATCGCACTTTTGTCCCGTTGCGGTCAGGTACTGAATGCCCTCCATCCACTCTTCATCAGTCAACTTGACGTCACGCGCAAAGTCATGCAAGTGCGTGACTAAGCTATTAACAATCTCTTTGAGTCGTGGGTTGGGCGTTGCGGCAAAGCGCTCTAGCACCGCCTCTGTGATCGTGTCTTGATTGAGGTTGCGCATGGGATGAATCCGTGGATTAGCCGAGCGTACAAACTTCGTCAAAGCTATAGCGAGGCAAACGCGCCATGACCTTGGCCGCATCCCCGTAGCCGAGGCAGCAAATAAAGTTTGTTTTAACGGGTGTGCCTGCCCAAAATGCCTCATCCACTTTATCCGGCGCAAAGCCAGACATTGGTCCGCAATCCAAGCCTTGCATCTTAGCTGCCATCATCAAATACGCGCCTTGCAGCGTGCTGTTTCGGAATGTGTTGCCTTGAATTAAACCTTCGTTGCCTTCAAAAATTGCGCGTGCATTCGGGTTGTGTGGAAAAGTTTTGACTAACTCTTTGTAAAACTCAGGATTCATGCCAATGATGGCGACCACAGGTGCCGCAATGATTTTGGGCTGGTTTCCAGGCATGGCGCAAGCGGCGAGCTTGGCTTTGGCCTCAGCCGTGCGTAAAAACTGAAAGCGTGCAGGTTGGCAATTCATGCTGGTCGCACCCCACTTGGCGATGTCATAAATCGCTTTAATTTGCTCGTCGGAAACGGGCGTTTCTAGCCAGCCGTTTTGTGTGCGGGCGTTGGTGAAGAGGGTGCTGATGGCTTGTTGCATGGTGTGTCCTTTTGGAATGAAGATAGTTTAGGTGGAGGCGAAGTAACAAAAATCAAGTTTAAAGTTCATCCGCAATCGTGCTGCGCAAAACCCCAATACCGTCAATCTCGATCTCGCATACATCGCCAGGTGCCATCCATACGGGCGGTTTGCGGGCGTAGCCCACACCAGCGGGTGTGCCAGTAATGATCACATCGCCAGGTTCTAGCGTCATGCATTCGGTGATGATGCAAAGTGCTTCTACGACATCCCACAAGAAAAGCCCTGTGTTCGAGTCTTGCATGATTTTGCCGTTCAGGCGCGATTGAATCCGCAGGCTTGCTGCGCCCGCAGGCAGCTCATCAGGCGTGACCAACCAAGGGCCAAATGCGCCTGTTTTATCGAAGTTTTTACCAATCGTCCATTGGCCTGTTTTGCGTTGATAGTCGCGGACAGATCCATCGTTAAAACAGGTGTAACCCGCGACAAATTCGAGGGCATTTTCTTTAGTGAGATGCTTGGCACGCTTGCCAATGACAACGGCGAGTTCTGCCTCGTAATCCAAATTGGCAGACGCTTTGGGGCGAACGATGGACTGGCCATGTCCAATCAAAGAGTTCGGGCCGCGCATAAAAAAGCTGGGGTACTCGGGGCGCGAGTGTCCGCCCTCGGCAGCGTGGTCAGCATAGTTGAGTCCCATGCAAATGACCTGACCTGGATGCGGAATCAAGGGCAGATATTTAAAGCCGTGACCGTGTAGTCCTGTGAGTAAATTACAAGCTGACGTGGGCACGTGCTCAGCCGCATGTGCTGCGGCCTCTAGACCGCCCTCCAGCTTCAAGAGAGCTGTCATATCCATTGGCAGACTCGGATCCACCAACGATAAATCAACGTACTCGTTGGAGTCGCCACCGCGCAGCACGCCAATCTTGGCAACGCCATCTTCTTCAAAACTAATCAATCGCATGACACATCCTTTTAAAAAAACTCCTTCACCTCGCATGGATTCCCGCCTTCGCGGGAATGACATAGGTGCTATTCGGCTTTAGCCCCTGTTGATTTCACCACAGATGCCCATTTGTCCACTTCGCTGCGCAAAAATTTACCAAATTCTACAGACGTGTTGTGCTCTGACTCCATCCCGAGTGTCACAAATTTCATCCGTGTATCGGCTCGCTCCATCGCTTTATTAATCTCACTGTTGATGCGGTCAACCAAGGCTTGCGGTGTGCCAGCAGGCAAGAAAAATCCGACCCATGTGTAATCGTCAAAGTCAGTGTAGCCAAACTCGGTGACGGATGGCACGTCGGGCAACAGGCTAGAGCGCTTGGCGCTCGTGACCGCAATCGCGCGGATACGTCCCGCTTTGATTTGTGGCACGGCTGGCGGCATTGAAGTAGACGACATCGGCGTATGCCCAGCCACCACGGCATTGATGGCCGCGGCGGGTTGATACGGCACATGGGTGATGTCTACCTTAGCGGCGACTTTGAGGCGCTCCATCGACAAGTGCGTTGTCGTGCCAATGCCCGAGGATGCGTAGCTGAGCTTTTCGCGCTTGGCTAGCTCGATGAGTTCCTTCAAATCTTTGGCAGGCGTCGCAGGATTCACCGTGATGATGTTGGGTGTGCGTGGGCCCAGCGCTAGAGGTACAAAGTCTTTGAGCGCGTCGTACCCCGCGTTGGCATACAGCGACGGATTTACAGCGTACGCCACACTATGAACAAGAATGGTGTAGCCGTCCGCAGGCGAACGTTTCACAATGCCGGTGGCAATGTTGCCCCCCGCGCCCGCCTTGTTATCGACTACAAACGTGCCGCCCGTCGTCTCGCCCAATTTTTGCGCCACGATGCGCGCCACGTTATCGGTAAACGCACCAGCGGCAAAGCCTACGACCACGGTGACGGGTTTGACCTTTGGCCATTCAACAGGTTGTGCGATGGCTGTGACCGCAAAGACCGAAAGCCATAAAAATGCTAGGAGGTTTTTTTTCATAAGAGCGTTTCTATAAATTCGTCATTTCCGCGAAGACAGGAATTCACTGCGCTGTAGCAATTTGAGCGCGTTGTCACGCTCAATCGCTCTGAGGTCGCTGGCTGCAAAGCCATATTCAATAAGGCCTGTGACGTTATCGAAGCCCGTGCGATAAGGAAAGTCTGATGCCATCAAAATTTGCGAGACATCGACCAGCTTGGTGAGCGAGGCCAGAGCCCCTGGATGCGCCGACCATGCCGTATCGTAGAAAAAGCGTCTGAGTTCAAACAGCACACCACGGGGAACACGAGAGGCGAGTTTGGGGTCTTGAATCGGCAACTTGGTGAGGCGCTCGACTATGAATGGAATCAAACCGCCTGCGTGTGCAAAAATAAATTGAACGTCAGGGCAACGTGCGGCCGTACCTGAAAACAAAATATCGGTAATGGTGCGCGTGGTATCGGTTTGAAACTCGATCACAGTGGGCGGAATTTCAGGCGCGAGGATGTTTTTGCAGCAATTTGGAATAACTGGATGTGTAAATAAAATCGCTTTGCGGCGATTTAGCTCATCCATCACGGGGGCGAAGCTCGCGTGGCCTAGCCATTTATCGTCATAGCTGCTAAGTAAACCAATGCCATCGGCCTTCAGCACATCGAGTGCGTACTCTAGTTCGCGTAACGCATCGTCCATGTTTTGCATCGGTAGCATGGCGAACGAGCCAAATTTACCTTTGTGGTCGCGTCCTAATTTCGCAAACAATTCATTGTGCTCACGCGCAATACGGTTGGCATTGGTCGCGTTTGAAAAATTCACCTGCGGCGTGGTGAACGACAAGATAGCGGTGCCCACACCCGCCTTGGCCATATCGTCCAAAGTTTTAGCCACCGACCAGTTCTTCACAATTGGCGGCGCTTGCCCCGCTTTGTCCAACTCCGCCACATAAGCGGGCGAAAAAGCATGGTGGTGAATGTCAATGCGATCTGTTCGCGACACCACAGTGGGCGTGGCACAGCCGGACACTAATGCGCTGGCGCCAGCAGCAAGCAGCCCTGTAAGAAAACCGCGGCGCGAAGGCAAGCAAGAGCAATTTTTTAAAGTGTTCATATTTGCATTTTGCTGTCATCCACGCGTCACACCACCCTAGAAACCCTGATGCCAAGCGCCTAGGCGACAGCCACAATCGAGACTTCATTTTATTAATTGGGAGCGCATCATGCAACGCAATCACTTCATCAAATCCATAGCTGGAATAGCAGCAGCAGCTTGGCTAGCAAGCATTAGCGGGTCAGCTTTGGCACAAGGAACGGGTAAGACCGAACTGCTCTGGCTCGGCCAAGCGTCATTCAAACTCACGACACCTGGCGGCAAGACCATCATCATTGACCCATGGATTACGGGCGGGCCCAAAGCACCTGCCGAATACAAGGCTGACTTATCGAAGCTTGGCAAAGTTGATGCCGTGTTTGTGACTCATGCCCACGTTGATCACATTGGCGATGCTCCCGCAATTTCCAAGATGAACAACGCCATGTTCTACGGCCCTGCCGACATGATGACGCCGCTTGTGACCTTGGGCGTGATGCCTGCCAACCTCACGCACCGTTTCAACAAAACGGGTTATGTGACACCTGTGCCAAACGTCAAAGTGACAGCGGTGGCGGCAGAGCATTCATCGCTCTATGTTTGGAAAAATCCAACGACTGAAAAATTAGAATCGCATCCTGCGGGCGAAGCGGTCGGCTACATTTTCCAAATGGAAAACGGCTTCAAGATTTGGCACATGGGCGATACAGGTTTGTTTGGCGACATGAAGTTCATCGCCGAGCACTACAAGCCTGATCTAGTCTTGATCCCGATTGGCGGCAACTTCACCATGGACCCTGTGGATGCAGCCTTCGCCATCAAAACGTGGATTAAGCCCAAGATGGTGATGCCGATTCATTACAACTCTAACCCGATTGCCAAAGGCACACTCGCAGAATTTGAAGCCGCCATGAAAGGCAGCAAAGGCATCAAGATTGTGGCGCCTAAAGAGGGCGAGACGGTTCAGTTTTAAGGACTCTACCTTAGTCACGCATCGTTCATAGAGCGTGGGCACAATGGCGGCAGGAGGATTTATATGTTTCATTTATCTGCCCGCGCTGTTATTGCGCTCTCGCTTGTTGGGTACGGCGTTACTGCACTTGCCCAAAGCCCAGCAACGATTACCAATATTCAGCTTGGGCCGCGTCCTTTCTTTTTAGTCTCAGACATGGCGGAGAGTCCGCTCAAAGCCAAGCTGCAAAGCTGCTCCAACGGGCCATTCCAAAAAACACATTTTTCTATTGGTCACCGCGGGGCACCACTCATGTTTCCCGAGCACACTAAAGAGTCCTACGAGGCGGCAGCCCGCATGGGTGCTGGGATCTTAGAGTGTGATGTGACGTTTACCAAGGATAAACAACTGGTTTGCAGACACGCACAAAACGACTTGCACACGACGACCAATATCCTTGCCACTGCGCTGGCAGCCAAATGCACCAAACCGTTTACGCCGTATGACGCGGAGACAAAAACACCCGCGACGGCAGAGTGCCGCACCAGCGACATCACCTTGGCCGAGTTCAAAACCTTGCGCGGAAAAATGGATGCCTTCAACCCCACGGCTAAGACCGTCCAAGAGTTTATGGATGGCACAGCAAAGTGGCGAACCGACCTTTATAGCGGCCCGACCAGCGGTACGCTGCTAACGCACGCCGAGAGCATTGCGCTCTTTAAAAAGCTTGGCACCAAGATGACACCCGAGCTGAAATCAGCCTCCGTCAAGATGCCGTTTGAAGGCTTTACGCAAGAAGCCTACGCGCAAAAAATGCTTGACGAATACAAGGCAGCTAACGTGCCTGCGAGCGACGTGTTTCCTCAATCTTTTGAGCATGCGGATATTCGTTATTGGATTAAAAACGAACCTGAATTTGCCAAACAAGCCGTCTTTTTAGACAATGCAAACAAGCTTGCAGACTTGCCTGATTTAGAAAAATTGATCAGTTACAAACGCGAGGGCGTGCAAATTGTTGCGCCAGCTATCTTTGCGCTCTTAGACGCAAAAGACGGCAAGTTCGTTGCCTCGACCTATGCCAAAAATGCCAAGCAAGCGGGGCTGTCCATCATCACGTGGAGCTTGGAGCGCTCGGGGGTAATTGCTACTAACAAAGGTGGCTTTTACTATCAAGCAGCAAGCAGCGCCGTGAAACGAGAAGGCGACGTGATGGAGGCGCTGGATGTACTGGCCAAAGACGTGGGCATCATCGGCATTTTTTCGGATTGGCCTGCAACTGTGACGTACTACGCCAATTGCATGGGCTATCAGTAGTAGCCGATTAAAAATCTGTAATTTCACGAAATTTTCGGGAAATTGCAGAAAATGATGCAATTAATTTTGAACCAATATTTGCTCAAACTCTGCTTTAGTTAGCGTCATTGCTTGTGCAAACCCAGCCACAAGCCGCGCCGAGCTAGGCGAAATCGAAAACAGCGAGAAGTCCGTAAAGCCAAACAAATCAAGGCTTTGCGGGAAGCGCTCTATGTACACCGCTTTCGCTTCTTCATATTCGCTACTGGCTTTATCCAACTGCAAAGCCATACCTTGAATCGACGCGCGCGGCGTCGCCTGCGCGGACACATCAGGCGAGGGCGCTGCCATCACCATCAAACTCACACGGGAGTTTTCCAACATGTGCTTGGTGTGCACGGCAAGCGTGCTCACATGGATGATGATCTTGCTGCTGTTCGGTTCAATCGCAAAAGGCACCATTGACACAAAAGGCTCACCGCCTTGCACCGTGCCTAGTGCGGCGAGGGGTTGTTTGGTGATGAGAGCGCGGAGGGATTGGGCTTGGTCGGAGGGCATTATTTGAGAGACTGTTGCGTAGGCAAGGGTTTTGTTGTTGATCTATCGAGCAACGCAGACGCGACTTTTCTTACAATATTTTTTCTAACAGTATTTTCAAGTTCTGATGAGCCATGAACAATCTTTGCTGGACTCGCAGGCCCTAGCATGGTTATCGTTCTGTTGCGCACAGTTTTACCAAGCTTCATGGTCGAACACCCTCAAACGCATCCTGAAATAAAGCCCGTAGCGCCACTCGCTCTAGCGGCCTCGGATTCGCGTATTGGTTTTGCATGGCGATATCGCAGGCTTTATCCAAGTCGCTCTCCTGCAAGCCAATGCTAGAGAGGCTTGTGGGCGCACCGTTGTTGTAGGCCAAGTCCCATGTGGCTTGCGCGGCAGTGGTCTGGTTTGATTCGCTCACGCCTAGCGCTTTTGCAATTTTTTGCATGGCTTGGGGCGCAGCCGCTTGGTTGTACGCCAGCGCGTGGGGTAGCACGATGGTGTGGACTTCGGCGTGCGGCAAGTTGAAGCTACCGCCTAGCGTGTGGCACAGCTTGTGGTGTAGCGCCATGCCGACGTTGCCCAGCACCGTGCCGCAAAGCCACGCGCCATATAGCGCGTCGGCTCTTGCCGCTTTATCACTTGCATTTTTATAAATGGCAGGCAGCGCTCTTGCCAATGCCGCAATGCCCTCGCACGCCATCAGGTCCATGATGGGGTTGCTGTCCACGGCGTAGAGCCCTTCGGCAGCGTGGGCGATGGCGTTGATGCCGCTGGTGACGGAGAGGCCCACGGGCAAGCTCATGCTCAGGTCGGGGTCGTAAATGGTGGTGCGTGGCAGCACGCGCGGGTCTTTGCCTGTCTTCTTCACGCCGCCTTCGGTGATGCCGTAAATGGGCGTCATCTCCGAGCCTGCGTAGGTGGTTGGGATGGCGAGGATGGGCAGTCCGCTGTCCAGCGCGATGGCTTTGCCAAGCCCCGTGGTCGAGCCGCCGCCGATAGCGATGGCGCAATCAGCCCCGAGTTTGTTGGCTAGCTCGCGAGCCTCTCTAGCCGTTTCTATGGGCACGTGCATCACAGCACGGTCAAACACGCCAGCGGCTTTGCTACCTAACAAGTCGGCAATCATCTCCGCGGAAGCACGCTGTTCGGGTGTGGATAAAATCAGCGCTCGCTTGGCGCCTAAGAGGTCAATCTCGCGCGCCAAATGTTGCAAGCTACCCGCGCCAAAAATAACGCGTGAGGGTTGACCGTTATAGGTGAAGTTCATTTAAATTTGTCATTCCCGCGAAGGCGGGAATCCATGTTATTGCGCTTTGAGATTCGCCGCCTTGGCTATCCGCGCTGCAGTTTCCATCTCGATCTTGATATAGGCGTTGAAGGTGTCCGCGCTCATAGGAAATGGATCTGCGCCCAGCTTGCTAAAACGTTCTTTCAAATCACTGCTACCAAGCGCTTTGGTGGCTTCTTCATGCAAGCGCTTTTGAATCGCCACGGGCGTGCCGCTTGCCACAATCATGCCAATCCACAGCGTGTAATCGGAGTTAGGTACGCCTGCTTCGATGCTGGTGGGCACGTTTGGCAGTGTGCTCGCGCGTGCCCGTGTGCTCACCGACAGCGCTTGCAACTTGCCGCCTTGGATGAGGGGCAGAGCCGACGCGAGTGGCGCAAAGAACCAATCGTTCGCGCCGCCAATCACATTGGTCATGGCGGGCGGTGTGCCGCTGTAGGGCACGTGCAGCGCGTCAATGCCCGTTTGCAGGCGGAAGATTTCGGCGTTCATGTGCGTGCCGCTGCCAATGCCTGCGCTGGCGTAATTGAACGTGCCGGGCTTGACTTTTACTGCTGCAATCAAATCGGCCTGAGTCTTCCAACCCTTGCTGGGATTGACCACCAGCACATTCGGAATGGCGGCCAGCGTGGTTATGCCTGTCAAATCTTTGAGCGTGTCGTAGCCCAAGTTTGGATACAGCGCTGGGTTGAGCACATGCCCCGAAGAATGCACCAGCACGGTGTAGCCATCCGCATCGGCTTTGGCGACTTGTGCTGTGGCAATCGTGCCGCCCGCACCGACTTTGTTTTCAATCACGATGGGCTGCCCCATGCTCTTACCCATCGCTTCTGCCACGGTGCGCGCCACAATGTCGGTGGCGCTGCCTGCTGTAAATGGCACGACAAATTTGATGGGTTTATTGGGGTAGGGTTGCGCTGAAACGCCCGTAGATATTAGGCTTGCGGCCAGTAGAGAGAAAACCAGTGATAGATATTTTTTCATCATTATTTCCTTCAATTTATAAATGTAAAGCTGCCACAATTTTTTCGCCTGATGCCTTGAGCTTTGCTAGTTTGGGTGTAAGGTCAACGTTGACGAGTTGCCCACTGCGCTTCTTCCACTCGCCCGCCACCATCACGCTATCAATGTTGGCAAGCGAGGTCTGCATCACCACACTACTCACGGCATCATGCACGGGCTGCATATTTAAATCACTGGCGCGAATCATGACTAAGTCAGCTTGTTTACCCGCCTTGAGTGTGCCGATGCGATCCAGCTGCCCGAGCATGCGTGCGCCTTCCACCGTCACCCACGACAAGGCTTCGCGCGTGGTGATGGTGCTGGTGGGCGGAATCGTGCCGTGTTCGGCTCGGTAGGCCACGTTGTCCAAGCTACGCTGCACGCCAAGCGCGATGCGTGCTTGCGACAGTATGTCGCCGCTCATGACTGATTCCAAATCGACTCCTAGCGAGGGCGCAGCGCCCAGCTTGCGCAGGCGTCCTGTAATCGGATGCCCATGTCCTTGGCTCATTTCACTCTCCGCTGCCGCAGAAAAGCTCATGCCCAAATCGACAAAGCGTTTGAGTTGTTCATCCGTTAGCGCATGTCCGTGGACGATGTTGATGTGCGGCCCGAGCAATCCTTCGCGCTCCAGCACATCCCAGCCATCGGGCGTGCGTGCTGCTCCGCCGCCTTGATGCAGTGACGCGATGAGTCCTAGCTCTTTGGCAGCGCGGAAGTCATGCAGCGCCACATCTAGCGTCGAGTAATGAGGCCCAAGCACTGCCATATGAACATCGAGCAACGGGCTTCCCGCATGGGCTTTAAGCAAGCGTTCAACTTCAGCGCGAGGATGCGGCACTTCCCAAAACGGTGTTTGACCAGGCTTAGGATCGGGCTTGGGTGTGCCGTGAAAAAACGCGGCACGGATGCCGCTCTCCAAGAGTCCGCTAATGGCTGCGTCGTTGTGTGCAGGCGTAGGATTGTTGTGACACCAATCACCTAGCGTGGTCGTACCGCAATTGAGTTGGTTGAGCGAGCCAACGAGCGTGGCGATGTGCAAATCCTCTGGCGTAAAAACAGTCGCCAATCCGGCGTGCATTTTTTGGAAATACTCCAGCAGCGTCCAGTTGGCCGCTACCCCACGTAGCGCCGTTTGCCACGTGTGCATGTGGGCGTTGATGAGGCCAGGAATCACGATATAGCCCGCACCATGAATCACTTGCAGGCCGTGGATGTCATCGTCATCCATTTCAATATGAGTGGCGATTTTTGTGATGTGTTCGCCTTCAATCAAGATATCACCCACGGGCAAATCACCCTGACCACCCACGCCATCTTCCATCGTGATGATGGACGCACCTTTAATCAAAATGGACATTTGTATCCCCCCATTTATTTTGAGTTACTTCGCTTGCAACCCATCGTCAATGACTTTGTTTTCACTCACCAAAGTCATGCCCGCATCCTTAGCGGTCTCGAGTAGCAAGATGGAGAAGTCCACGTCTTCGTGCCCATGGCCGACCATGCGTGCTACCGACTCTCGCGTCGCCGCTGCCGCTGGCATGGCCACGCCGTAAGTCTTGGCGGATGCCATGCCCAAATCCATATCTTTCAAAAGCAGCTTGGGCGTGAACGTAACGTGGTCGAAATCGAGATTGGTCAGCACGGGCGTTTTGTAGCGTGTGTACATGCTGCCCAGCACAGAGTCGTTGATCGACTCCAAAAACACGTGGCGCGGGATGCCTGCTTTTTCTGCCATCACGGTGATTTCGCACAGGTTTTGAATCACCACGCCAAACATCACGTTGTGCGCGATTTTCCAGACGCGCGCCAGCTCGCCTTCGCCCACCCACATGACCTTGCGTGCCATCGCTTGCAAATACGGCTCGGCCTTGTCGTACAGTGCGCGCGGGCCCGATGACACCATGAGTAACTTGCCCGCTTTGGCAACCTTGGCATTGCCTGATACGGGCGTACACAAATACGCCACGCCCATCGCTTCCAAACGTTCGCGGATTTTAGCCGAGCCTTCTTGCGAAATAGAGGAACTATCGACCACGACCTTGGGTAGCAGCTTGCCTGTGGTGAGTCCGCCTTCGCCAAAGAGCACTTCTTTCAAGTCGTCGGTGGTGGAGACCATGGTGAACACGACTTCGCAACTCGCAAGGTCTTGCTT
>CANFCG010000016.1 GCA_947445115.1 Comamonadaceae bacterium | reverse complement strand
TCTGCGGCGGTTGCCTCTCCATGATGGACGCTGGCGTGCCTTTGAAAGCACACGTGGCAGGTATCGCCATGGGTCTGATCAAAGACGGCAACAAGTTCGCCGTACTCACCGACATCTTGGGCGACGAAGACCATTTGGGCGATATGGACTTTAAAGTTGCTGGCACGACCAACGGTATTACCGCACTGCAAATGGACATCAAA
The DNA here is from genome assembly GCA_947445115.1 of Comamonadaceae bacterium. Lineage (GTDB taxonomy): Bacteria > Pseudomonadota > Gammaproteobacteria > Burkholderiales > Burkholderiaceae_C > JASGCK01. The sequence continues at coordinate 51,915 of CANFCG010000016.1, read as the reverse complement.
ATCCAAGGCATTACCAAAGAAATCATGCAAGTGGCATTGGCTCAAGCCAAAGAAGCGCGTATGCACATTTTGGGCAAGATGCAAGAAGTGATGGCAGCGCCTAACGCAGAAGTCTCTGACTTCGCGCCGCGACTGTACACGCTCAAAATCAACCCAGAAAAAATTCGCGACGTGATCGGCAAAGGTGGCGCTGTGATTCGCGCACTGTGCGAAGAGACGGGCACGCAAATCAACATTACCGACGAAGGCGTGGTGACGATTGCCTCCAACGACACGGCTAAAGCTGAAGAAGCCAAGCGCCGCATTGAGCTGATTACCGCTGAAGTGGAAATCGGCAAAGTCTACGAAGGTCCAGTGACCAAGCTGTTTGACTTCGGTGCTTTGATTAACCTCATGCCTGGCAAAGACGGCTTGTTGCACATCAGCCAAATCGCACACGAGCGTGTCGAAAAAGTCAGCGACTACCTCACAGAAGGTCAAATCGTCAAAGTCAAAGTCATGGAAACGGACGAAAAAGGCCGCGTGAAATTGTCTATGAAGGTGCTGATGGATCGTCCTGCGCAAGATCAACAACAAGGCGAGCAACACTAAGACTATGCGCGCAGTTGAAATTACGGCTTTCGGCGCACCAGAAGTATTGGTGCTGGGCAAACGCCCTGATCCTGCAACACCGGCGCTAGGCTCCGGTGACTTGCTCATTCGCGTGACGGCATCGGGCGTAAATCGTCCCGATGTGCTGCAGCGCACGGGGAACTATCCCGTCCCAACTGGCGCATCCGATATTCCCGGCCTTGAAGTAGCGGGAATAATTTTGAGCGGCGACGAACAAGCGATGCGAGAAGCGGGCTATAAGGTTGGTGATCGTGTGTGCGCATTGGTGACGGGGGGTGGATATGCAGAATTGTGCGTCGCACCCGTTGGTCAATGTTTGTTAGTGCCAGAAGGTCTCTCGGACATTGAAGCCGCATCTTTGCCAGAAACGTTTTTTACCGTTTTTAGCAATGTCATGGATCGCGGTCGCCTACAAAAAGGCGAGACGCTTTTGATTCAAGGCGGAACGAGCGGCATTGGCGTCACGGCGATTCAAATAGGCAAAGCATTTGGTGCCACAGTCATTGCGACGGCGGGCACTAACGAAAAATGTAACGCGTGCTTAGAGTTGGGCGCGGACTATGCCATCAACTACAAAACACATGACTTTGTGGTCGAAACTCGCCGAATTACCCATGGCAAAGGTGTTGATGTGGTGCTCGACATGGTCGCTGGCGAATACGTGAAGCGCGAAGTGGAGTGCTTGGCCGAAGATGGGCGAATCGTCATCATCGCTGTACAAGGCGGTGTCAAGTCGGAAGTCAATGCGGGCTTGGTTTTGCGTAAGCGCTTGACACTGACAGGATCAACTTTGCGACCACGCTCTGTGTCGTTTAAGTCGAATATTGCGGCATCACTCAAAGCCCATGTTTGGCCGCTTTTGGCAAACAAAACCATCAGGCCTGTTTTGTTCAAAACATTCCCCATCACAGAAGCGGCAGAGGCGCATAAGCTGATGGAGTCGAACCAACACATTGGCAAAATTGTGCTGACTTGGTAGGAGAAAATATGCGGAAAAAACTTATCGCTGGCAATTGGAAAATGAATGGCTCGTTAGCGGATAACGAGCTGCTCTGCAAGGCAATACTAGCGGGGCTTGCAGGTGATGATGGTTCGCAAACCACAGCCGTTGCGGTCTGCACGCCATCGGCTTATTTGAGTCAGCTGAAAAACTTGCTCACAGGCTCAAAAATCAGCCTTGGCAGCCAAGATATTTCAAGTCATGACAAAGGTGCTTTCACGGGCGAAATTTCCGCCGCCATGTTGAAGGAATTTGGCGTTCGCTATGCCATTGTGGGTCACTCCGAGCGCCGCCAATATCACGGCGAGACCGATACGCTAGTCGCCTTGAAAGCCAAAGCAGCTTTGGCTGCTGGCATTACGCCCATTGTGTGTGTGGGTGAATCACTCGCAGAGCGCGAAGCAGGCAAAACCGAAGAAGTGGTGAAGCGTCAATTGGCTGCCGTCATCCACGAAAACGGCCACTGCATCAGCGAAATTGTCCTCGCCTATGAACCCGTTTGGGCGATTGGCACAGGCAAGACAGCAACACCAGAAATGGCGCAAGCGGTTCACTCGGTGCTGCGGGCGCAGCTGCACGCAGCAAGCCCTGTGGCAGCTGAGCGCGTTCAGATTTTGTATGGCGGCAGCATGAACGCTGCGAACGCCGTCTCGTTATTGGCTTGCAGCGATATTGACGGCGGCTTGATCGGTGGCGCAGCACTCAAAGCGGCTGACTTTTTAAGCATCGTTGCCGCAGCCAAATAATAAAATCATTCAATTCACATCAAAATTACTCTAGATTAGGAAAATAAAAATGAGCGCACTCTTAAATATCGTTTTAGCCATTCAAATGTTGGCTGCTATCGTCATGATTGGCCTGATTTTGATTCAGCAAGGCAAAGGTGCCGACATGGGCGCAGCCTTTGGCTCTGGCTCGTCTGGTTCACTATTTGGTGCCTCGGGCGGCGCCAGCTTCATGTCGCGCACGACGGGCGCTTTGGCTGCCGTGTTTTTTGTCTGCACACTGACTTTGGCTTATTTCGGCAATCTCAAGCCAGCAGCAACAGGCAGCGTGCTAGAGAGCGCCGTTCCGACATCCACGGCTCCTGTCCAAAACACATCATCTGCAGCAGTGCCAGCACCCGCAGCGTCAGCAGCAAAGGGTTCAGCGCAAATTCCCACGAAATAAGTGACGCGAGAACAGCGGGTTTACCCTTTTTCAGGTTAAACTCGTTAGCTGTCCAAATCACGCAATTCCTCTTGTGATTTGGATGAGTAGTTTTTAATGCCGTCGTGGTGAAATTGGTAGACACGCTATCTTGAGGGGGTAGTGGCGAAAGCTGTGCGAGTTCGAGTCTCGCCGACGGCACCATCACAAAAATAAACGCTAAAGCGCCATGCAACTCGATCAATATCTCCCTGTTTTATTGTTCATCATCGTAGGCGTTGCAGTTGGCGTAGTCCCCCAAGTCCTCGGTTACATCCTGGGCCCTAATCGCCCTGACGCGGCAAAAAATTCTGCTTTTGAATGCGGCTTCGAAGCCTTCGAAGATGCTCGCATGAAGTTTGATGTGCGCTACTACTTGGTTGCCATCCTGTTTATTCTTTTCGACTTAGAAATTGCGTTCCTATTTCCTTGGGCTGCAGCGCTCAAGGAGTTGGGTTTAATTGGTTTTTTTGAAATGTTGACGTTCTTGACTATCGTGGTTGTAGGCTTTGCCTACATGTGGAAAAAAGGCGCGTTAGATTGGGAATAAGGAATAAAAATGATTGAAGGCGTTTTTAAAGAAGGCTTTGCCACGACGAGTTACGACTCGATCGTGAATTGGGCTAAAACAGGTTCGATGTGGCCGATGACGTTTGGCCTTGCTTGCTGTGCGGTCGAAATGATCCATGCGGGCTGCGCTCGCTATGACCTTGACCGTTTTGGCGTGGTTTTCCGCCCAAGCCCACGTCAATCTGACGTGATGATAGTGGCGGGCACGCTGTGCAACAAAATGGCGCCTGCTCTGCGTAAGGTTTATGACCAAATGTCCGAGCCGCGCTGGGTGATCTCGATGGGGTCTTGCGCCAACGGCGGTGGTTACTACCACTACAGCTACTCGGTCGTGCGCGGTTGCGACCGCATCGTGCCCGTCGATATCTATGTGCCGGGTTGCCCGCCTACAGCCGAAGCGCTGCTCTACGGCATCATCCAATTACAACAAAAAGTGCGCCGCACCCATACGATTGCGAGGGCTTAACTCATGTCGCTTGCAAAATTAGAAGCCCTCAAATCTCACATCATCGCTATTCTTGGCGACAAAGCAAAAAGCATTGAACTCGATAGTTTCGGTGCTGCAAATAGCGAAGTTGGCGAACTTAACGTTATCGTTGCTCCGAAAAATTATCTTGCCGTCGCGCAGTTGCTAAAAGACGCATCAGGTTGCCAATTTGAACAGCTGATTGACGTGTGTGGTGTCGATTACTCCAGCTACAAAGAAGGCGCTTACGAAGGCAGTCGCTACTGCGTGGTCTCGCATTTGCTATCTGTCAGCCTGAATCAACGCGTGCGCTTAAAAGTATTCGCAGCTGACGACGACATGCCCATCGTACCGTCACTCACCAGCATTTGGTCAAGCGCCAATTGGTTCGAGCGCGAAGCTTTCGACTTGTTTGGCATCGTGTTCGATGGTCACAACGACCTGCGCCGCATCTTGACCGACTACGGCTTCATTGGTCATCCGTTCCGCAAGGATTTCCCGACCAGTGGTCATGTGGAAATGCGCTATGACGAAGTCGCCAAACGCGTGGTGTATCAGCCCGTATCCATAGAGCCACGTGAGATCACGCCGCGCATTATTCGCGAAACCAATTACGGCGGCATAAAAGGCTCAGTGCTCAATGCCCAACCTGCTCCAGCTGTCGCTCCAGCCACCGAGGTGAAATAAAAATGGCTGAAATTAAAAACTACACCCTCAATTTCGGGCCTCAACATCCTGCTGCACATGGCGTTTTGCGCCTTGTTTTAGAGCTAGACGGTGAAGTCATCCAGCGTGCCGATCCGCATATCGGGCTTTTGCACCGTGCTACTGAAAAGTTAGCCGAAAGCAAGACCTACATGCAGTCCTTGCCTTACATGGACCGCCTCGATTACGTCTCCATGATGTGCAACGAGCACGCCTATTGCTTGGCGATTGAAAAGATGATGGGCATTCAAGTGCCAGAGCGCGCCCAGTACATCCGCGTGATGTTTGCCGAAATCACCCGCGTGCTCAATCACCTCTTGTGGGTGGGTTGCCACGGACTCGATTGCGGCGCGATGGCCATCATGCTCTACGCCTTCCGCGAGCGCGAAGACCTATTTGACATCTACGAAGCCGTCTCAGGCGCGCGTATGCACGCGGCCTACTTCCGTCCAGGCGGCGTGTACCGCGATTTGCCAGACCAAATGCCGCAGTACAAAGTTAGCAAAATCAAGAACGCCAAGGCGCTTGCCAAGCTAAACGAAAACCGTCAAGGCTCGGTACTCGACTTCATTGAAGATTTCACCAACCGCTTCCCAAAGTGCTTGGACGAGTACCACACGCTCCTCACCGACAACCGCATTTGGAAGCAACGCACCGTCGGCATTGGCGTGGTCACGCCAGAGCGTGCGCTCAATATGGGCTTTACAGGCGCGATGCTGCGTGGCTCAGGCGTGGCGTGGGATTTGCGTAAAAAACAACCGTACGATGTGTACGCCAAGATGGACTTTGATATTCCCGTAGGCGTGACAGGCGACAGCTACGACCGCTACTTAGTTCGCATGGAAGAGATGGCACAGTCGAATCGCATCATTCAGCAGTGCGTGGCTTGGCTCAAAGCTAATCCAGGTTTGCCAGTCATCACCGACAACCACAAAGTCGCCGCACCCGATCGTGAATCGATGAAGTCGAATATGGAGGAACTCATCCACCATTTTAAACTCTTCACCGAAGGTTTCTGCGTCCCTGAAGGCGAAGCCTACGTGGGGACCGAGCACCCGAAAGGCGAATTCGGCATTTACATGGTGAGCGACGGTGCAAACAAACCTTATCGCCTCAAAATCCGCGCCCCAGGCTTTGCGCACCTTGCGGGCTTAGACGAAATGGCACGCGGCCACATGATTGCCGATGCCGTCGCTATTATTGGCACGATGGACATTGTGTTTGGTGAGATTGATAGGTAATAACGATGAGCATCTTTTCTGAATCCACCCTAGCGCGCTTCGCAAAAGAAGTCGCCAAATACCCCGCTGATCAAAAGCAATCGGCTGTGATGGCATGCCTTGCGATTGCGCAGCAAGAGCTTGATTTTGTCTCGCCTGAGTCTGAAGCTGCGATTGGCGCGTACCTCGGTATGCCGGTGATCGCCGTGCACGAAGTCACGACCTTCTATAACATGTACAACCAAGCGCCTGTGGGCAAGTTCAAACTGAACGTGTGTACCAATTTGCCTTGCCAATTGGGTGCGCACGGCGGCGGACAAAAAGCGCTGGACTATGTTTGCAGCAAGCTCGGTGTACAGCCTTACGGCACAACGGCTGACGGCGTGTTTACCGTGCAGCCTAGCGAGTGCTTGGGTGCGTGCGCGGATGCGCCTGTTCTGCTCGTCAATGACCGCGACATGTGCAGCTTGATGACGAATGCCAAGCTCGATGCACTCTTGGGCGGTTTGAAAATTGAGGCTGCGAAATGAGCATGATGAATACTAGCCCGAGCGCAAAAAATTTCCTCTCGCAATTTGCCGCGACTGGCAACGAGACCTCCTTTCACGGACGCCACATCAATCCGCAAATCATGGCGGATTTGAATGGCAGCAACTGGTCGCTCAAAGACTACGAAGCGCGCGGCGGTTATGCGGCTTTGAAGAAAATTCTGGGCAAAGATGGCAGTGGCTCTGAGCCACTCACACAAGATCAAGTCATTGCAACGCTCAAAGAGTCCGCCCTGCGTGGACGCGGCGGTGCGGGCTTCCCGACAGGCCTAAAGTGGAGCTTTATGCCCAAGACGTTCCCTGGGCAAAAGTACATTGTTTGCAATTCAGACGAAGGTGAGCCAGGCACTTGCAAAGACCGCGACATCTTGCAATACAACCCCCACATCGTGATCGAAGGCATGATCATTGCAGGCTTTTCGATTGGCGCATCGGTTGGTTACAACTACATCCACGGTGAGATTTTTGCAACCTACGACCGCTTTGAAGCGGCGCTAGAAGAGGCACGCGCTGCGGGCTATTTGGGTGACAACGTGTGCGATGCAGGTTTCAAATTCCAGCTTCACGCTTTCCACGGCTTCGGCGCCTACATCTGCGGCGAAGAAACTGCCTTGCTTGAGTCCTTAGAAGGCAAAAAAGGCCAACCCCGCTTTAAACCGCCCTTCCCAGCCAGTTTCGGCCTGTACGGCAAACCCACCACGATTAACAACACCGAGACCTTCGCAGCCGTGCCGTGGATTATTCGTAATGGCGGGCAAGCGTATTTGGAATGCGGCAAGCCCAATAACGGCGGCACGAAGATTTTTTCAATCAGCGGCGATGTGGCGCGCCCTGGTAATTACGAAATCCCTATGGGCACGCCGTTCTCCAAACTATTGGAACTCGCAGGCGGCATCCGCGATGCGGACAAAGGCCGCACGCTCAAGGCCGTGATTCCAGGCGGCTCGTCCATGCCCGTGTTACCTGCCGACATCATGATGGCAACCGACATGGACTACGACAGTATTGCCAAAGCAGGCTCGATGCTGGGTTCGGGCGCAGTCATCGTGATGGACGACACCCGCTGCATGGTCAAATCCATGCTGCGCCTATCGTATTTCTATATGCACGAGTCTTGCGGTCAATGCACCCCTTGCAGGGAGGGCACAGGCTGGCTGTGGCGCGTGATCAATCGCATCGAACATGGTGAGGGCAAACCTGAAGATTTAGACTTGCTGAACTCGGTCGCCGACAACATCCAAGGCCGCACCATCTGCGCGCTGGGCGATGCCGCCGCAATGCCCATGCGCGCCTTCATCAAACATTTTCGCTCGGAGTTCGAGCACCACATCACGCACAAGACTTGTCTTGTGCCGCAAAACGATTGAGATCTGAACTATGAGCATGATTGAATTCGAACTCGACGGACAAAAAGTAGAAGCGCCTGCTGGCAGCATGGTGATTGCGGCGGCTGAGGCTGCTGGCACTTACATTCCGCATTTTTGCTATCACAAAAAATTAACTGTTGCGGCTAACTGCCGCATGTGCTTGGTTGACATCGAAAAGATGCCCAAACCCATGCCTGCTTGCGCGACCGCCATTGCGCCTGGCATGATTGTTCGTACCAAGAGCGACAAAGCGATCAAAGCGCAACAATCAGTGATGGAATTTTTACTGATTAACCACCCCCTCGATTGCCCGATTTGCGACCAAGGCGGCGAGTGCCAATTGCAAGATTTAGCTGTGGGCTACGGTGGCTCTTCGTCACGTTACGAAGAGGAAAAACGCGTGGTGTCGAACAAAGATGTCGGCCCATTGGTGTCGATGGAAGAAATGTCACGCTGCATCCACTGCACACGCTGCGTTCGCTTTGGCCAAGAGGTGGCTGGCGTGATGGAGCTGGGCATGATTCACCGCGGTGAGCATTCCGAAATCACCACCATGATTAAAGACAACGGCAGCGAGTCCATTGACTCGGAGCTGTCGGGCAACATGATTGATATTTGCCCTGTGGGAGCGCTCACCAGTAAGCCGTTCCGCTATTCGGCTCGCACGTGGGAGCTGTCACGTCGCAAGTCCGTCAGCCCGCATGATTCGACTGGCGCGAACTTGATCGTGCAAGTCAAAAATAATAAAGTGATGCGCATCGTGCCGCTGGAGAACGAAGCGGTGAACGAGTGCTGGATTGCGGATCGTGACCGCTATAGCTACGAAGCTTTAAACGGCACAGATCGTTTGACCACACCCATGATTAAACAAGGCGGCGAGTGGAAAGATGTCGATTGGCAGACGGCGCTGGAGTACGTGGCGAATGGCATGAAGCAGATCGCGGCTGACCACGGCGCATCGTCAATCGGAACATTGGCAAGCCCGCACAGCACGGTTGAAGAATTGTTCTTAGCCTCGCAGCTTATGCGCGGCGTGGGCTCAGACAATATCGACTACCGTTTGCGCAGCGCTGACTTCAACAACACTTCCGTCGCGAATGTGCGCTGGCTCGGCACTTCGATTGCATCGTTGTCCAACATGCAGCGCGTGTTGGTCGTGGGTTCAAACCTGCGCAAAGACCATCCACTGTTTGCACAACGCATCCGCCAAGCGGTGCGCAAAGGCGCGCAGGTCTCGCAGATCAATGAATCGAACCGTGATTGGGCGATGAACGTCACCAACAGCATCATCGCGCCAAGCAGCGACTGGACTGCAAGCCTTATGGATACTCGCTTGCAGCAGTGGCTGGGTAGCCCTGCTGTCGCTACTGGCAGAAAAGTTATTTTGCTAGGCAACGCTGCTGCGCATCATGCCAACGCATCGCAACTGCTCGCACTAGCGCAGCAACTTGCCGCCGCTACGGGCGCAGTCGTGGGTTATTTAACCGAAGCGGCCAATACGGTTGGCGCGCAGCTTGTTGGCGCCATGCCCGCCACTACCGGCTTGAATGCCTCGCAGATGTTGGCGTCCCAGAGCAATGGCCTGAAAGCCGCTCTGCTCTTGGGCTGCGAGCCTGCGTTTGATTCGGCTGCTGGACAAGCAGGCGTGGTTGCGCTATCGAAAATGCAAATGGTCGTCTCCATGAGCGCGTTCAAAGCAAACTTGGATTGCGCTGATGTACTCCTCCCTATCGCACCGTTTACCGAAACATCCGGTACGTTTGTGAATGCTGAAGGCCGTGCGCAAAGCTTTCACGCTGTGGTAAAGCCATTTGGCGAAGCGCGTCCTGCTTGGAAAGTGCTGCGCGTCCTAGGCAATATGCTGGGCGTGGCTGATTTTGATTTTGATTCTTCGCAAGAAGTGCTGGCTGCTGCTAATTTGGATAGCTCCAAATTGAGTAATGCAGCGACAACAACGGTAACTGCCCCGCAAGTCACAACTGGCAAGCCTTGCACGGCATCTATCTATGAACTCGACGGTTTGGTTCGCCGCGCACCGGCCCTGCAATTGACGGCAGATGCCCGTAGCTGCGATAACTTGGAGATCGCAGCATGATTGACGCTATCTTTAACTTTGGTTTAAATCTTGTCACTACCACTTGGTGGGCAACGCTGGTGTGGCCAGTGATTTGGGCGCTGATCAAAATCGTGGTTGTGCTCGTGCCGCTGCTGTTGTCTGTTGCCTACCTCACGCTATGGGAGCGCAAAGCCATTGGCTGGATGCAAATTCGGATTGGTCCTAACCGCGTGGGTCCGTTTGGACTATTGCAGCCGATTGCCGATGCACTCAAACTGCTCACCAAAGAAATCATCGTGCCAGCGGCGGCCAATAAAGCACTCTTCTTACTCGGCCCCATCATGACCATCATGCCTGCGCTTGCCGCGTGGGTAGTTATTCCGTTTGGCCCTGAAGTGGCGCTGGCGAACATCAATGCGGGTCTCTTGTTCCTGATGGCGATTACCTCGCTTGAGGTTTACGGCGTCATCATTGCAGGCTGGGCATCTAACTCCAAATACGCCTTCCTTGGCGCACTGCGTGCTTCGGCGCAAATGGTGAGCTACGAAATTGCGATGGGCTTTTGCTTTGTGATTGTGCTGATGGTCTCCGCATCACTCAACATGACCGACATCGTGACAGGCCAAGCAAAAGGTCAATTCGCTGCAATGGGATTGAACTTTTTGTCTTGGAACTGGCTGCCACTGCTGCCTGTGTTTGTCGTTTACGTGATCTCTGGCCTCGCAGAAACCAATCGCCACCCGTTTGACGTGGTGGAAGGCGAATCGGAAATCGTGGCCGGCCACATGGTCGAGTACTCGGGCATGTCGTTTGCCATGTTCTTCTTAGCCGAATACGCCAATATGTGGTTGGTGTCGATCACTACAGCGATCATGTTCTTGGGCGGCTGGATTGCGCCGATCGAAGTACTCTCTTTTATTCCTGGCTGGATCTGGCTTGGGCTCAAGACCTTCTGCGTCGTGACCCTATTCTTATGGGTTCGCGCGACATTCCCGCGTTTCCGCTACGACCAAATCATGCGCTTAGGTTGGAAGATTTTTATCCCCGTCACGTTGGTGTGGCTGGTCGTGGTCGGCGGCTGGATGCAGACCTCTTGGAACATTTGGAAATAAGTAGAGAAATACATCATGACTACAGTTTCAAATTTTTCACTCAAAGACTTCTTAAACAGCTTCATGCTGACGGAGCTGCTCAAGGGCATGCTGCTCACTGGCAAGCACGCGTTCCGTCGCAAGATCACCGTTCAGTTTCCCGAAGAAAAAACCCCCATCAGTCCCCGTTTCCGTGGCCTGCACGCTCTGCGTCGCTACGAAAACGGCGAAGAGCGCTGTATCGCCTGCAAACTGTGCGAGGCCGTATGCCCTGCTATGGCGATCACGATTGAATCTGAAGTGCGCGAAGACGGCTCACGCCGCACCTCGCGCTACGACATTGACTTGACCAAATGCATCTTCTGCGGTTTCTGTGAAGAATCTTGCCCCGTCGATTCAATTGTCGAGACGCATATCTTGGAATACCACGGTGAAAAACGCGGTGATTTGTATTTCACCAAAGACATGCTGCTCGCCGTCGGCGACCGCTATGAAAGCGAAATCGCGGCCAATAAAGCGCAAGACGCTAAGTACCGCTAAGACCAGTTAGGAACAGACACATATGGACATCAAAACTGGATTTTTTTACTTCTTCTCGGCAGTATTGCTGTTCGCGTCGTTTCGCGTCATCACCGCCAAGAACCCCGTACACGCCGCACTGTTTTTAGTACTGGCGTTTTTTCAAGCATCCGCCATTTGGATGCTGCTTAAAGCTGAGTTTTTAGCCATTGCACTCGTCCTCGTTTACGTTGGCGCAGTGATGGTGCTTTTCCTGTTTGTTGTGATGATGCTGGACATCAACATGGACAAGGTGCGTGACGGCTTTTGGCGGCACTTTCCGCTGGCCGCGACCATTGGCGTGGTGATTGCGCTGGAGATGATTTGGGTCATCATGGGCAATGTGCGCAAAGCTGAACCCACACAAATGGCGACTTCGGCTGTACAAGCTGCAGGTCAGGCGATTGGACAATATTCCAACACCAAAGAGCTGGGCAAGTTACTCTATACGCAGTACCTCTATCCCGTGCAAATTGCCGCTGTGATTTTGCTGGTCGCCATCGTTGCAGCCATTGCCCTCACGCTGCGCGGACGCAAGGACAGCAAGCATGTGTCACCGCACGATCAAATTAAAGTGAAAGCCAAAGACCGTATGGAAATTATCAAGATGGAGGCATCCGTATGAATATCCCGGCCGTCACGCTGAGCCACTATCTAAGCCTAGGCGCCCTCTTGTTTGCAATGTCCATCGTAGGCATCTTTTTAAATCGCCGCAACCTCATCGTTTTGCTAATGGCCATTGAGCTGATGCTGCTGGCGGTCAATATGAACTTTGTCGCTTTCTCTCATTATTTGGGCGATATGCACGGACAAATTTTTGTCTTCTTCATCCTGACCGTTGCCGCAGCCGAGTCTGCCATCGGCCTGGCGATTTTGGTGCTCTTGTTCCGTAACAAGAACAGCATTAGCGTCGAAGAGCTCAACACCTTGAAGGGTTAAGGGAACATGAATCAAACCCTATCTGTATCGACGCTGCTAACCATTGCGTTCGCGCCCTTAGTCGGCGCTATTTTGACCGGCGTTTGGGGCACCAAACTGGGTGGCAATTGGCTCGGTAAACGACTCTCGCACACCATCACAGTTTTGGGCGTGCTGCTGTCTTTTGTGCTCTCAGCCATGGTGCTGCGTCAAGTGGTGGATGGTGCCCGCTTCAACGCCACGATTTACCAGTGGATGGTGGTGGGCAACTTGAAGATGGAAGTTGGCTTCTTAGTTGATGGACTCACCGCCATGATGATGTGCGTGGTCACCTTCGTCTCGCTGATGGTGCACATCTACACCATTGGCTACATGGACGAGGACGAAGGCTACAACCGCTTCTTTGCATACATCTCGCTCTTTACCTTCGCCATGCTGATGCTGGTGATGAGCAACAACTTACTCCAGCTCTTTTTTGGCTGGGAAGCCGTGGGCTTGGTGTCGTATCTCTTGATTGGTTTTTGGTTCAATAAACCCACCGCCATTTTTGCCAACATGAAAGCCTTTTTAGTCAACCGCGTGGGGGACTTTGGTTTCATCCTTGGGATTGGATTGATCGTTGCCTTCACAGGTTCACTCAACTACGCAGAAGTATTTGGCAAGTCGTCAGAGCTAGCAAAACTCTCCTTACCTGGCACCGACTGGATGCTGGTCACTGTGATTTGTATTTGTCTCTTCATCGGCGCGATGGGTAAGTCGGCGCAGTTCCCACTCCACGTGTGGTTGCCTGATTCGATGGAAGGCCCAACGCCTATTTCCGCTTTGATTCATGCAGCGACCATGGTGACGGCGGGCATCTTTATGGTGGCACGTATGTCGCCGTTGTTTGAACTGTCCGATACTGCGCTCTCCTTCATCATGGTGATTGGTTCGATCACTGCCCTCTTCATGGGGTTTTTGGGCATCATCCAAAACGACATCAAGCGCGTTGTGGCTTACTCCACACTCTCGCAGCTGGGTTACATGACCGTGGCGCTTGGCGCATCGGCCTATTCTGTTGCCGTGTTCCATTTGATGACGCACGCCTTCTTCAAAGCTTTATTGTTCCTTGGCGCGGGCTCGGTCATCATGGGCTGCCATCACAACCAAGACATCCGCTGGATGGGCGGTCTGCGCAAATACATGCCAATTACGTGGATCACATCCCTGCTCGGTTCATTGGCTTTGATTGGCACACCTTTCTTTGCAGGCTTCTACTCGAAAGATTCGATCATCGAGGCCGTGCATTTCAGCCACCTGTGGGGGCATGGGTTTGCTAACTTCGCTGTGCTGGCCGGTGTGTTCGTGACGGCTTTCTACTCATTCCGCATGTACTTCTTGGTCTTCCACGGTAAAGAGCGTTTTGACCAAAATCCTGACGCCCACCATGACGATCATCACGATGCGCATCATGACGCACACGGCGATCATGGCCATTCGGACAAGCCGCATGAGAGTCCATGGGTGGTGACAACACCGCTGGTGCTGCTCGCTATTCCATCGGTCGTGATTGGCTTCCTCGCCATCTCTCCCATGCTGTTTGGCGATTTTTTCAAAGACGCGATTTTTGTAAATGAAGCAGTGCATCCCGCCATGAAAGAATTGGCAGAGGATTTCCACGGTGCTTCGCAAATGGCAATCCATGCCTTCACCTCGCTACCCTTCTGGCTCGCCTTTGCTGGCGTGGCGTTGGCGTATTACATGTACATGCTGAATACGGTGTTGCCAGGAAAAATCAAAGCACGAGTTGAGCCCATCTACAAGCTCTTAGAAAACAAGTACTACTTAGATTGGTTCAACGAAAACGTACTGGCACGCGGCGCACGTTGGCTGGGTACGGGTCTTTGGAAGCAAGGCGATCAAAAAATCATCGATGGCGGTTTGGTGAATGGCTCTTGGAAGCTAGTTGCCTGCTTCTCTGGCATCGTTCGTCGCCTGCAAACGGGCTATCTCTATCACTATGCACTGTCCATGATTGTGGGCATATTTGTGCTCATGACTTATTTTGTGTGGATGGCTAAATAATGAACACCACTCCTTTTCTCTCTCTCGCTATTTGGATTCCGATCGCATTTGGCGTTTTCTTGCTGGCTTTTGGTCGTGACGATCAAGCTAAAGCTGTTCGCTGGATTGCACTGATTGGCGCACTCATCGGCCTGTTAATCACCTTGCCAATCTATGACGGGTTCAAGCTAGGCACCTCAGCCATGCAGTTCGTCGAAAAGGCTTCGTGGATCGCCAGATTCAACGTCAACTACCACTTAGGCATTGACGGCATTTCATTTTGGTTTGTGCCGCTCACAGCCTTCATCACGGTGATCGTGGTCATTGCCAGTTGGGAATCGATTACCGAGCGCGTCAATCAATACATGGCGGCCTTTTTGATTTTGTCGGGTCTGATGATTGGCGTTTTTTGTGCGCTAGACGGCATGCTGTTCTACGTGTTCTTTGAGGCAACCTTGATCCCGATGTACCTCATCATTGGCGTGTGGGGTGGCGCTAACAAAATCTACGCCGCGTTTAAGTTTTTCCTCTATACGCTGCTGGGTTCTTTGCTGACCTTGATTGCGCTGATTTATCTCTACAACGCCGCTGGCAATAGTTTTGACATCCTCACGTGGCACAAATTGCCTTTGACGATGAAAGAGCAAACGCTGATCTTTTTTGCGTTCTTCTCAGCCTTTGCCGTCAAAGTACCGATGTGGCCTGTTCATACTTGGTTGCCAGACGTTCACGTGGAAGCACCGACAGGCGGCTCTGCCGTGCTGGCTGCCATCATGCTCAAGCTGGGCGCGTACGGCTTCCTGCGTTTCTCCATGCCGATTGCCCCTGACGCAGCGCACGAATGGGCTTGGCTCATCGTCACGCTATCACTCATCGCTGTGATTTACGTCGGTCTGGTTGCCATGGTGCAGCAAGACATGAAAAAGCTAGTGGCGTATTCATCCGTAGCGCATATGGGCTTTGTCACGCTAGGCTTCTTTATTTTTAGTGATCTTGGCATGGCAGGCGGCTTAGTCCAAATGATTGCTCACGGCTTCGTCTCAGGCGCGATGTTCCTTGGCATTGGCGTGCTTTACGACCGTATGCACTCGCGCCAAATTGCGGACTACGGCGGTGTAATTCACTCCATGCCCAAGTTCACAGCGTTCGCTCTACTCTTTGCGATGGCGAACTGCGGACTGCCAGCCACAGCGGGCTTTGTGGGCGAGTGGATGGTCATCCTCGCGGCTGTTAAAGCTAACTTCTGGATTGGTATGGCTGCGGCGACTGCCCTCATCTTTGGCGCGGCTTATACGCTTTGGATGTTCAAGCGCGTCTATCTTGGCCCGGTTGGCAATGACCACGTCAAAGAACTGAACGACATTAACTCGCGTGAGTTTTTGGTAATGAGTTTGCTCGCCGCTGCCGTGCTTTACATGGGTGTGTATCCGCTGCCGTTTACGCAGATCATGGATACCTCGGTGACCGATTTGCTCAAGCACATTGCCACCACTAAACTGAAATAAGAAACGACTAAAGCCATGATTGATAAATTCAGTTGGATTGCCGTCTCACCAGAGATGATTTTGCTTGTCGCCATCTGCGTCATTGCGATGGTGGACTTGGGCGTGAAATCCGCCAGTCGCACGACCACCTACGTGCTAAGCCTTGCTACGCTTGGCTTGCTGGCCTTCTCCCTCGTACACGCTGCGGGTTCAGGCACGCTGTACGGATTCGACCGCATGGTGGTCAGCGACCCTATGGGCAATTGGCTCAAGTGCTTTGCTACGCTCGCCACAGCGGTCACGCTGGTCTATGGTCGTCCGTACGCACAGGTGCGCGGCATGCTGGGATCCACGGCTGCCAAAGATGGCGTGGGCGGTGAGTTTTTCACCCTCTCGCTCTTCTCGCTACTCGGCATGTACGTCATGATTGACGGCAATCATTTACTCGTTATTTATCTCGGCCTAGAACTACTCACACTCTCTAGCTATGCGCTGGTAGCGCTACGCCGCGATAACGCGCAAGCCACCGAAGCGGCGATGAAGTATTTTGTGCTTGGCGCCTTGGCAAGCGGCTTCCTACTCTACGGCCTCTCCATGATTTATGGCGCGACAGGCTCGCTAGAACTCTCCGCTATCTTTAAAGCTGTCTCAACAGGCAACCTAGAACATCAATTACTGATTTTTGGACTCGTCTTTATCGTGGCGGGCTTGGCCTTCAAACTAGGCGTGGTGCCTTTCCACATGTGGGTGCCCGATGTATACCACGGCGCACCGACAGCCATTACGCTGATGATTGGCGGAGCACCTAAGCTGGCTGCATTCGCCATCGTGATTCGCTTGTTGGTTGAAGGCCTGCTGCCGCTGGCTGTCGATTGGCAGCAAATGCTAATGCTGCTTTCTATTGCGTCATTGGTCGTGGGTAACTTTGCCGCGATTGCACAAACTAATTTGAAGCGCATGCTGGCCTTCTCCACCATTGCGCAAATGGGCTTTGTTCTCTTGGGCTTAATGTCTGGCGTGGTCGATAAAAACGTGGCGGGGGCAGCTAATGCCTACAGCGCGTCCATGTTCTACATCACCACTTACGTTTTGACAACTTTGGCGACATTCGGTGTGATGTTGACATTGACTCGCGAAGGCTTTGAGAGCGAAGAGATCAACGATCTGGCTGGTCTAAACCAGCGCAGCCCTCTCTACGCGGGCATTTTGGCAACCTGCTTATTCTCGTTGGCGGGCATCCCGCCACTCGTTGGTTTTTACGCTAAGCTATCCGTGCTGCAAGCGCTCATTACGACGGGAAACCCCGTACTGATTGGTCTTGCTATCTTTGCTGTCGTGATGTCACTCGTTGGAGCGTTCTACTATTTACGCGTCGTCAAAGTCATGTACTTTGACAATCCAACCCAGACTGCCGCGATTACGCCCGCCAAAGATGTGAGCGTGGTGCTGGGACTTAACGCTGCTCTACTCTTCGTACTTGGCTTATTGCCTAGCGGATTAATGGATTTATGCCTTGGCGCGATCACCGCCATGCTAAAGAATTAAGTGTCACAAACGGGTTATGTTTATTGGGTGATTGGCCTCGCTTTTGTGGCCGCCAATCTGCCATTTCTTATTTCGACACTGGGCAAACACCGACTGGGCTTGGCTTTTAGGCTTGTTTTACTAATCGCAGCTTACTTTTGTGTGGGTGGCATCGGTTTTACGATTGAATCGTCTTTAGGTAAAACCACAGGCCAAGGCTGGGAGTTTTACGCCATCACCTTTGCGCTGTTTGTGACCTTTGCGTTCCCAAGCTTTGTCTATCGCTATCTGCTGCGCCACAAATGAGTCACACATTGCAAGACGAAGCGCATCTAGTCGAGTCCACCATCAGCAGCACACTGGCGTACCAAGGCGATTTTCTGCGTGTCAAGCACGACGTCGTGCAGCTACCCAACGGCAAGACCGCCATCAGAGAACACATCGTCCACCCAGGCGCTGTCGTTATCATTCCCATCTTGGACAACGGCGATGTCTTGCTAGAGCGCCAGTACCGCTATCCGCTAGGCCAAGTGTTTATTGAGTTCCCAGCAGGCAAGCTGGATGCGGGCGAATCACCGCTGGCCTGCGGAAAGCGTGAGCTTTTAGAGGAAACTGGCTACACAGCTACGGCATGGGCCTATGCAGGCAAAATGCACCTCGCGATTGGCTATACCAATGAAGTCATTCATATCTACTTTGCCAAAGGTTTAATTAATGGCGAGCGCAAGCTTGACGAGGAAGAGTTTTTAGACGTATTTGCCGCGCAGCCCTCGCAGGTATTGGGCTGGAGCAGGGATGGCAGCATCACCGACTCCAAAACTTTGACCTGTGTGCTGTGGTTGCAAAATTATTTATCCGGCACATGGCCACTAAATTGGACGATTAGTGCCGAGGAAGTGCCGAGTAGAGGCTAAAATAAAAACGCGTGCCTGAGTGGTGAAATTGGTAGACACAGCGGACTTAAAATCCGCCGCTTCGTTCATAGCGGGCGTACCGGTTCGATTCCGGTCTCAGGCACCACCCCTTTATTTTGTTGTTACGAGAGGCTCTTTCATCATGCAAGACCACAGCCAGCCACTCGAAATGCACATCCATGGCGATGTGCCTTGCCGTCAGGGCATTACCACTGCCGAGATCGAGTCAGCGCTCGCGCCCCTGATTGCCTACACCAAGCTCCACCACGCTGAGCAAGGCGGCTCTAGCCTCTACGAAGAAGAGCCTGGCATACAATTTACCGAACCCGACCACGTGCTTCACTTTTGTTGGAGCGTGGCTGGCGACGTGGATTTCCGTGAAACGCTAGACGAGCTAGTCATGGGCTTGAACGATATCTCCCGCGAAGGTGCAACGCTAGAAGTCAGCTTTTACGACCTAGAGTTTGACGAGGAAGAGTTTGACGATCACGCCAGCAGCCAAAGTGACGCGGACGAAGAGGAAGATGATTCCCGCGATGATTTCTTTGTGCTTTTTGTGGGCCCCACGCCAGCGGCCATCATGCAAGTACAGCGCGACCTCTTGGTGCGCGACGTCACTATGCTGATGGAGCGTCACTTCGAAAAAGAAGAAATGACACCCGTCGTCGAAGTCATCGACAAAATGTGGGAAGGTCGCTTTAAAGCATTGGTCAGCTCACTCAAGTTCCCCAGCTACGCCAAAGGAAGCGCGAACAACCTAGGCGGCAATGGCAGCAACGGAACGCACGGCTTTGGCGCGCACGGTGGCAATGGCGGGCGTAAGTCACGGCATTCGCACTAAAGTTGCCTTTATTTGCTTTGATGCAACTTAAAATCAGAGGATGACTTCATCCGTATCCGCGTCCTCTGACACAACCAAATCCAGTAATTTCCTGCGCCAAATTATCGAGCGCGATTTAAACAGCGGCGCTGTAACCCGCGTCGTCACTCGCTTCCCGCCCGAGCCCAATGGCTATTTGCACATTGGTCACGCCAAAAGTATTTGTCTCAATTTTGGCCTTGCTCGCGACTACGGCGGTGTGTGCCATTTGCGCTTTGACGACACCAACCCTGAGAAAGAAAGCCAAGAGTTTGTCGATGCCATCGTAGATGCCGTACATTGGCTGGGCTTTGATTGGCAAGAGGCAGACAAATCTCATCTCTATTTAGCAAGCGACTACTTCGACACCATGCACCGCGCTGCCGTGCTCTTGATCGAAGCAGGACTCGCCTACGTGGACGAACAAACGCCAGACCAAATGCGCGCCAATCGTGGGGACTTTGGCAAGGCAGGCGTGGATAGCCCATTCCGAGCGCGTACAGTTGCCGAAAACTTAGCCCGCTTTGCTGAGATGAAAGACGGCAAACTAGCAGACGGCTCCGCCGTGCTACGCGCCAAGATCGACATGGCACACGCCAACATCAACATGCGCGACCCCGCGCTGTACCGCATCCGCCGCGCCACACACCACCACACAGGCGACGCATGGTGCATCTACCCCATGTACACCTTCGCGCACCCCATTGAAGACGCGATTGAAGGCATTAGCCACAGCATCTGCACGCTAGAGTTTGAAGACCAACGCCCCTTCTACGATTGGTTGCTGGCAAGGCTTGCGGATGCTGGTTTGTTTAAAAACGCACTCCCGCATCAGTACGAATTTGCAAGGCTCAATTTGAGCTACGTCGTCACCAGCAAGCGCAAACTCGCGCAGTTAGTTGCGGATAAACACGTCAGCGGCTGGGACGACCCGCGCATGCCCACCATCGTTGGACTGCGCCGCCGTGGCTACACTCCCGAAGCGCTGCAACTGTTTTGCGAACGCATAGGCGTGACCAAAGCCGATAGCTGGATTGACTACAGCACGCTAGAGGGCTGCCTGCGTGAGACGCTAGACGCAAGCGCCCCGCGTGCGATGGCAGTGCTTGATCCCATCAAGCTCACCATCATCAACTGGCCCGCAGGCCACGTGGAACCTTGCTCTGCGCCAGTTCACCCGCATCACGAGGAACTTGGTAAACGCAGCTTTGGCTTTTCAAAAGATCTATGGATTGATGCCAGCGACTTCCAAGCCGAGCCAGAAAAGGGCTACCACCGCCTCTACGTTGGCAACAAAGTCAGACTCAAATACGGCTACGTCGTTGAGTGCACAGGCTTTAAGGCAGACGCATCTGGCAAAGTCACAGAAGTAGAAGCCACTTACTTTGAAGACAGCAAAAGCGGCAGCGCGACCAGCGGCAACTACAAAGTCAAAGGCGTGATGACGTGGGTCTCGGCACACGATGCGGTGGACGCAGAAGTGCGCATGTACGACCGCCTCTTCCTAGACGAACATCCAGACGCAGGCGGCAAAGACTTCTTAAGTTCCATCAATCCGAATAGCCTAAAAGTGGTGACCGCAAAAGTTGAGCCCTCATTAGCTGCAAGCACAGCCGACCAGAAGTTTCAATTTGAGCGGCACGGGTATTTTTGCGCGGATCGAGTGGATCACTCGGCTGGGCGATTGGTGTTTAATTACTCTGTGGGACTGAAAGACAGCTTCGGCAAGTAAACGCAATCTCACTTCAATAACTCTTATTTTTTAAAGGAGACTCTCATGACTATCGCTTACTGGTGTGTTCTCATTGCAATCGTGATGCCTTATGCCTTGTTTGGCATTTTCAATTCCCAAATTGGCAAGGCGCGGGACAATAACAATCCGCGCGATTGGAAGTCTGACCTTCTCAGCCCACTGGGGAAATATGCGCACAGTGCGCATCTCAATACCTTTGAGAGCAACACGGGATTCATCGCTGCGGTCATCATCGCTCACCTCGCACATGCGGCGCAAAACCATATCAATATGCTGGCCGTTGCCTACATCGCAGCGCGTGTGCTGTATGCCTATTTTTACTTGACTGGCAAGGGCGGTTTGCGCTCTGCCTTTTGGGGAATCGGCTTCGTTTGCATTTTGGGTTTATTTGCTATTTCCGCTTAATTCAAAATTTATCCAAAAGTAACTCATCATGTCTAATACCACCATCAACGATTTTGAAGCGCTGGGTATCGACGGCAAGCCCATCCGCCTATCCAAGTACACGGGCAAGGTGATGCTGATCGTGAACACCGCAAGCGCTTGCGGGTTCACGCCGCAGTTTGGTGGATTGGAAAAACTTTGGGACACCTATAAGGCGCAAGGCCTTGTGGTACTTGGCTTCCCGAGCAACGAGTTCGGTGGTCAAGACCCTGGCAGCAATGAGGAGATTGCGTCGTTTTGCCAAATGAACTTTGGCGCATCGTTCCCGATGATGTCAAAAATTAAGGTCAATGGCTCAGAGGCGCATCCGCTATACAAATGGCTGACCAAGGAAGCGCCTGGGCTTTTGGGCAGCCAAGCCGTTAAGTGGAATTTCACTAAGTTTTTGGTTGGTCGCGATGGACAGGTCATCAAGCGCTATGCGCCGCTGGATACCCCTGAGAAGTTGACGAAGGATATAGAGCGGGCACTTGCTAGTTAAAAAGCAAATGAAAAAATTTCTCGTACTCCTCCTCTTAGCTTCTTCGCTTTCTTGCTTCGCAGGCAATGAGGATGTGGGTGTTATCTTGATGCATGGCAAATGGGCTAAGTCAACATCAGGATTAGCGCCATTGGCTCGAGAGCTGGAGTCGCGTGGTTTCAAAGTCGTCACTCCATTAATGCCGTGGTCTGAGGGACGTGAGTACGATGTGGACTACCCTACCGCGTTGACTGAAATCGATGCTGCCGCTAAAGCTTTGCGGAGCAAAGGAGCGAAGCGCATTGTGGTCGGCGGTCAAAGTTTTGGTGCAAACGGCTCGATTGCTTTTGCGGGATCAGGCCGCGAAGTGGATGGCGTCATCTTGATGGCACCCGGCCATGTGCCAGATATTGGCGGATTTAGGCAAGCCCTTACCAGCAGTGTCAGCAAAGCAAAGCAAATGATTACCGATGGCAAAGCAGATGAAAAGACAAGCTTTGACGATAGCAACCAAGGCCGCAACAAAGCCATTTTTACGACGCCTAAAAACTATCTTTCCTATTTTGACCCCGAGGGACTTGGTGCCATGCCAAAGTCTGCCCACGCTATCAGCAAACCGATTCCAATATTGATTGTGATGGGAAGCCAAGATAGCTTGTCTCGCCTAGGCGAGGCTTATATTTTTAACCAAGCACCTAAGCATCCTAAGAGTGCTTACGTCACCATTGATAGCGATCACTTCAGCACCCAAACGAAGGCCATGCCAGAAGTTGTGAAGTGGTTGGAGTCCCTATGAATATTGCCTCCCCCTTCTGGTCAGATTTAACAACCAAACAATTTGCTGAACTAGCCGCTAGCCCAGATCTAGCAAGGCTTGTAGCTGTACTCCCTGTCGCCGCTACCGAGCAACACGGACCGCATCTGCCTTTGAACGTGGACAGCGTTTTGGTAGATGGCGTGATTAAAGCGGCGCTACCGCACATGGGTTGGGGCAAGACTGGCGAACCAGCAAGCGCGGATGCTGTGCCCGCGCTCTTTTTGCCGACGCAAAAAATCTCGCTCAGCACCGAGCACATTGGGTTTAGGGGCACGCTCACGCTATCGCCGCAAACGGTCATTGCGCTGTGGATGGAGATTGGCGCGTCGGTGGCACGAGCGGGTATCAAAAAATTAGTGCTGCTCAATTCGCACGGCGGCAATGTCGGCCTGATGGACGTGGTGGCGCGTGAGCTGCGCACCGCGCACAACCTCATCGTGTATCACACCAGTTGGTACAACTTGCCGCTGGTAGATCACGAAACAGGCGAGGATTTGAATACGCTGTTTAGCCCGCACGAGCACCGCTTTGGTGTACACGCGGGCGAGATTGAAACGTCGATGATGCTGGCGCTGCGTCCTGACTTGGTGGACATGCATCTCGCCGAAAATTTTCAGTCTACATCCGAAGATCGCGCTAAAAAATATCCAATTTTGGGCAATGGCAAAAGCGCCAAGCTAGGCTGGCAGATACAAGACTACAACGCCAAAGGTGCCGCAGGAAATGCTTTTCAAGCCACAGCAGATAAGGGCTTGCGGGTGATTAATGCGGCAGGACGCGCACTAGCTGCTTTGCTGGCTGAGGTGAGTGATTTGCCGCTAGAGACCACTAGGCCTAAGCTTTAGCCTTCGCTTCCCAAATAACCGACCGCATCGCCAGCGAGCGCATGTCGTAGGTGTCGTTAAAAAATCTGAACGAATCATGCTCATCCGCCGCGCCTGCTGCGTGCAGGATGGGCAAATAGTGGTCGTAGCTTGGATGCGCCAGTTTTGCCAATACGCCTAAATCCTGGAAATTAGCCAGTTCTGCCAAATCGCCAGTCTCGATTTTGTTTTTAACAAACTCGTCGAACTGGATATTCCAGTCATAAGGCTCGCCCTGTCCCATCATGCGCAGGTTATGAACCGTATTGCCACTGCCAACGATAAGTACGCCGTGGTCACGCAAATAGCGCAGCTTTTGCCCCATTTCAAAATGCTTGGTTGGGTGCGCATCCCAATCGAGGCTAAGTTGAATCACGGGAATATCCGCATCTGGAAACATCGGTTTCAAAACGCCCCACGAGCCATGGTCTAAGCCCCATTCCGTATGGTCTAGCGCGGCCCCTATCTGGGAGGCCATATCACGTGAGGCCTCTGGACTACCCTGTACGGGGTACTGCTGATCGAACAATTCTTGAGGAAAACCACCAAAGTCATGGATAGTTTTAGGTTTTTCCATCGCCGTGAGGTACCAGCCCTTGGTCACCCAATGCGCCGACACGCACAAAATGAGTTGTGGTTTGGGGTAACGAGTGAGCAAATCTTTGCCTAGCAGCTGCCAACTACGCCGGTAATCGTTGTCCAAAATGACGTTCATAGGGCTGCCGTGACCCAAAAACAGGACGGGCATACGAGGCGAGGGTTTTAATGTGGATAAGTTCATAAAAAAATCAGTTTTCCGCTATGATAAGCATGTTATATTGCAGTGCAGCATTTATTTTCAAGCCCTTCGCTTGAAATGGCCGCTAGATAATTTTAAGGATCTCCATGTTGTATCAACTCTACGAAGCACAGCGCAGTTTTATGGAGCCGTTTGCTGAGTTTGCGCAGACGACGGCCAAGCTCCTTTCTAACCCGACCACGCCCATTGCCGCAACCTATGCCAGCAATCCCTTCGTAGACCAATTTACCCAACCCCTGACGCAGCGACTATCGGCTGGGTACGATTTAATGTATCGCCTTGGCAAGGACTATGTCAAGCCCGTGTTTGGTATTCAAAGCGTCGCCGTCTATGGCGCTGATGTTGCCGTCTTTGAAAGCATTGCCCTCGACAAGCCATTTTGCGAATTGCGCCATTTTAAGCGCCTGACCGACAACGCCAAGGTGCTCGGCACGTTGCAAAAACAGCCTGTGGTGCTGATTGTGGCGCCGCTTTCGGGTCACTATGCGACGCTCTTGCGCGACACGGTTCGCACGATGTTGGCCGACCACAACGTCTACATCACCGACTGGAAAAATGCTCGCATTGTGCCCATGGCAGACGGCGCATTCCATTTAGATGACTACGTCAATTACGTGGAAGATTTCATTCGCCACTTGCAGGCCGAACATGGCAATTGCCACGTGGTCAGCGTGTGCCAACCCACGGTGCCTGTGCTTGCTGCCGTGTCTCTCATGGCCTCGCGCGGCGAGACCACACCGCTCTCCATGACCATGATGGGCGGCCCCATTGATGGCACAAAAACACCAACAGCCGTAAACAATCTTGCCACTAAAAATGGCTTCGATTGGTTTGAGCGCAACCTCATTTACACCGTCCCTAGCAACTTCCCAGGCGCGGGTCGCCGCGTCTACCCTGGCTTTTTGCAGCACACCGGCTTTGTTGCCATGAACGCGGATCGCCATAAAAAGAGCCACTACGACTACTTTACCGATTTGATTAAGGGTGATGATGCTAGCACGGCCAACGCTGAAGCGCACCGCAAGTTCTATGACGAGTACAACGCCGTGCTGGACATGGACGCGGATTACTACCTTGAGACCATCAAAATCGTCTTCCAAGATTTCAGCTTGGTCAAAGGCACATGGGATGTTAAAAACGCAAAAGGCAAGCTAGAACGAGTGAAGCCACAAGACATCAAAACGACGGCACTGCTCACCGTTGAAGGCGAGCTAGACGACATTGCTGGCATCGGGCAAACCGAAGCTGCGCATGGGCTTTGCACCGGCATCGCTAAAACGAAACGCCAACACTACGAGGTCAAAGGTGCTGGGCACTACGGCATCTTTAGTGGTAGCCGCTGGCGCGAGCAGGTGTATCCAGAGGTTAAAGCGCTGATTGCTAAATACCAACCGTGAGCACGGGCATAGCCAAGCAAGTTTTAGCCAAAAAAATATTGGCTGCACTGCCCCAAACGCAGTGCACTCGCTGCGGCTACCCAGATTGCGAAGGCTACGCCATTGCCATTGCCGCTGGTGATGCCCAGATTAACCAATGCCCCCCTGGAGGCGCTGAAGGCGTTGCACGACTCGCCAGTATCACGGGCAAGGCCATCTTGCCACTCAACCCTGAGAATGGCTTAGAAGCCCCTAGATTTGTCGCGTGGATTGACGAAGACTGGTGCATCGGCTGCACTCTGTGCATCAAAGCCTGCCCCGTCGATGCGATTGTGGGGGCGAACAAAAAAATGCACACTGTCATTGAGGCAGATTGCACAGGCT
The DNA here is from genome assembly GCA_947445115.1 of Comamonadaceae bacterium. Taxonomy (GTDB): domain Bacteria; phylum Pseudomonadota; class Gammaproteobacteria; order Burkholderiales; family Burkholderiaceae_C; genus JASGCK01. Next base: position 25,896 of record CANFCG010000016.1, on the reverse strand, counting down.
GTGAGCTGTGCATCCCCGTGTGTCCGCTCGACTGCATTCAGCTAGAAAACGTCTCAGGCACTAAAACAGGATGGGATGCTTGGCCGCAGGCCTTGTCTGACAAGGCTTTTCAGGCGTATGAGGCTCGTAAGGTACGGCTGGAGCGACTTGCCGGAATTGAGGCTGCGCGGCTCAATCAGTTATAAAAGATGTGAAACCCCTCTAATGATGACCTGAAGCCCCCATACTTATTGGATTTTTCAAAATAAAAAGTGATTTTGTACCCCCGTCTGTACCCCCGCTTTGCCTTGGCTATCCCTGTTTTATTTTGATTGTTTAAGCCACGGAGAATATTTTGTCAGCGTGACATAACCTGTGCTTTTCAGCGCGACAACCCCCCAGACTTTTAAGCCCCCATCCATTTCGCGGTTGCGCGTGAATACTTTTCTTTTGAAATCAGTGTCGAAGGTGTGGGCTTTGAAGCGCCCTATCCAGCCTATATAACAACTACGCCTGATCTGTGTGGCAGGGCAAGGTTTGCCGATTGAAAGCTGATAATTCGGCCTAGGTGCGGGTTGTATGGGCTTGCTGGGGGGCGCAGGAACAGGGTTACTAAATCCCAAAACTATTGGGTGGTGCAATTTACAGTACTGCCAAAACGGTTGCAGTTTGTGGTGATGGGGCGGTTTCGTTGCTGCTGTATCAGCATCATTTGAAGGGCTGCGTCTGCGCGGGCGGCTTCCTGTTGTGCGTGCTGAGCCCGTGCCTGTGAGTCCCTGCCACTAATATCTGCGAACTGAGCGGCTGCAATAGTTGCAATGCGCTGGCGCTCAACAATGAACTGACCGTAAGTCAAATCCCCCGAATAAAGGCGAGCTATCGCCTGTAAAACGGCGCTTTGCTGAGACTCATACGCAGACACCCACCCGCTGGGTGCATTCACGCTTCTAAAAGACCGACCTAAGGCCGCGCATTCTTGTCGAGATGCGCCCCAAAAACTAAGTGCTGTTTTCTCTTCTGCCGTTGGTTTGTCCGTGCTTGCCATCATTTCAATAGTGGCTTGGTCTGCCCTAGAAATAGTCCCAAGTTTTGAAACAAGCGGTTTGAAGCGCGGGTCAATGTCCATACCCCTAAAGCAGCTAGCCGATGGATCATCGGCGGATGTGAGTCTTCGTGGTTGTTGCTGCATTGTTTCGCAGCCCGCCAGAGTCATTGTTACAACTGCGATTCCAATTAAAAATTTTGTTTTCATTGCTTACTCTCCAAATCCCACAATCCGCGTGGAGGCGATTTTATACAACCTTGTTTCTAACATCAAAATACAAGCCGTACACACCGTAGAAACGTGATGCTCACAAAAGCTGCACCGCTGCCAATTCGGCGACAAGTGTGCTCTCCAAATTTGCAGCCCTACCCAAGCCTGCCCACTTGGCCTGATTCAAAGCCTTCACGGCCTGCCACAGTTTCAGCCAGTGGCCTTCCCGCCGCTAAACCGCTCTAGTGATGTCCTGAAAGCCTTGTAGATAGCGTATTTTTAATAAATGAATTTATATTTGTACCCCCATATTCAAATCATAGCCTCTACTTGGCTCTACTTTAGAAAGCGTAGCGTACCCTTGCCGTAACCTTGCCCTTTTATTCCCTTTATTAAAGGCTTGTCCTAGTGCATACGCCTAGTAGATGGTAATTCTAGATAGTCACCCTTTATCGGTGTAACAAACTCATAAAACTGGGGCGCATAGCACCTTTTATAGGTGCAAAAAATCAAACGCTTACACCTGTAATCGGGGCTATGCGATAGTGCCTGCACCTTTAATCGGTGTAAGCGCTTTAACCATTGGGGGCATTTTGTATTGTCCCGTTCGGTACGTGCGCGGGTCAATGTCTAGGCCATTTGATTCGTCTAGACTAACCCAGCCAAGTGCAAACCACGCTGCGCGGTTCGGCCTCATGCCCATGCGCGTTTCAATCAGCAAGCCTGTCGCCTTCAATTCCGCTAGCGCCCGCGAGATTGTGCCGTTGCTATTCCAACCACGGGGGCGCATAGCCTTAGCGCAAGCCACTAGCCGCCCGTTATTGCTGCCTGTGTATTGCCGCGCTATGTCAATCAATAGCGCCCGCGCTGCAAAGCCTAGGGCTTGGTAGCTGGGGCTATCAATCACGACATGGGGCAAAGCTAGAAACCTTGCCCCGTCGCGCTTGGCCTTATTTGACTTGTAATTTTTCGGCACTTTTCGGTACTTTCTCGATCCACTTAACTGCCAGCTTGTCCAAATACTCGCGTACCGCGTCCAAGTCATCAAACGGTTTAGCCGCGTCAAAACTGTAAAGGTGGTAAGGCGCTTGGCCGCATATTTCAGGGTCGGACTTAATCAGCTCGAAACCCAAAATAGCTGCTTGCGCTTTTAGCGTTGCATGGCGTTTGTAAGCGCGTTCGCTTGTCGATGTATCAAGGTCGTTCATGCCGTAACGCCCTCGGTCAAACTCTCCGTTATGCCCTGCAACACGTACAAACCGACGCGGTGACTCTCGCCCGATTCAGTCTCCACCGTTTGCCAATGCGTCGTTATGTCGTGCCCTAGCTTGCGCAATTCCAAAACCCGCGCAGGGCAGTGGTAAACGTCAAGGTAACGCATAGCTTCAAACGTAGTGATCGGGTAACGCGCTAAAGCCTCTAAAAGCCGTGCGCATTGTGTTTTGTTACTTGAACCCGTAAACTCCCGCGTGATACGTTTTAGGGCTGCTTTCTTTTCAAAGGAGGTGGCCTTATTTTTTTTCATGGCTCGTACTCCTTATGCAAACGAATGTTCAAGGCGCTGCGCGTGCAAGCGATTGACCAGTTCGGCAAGTTCGGTTTTGGTTCGGCCTGCAATACGCGCCGCGTTGATCGCCTCCACCTCACGGCTAGGCCAGCCAACACTGCGTTCACCTATGGCAACGGGTTTAGTAAAAAGCCCCTCGCGCACAGCGTTGTAAATACTGGCGTGGCTGCGGTGGCCTGTTTCCGCTTTGACAGCGGGCATTCTGAGAATAGACATTTTTAGCACCTTTCATACGGCTTTATTTGCCGTTGTTAATAAAGGTTTCATCGTCTTTCTTATGTCTATTGGTCACCAGCGTTGAGCTAAGCTCATCCCCGCATGAACACAGCTCACACCTCAAATATGTTGACCTTTTTGCCATACTTGTCGCCACTTGGATATTGTTTCTAGCTCCATGCCATAGCGGTCAGTCATATCTAAATCAAAGGCTTTATTGCAGCCTCGTTTATCGCCGTATGGCTGTTTTGAAGGGTCTCCTTGCCATGCGCTCCATGCCGCGTATGCTTCGTCTTTACCCTTCGCAGCAGATCTATTCTTGCCGCTTATGTATCCTGCCTTGATAGCAGTCTTAAGTCGACGCATGTCTTGCCTTCTGAGTTTGTAATTAGCACCTTCCAACTCCTGCGCAAGCTCTCCAACCCGTTTTTTTCGAAATAGCGCTAATTGTTTGTACATAGCTAAATCTACAATTATTTCGAGGATGGAGATTTTCTTTTCCTGAAACTGGGTGTCGATTTTCCATGCCTCTTTTTGTGCCTCCTTTAGAGTTGCTTGATGCTCACCCTCTAAAGGATCTTTTTGTACCCCCATCAAAACCTCAAGTAATTTATTCCGTTTTGGTAAATCTTGCATACGCTACCCCCTGCACCCCGCAAAAAAACCATCCCCAGCACGGGCGGGGGTGTCCGTGCGTTCACAGCGGGTAATTAAGCCGCTGCTAGGTGTGGTGCTAAAATCTCTCACATGGTTTAGTTATCGGCTGGTTCACCGAAGCGTCACAGTATTCGCGCCAGAGCTACACTGACTAAACAAGAAAAACGGATACCAATGACGCGGTGTCCGTTTTTTGTTTTTACTTCGCGCCAATCACAAAGTGGTCATAGTGTTCATAGCCGTTATGCCGCTCGCGGGTAACGATACCAATATGTAACCGCTCACCGCCAACTAATACGGTCGCATGGTATTTGTGCGCTGCTTTGATATGTTCACGCCCAAGTCTGTCGGGTTCTGCACCTTGATATTTAGCGCATTCCAGTATGGCAGGCAGTCCTACCGTTAGCCGTAGCTCGATAGCGTTGCCGCCATAAAGCGCGTGCTTCATGCCTTGCCTAGTCACTTTGATGGTGTGCCCGCTATCTGCATTGGTGAACTCGTGCCCAATCAAGTGCTGTTCCGCGTACCGCATGGCCGCATGGCGAAGTTCTTTTGTATTGGCATGAATACCTAGCTCGTCGCCTGTAAGAGTTATCAGAGTGCTGTCCATTACTTATGCCGCCTTACGCTTTAATTGAACCACTTTTTCACTCGACAAAAGGTCTAAATAGTCAGCCCACTTTTGCATCATGGCGGTTCGCTGTTTGATGTACTGGGTGCGGTTGTATGCCCGCCCGTTTGCGTCTTTAACGGCGTGGGCAAGCTGCGCCTCTATCACCAACGGGTCAACGCCTAGCACTTCGGCCAATAACGTCCGCGCCGTGGCTCTAAACCCGTGAACACTTTGCACGTCTGATCCGTAACCTAGCGTTTGCAGCGCTGCCCTAAGTGTGTTGTCGCTTATGGGGCGTTCGTGGCTGCGTTCGCCGTGAAAGAGTAACGCCCCACCGCCCGTAATGGGTTGTAATTTACGGAGTATTTGCACGGCTTGCATGGGCAGGGGCACTAGGTGCGGATCGCCGTTTTGTTTGCCTTCTATGCGCCGTTTCATGCGTGCAGCGGGGATTGTCCAAAGCGCCGCGTCTAAATCGAACTCTGCCCACGCCGCCGCCCTGAGTTCGCTGGGGCGTTGAAAGAGTAGCGGTGACAGTTGCAAGGCCGCGCGGACAATTGCCCCGCCTTGATAGCCGCGAATGGATCGAATGAGTTCCCCTAGTTTGTCGGGGTCGGTAATGGCTGCGAAATGTTTGCCGTGGTGCGCTTTGAGTGCGCCGCGAATATCAGCCGTTATGTCGCGCGTTGCCCGCCCCGTGGACACGGCATAGCGCCATACCTGCCCCGATGTACTCAAAACCCTGTGCGCCACGTCTAGCGCCCCGCGTTCCTCCACTCGCCTGACTGTGGCCAATAGTTCCACGGGTTCAATGTCGCTAACCCGTCGCTCACCAATAAAGGGGAACAAGTCTTTTTCTAGGTTTCGCTTTTCCCTGATCGCGTAATGGCTGCTCCAACTATCGAGTTTGAGCGCGTACCACTCAAGCGCCGTGGTTTTGAAGGTATCACCTTCGGGGGTGAGTGCTTTAAGTTTTTCAATCTTGCGAAGCTGCAACGGGTCGCGCCCTTCGGCTTTAACCTCTTTGGCAACGTTACGCGCCTTGCGTGCCGCCGCCAAATTAACGGCGGGGTAATTGCCTAGGGCTAACTGCTTTTCAAGCCCTGCAATACGGTATTTGAGAAACCAGCGTTTTGACCCAGCGGGACTAACTTGCAAGTACAGCCCGCCAGCGTCATAGAAGCGGGCTTGCTTCTTTTCTATTGGGCAAACGGCATTCCTGCATTGGGCATCAGTCAGCATGGGGGTACAAATCCTTAAAAAACACCTAAAAGCACGGGCTATACCCCCGTTTGTACCCCCTGATTAGCCTAGCTGTCAATATCTTTCTTTATCTGCTACTATCGAGAAAACCCTTGATTTACCAATGAAAAAAGACTCTAAGAATCATTCTTTAGAGGCCTTTATATGTTGTTCTGGTCGGTGTGAAAGGATTCGAACCTTCGACCCCTTGCACCCCATGCAAGTGCGCTACCAGGCTGCGCCACACACCGAAGCTTTTGATTATAACGAACGCTTCAGAAAAACCTTAGGTTTTCCCCTTCAAAATCTTTTGAATCGCCTGCAATTCTTCACGCAACCAGTCGGGTGATTCCATGTCCACGTTTAATGCGACTTCGGCGCTGAGTTCAAGTGAGCCGCCTAGGTGATTTCTAGCGCCACTAATGGTGAAGCCTTCGTCGTAGAGCAGCTCGCGGATACGGCGAATCATCAGCACTTCGTGATGCTGGTAATAGCGGCGATTGCCGCGTCTCTTCATGGGGCGTAGCTGCGTGAACTCTTGCTCCCAATAACGCAGCACATGCGGTTTGACCATGCACAGCACAGCAACCTCGCCAATTGCAAAGTAGCGTTTGGCAGGAATTAGTGGGAGTGGGGCCTTGTCAAAACTCATCGGAACGGGTGTGTGAGGGGCTTCTTACAGCAATTGCTCTTTGAGCTTTGGACTGGCGTGGAAGGTGACCACACGGCGAGCCGCAATCAAGGTGGACTCGCCCGTGCGCGGATTGCGCCCAGGACGCTCGGCCTTGCTACGCACCATGAAGTTGCCAAAGCCAGAGATTTTGATGTCATCGTTCGCCACCAAGCCGCCCGACATGAGATCAAACACGGCCTCCACAATCTCTTTGGATTCGCGTTTGGACAGTCCGATGCCCGCATACAACTCTTCCGCCAATTCTGCCTTGGTTAGCGTGGGGTTTTCTAATGTGTCAAGCGTGAGAGTCATGGTAAGTTTTTGAGTTTGCTAGCTATTATCACCGTAGACGCGCACCTAATTTTGTCGTTAATGCCGTTGTAATCACAACCATCACGCCTTCAATTTGCACTTCAGTGAGCGTCGCATTTTCGTCACCTAGCAAGAAGCGCACAGCCAGACTCTTCTCATCCGTAGCCATGGAGGTGTCACCCGCTTTGGCACGGTACACATCAAACAGCGCAGCGTTTTTTATAAGCGTCTGCTTTGCACCCGCCACGGCGTCCATCAATTGCGCATGCGTCACAGACTCTTTCACGACAAGCGCCAAATCACGTTGGACGAACGGCACTTTGGGCACGTCCACCAGCTTGGGCAGCTGGCGCGATGTGACGGCGGTAAGGTCAAGCTCAAACAAAACAGGCGCACTCGACAATGCATAAGACTGTTTCCACTTGGGATGCAGCTCGCCGATAAAGCCAATCGCTTGCTCATTCAGGTGCACGCTGGCGCTACGCCCTGGATGCAGCGCTGGATGCACCGTAGGCTTAAACACGAGCACTTGCGGCGCAAACAGCGCCTCTACGTCCGCACGCACATCAAAAAAGTCAACGCTGGTGGCGCGAACGCCCCAGTTGGATGGCTGAGCATCGCCGCTGGCAAGCCCTGCGACGCGCAAGGGCTGATGCAGACCTTTGACCGTGCTGTCGCTGTCCACGGCTGATTCGTCGCGCAAGAAGACGCGTCCGAGTTCAAACACGCGCACACCACCTGCTTTGCGGTCTTGGTTGTACTTGGCAACCGCGAGCAGCGATCCCAGCAAACTTGAGCGCATCACGTTCATCTGGCTGGCAATCGGGTTGGTGAGGCGCACGGGATTCGTATTCGCTGCCAGTTCTTGTTCCCACTGCTCGGGCACGAAGCTGAAGTTGATCGTCTCTTGGTAACCCAAAGCAGCCAACTGGCGGCGAACCGCAAAGTTAGAACGCTTCGTCTCTAGCCGCAACTTGGGCGAGGTCGGCGCAAGCGGCTTGGTTGTTGCCAAATTGTCGTAACCCATGGTGCGAACGACTTCTTCGATCAGATCTTCTTCAATTTGTAAATCGAAACGGTAAGCGGGCGGCGTGACGACAAGCTTGTCGGCATGTTTCTCATCATCTGCCACCTGCAAGCCCAAGCTGGATAAGGCTTGGCGGCAGTCATCCTTGGTCAGTGGCATCCCGATGACCTTGGCGGCACGCGATGCCCGCAAAGTCACAGGGCGTATGGCTGGCACGTTAGGTTGGTGGTCATCGAGTGCGCCGACCGTGGTTTGGTCAGAGCCACAAATTGCCACAACAAGCTCAGTAATTCGTTCGATATGTTCTAGCGTCGTGCTGGGGTCCACACCGCGCTCGAAGCGGTGTCCTGCATCTGTGGAAAAATTGAAACGGCGCGAGCGCCCCGCGATGGCACTTGGATACCAAAACGCGGCTTCGATATAGATGTTTTGTGTGGACGCGCTTACAGCGGTAGCGTCACCACCCATGATGCCAGCCAGCGACTCAACGGCTCGCTCATCGCTAATCACGCCTACTTTTGCGCCAAATTTTTCTTCTAGTGTGACGGTGTTGCCATTGAGTAATTTGAGGTTCTCGCCGTCTTTCGCCCAGCGCACAGAGAGGCCACCGTGGATTTTGTCTAAATCAAAAATATGAGACGGACGACCCAATTCAAACATGACGTAGTTGGAAATATCGACTAGCGCATTCACGCTGCGTTGACCACAACGAGCCAGCTTGTCCACCATCCACTGCGGTGTTTTTGCGGCAAAGTTCACACCGCGAACGATGCGACCCGAAAAGCGACCGCATAGTTCGGGCGCTTCAATTTTGACGGGCACGACATCAGCAAAATCAACTCGTGAACGGGGGAATTTCGGTGCGATTAGCGGCGCGCCTGTGATCGCAGCCACTTCGCGTGCCACGCCGTACACCGAGAGGCAATGCGCCAAATTAGGCGTGAGTTTGAGCGTCAAGAGCGTATCGTCTAGGTTCAGATGTTCACGGATGTTTTGACCAACGACAGCGCCATCGGCCAATTCCAGCAAGCCTTGAGCGGCATCGACCCCCTCAGCAATACCCAATTCTTTGGATGAACAGAGCATGCCTTGGCTCTCTACGCCGCGCAATTGACCGAGTTTGATTTTGAAAGGTTTGCCATCTTTGGAGTCTGCGCTTGGAGGCAACTCTGCGCCAACCAAGGCGCAAGGAATTTTGATGCCAACGCGTGCATTGGGAGCGCCGCAAACGATATTCAAAAGTGCAGACTTGCCATCCACAACATTGCCCACATCGACTTGGCACACACGCAGACGATCGGCGTTTGGGTGCTGGGCGCATTCTTTAATTTCGCCAACAACGACGTGGCTAAATGCGGGCGCAACAGCGGTGAGTTCTTCGACTTCTAAACCCGCCATGGTGAGCTTGTCGGCGAGTTGTTGCGTGGTGAGTGCGGGGTTGCAAAATTCGCGCAACCAGCTTTCTGGGAATTGCATTGTTTGATTCCTCTTTTTTATTATTGAAATTGGATTATTGGAATTGAGACAAAAAGCGAAGATCGCCATCAAAGAACAAGCGCAAATCGTTCACGCCGTAGCGCAACATCGTGAGCCTGTCCATGCCCATGCCAAAGGCAAAGCCAATGTAGCGCTCTGGGTCTAAGCCCATATTGCGCACCACATTCGGATGCACTTGGCCTGAGCCTGCGACTTCTAACCAGCGCCCCGCCAGTGGTCCTGTAGCGAACTGAATGTCGATCTCGGCACTCGGCTCGGTAAACGGGAAGAAGCTGGGGCGGAATCTGAGGACGAGGTCGTCGCTCTCAAAGAAGGTTTTGCAAAAGTCGGTGAAGACGACTTTCAGATCTTTGAAGCTCACGTTCTCGCCAATCCAAAGGCCTTCGCACTGGTGGAACATGGGGGAATGCGTCGCGTCGCTATCGACGCGGTAAGTGCGACCTGGTGCAATCACGCGAATTTCAGGCATTGGCTGGGAAACCTTATCCACATTGGCTTTCCAAGCTTTTACATGCGCGGTGGCATGGCGAATCTGCATCGGGCTCGTGTGCGTGCGCAGTAGCGGCGGCGTATCGGTGGGTTTGCCATCCAGCGGATCGACATAAAAAGTATCGTGCATGGAGCGGGCGGGATGGTCTTCAGGTGTATTCAAGGCCGTGAAGTTGAACCAGTCGTTTTCAATTTCGGGGCCATCGGCCACATCGAAACCCATAGAGCCAAAAATACCTTCAATGCGCTCTTGCGTCAGCATGACGGGGTGCAAACCACCACCAGCGCGTGCGCGGCCAGGCAAACTCACATCGAGTGCTTCGGTCGCAAGTTGCGCGTTCATGGTGGCATCCGCGAGCGCATCGCGGCGCTGATTCAAAGCAGCTTCTACCGCTTGCTTGGTCACATTGATTTGCGCGCCCAATTGCTTTTTCTCTTCTATGGACAGCGCAGCCATGCCCTTCATCAGCTCGGTGATGCGGCCTGTTTTACCTAGGTACTGCGCTTTGGCGTTTTCCAAATCGGCAGGCGTTGTGCAAGCGGAAAAAGCTGCGGATGCGCTGTCAACAATGGCTTGAAGATCACTCATAAAAGCGGTTACTTTGTATTCAAAAATAAATTAAAAAAGGGTTGAAGTTTTTGCAAACTCCAACCCTCTCGTGACTAGCAAAAAGGGAATTGACAGTTTATGCCAAAGCCGCCTTCACTTGAGCCACGATCGCGGCAAAGCCTGCTTCGTCGCTCACAGCCAATTGAGCCAGCACTTTGCGGTCAATTTGGATGTTAGCTTTACGTAGGCCATTGGCAAACTGGCTGTAGGTGATTCCAAGTCCACGGGCTGCTGCGTTGATACGGGCAATCCATAGCGCGCGGAAGACACGCTTTTTAGCACGACGGTCGCGGTAGGCATATTGCCCCGCTTTCATCACCGCTTCTTTAGCGACGCGGTAGACGTTACCACGGCGGCCGCGGAAGCCTTTTGCTAGTTTTAAAACTTTTTTGTGACGGGCTCTTGCCGTTACACCACGTTTAACTCGAGACATGTTTGTTTACTCCTGCGTTGTCGTTGATTAAATACCGCGACCTGGCAGCATGTCCGCCATACGACCCATATCGGTCTTATGGACAGCGGTTGCTCCGCGCAAGTGACGTTTATTTTTAGTGGTCTTCTTAGTCAGAATGTGACGTTTGAAGGCTTGACCGCGTTTAACGGTTCCACCTGGACGAACGCGGAAGCGCTTTTTCGCACCGCTCTTGGTCTTCATTTTGGGCATTTGTATGCTCCTTCTACTTTTTACTCATGAGGTGTGACGCAAACTACTTGCGCCCCTTGTTAACCCTGAGTTTTATGCAGCTACCGCCTCAGTCGAAACTGAAGGCTTAGCTACGGCGGCGGGTGCTGCTTTTGGGGCAGCGCCTACTTTTTTCTTACCCGGTGCAATCATCATGATCATCTGGCGGCCTTCTAACTTGGGCATGCTTTCAATCACAATCAAATCACCTAATTCTTCGCGGATGCGCACCAACAGTGCCATTCCAATTTCCTGATGCGTAATCTCGCGGCCTCTAAAGCGCAGCGTGATTTTGCATTTATCGCCCTCTTCCAAAAAGCGCTTTATGTTGCGCATCTTGATGTTGTAGTCACCGTCATCGGTGCCTGGACGAAACTTAATCTCTTTAATGTCGATCACATGCTGCTTGGCTTTTGCCTCAGCTGCTTTTTTCGCCTCTGAATACTTAAACTTACCGTAGTCCATGAGCCGCGCAACAGGCGGCACTGCCGTCGCTGCAATCTCGACCAAATCCACATCCAACTCACCCGCTCGGCGCAGCGCGTCTGACAAACTCATGATGCCTAGCGCTTCGCCTTCAGCTCCGGTGACGCGCAGTTCTGGCGCCATAATTTCACGGTTGAGACGGTGTTTGCGCTCTTCACGTTGGCGCGGTTGACGGAATTCAGTAGCGATGGTTCAAATCCTAATTAGTTGTGGGCTCTCGCGAACCCTTATTAGCCACATCAGACGTGACTTGATGAATAAACTCATCAAGGGTCATCGTGACAGCGTTTTGTTGGCCTCTAGCCCGAACCGAAACAGAGTCCGTGTTCTTCTCGCGATCCCCAACCGCTAGTGCGTAGGGAAGCTTCTGCATAGCAAACTCTCGTATTTTATAGTTTATTTTCTCGTTTCTGAGGTCTAAGTTGACTCTAAACCCTAGTTTTTGTAGTTTTTTGCTCACTTCTGTCGCGTAATCGGCCTGCGCGTCGGTAATCGCGGCAATACCAATCTGAATCGGCGCTAGCCAAACGGGTAGCGCGCCTGCATGCTGCTCGATCAAAATACCAATGAAACGCTCCAAGCTACCTACAATCGCGCGGTGCAGCATCACGGGGCGCTGACGGCTGCTATCGGCTGCCACGTAGTCCGCATCTAAGCGCTCGGGCATGTTCGGGTCGATTTGCATCGTGCCGCATTGCCACGTGCGGCCAATGCTGTCTTTCAGGTGGTATTCGATCTTCGGACCATAAAACGCGCCCTCACCCGGCAACTCTTCTAACTCTGCGCCGCTGGCTTTAATCGCTTCGCGCAGTGCATTTTCCGAAAAGTCCCAAGACTCCTCTGTGCCAATGCGAGCCTCGGGGCGCAGCGCCAATTTGACCGCCACCTCGGTAAAACCAAAGTCTTTGTACACCGCCATCACCAGCGCATGAAAGTTTGCCACCTCGACTTGAATTTGATCTTCTGTGCAAAAAATGTGACCATCATCCTGCGTAAAGCCGCGCACGCGCATAATGCCGTGCAGTCCACCTGTAGGCTCGTTGCGGTGGCATTGACCAAACTCGCCGTAGCGCAGCGGCAAGTCGCGATAGCTCTTGAGACCTTGCTTAAAAATCAAGATGTGACCCGGGCAATTCATGGGCTTCAAAGCATAGTCGCGTTTTTCAGACTCCGTCGTGAACATGTTGTCGCGGTACTTGTCCCAATGCCCCGTTTTTTCCCATAGCGCCGCATCCAAAATTTGCGGACCTTTCACCTCTTGATAGCCGTTGTCACGGTACACCGCGCGCATGTATTGCTCGACTTGTTGCCAAAGCGTCCAGCCTTTCGGATGCCAAAACACCGTGCCTGGTGAGTGCTCGTCTATGTGGAACAAATCTAGTTCGCGCCCCAGCTTACGGTGATCGCGCTTTTCGGCTTCTTCCAGCATCGTCAAATAATTTTGCAGCTCGTCCTTGGTTGCAAACGCCACGCCATACACACGCTGGAGCTGCTCGTTCTTTTGGTCGCCGCGCCAATACGCGCCCGCTACCTTCATCAATTTGAAGTGTTTCAGCTTGCCCGTCGATGGCACATGAGGGCCACGGCACAAGTCTTCAAACTTGCCCTCGCGGTACAGCGACACGTCTTCGCCAGCAGGAATCGACCCGATGATCTCAGCCTTATAATGCTCGCCAAGCCCCTTGAAATAAGCCACGGCCTCATCACGCGGCAGAACACGGCGCGTTACGGGTTCGTCCAGCAGCGCAAGCGCAGACATCTTCTTCTCAATCGCCGCCATGTCGTCAGGTGTAAACGCCCGCACGTTGGCAAAGTCGTAATAAAAACCGTTTTCAATCACAGGGCCAATCGTCACTTGAGCTTCAGGGAAAAGCTCTTTCACCGCATAAGCCAGCAAATGCGCGGTCGAGTGACGAATCACCTCCAGCCCGTCTACATCTTTAGCCGTAATGATGGCAAGTGCCGCATTTTGTGAAATCGTAAAGCTCGTATCGACGACTTTTCCGTCAATCTTGCCCGCCAGCGCAGCCTTGGCAAGCCCCGCGCCAATGGATAGGGCAACATCCGCCACAGTGACAGGCGAGGCGAATTCGCGAACGGAAGAATCGGGGAGCGTAATTTGGATCATTCTTCAATTTTACCCAAACACCCCATGCGCCGATCGCTCCACCGCGCTGCGTAGCCATTGATGTGCGCTGCTTTGCTGGGTGCTTCTATGCCAAAGCGCGTCCACATGCACCACAGGCACATCAAAGGGCAGACGCTTAATAACGAGTTCGCCGGCGCTGTCTGCCACGCGCACAAAGTGGCGCGGCAGCACGGTGAGCACATCGGATTGCAGCACCACGCGCCCAGCCGTAAAAAATTGGTTGACGGTCAGCACAATGCGGCGCTTGCGCCCTAGCGACGCCAGTGCCTCATCAGTAAAGCCATACGGCCGCCCCGAAAAACTGACCAGTAAATGCCTTGCCGCACAAAACGCGTCTAGGTGGAGTCCCTCCTCACCTTTGCCTTTCTTTGCCAGCGGATGCCCACGCCGCATGACGCACACGTATTCACCGTCGTACAAGCGCGCATGATCGAAATTGGCAGTACCGCCTGCTTGCAGCTTGGCGGTGATGTCTGCCAGCACGGCGGGGAAGTATCCCAATGCAAGATCAGCTTCTTCGCGCTCCAACAGTCCGCGCGGATCGCGTGTGGACAGCGGCACCACGCGCAGCGAGACGCCAGGCGCCTCGGCCTCAGTGATCGCCAAAAGACCTGGCACGATCTCCGCCGCCGTCGCATCCGCCATGGCGAGCACGAAGGTGTTATCCGCTGTGGCAGACTCAAAACGATCAGGCGCGAGCGACATTTGCAATTGCGCAAGCGCCTCCCGAACATGCGGCCACAATGCCAGCGCGCGCGGCGTGGGCTCGAGTCCTTGCCCTTGACCTTTCACGGTACTTCTGCGCATCAGGTCATCGCCTACGGTTTCGCGCAAGCGCCTGAGTGCATTGCTGACTGCGGGCTGTGTCAATGCCAAGTTGTGCGCTGCCTTGGTCAAACTGCGCTCTGCCATCACTTCATCAAAGACGCGTAGCAGATTGAGATCGAGTGTTTTGAAATTCATACGGTGAATGTATCACATCACTAATATAAAGTTGAGTAGCATAGGTAATTACCCTAATATCACCCCATCGCAACAAAAGAAGATAAGTGAGATCATCATGACAACCAACACATTTCCTGCCATCCATTTCGACGAACAGCATGCAGGCGCAGATCGCCTTGAGCTTGCAGCGACTAACCTTGGCAATGCCTTAGAAAACTTCGCACTTAGCGGCAGCATCAGCCGCCTCAAAGGCGTAGTGACAGCGGCCTATGCCAAATGGCAAGCACACCGCGAAGCCGTTCGCGCAGACGAAGAAATGTGGGCTTTTGCGCACAGCGATCCACGCTTAATGGCGGAAATTCAAGCCGCAATAGCGGGTCGTTAATCAGCCCGGATTCCCGCCTTCGCGGGAATGACCCTTAGTTTGTGCGGGCGGGCAACACTGTTGCCCGTACCTCGCCAAGCCCAATGATGGCATGGCTTGGCGAGCCTTCAGGTGATTGGCAATAGCCTCGGAAAATCACCGTATCGCCATCTTCTAAAAACGTGCGCTTCTCGCCGTTTGGCAATTCCAGCGGCTGCTTGCCGCCCTTAGACAACTCAAGCAGCGAACCGCCTTCTTCAGGCTTTGGTCCCGACTGCGTGCCCGAGCCAAACATATCGCCTACTTGCAAATTGCAGCCGTTGACCGTGTGATGCGCCACCAGTTGCGCCAGCGTCCAATACGACGCATCCGCAAAGTTAGAACTGGACAATCGCACGGCATCTACACCAGCCGCGGCCATGACCCCTGTTTGCAACCACACCTCAAGCGTGATATTGATCGCGCCGCTCTCGCTATTCGCCTCGGAAGCTAAATAGGACATGGGCTGCGGGTCATCCTCTGGCCTTGTGAAAGGCACACGGAAAGGCGCCAGCGCCTCCATCGTCACGATCCACGGCGAGACGGTGCTGGCAAAACTCTTAGCCAAAAATGGCCCTAGCGGCTGGTACTCCCAAGCCTGCACATCACGCGCCGACCAGTCGTTAAATAAGCTCAAACCAAAAAGAGCATCTTCCGCATCCGCCATCGCGATGGGCTCGCCTTGCACATTGGATGTGCTGATGTACGCTGCCAACTCCAACTCGTAATCCAAACGCTTAGACGGCGCAAACACAGGCGCTTCTTGCCCTGGCGGCAAGATTTGCCCCAGCGGACGCTTAAAGTTGGTGCCACTCACGTTAATGCTGGAAGCACGCCCGTGATAGCCAATCGGCACATATTTGTAATTGGGGAGAAGCGGGTTATCAGGACGAAATAGCTTGCCCACGCTGGTGGCGTGATGGATACTGGTAAAGAAGTCGGTGTAGTCGCCAATACGGCAAGGCACCGACATTTCAGCGCTTGTCTGCGCAACCAAACAGCTTGCAAGCGCCGCTTGATGCGAACTACCAACAGCCAGCGCGCTGGAAATTGCCGCACGAAATGCGCTTCGATCCGCTGTGGATTCAGCCATGTGCGCATTCAAATCACCCGCCGCTAGCGGTGCAAGCATCTTGGCAATCGATGGCTCCCAAGCCACGGCAGGCAAAGCTTCGCGCAGGTCTAATATCTGATCGCCAATCGCAATACCAATCCTCCAGCCGTCTTTTTTGGCTGCAATCTGAAATCTGCCAAACGGTAAATTTTGAATCGGGAAATCGCAGCCCTCGGTTTGGGCAGATATCACCCAACTCGTGAGCGCTGTTTCGTGTGTTTTGTTTAATTGCATCATCAATATCTCCTATAAGCCTTGCCAGCAGTTGAAATAATTTTTGTCTAATTTATCGCTCGCCATCGCGTATTGGGTCGGCTGCAAAACATAGCGACTCTCCAACATAAACGCGAGCGTGTTATCCAATTTGTGCGGTGCCAACGCTGCACTCGATGCCTTGGTAAACGCCTCAATATCGGGGCCATGTGGCACATGACTGTTATGCAGTGATGCACCGCCAGGCTTGAATCCATCAGGCTTGGCGTCGTATTGACCATGCACCAGCCCCATAAATTCACTCATCACATTGCGGTGATACCAAGGTGGGCGGAAGGTGTCCTCGGCCACCAGCCATCGCGGCGGAAAAATCACGAAATCGCAATTGGCCACGCCAGCCGTATCGGACGGCGAAGTCAGCACCGTAAAGATAGACGGATCGGGATGATCGAAGCTAATCGAGCCAATCGTCATGAAATGCGCTGTGTCGTATTTGTAGGGCAACAAATTGCCGTGCCACGCAGCGACGTTAAACGGGCTACCCGGCGCCGTGCCACGCCAGATGTGGCCTGCAAACTTTTTGATGATTTCATATTCCCCAGCGGATTCATCTAATGCAGCGACAGGCGTTAAAAAATCTCGTGCATTCGCGAGTCCGTTCGAGCCAATCGGCCCCAGCTCTGGTAAGCGGAAATGTGCGCCGTAGTTTTCGCAGATATAGCCTCTGCATTCGGAAGGCTTGTCAAGCTCGCGTGCCACATCAGACGTGACCTGCGAAGCATCCGAATTCAGACCATCCACCTTAAACGCCATACCGCGCGGAATCACCGCAATCTCGCAAGGCCGCACATCCATGATGCCAAGCTCTGTCGTGATGCGAAGCTCTCCCTGCTGCGGCACGATGAGCATTTCGCCATCGCTATTGACCAAGGCACGAGGGCCCATGTTTTGATTAAACGCATATACATGGATCGCGATACCGTTTTGCATGGGAACACTGCCATTTTGTGCAATGGTGCGGATGCCATCGACAAAATCGGTGGGCATCGCAGGTAATTCAAACGGCTGCCAGCGCAATGGATTCGGGGCTTGTGGTATGGTCGACGATGTATCGGGACTCGTCCAAAGCGGGTGACTGTACGGGGCATACTCGCCCATCACGGCAGAGGGCTGACGGCGATAGATCCACGTGCGGCGATTGACGTGGCGCGGCGCGGTAAACGCTGTGCCCGAAATCAATTCCGAATACAGCCCATGCGCCACGCGCTGCGGGCTATTACGGCCTACCGGCAACGCGCCTTCCATCGCTTCGCTGGCGAACTCGTTGCCAAATCCTGAGTGGTAATTCATAACAATTTAATCAATTGTGATGTGATTGTTACGAATGACACGGGCCCAGCGCTCACGCTCGGCTTTGGCATAAGCCGTCATTTCCTCAGGTGTGCTTGGAATGGGCTCGACACCCAACACCTGAAATCGCGCTTTAACTGGCGCAGAGTTCAGGGCTGCAACAAGCGCTTTATTTAAGGCTTTGATGGTCTCAACTGATGTGCCCGATGGCACGGCAACACCCTGCCAAGCATACGCTTCAAAGCCCTTCAAACCTTGCTCTGCAAGCGTCGGGATCTCAGGACTGGTTTTGATACGCTTGCTGCCGGCCACACCGATCGCCTTGACCCGACCTGCTGCAATAAATTGATTCCCCGATGCAGTATCGACAAACATAAACGGAACTTGTCCACCCGCCACGTCGGTCAAAGCAGGTGCTGCGCCGCGGTAAGGAATGTGAGTGAGTTTGAGACCAGCTTGCTCTGCCAACAGTTCCATGGTGAGGTGATGCGGACTACCCGCCCCTGCTGAAGCGTACGTCAATGCATCAGGATTCGCTTTTGCCCAAGCTAAAAATTCTTTGAAATTCTTGACTGGAATTTTGTTCGACACAATCAAAATTAAAGGAAAACGTGCCAACAAACTTACAGATGCTAAATCTTTTTCAGCGCTATAACTGAGTTTACTAAAAAGTGTCGGATTCGCCGATAAAGTCGCCAAGTCTGCCGATAGCATCACGTTACCAAAGTCTTTAGAGCGAGCCACGTACTCGGCAGCGATATTGGTGGCAGCACCGGGTTTGTTATTGACGATCACAGGGCGTTTCAATTGCCTACCCATTTCTTCTGCCACGCTGCGAGCCACCACATCCGAACCGCCGCCTGCCGCATAACCAACGATCCACTCCAGCGCTTTGTCGTTATCCGCAGCTTGAGCAGCAGGCCATAAAAGTAAGCCAAACACCAGCGTCAAATATTGCAATAAAAGTCGATAAAACATAAAAATTTCTTTCAAAGTTACTATAAAAATAATCGCCGTTCACATGGCACGACGCGCCTCTTTCAGCGCTTCATTTAAAACTTGGTTTAAACCAATGTGATTAGCTAGCAGCAATACCAGCCGCGCATTCATGGCCTGACTCTGCTGCAGCGTCAAATCCTGATGCGCGTTCAGCAGTGCTTCATAAAAATCATCCGGGGATTCAAAATTATTTTGCGTGTTTAGCATGTGATGCCTCCGCAGGCCTTATCCAATGCGGCCTGTACAAGTGCCGCTATTGGCGTGTTCCACCTTGCCGCAATGTATCCATCGGGGCGAATCAAATACGTCACATCATCTTTCTTAATCACTCTTGTATCCCCTTGCGACTCAATGTGAACAACACTGCCAACGCGCATCGCGTCATCGGCAAACACATCACCCGGCTCGTCTGCCGTATGCAGCGGACTCGAAGGCAGATGCGTCGCCGTCGATAAACGTCCGCTGTTCACCAAGCTTCTAGCAAACGGATGCTGCCTTGCAAGGTCAAGTACCGCGCGTCTAAAGACATGACTGATTTCACTCTTAGGCGTAATGAAGTCCGTGGAGCGCGTGGACTGCTTGATGTTGTCGTCGGCAGCGTATTCGCGCTCTGAGCCGTAACTGGCGAGCAGCGTGGATTCCCGCCTCCGCGGGAATGACGGAGACAAAATCAGAGCCAATTTCCACGCCAAATTCTCCGCATCTTGCACACCAGAGTTCGCGCCGCGCGCACCAAACGGTGACACGCCATGTGCAGCGTCGCCTGCAAAAATCACACGATCGTGAACAAACTTGTCCATGCGTGAGCATGCAAATGTATAAACGCTTGCCCACACCAGCTCGAACTCGGTCTTCATCCCCGCCTTATCCAGCAAGGCCTGCACGCGAGGGCGGATGTTCTCGGGCTTTTTTTCTTCTTCAGGATCAGCATCCCAGCCCAGCTGAAAATCAATGCGCCACACGTTATCGGGCTGTCTGTGCAAGAGCACGCTTTGATTCGGATGAAACGGCGGATCAAACCAAAACCAGCGCTCGGTTGGGAAGTCTGCCGTCATGCGCACGTCGGCAATTAAAAAACGATCTTGAAAGGTGCGCCCTTGGCTCTCCAGCCCAAGGCTGCGCCTGATCGTGCTGCGCGAGCCATCGCAAGCAACCACATAGCGAGAGCTAATTTCGTAGTTGCTGCTTACAGAATCGGCACTAGTAGAAGTCACAGCCAGTATGGCTTGCGAACCATCTTGCGTAATAGATTTGACCGTATGCCCAAGCCGAATGTCGATGAGCGGCGAGTCGCCACTTGCAAGCTCTTGGGCTCTATCCATCAAAAATTCTTCAGCGTAGTACTGCTGCAAATTGATGAAGGCGGGGCGCTCGGAGCTTTGTGCGGACGGCTCAGTTGCACCTGCTTGCAAATTGAATGAGTACACCTCATCACCCTGCAAAAACACGCGCCCCACATTCCACGGTACGCCTTTGTCCACCATACGTTGCCCTAAGTCCCCCCCCAGCTTGTCCCACACCTCTAGCGTGCGCTTGGCAAAGCAAATGGCTTTCGATCCAGCGGAAGGCAAACCCTTCGCACGCCGCGCATCGCCATCAATCAACACGACCCGCACGCCGCGCTGCGCGAGGTCAATGGCAAGCGTCAAGCCCGTGGGG
The DNA here is from genome assembly GCA_947445115.1 of Comamonadaceae bacterium. Lineage (GTDB taxonomy): Bacteria > Pseudomonadota > Gammaproteobacteria > Burkholderiales > Burkholderiaceae_C > JASGCK01. The sequence continues at coordinate 5,759 of CANFCG010000016.1, read as the reverse complement.
CCTGCGCCTACAACAATGACAGGAACAGTGACGGGATGCACTTGAAAGCCTTAACCCTCAAGGCTTTGCCACATTTGCACATCACGCTCCGCCGTCCAAATGCGCGGGTCACGCGTGCCACCTGCTTCGTCAAAAGCACGTGTCACGTCAAAGGGCATGCAGTGGTTAAAGATGACCCAATCGCCGTATTTTGGCGCGAGCTTGTCAAAGGTTTCCTTGTACACGCGGCGCAGATCATGCCCTGCCGCCACACCCGCTTGCACGCTGGCGTATACGTCGCTCACAAACGAACGGGTCTGCGCGAGGCCTTCTGCCACAAGAGCTGGCGTCTGTAGCGCTGCGCCGCGACCAGGCACTAATTTGGCAGGATTGAGCGCTGCGAGTGCATCCAAAGTCTGCGGCCAATCTTGGAAGTACGCATCGCCCGCATACGGCGTCGCACCAAACTCAACCAAGTCGCCCGAGAACAAAACTTTGTCTTTCGGCAACCACACCACCGTGTCGCCCTTGGTGTGACCGCGCCCGAGTTGCAAGAGCTGCACTTCTACGCCGCCAAGCCAGAGCGTCATCTTGCCAACAAACGTCATGGTCGGCCACGTCATGCCAGCGGGTACGGTTTCAACACCTGCAAACAGGCGCGGGAAGCGTCCAATTTCGCTAGCCTTATCTTGCTCGCCGCGCTCCACGATCAAGTCGCGCGTGTCTTGGCTTGCCAAAATTTGCTCCGCGCCATAAGCCGATGCACCCAGCACGCGCACGGCGTGATAGTGCGTCAGCACCACGTATTTGATGGGCTTGTCCGTCACCGTTCGAATGCGGCGAATCACGTCCGCAGCCATAGCGGGCGTGGCCTGCGTGTCAGCCACTAGCACCGCATCGTCACCAATCACGATGCCCGTGTTCGGATCGCCCTCGGCGGTGTACGCCCACGCGTGCTCGGAGAGCTGCTCGAACGTGACCTTCTTTTCTTCTAAGTCGGCGTGCGATGCAAATTTTTTGGTAGTCATGATTTTTCCTTGGTTAATTCTTCTGCTTGTGCAATCAGTGCGATTGCCGCGTCGGCATTTTCTAATTTTGCGATGAGTGAAAGGGCAAGCGTCGCCAGCATCAGCTGCGCGTGACTCTCGCCTACGCGACCAATAGCTTCGGCCAAAGCGGTGTAGGCCGTATCCAGTTCCGTGCTATGCATTGACGACTCCCATCTTGATTCCGATACTGCTCAAAGCCACGTCCAGATTGACCTCACGGGCAGTCACCCATCTTGCTGTGATGTAGCCATCAGGCCGAATCAGCACGCAAGCACCTTTGCCCGCATAGCGCTCATAAACCTGCGGTGCGTCCAATTTTTTGAGCGCCAACACACGAACCAGCGGATGCGTTGTGATTGTTCCAACATCTAAATCAACCAATTGCAACAGCGTAAATGTGTCACCAAAGCATTGGCTCAAATGAGTAATGGCACTCGTGGAAGCCTCGCCCAATATGGCCTCCAAGGCAGCTTCTGGTGCAGGTACGCCCGAATGCTCCGTGATATTGAGCGGCGATCCCACATATTCAATCGGCAAACTTTGCCGTGGATTAATGAGCGAACTAACGTCTTTGTCCACGGTGGACAGGCGCAGCGCCGCTTGGCGCATCAAAGCAAAACCGTGATGCGGCGGCGACATAAATTCGGTGCTCTTCGCGCCGTAGCGCAGGTTTTCATGCGTGGCGTGCACGCGCTCCACGCTGTAGCTGTCCAGCAATTTATCCTCAGCTTTTCCTTGCACCACCAGCGCCAACTTCCACGCCAAATTACCCGCATCGTCAAAACCCGAATTGAGTCCACGCACACCAAAAATCGGCACTAGATGCGCGGCATCACCTGCAAAAAACACACGATTTTTTCTGTAACTCGGGAGCGTCAAACATTTGGCGTTGTAGATGGCAATCCAAATAAATTCCCACGGTTCGTTCTCACCAATCATGGTCAGATGACTTTGCACGCGCGACAGTACGTTCTCAGGTTTGATGGCCTCATCGGCATCTTCGTCGTCACGCAATTGATAGTCGATGCGCCACACATCGTCGGGCTGGCGGTGCATCAAGATGGTTGAGCCAGGATTGGACGGCGGGTCAAACCACGCCAAGCGCTCGGTGGGTCGTTTGGTTTTTTGTTTGATATCGACGATGACGTAGCGCCCGTCGTATTGCATGCCCTCCAACCGCAGCCCCAGCTGCTCGCGCACCGTGCTTTTGCCACCATCGCAGGCGACAACCCAATCGGCGTGGATGGTTTGCTCGGCGCCATCTGCCGCAACTAGTTTGGCAGTTGCGCCAGATTCGTTTTGAGTCAGTGAGACGAGCCGCGTATTCCACAAAACAGCAGAATCTGCAATCGTGGAAGCCCTATCTGACGTGGCTTGCCGGGCATCTTCCAGTGTTTTAAGCAGCGCCTTATGCGAAAACTCTTCAACATAATACTGCTGGATATTGACCATGGGCGCAAAGCGTTGCGTCGTATCTGCTGGCATTTGGAAGTGCAGCACCTCACGGTCTTTGTAAAAGCTGCGTCCATCCGACCAGGGCAGGCTCTTGTCCATCATGGCGTCCGATGCGCCTGCCCAACCCATGATCTCTAACGAGCGGCGCGACACACAAGTGGCACGGCTGCCCACGCAGTAGCTTTCGTCCGCTTCCACCACGCGCACGTCGATACCACGCTTGGCCAACAGCGCCGCTAGGGTCATACCAACAGGGCCACCGCCAACGATAAGAACTTGGGTAGTGATAGAAGTCATTATTTGTTAATGTGAAATTGATTTGTTTATAACGAAATTATAGTTTACACTAAATGCACAATGGTTCATCAATCCAAAACTAAAAAACTACCCGCCCCACGTATCGCTTCACGCGGCATTCAAAGCATCGAAGTTGGCGGCCAACTTTTGCAAGCACTGGCTTCTTCAGGGCGGGCGATGGCGCTCAAAGATTTGGCGCTCGCTGCCAAGATGACACCCGCCAAAGCTCATCCGTATTTGGTGAGCTTTAACAAACTCGGACTCATCGAGCAAAACGCGGATACAGGTCGCTATGGCCTTGGCGCATTTGGTGTGCAACTTGGGCTGATTGGCTTGCAGCAAATTGATCCTGTAAGACTTGCAAGCGCCGAACTTCAAGGACTCGCGCTACGCGTGGGGCACACCGTGGCGATTGCGGTGTGGGGCACGCAAGGCCCGACCATCATCAAAACCGAAGCTGGGCCTGAGTCCATTTACGTCAACATCAGGCCTGGCACCACCATCTCGGTGCAAGGCACGGCTTCGGGTAAATTGTTTGCTGCGCTGCTACCTACGGATACCGCCAAAGCTATAGCAGGCTTGGCTTGGCAAGACGAAGAATTTCAAAATGATCTGGCAATGATCCGTAAAAAAAATATTAGTGTCGTCAGGGATAGCGTGGTTAGTGGCGTGAGCGCCATTGCCACGCCCGTGTTTGATGCGTTTGGTCATATCGTGCTGGCGCTTGTGGCGATTGGTCCCAGTGCCACGCTGGATTTGAAGGCCAATGGTGCGCCTGTTTTAGCGCTTAAAGATACGGCGAGTGCTTTATCTAAGCGATTAGGGGCTTCTACTTAGTTGTCTAAAGGTATAAAGAGGCATGAGCACTTCCTCTTTGCCTCTACCTTTACCTCTTGCTCTCCCGCCCCACACCGCGTCCATGCTAGATCGCGTCCGCACGCAATGCGCCAGTGGACGCACCGAATGGCAGGACTGCAAAGATCCCGAGACCACGGTTGCTGTGGAGCGTTACACATCAAGTGCGATTTATGAGCAAGAGATCGACAAGCTATTTCGCGGCCTGCCTTTAATCGCAGCGCACTCCAGCGAACTGCAAGCGGGGCAAGTCTTGGCGCATGATGGCTATGGCGTACCGATGGTGCTAAGCCGTGACCAAAACGGCGTGGTGCGCGCGCATTTGAATGTGTGCCGTCACCGTGGCACACGGCTAATTGAATCAACTTCTGCGATGGATAAAGCCAGCATCGTGTGCCCATATCACGGCTGGACGTATCAGTTGGACGGTAAGCTGCGCCATCGCTTACATGCTGAATCGTTTGACAAAAAGGAATGCGCCGATGAAGACTTGGTGGCGCTGCCTTGCGAAGAGCGGTACGGCCTTATCTGGGTTATCCCACAGGCCAAGCAGGATATGGCCTCCCAGCCAATTGATCTTGATTCATATTTAGGTGAGTTGAATAGCGAGATGCCGTTCTACGAGACTGAAAACCTCACGCACTTTCGTACCATCGAAGCGGAGTATCCCGCCAATTGGAAGCTCATTGTCGATGCGTTTTTGGAGTCATATCACATCCGCGTGCTGCACAAAAACACTATCGCGCCGTTTTTTACGGATGGCATTACGGCGGGTGGAACGTTTGGCTCGGAGCAAGATGGCAAACCGCATATCCATTCACTCGTCGCACGCCGCGCTGCGCAAGCGTGGAGCGAACGGCCTGACTCACCACTACCGACAAACATTCGCGAGCTCTCAGAACTGGTCACCCCAAGCCAAGTGATTTTTCCAAACACCATCACAATTTTTCATCCTGATTATTTGAGCCTCATCACGCTCTACCCCACGTCAGCTGGTACTTTTCGCTGGACGCACAAAATGCTCATCCCCAAAGCGCAATCGGGTAGCGACTGGGCACCGCACTGGGAAAAGACATTTAATTTGATCGAAAAAGGCGTCTTCCAAAAGGAAGATATTCACACGACGATCAACATTCAAAAAGGTTTTGCTAGCGGCGCGAATACGTCCCTGCGTCTAGGGCGTATCGAGCAAGCAGTAGCATGGTTTCATGCATCCGTCGCCAAACACACCGACTGCCAAACCGCCTCGGCGGTTTGAGTCATGGCATCCGCGTGTCGATACAGCCGAATCTCAATCGGGATTTGCCAAGCCGCATCGCCAACCAGTACCAGCCGCTTGTTGGCTAACTCGTCCAGTACCAAGCTCTTGGGCAACCACGCCACACCGCGTCCGTCCAGCGCCATCGTTTTTAATAACACGGCGTGGTGGCTGGTGAAATGCGTGGCAAGTCGGTCGGCTTGAAACACCTCTGGCAAAACGCCCGCCATGATTTTTCCAAAGCTCGACTCTTTCCCGTAGGCAAGCAAGGGTAGCGCCGCAAAATCAGGCGCAGCACCACCCGCTAGGGGTTTGGCCACAGGTAGCAAGGCATCCACACCCATCACGGCATAGAGGAAATCGGGCGCCAGTAATTGCGATTGCCCAAGTGCGTGCCCATGACAAAGCAAGCACTGCACTTTGCGCTCCATCATCAAGGTCTGGCACGCTTGAAAGCTATCCGAGATCATCTGCATTGACTCAATTTTTAGCTTAGCCTCCAGCTCTTGCAGCCACTGCGGAAAAAAGGTAATCGAGAGCACATGCGTGGCGGCAAGCGTCAATTTTTTTGCTGCTTTTTCTAACGTCGCGCGTGCTAAGTCTCTGCCCTTGATCAACTGCTCAATAGCCACCGTCGCATAGGGCAAAAAGGCAACGCCCGCTTCCGTCAACGAGACAGGATGCGAGGTGCGATCAAGTAGCGGCACGCCCATCCATTCTTCCAACGCCTTGATGTGGCGACTCAGCACAGGCTGCGCCATATTTCGCGCTGCAGCGGCTTTAGAAAAATTACGCCAATGCGCGACGGCTTCTAAATCTTCTAGCCATTCCAAGTCGAGCGGGCGATTGATTGTTTTAAACATAGT
>CANFCG010000015.1 GCA_947445115.1 Comamonadaceae bacterium | reverse complement strand
GGTTTACGATCACTCGTAAACCCTTGATTTCATTAACCGATGGTGGGATGTGCGGGGGTCGAACCCACGACAAACGGATTAAAAGTCCGCTGCTCTACCAACTGAGCTAACATCCCACTCTTGCCTTGCAGCAAAGCCTTCGATTATAACGCTGTTCTATTTATCTTGGCAAGCACTTTTATAAGTTCACCAGCCGCGCACATACCAAAAGTAGCCGTAACCGCAACACTTGACCCAAAACCGTGGCAGTTGAGCGACCCATCAAACGAATCGTCAATGGCACAAATCTCGCTTGTAACCTCCTGAACAGGCTGCTGGACGGGTTCCGTGCTATAGATACAAGCCACGTCCAGCTTGCCTTCCCGAGCTGCGCCATGCAAGCGGCGTAGGTTGTAGCGCATTTTGGCCAGCAGTGGATCGTGCGTCACAGTCTGCAAATCGCTGCTTTGGACTAAATGCGCTTGCTGTTTACCGCCTGCTGCACCCACAGTGATGAAAGCCAGTGTTTTTTGACGTAATGCCCAAGCGGCCAATGTGGTTTTTGCTGCCACTTGGTCACAGGCATCAATCAAACCATCTATTTTTCCGAACCCCGAAATATCTAGCGCAAGCGTTGACCAGTTCTCTGGCGTCACAAAATCATCTATGAGATGAACTTGGCAATTGTTGTTAATGTCCAACATTCGATCTCGCATGGCTTCGATTTTGGATTTTCCAAGCGTTGAACCTAGCGAGTGAATTTGCCTGTTGATATTGGATTCGGACACATGGTCCATATCGATCAGTGTGATACGCCCCACTCCGCTACGTGCCAAAGCTTCCGCACTCCAAGAGCCTACGCCGCCAATACCGACGACAACAACGTGCGAGGTAAAAATTTGAGCCGCACCACTCGCGCCATATAGCCGAGCAAGCCCGCCAAACCGACGTGCATGATCGATCACAAGCTATCCAAGCGCCAAATTTGATATTTGAGGGATAACACTGCGCCAGCCAAAATTCCTGCTGTTGCGATAAAACTGCCCAAAGCTAGGGTCGAGAGCCCCGACAGGCCTTGCCCCACAGTGCATCCCATGGCCGTGACGCCGCCAACACCCATGAGCACGGCACCGATTAAGTGGTTAGCAACATCTTCAACACTGCCAAAGCCTTCCCAGCGGAAGGTTTTAGACAGCTGCGCCTCTATAAAACCGCCCACCAACACGCCAAAAACACTCACGATACCCATGGTGAGCACTTTGCTTTTATCGCTAAAAAACATCAGCCAATCAAGCGTATAGGCCATGGGCGCGACAAAACTAAGCGACTCTGCACGCCCCGAATTGGTCGCCAAAAACGCTTCTTGCAAAGTCTCTGGATGCTCGGGCAAATATCCAAACTTACCGCTAACCCACCACATAAGCACAATCACACTGCCAATCACTAGGCTAGGCAGCCACGCTGACGTGCTACGCATGGCTGGATTACGAAGCGCCCAGATCACTAAGCACAAGGCTAGGAAGCTAGAAATCACAAGCCGTAGGCTCACACTTGGCGTGACCGCTGGAACGTTGAGCAGGTCAACTGTGTTAACACGCACAACGGCCGTAATGCCCTTCAGCGTTGCAAAAGCTGCCACAGCCATAACCACAAAAACAACGAAAGACTTCAGACTGCCTGAGCTGATGCGCAGCAAGGTTTTATTGCCACAGCCTGAGGCAAGCACCATGCCAAAACCAAACATCAAACCGCCTACGGCAAACGATAACCACAGCACTTTGGACGAGACATATAGCGTTTTTTCTGGATTCAGCAAGCCCGCGGAGGTCAAACCAGCAAAGCCGAGCATCGCAGCGGCAACCGCCATCGCCCACATATGCATCCGCGTCCAATCTTGCATATTCACAATGTCGCTCACCGCACCCATCGTGCAAAAATGACTTCTTTGGGTGGCAAAACCAAACACCGTGGACAGCCCAAACGAAGCCCACAAAACTTGCGTTGAAAGTGCGGCTACATCGACAGTTGGCATAGGATCATCTTTTATTTCAAACGCGCAAGTCGGTCTTTACCAGCAACAGCCGCTTCGGACTGAGGATACACCTTGACCAGCTCTTCGAGCGTCTTGCGAGCTGTGCGCGTATCTTTCAACTCAATCTGACTGTTAGCCATAGCCAGCAAGGCTTCTGGCGCTTTACTGGAGGCAGGATTGGCATCTACAGACGACTTGAAATTGACAATGGCCTCACGATAATCACGGCTTGCATACTGTGCATTTCCCAACCAAAACAAGCCTAAAGACTGATAGCCACTTTGCGGGTAGCGACGCAAGAAATCAATAAATGACTGCGTGGTTGATTTGAAGTCACCTTTACGAAATAGCGTCAATGCGGCATCGTACTCCTTCACCTCGATTGGATCCGCCACAAACTCTTTTCCATCTGGGTTGACCTTCACAGGCTCCAAACGGCGCATCCGATCGTCTACACCTTGAACCAAATCACGTTGGCGGCGTTGGAGCTCGCTAATATCCTTAGCCAACTGCTCTTGCTGCCCCACTTGCTTGGCCTGATCGGCTCGAAGTTGCTCGATCAAAGTTTGAATATCAAGCAAGCTGCGTTTGATTTGCACATTTTCATCACGCAGACTTTGCATACCGTCCACTCCTTGCAAAGCCAGCTTATCTTGAATTCGCGCTTGATCAACTGCCTCAACTTTTTGCCGTAAATCAAGAATCGCCTTGCGCGCCTCTTCGTCATCAAACAGCCCAGCATGGCACATTGAATTCAAACCAATAAGAAAAAGCGAGCTGGCAAGAACCGACTTAAGACTTCGCAGAGAGAGCGTCATGTTAAATTAAATAAAAATTAACGATTCAAAATTTCGACACGACGATTCTGTGCACGCGCTGTATCGTCTGCGCCAGAATTTGCCGGCTTCTCTTTGCCATAGCTCACCGATTCCATTTGTGCGTCGGTGACACCCAAAATAGTGAGTGCCTTTTTAACTGCATCTGCACGCTTTTGTCCAAGGGCTAGGTTGTACTCACGGCCGCCTAGATCATCTGTGTGGCCTGCCAGCGAAACTTTAACGCTACGGTTTGTCGCCAAACGCTTGGCATGCCCCTCAAGCAGGGTTTGTGCCTCTGGCTTGATAACGTAGCTATCAAAGTCGAAATACAGCACGTTGTTTAAGCTGCTCACAACAGGAGGTGCGACCTCAACTGCCTTGACATCACGCGCACTTATAGATGCATTGGTAGCGGGTGTAGTCACAGCTTGCGGCGCACGGTCTTCAACTCGAGCGGGCTCAGTCAACGGCACGTTCGTGCCGCAAGCGACTAAAAATATTGAAAACCCAGCAAGTAAAAATAATTTAATACGTGACATGAAAACCCCTATTTATTTAAAGTAAAAGAAAAGTGTTGCCGTTATTTTAATGGAGCACTTTGGAAATTGCCCCAATCCGGCTCACGAATATCGCCTAAAGCAGCTGTTAATCTAGATTTAACACGTCCATCGAGCGTGGTTGTCATTAACGCCTCCTGCCAACGAGCACCGCTGGCGATTTGTGTCGCATAAATAATTTGCTTGCCGTTGGCGCTAAAGCTAGGACTTTCGTCCGAACCCGTATCCGTTAACGACGTCACCACACTCGATGCCAAATCTTGCAGGACTAACTTAAATGCGCCGCCCACCCTTGTGACAAACGCCAGCTTCGTCCCATCGGGGCTAATGGCCGGAGAAATGTTGTAGTTGCCAGAAAAGCTAACTCGCTGCGCCGATCCATCTTTCAAATTCATGCGATAAATTTGCGGACTACCCCCGCGGTCGCTGACAAAATAAAGACTTTCTCCATCTGGCGCAAACACCGCCTCAGTATCAATGCTAGACGAATTGGATAAGCGCCGCGGCTCACCGACGCCAGATGCCGAGATAAGAAACATTTGAGAGCCACCATCGCGGCTCAGTGTCACTACTAAGTTTTGCCCATTGGGCGACCAAGCGGGCGCGCTGTTAGAGCCTTTAAAGTTGGCGACCACACGCCGTTTGCCGCTAGCAACCTCGTGCACATAAACAACGGGCTTACGTGACTCAAACGAGACATAAGCCAATTGCGCACCACTAGCAGACCAAGCCGGCGAAATAATCGGCTCCGAACTTGCAAGCGCAGCGCTGGCGCCCTCACCATCTGCATCGGCGACCCAAAGCGTAAAACGTGGTGCAGCAGTACCGCCCGTTTTAGTAATGTAAGCAATACGCGTTGCTGCCACGCCCTTATCACCCGTTAATTTTTCATAAATCCAATCCGCCAAACGGTGGGCGGTGTAACGCAAATCGCCACTGGTAGAGATGAGTGACTGCGCCCCCAACTCCACGCCGCGAACAGCGTCCCACAATCGGCAACGAACATCAAAGCGGCCATCGGCCAAGCGAGTGATGCTGCCCACCAAAAGCGTATCGGCACCTAGACTGCGAATACGGGGCCACTCCGGCCGACTCGATTCATCCGATCCAATTGGGCCGCTTATTGCGCGAAATACGCCAGAGCGAACGAGATCAGCCGCAATGATGGCGCTTAATTTTTGTGGCGCAACGTCCTCCCCCCTAAATAGGCTCACACCAATTGGCAACTGCGTGGCACCCACGCCCGAGACCTCTACGCGCAATTGCGCCCATGCGGAATGCCCTACAAGGCCAATGCCAGTAAGGCTTGCCGCCCCTCTCAACATGTTTCTACGAGAATAATAGGTCATCACTTTTTCGATTGATTTAAAAAATACAGCTGAAAGTATTTGTAAAAAGTGGCTTGCGCTTGCATTTGACAAACGACAAACCCCAGCGCACCATCCAAAAATCCTAATCGAACAATATAGCTTCTCACAAAGGCAACACAGGAGGCGCCCATCGCTCGCCCAATCGATGCTTTTTTACCCTCCGCCTGCTTTTGCACGGCCCACGCTTCGCTATAAGTTTTCAACTTATCCCAATAATGATTCGGCGTTGGATAGCTGTAGTGCAAAAGAGGGTTCATAAATTTCATCACTATTGAATTTTTATTTTCGACAACCAAGCTTTCATGCACTAAATTTTCATTAAATTTAGCCGATCCACGTCTCAGCAATCGAATGACACGATCGGGCGACCAGCCGCAGTGGTCAATCCATTGCCCGCAAAAAGAAGTACGCCTAGGCATACTGGCTATCGCTACCGCACCGTCAGCCCCATCGGGCATCGACACCAAACGCTTGATTTCCGCAGCCAGTTCAGGCGACACGCGCTCATCTGCATCGAGTGACAGCACCCAGTCCCCCGTTGCCAAACCCAGCGCTCGATTTTTTTGCTTGCCAAAGCCCGGCCAGTCGGTAGTAACGACCACTTGTGCGCCTAGTCGCTTGGCAATACGCGCCGTATCGTCCGTGCTACCCGAGTCCACAACAATCCATTCGTTTGCAAACGAGACAGATGCCAAGCACGCCGCGAGGTTATGCGCTTCGTTTTTAGTAATGATGACAACTGAGAGCTTCATGCGCCCTGCCTCAAACCCTGCACCCAACGCACAATCTGCGCAGTGCAGGTCTTCACGTCAATGGGCTTAACAGACGGCTCGTTAAATTTTGATGACTTCATTTGCCAATCCTCAAACACCTGCTGCAAGGCGGCGGCGATCTCATCCACATCGATAGCTGGCGTAACATAAAAATCATAATCTTCGCCTAATTTTTTTAACTGCGGGTTCGCGTGAATCATCATTAACTGTGGGCGATTGGACCACAGGTATTCGTAGAACTTGGAGGGAATGTACTCGGAGCATTCTTCGCTATCGCCGTGCGTCAAAAGCAAGCAATCGACTTGCCGCATCGCCATATTCACTTGCTGCCGACCCGAAAGCTGCAACTGCGCCGAATATTCGATTCTGCCAAGTACCTTGATGAATGATTGAAGCTGCTGCGTCACAACCAACTTCTCACTCTCGGCATCCAATTGCGCACCATAAATTTGAATCGTCACCAGGGCTGCCGAATCTGGATGCGCCTTTGACCAAAGAGCAAATCCATTTAAAAAATATTTAAGTGAGCGCGTATTCGACAAAGATCCAAAATGCGCCAATACGCAGCGATCAGTCGGCTCGTAATGAACGACGGGCATATCTGGTGGCTCCGCGCCTGGCATCACGCAATAAAGCTTTGCCGTCGCTTGCGGATGTCGTGCCCTGCCCTTGGCAAGTGCGCCCTCTGTAAACCACCAAGCCATATCGGCATAATGACAAATGCGGCATTCCATTTCAGCCCAAAATTTTGCGTTGCGGCTCGCCTCAACCGCACCTAATTCATTCAGTCGAATCATGGGATCATGAATCTCCGCAATCCAGCAAATGCCTGTCGCTCGCTTGAGCCAATACCCCGCCAAATGCGCAGAATAAGCACCGCCTGTTGAGTACACCACTTTGATCTTATGCTTTTTAATCAAATAGAGGCTATACAAATAAGCCGTGACCGCCCAAGAGGCTTGGCTATCTAAACCAAACAGCAACTTCTCAAGAAAAATCAAAGGCGATAAAAAAACCGTCATCAGCAAAACAATTAGCTTGTACGCCGCACCAGTTCCAATGTGGCGCCGAATCACGTGCCTCAAATCGAATCGCAAACCCGCCCCGCCTATGGGCCAAACTGGGTGGTGCTCAAACTGAAGGTCCTGACTACCCAGCACCGAGCTCACAATCACAGGCTCAATTCCCATGCCGCGTAAGTGCGGCAATTTATCAGTAATGGTTTGACTCGCTGCGCGGCCATCCATGTTGAAGGCGTGAGAGAGGATGAGCCAACGATCGGGCGTGATAGACGTTTCAAATTTGTTCATAGTACACTTTGCGATTCTACGGACACTGCGTCCCAACCACATAGTCTAATAACACTCATGAGTTCAAACCCCACAGATAAATCGCAAAAATTATTTGTGCGGCTATTTGCCTACTACCGCCCCTATTTCAAGATTTTTTTGACAGGCTACTTTTTTTTAATTTTGGCGTCTTTATCGGAGCCCTTGATTCCAAGCATGATGAAAATTTTGCTTGACCATGCGGGTCAGCAGGCGGCCACAGTCAAGCCTACGCCTTGGCCCATTTGGGCGCCACCTCTCGCCGTGATTGGTATTTTTGCAGGGCGCGCCTTGCTTGGTTTTCTGTCTAGTGTGGCGCTAGGAACTGCAAATAACAAAGTCGTTACGCGCCTGCAAAGTGATGTTTTTAAACGCCTCCATACTGGAGACCTTAGTCTGTACGAGCAAGAAAGCACCAGCAGCTTTATTAATACGGTCAGAAGCGAAACCCATTCTGCTGGCGGTTGCTTTACTAGTGTGCTGCAAGATGGAGGACGGAACAGCCTGACAGCTATAGGACTTTTAGGTTATCTTTTTTGGCTTAACTGGCATTTAACCCTCCTCGTTTTAGTTGTTCTGCCAATTATTGGCTTAGCTGTCCGAAAAATAGGACAGCGAATGCGCGCCACACACTTCAAGGTACAAAAATTATCTGAAGAAGTCAATTACGTCATTGAAGAAAATACACACGCTTACAAACTTATCCGCCTTCATGGTGCCCAAGCTGGTCAGCAGTCGCGGTTCGAACGCTTAGTTGAGCTTTATCGCACACAGATGACAAGATCACTCATTGCCAGCGCTGCGATCACGCCAATAACGCAAATAGCGGCTTCATTAGCGTTAGCCCTCATCCTCTCGCTAGCACTTCAGCAAAATGAGGCTGGACAGCTCACCGTTGGTGATTTAGCAGCCTATCTCACAGCCATGCTCATGCTAATTTCACCACTCAAAGGGCTTGGCGATGTCATGCCAAACCTGCACAGAGGAAGCGTTGCGCTTAAGCGCGTGTTTGGGCTTATGGACTACCCGCTAGAAGCCAACACGGGCACGCACACCGCTGCCAGGGTTCAAGGAAAAATAGATTTTATCAACATCAAAAAAACCTACCCAGGCGCTCAAGCACCGGCTGTCCAAGGTATCAATCTAACCATACAGCCCAATCAAATGGTGGCTTTAGTGGGCGCATCGGGCTCAGGGAAAACAACATTAGCTAACTTGCTTCCTCATTTTGTCCGCTTCGATGAGGGTGACCTACGCATCGATGGCGTTTCTATTTCTGATTGGGATTTACCGTCTCTTCGGCAAAACATCGCCATGGTGAATCAAGACACTGTCTTGCTTAACGATACGGTTTTAGCCAATATTTGTTTGGGCGATGCAACCCCAGATGCAGCACGGGCTGAAAAAGCATTAATCAATGCGCACCTTTGGCAGCACGTGAGCGCCATGCCGCAGGGCATATTGACACAAATCGGGCATAACGGTAGCACCCTCTCTGGTGGACAAAGGCAGCGTCTAGCCATTGCCAGAGCTCTATACAAAGCCACCCCTATTTTAATTTTGGACGAAGCTACTTCCGCCTTAGATTCAGAATCCGAACATCTAGTCCAGGCCGCCATTGCCCAACTCACGCAGTCGTGTACAACACTGGTGATTGCACACCGACTCAGTACCGTGAAACACGCCGATCTCATCGTCGTCATGGCGGCTGGCGAAATTGTAGAACGCGGAACCTACGATAGTCTCATTGCTAAAGATGCCGTATTTGCGCGTCTGGTTAAGCAGCAACTCTCATAACATGCGGCTAAGCCATGACTAACCAGTTGGAATTCGCACTCGTCTGTAAAAGCTACATAGGCGACATCAGGCGTCTAGGGCGGCTGCTGGTCAGTATTCAAAAATACAATGCCGACAACATTCCCGTCTTTATCGTCGTCCCTCGCTCAGATTTGGCAGTATGCCAGCACCAGACACAACATGCGGGTCTAAATAGCGCCAGCCACCAATGGCTAACTGATGAGGACATCGTTGCGGCACATCCTCAAGCAATCAGCCATCAACTCATAGAAAAATATCTCAAAGCACCAGGCTCAATCAGCCAGCAGATTATCAAATCAGAAGCTTGGCGAACCATTGGCTGCGACGCCTATCTAAGCTTGGACTCAGATAGCATCTTTTTGAAACCATTTCACAAAACTGATTTCATAAACGCAAGTGGTGCGCCTTATACGGTGATGCATCAAGCCAAAGATATGTACCAAGTGGCCATTAACCGTGGTTACGCCGTGCAATACGAGCACTTTGCCCTGCTCGCTCAAACCGTTCAACAAGTGTTTGGCAGGCAAGGGCCTATTTATAGCTTTTTGCCGCAGCCATTCTTGTGGTCAAGCAAAGTTTGGCAGGCATTGGACACCCAGTGGCTAGCGCCAAAAAACCAAACCCTTTGGGACGCTATTGCGTTTTGCCCGTCTGAGGCGCAGTGGTACGGTGAGGCTTTATTGCACTTACAGCCCATTCCAGTGTCCCCAATAGAGCCCCTGTTTCGCGTTTACCATTTTGATTGGCAGTACGACCTTTATCGCAAGTGGGGGGAGTCTACGCAAACCCTATCGGCTCAATACCTTGGGGTGTGCCTACAGTCCAACTGGGAGGTTGCGATGGACCCCATCGGTGAACGCAGCTTCGCCTCAAAAATCATTAGAAAAATCAAACGCTGGCTTAAGTTACGTCGCTAAGCACCTGAAAATCTCCCAAATTCGAGACCAGTGCTTCCAGTTCTGGCTGCGCATCGCCAAACCATGCTCTAGGTAGCAGAACAAGACCTTTTGTATTTAATATCGCAGCAATCAAACTAAATTGACTGTTAGAGCCAATAAAAATATGCGCACTGCGCATCACGCAATGGGTCTCGTATTCATTAATGTGATCCAAAAAGGTAGTTTTGGCAAACATGCTAGATAGCCGAACGCGCAAACCGCCGGTAATGACTGAATCTGAAACAATGACAGCATGCTTAATGAGATTAACAAAACGCTTTGCCAAACGAATAAAGGCATCATCTGATATCAAGTGCGAGGCCACGTTCAAATAATCACCTCGCCTGACGTGAATGCAAAGATATTTATCCTCATCTCCTCCGAGTAAATGCGCCACATTTGCTTCATGAAGCGTAAATAAGTTTTGAATATGCTCTTTCCTTAGGGCTGCAAGTCCCAGTTGGAGTTTTAGCGCCCCATCCTCGATGACATCCACCTGACGAGGCACAAGCAATTGAGAACCAGCAAACGAGTCTAGATGTAGATTAAATTGCGCCAATTGCCAACCCCAATGCGTGGGACGGCCTTTATCGCCTTCGGCAGCAATATCCCTGGGTTTATCAAAATAGGATAGATCAGCATAAACCTCGCGACCCTCTGCTTGCATCTGAAAATAAATGGCAGCGCTAATCATTTGCGCCCCCATTCCGCCCGTAAAGGTAATAATATTCGGTTTACTGGTCTGAGAGCTCGCGAACAACTGACTCCAATAATTTTTGAAAAATTTAAACATTGGCAATAACATTTTCAACAATAGTAGCGACTACAGATGCCGCGCTAAATTTTTTTGCAGCATCACTCTTTAAAAATTTAATAATATTGGCTTGATACTGCGTGTATTGGGCCTCAGTAATCGCGACCAGATGCGCATGCACCGCCGCCGTATTTTTAAATTGACGTCTGTCGATAAAGCAATTGTTTGGAATGAATTCGTCAACGTTGCCAGCTCCCCAATAAACAGGAACACAGCCGCAAACCAAACTATCAAATAGCTTTTCTGTAATATAGTTATTCAAATCATTGCAATTTTCATAACAATAAGAATACTTTGAAAACCTTAATACATCCGATTTATCCATCACCACACCGGCAAAACTAGGATACGGCTTACTACCAAATAGTCTTGTTTTTATTCTAGGAATAATACGCTTTAATTTTCCAAGAAAATTAAAAGCTGGCGTCGACTTGTCCCAACCTTGCCCATAAAGTTGAAACATATCGGGTGCGTAACGTTCATACCAGCGTATCGTTAGGATCCGCTCCAAATAAAGATCGGATGATAAATAAGTCTTAAATGCTTTATTAGCATTAATGAGGCAACTGAATATCTTTCTTTGAGAAAAATCAGGAGCTGAATGTACGATTAATGGGTGTGGAATCAGTATGGGAACGACATTAGGCAACGTGTGGAGCCTTAAATTCCAAGAAAAAGATTTAACAAATTTTCCACAATAGATAGCATCTTCATTTAATTGATTGAGATGTGGATTTTCGAGTGCTAATAAAAACTTAGGTATCCCATTATCATCATAAGCTCGGCCTTCAATATAAAAATCAAAATCTATATTTCGCCCCACATTTAAATCAGGCGTATTGAGTTCAATGTCATGCTTCAAAAAAGCTTTGCGTAGCAGGCGTGGCGTATAGGTTGGGTTAAATCGATGCACATCGTCTTCAAGTGCAAAGAGTGAATTATTTACTCTTGTGTCGGCATAGACATTTGCATAAATCATCAGCGGCCTTTTAATTTAATAAATCCACGCCGAGCCAGAGCTAGATATGTGGAGAGACGCGCATATCGCGACCATTGATAGTGATTAAGAAAACGACACGCCAAAGCGTTTCTTTTGGGGGTCAATTGGCAGTCCTCTCGGCGAATAGTTTTATAAATAAATGAACATCGATAATCTTGCAGAATTTCATCCCCAAAAATAATGCGGTTCTTCTTCAAATAAGCCAAAAAACTAAGTCTATCGCACCGTGATTCCGCATTACTATCATTGCCTGTGTGCAATCGATACGTCATCAACGCTTGATTAAGCCAAACAATGTGCCCTTGATTGGCCAAACTAAGCAGCCAAGTCACATCGGCATACTTACCACCCTCCACAGGAAATCTTATATCGCCAATCAGTTTGCGATTGTATATATACCCAGGAAAAGGAGCAATTCCAGACTGCGAGCGGGCGAAATAACGAATTGCCAATGCTCGTGCATTTTTAATGACATCAACTCGCCGAGCAGACTTAAAAAATAAATTTGAAGTTAACTGCCCAAACTCCTCCATAAAGGAGTTGCACCCAAACGCAATAGCATTTGGATAGTTTTTAATTAATTTTTTCATCTCCGCAACGAAATCAGGCACCAGCAAATCGTCATCATGAAATAAACAAAAATAATCACTCTTCGCTTCAGAGATGCAGCAGTTGAAGTGCTCAAAAGCTTTAAGCATATGCGGCCTGCGTACATATGTAATATCAAGAAACTCTTCTCTCACCGATTTCTCAACCTTATCATCGCTGGAGTTATCAGACACAATCAGATTAAATGCGCGATCAGACTGGACTAATGCAGTAAGTATTGCTTGTCTTGCCTCATCTGGACGGTTATGACAAAGAAGATAAATCGTCAATGATTGCATTGCTATTAATGTAATTGCGTTGCTTTTTTAATTGCAATTTTATTTAAAAAATTGAGCCTGTAATAGTAAACAAAAAAGGCACTCAAAAGATAAATGCAACGTCGAATAAATTTTGGGCGAAGTAACAAATTTAAATGCTTATTATAAATTTCTTTTTTTAAATCTTGCATTAATATGGCTCTTAATACATCAGAAACTACTGCTCGCCCCATAAAGTAATCTATCAGCCATTCTAGTGAAGAAATAGCAACATCAACATGCTCTCCAACATGACGTTGAGTCCATTCAGGCTTGCCCATCTTATTAAACAAAGCAGCAAGCATCATATTAAATCCATTGCCAACGTATGGTGGGAAATCTATATGATCTCGGTAATTTGCATCTGGTGCTGCCGAAAAATTTTTCGCAAGAAGCACTCCGCCAAAATGAAACGCTGTTTGCAATGCTAATGCAATGTGTGAAAATGCACACCCTTTAATTGCTGGATCATCTAAAATTTCCACCTGCAAAGGTAAATTTTTACGCTTTATAACTAATGATGTTAATTTTGGAAATTTGATAAGCTCACTAAATCCAAAATCTGAACCGATCAATTCAGAGTATTGAGTTTCCAAAATAAGTGGTGTCTTTTTATTATAAGGTATTTGGTCAAAATTAAAAAAAATTAAATTTGGACTATAAATATTAATATAATTCAATATATTTTTTAAAATATCTGATTCCAAATTATCATCATCAGATACAAGCCAACAATATTGCTCATGCCCACTTAAAAAGCATTGCTTCACATTGTAATCAAAGCCTCTATTGCTTGTATTTGATGCATAATTAAAATTAATATTTTTAATGGCAAAATTAATTTTTGCTCGTTTCAAAAAAATGAGTGTTTCGTCTGTAGATCCATTATCAGATACGAATACTGAAATTACATTTTCAAAATTATCTTTAATTATCAACCGCTCGATCTCATTCAAGGAGCGTTGCAATCTAACTACTCTATTATATGTTGGTATTGAAATTACTAATCGAATAGAGGCATTTCCACCAAGAGATTTTACTGAAGGCATTTTGTTAAATTTAATTTGCAATTAATATTATTTAAATAAATCACTCTTCGTATTCTCTGCAAATATAAAATTATGCGTCTTAATTGTATTAATGCCAGTTTCAGCTATTAAAGATATTTCATCCTTAACGACAGATCGACACTCATCGTCCGCTGTCCAGACGTCATAACCATTTTCATAAAAAATGTTAAATGTTTCTACCAAATTTGAATTTACTTTACTTTCATCAGCAAGGTGTTCTGTAATCGAAATTTCGACAATCCAAATAGGTTTTGGGTGCATTATCAATAATTTAGCAGCCCCATTTAGCATGAATTTTTCAGCACCCTCAATATCTACAAGAATAAGACATTGTTTGCCAACATATTTATCGCCAATGATGCTATCCAATGTTGTGCAAGCAACAATGGTGGCGCTATCTTCAGGTGTATTTGCCCAACCTTTTACTAAAGATGCGCCAGTACCTTCTCCATAAATATCGATCAACCCTATTTTGTCGCTTAATGCTACTGGAAACACTTCAATTTCATTTTGCCAATTGTTGGCTTTTATATTACGAAATAAATATTGCAAATTACTATTTACAGGCTCGAAAGCAATCACTTTCCTTCCATAACTAAGTGCCAAACAACAATAATAACCAATGTTTGCACCGACATTAATGAAAATATCAATTTTAGGAACAATTTTTTTTATTATTTCAGTTTCAAATGGCTCAAAACTACCATTTATCATTGCCTCATTTCCTGCAAGCTTAAAACCTAAAGTAGTTGCAACAGGTTTAGCATAAACATCTTTTTTATCTTTGATATATCTGTAGGCCGAATATAATTTCGCCCCAAAGATAGCTTGGTATAAAGGTTTATTTTTCATACGTTTAGCCGAGCTTCTTAAATGTATAGATGCCACAGCCATACTCGGTTTTTTTTGGCAGATTACTTATAGATGTATCTTTATGCAAATCACCCGCATCATTGACGAATGAAAAACTCTGCAATTCAATTTTATATTCTTCCTGCCAACTCAAAATTTCAGACGGCTCAAAAACACGATGTGCATTAAATTGGACTTGAGTTTTCGCCGCAATTGGAAAGCCCATATACAGTGTTCCATTCGGTTTTAGCATCTTTAAGAGGTTTAAAAACCCTTTGATATGGCCTTGTGGATCAATTGGATCGCCGTAGCGCCCTAGCCCAAAATGCTCAATAGCATGAAGGCAGGATATTGAGTCCGTGATTTCAGACTCGACTCCAGCCCCACTCATTAAATCCATTTGTCTAAATTTTATATTATCATGCCCCGTATCTTTTAAGGGGCGGACATCAATAATTTCAATCTCTCTAAAAGCCGCCACGTGTGATACGAAACCCGAGATGCTAGAGCCAACATCAATATGTCTTTTGGGATTAGCCTTGTAGATGTAGCTAGCAATTAACAAATCTTGATGGAAATAGTGTCCGCTCGCCGATCCAGCTTGCTCTTTGTAATCTGAATAAATGGGGTATTTTTTATCAATAACACCACCAGCTTTTTTAAAGGCTAGGTATTCTCTAATATACCTGATTCGACGATTTAGTGACATTAGCTCATTCCTTTATTTAACACAATCCGCATAATACCGCGTCACCCCATCCTCGCCCTTTTCTTCCACCAAACCATGAATATCCGTCTCAAAACCAGGACATTCGGTATTAAAAGCACGTGCGAACTTCAAATAGTCCACAATCTTTTTATTAAACACTTCGCCTGGAATTAAAAGTGGAATGCCAGGTGGATACGGCGTGACTAAGCCCACGGTGATGCGGCCTTCTAGTTTATCAATCTCCACGCGCTCGGTCTTGCGGTGTGCAATATGTGCGTAGGCATCACTTGGCGTCATCGCGGGTTCTAAATCGCTTTGGTACACATCTGTGGTGAGCCTTGCAATGTCGTATTTGGCATAGAGCTCGTGAATGTGCTGGCTCAAATCCTTCAGTCCCATACGCTCGTACTTAGGATGCGCCTTGCAAAATTCGGGCAGGATGCGCCACATCGGTTGGTTGCGGTCGTAATCGTCTTTGAACTGTTGCAGCGCAGTCAATAGCGTGTTCCAGCGGCCCTTGGTAATGCCAATCGTGAACATAATGAAGAAGCTATACAAACCCGTCTTCTCCACAATCACGCCGTGCTCAGCCAAGAACTTCGTCACGATGCTGGCTGGGATCCCTGTTTTGGCAAACTTACCGTTCAGGTCAAGGCCTGGCGTCACAATCGTTGATTTAATCGGGTCAAGCATATTAAAGCCGTCCGCCATCTTGCCAAAGCCGTGCCAGTTACGCGCCGTGTTCTCGCCCGTTTTGGTGCTACGCGATTCGCCCTTAATGATCCATGCGTCTGCCTTGCCAATGCCCTCTTCCGCCAGCTTATCGGGGCCCCACACCTTAAACCACCAGTCTTTGCCGTACTCGGCGTCAACCTTGCGCATGGCACGCCTAAAGTCCAGCGCCTCGGTGATGGACTCTTCCACCAAGGCCGTGCCCCCTGGGGCTTCCATCATCGCCGCGGCCACGTCGCAGCTGGCAATGATGGCGTACTGCGGACTTGTGCTGGTGTGCATCAAATACGCTTCGTTAAATAAATGCCTATCTAGTTTGCGGTTTTGCGAATCCTGCACCAGCACATGGCTGGCTTGGCTAATGCCTGCGAGCAGTTTGTGCGTAGACTGCGTGGCAAACGTGAGTGCCTCTTTAGGGCGCGTGCGGTTTTTACCCATCGAGTGGTAGGTGCCATAAAACTTATGAAACGCCGCGTGCGGCAACCAAGCCTCGTCAAAATGCAATGTATCCACGTAACCATCTAACAAGCCTTTGATGGTCTCGGTGTTGTAGAGCACGCCATCGTAAGTGGACTGCGTCACTGTCATCACGCGCGGCTTGACTGTCTTGGCGTTCACGTGCTTCAGCAGTGGATTAGCGGCAATTTTTTTACGAATACTGGCAGGCTCAAACTCCTCTTTTGGAATGGGGCCAATAATGCCAAAGTGATTGCGCGTTGGCTTCATAAACACAGGAATTGCACCCGTCATGATGATGGCGTGCAAAATCGATTTATGGCAGTTTCTATCCACCACCACCACATCACCCGGCGCAACGGTGTGATGCCACACCATCTTGTTCGATGTGCTCGTGCCATTGGTCACAAAGAAGCAGTGGTCAGCGTTAAAAATGCGCGCTGCATTACGTTCGCTCTCGCCAATTGCACCATCGTGGTCTAGCAATTGGCCTAGTTCTTCCACCGCATTGCACACGTCGGCACGCAGCATGTTTTCGCCAAAAAACTGATGGAACATTTGCCCCACGGGAGTTTTTAAAAATGCCACGCCACCCGAGTGCCCGGGGCAATGCCACGAGTACGATCCGTCTTGTGCGTAGTGCACCAAAGCCTTAAAGAACGGGGGTTTCACGCCCTCAAGATAGCTTTTAGCTTCGCGAATGATGTGCTTGGCGACGAACTCTGGCGTGTCCTCAAACATGTGAATGAAGCCATGCAATTCGCGCAGGATGTCGTTCGGTAAATGACGGCTAGTTTTGGTCTCGCCGTAAATGTAGATAGGCACATCGGCGTTTTTGCGGCGTACTTCTTCGATAAAGGTTCTCAGACCTAGCACCGCAGGATCAAGATCAGGGCCTGGCGTGAACTCGTCATCGTCCACCGACAAAATAAACGCACTGGCGCGGCTTTGCTGCTGCGCAAATTGACTCAAATCGCCATAACTGGTGGCCCCCAGCACTTCAAAGCCTTCGCTCTCTATGGCTGTCGCGAGTGCACGAATCCCCGAGCCCGAGGTGTTTTCGGTGCGGAAATCTTCGTCAATAATGACAATAGGGAAGCGAAATTTCATGCAAAACTTTCAAAAACCAACCATAACAAAAGGCGTACTCTAAAATTGAGAAAAAATGAGCAAGGGCGAAGTTTAATGGCAAATGATTCGATTCAAAAAAGTGTATTTCCTCGCGTGCTGCTCGCTTTGCTGATTTTGATCGTATTTGCACGCTTTGCCTCACTATCGCTCTACCCCATGCTGGGCACCACCGAGCCACGTTACGCTGAGCTGGCTAGAAAGATGCTGGTCTTAGGTGATTGGGTCACGCTATGGGTCACCGATGGCGTTCCATTGTGGGGTAAGCCGCCACTGTCTTTTTGGGCGGATGCGGCATCCATGGCTGTTTTTGGCATTAACGAATTTGGCGCTAGGTTTGCGCCATTTTGCGCGTCACTGCTCACCCTCAGTTTATTTTGGTTTTGGCGCGGTTCACGTTTGCTCTCCACGCCAGCACTCATCGCTGCGCTCATCTATCTCTCAACGCCTATGGGGTTTTTGGGGACGGGATTTGTAGCAACCGATGTTTACTTAACGGGCGGCTTAGCGCTCTCCATGATTAGCTTTTGGCGCGTGATGCAAGCAAACGTATCACGACCTTCAACGCCACAGCCCGCGACATTTTGGCATTGGGGATTCTTCATCGGCATTGCCATTGGCTTGCTGGCAAAGGGACCTCTTTCCGTTGTTTTATTGGGTCTGTCGATGCTGCTTTGGATAGCCATTTCACCCAAAGAGCGGCTACTGACCACATGGCGAATTTTGCCTTGGCTCCGTGGCACAGCTCTGACGCTCTTATTGGCAATGCCTTGGTATCTTTGGGCTGAGCATCGCACGCCCGGATTTTTATACCACTTCATCATTGGCGAGCACATTGAGCGCTTTTTGGTCAAAGGCTGGAATGGCGGACGTTTTGCGCCTAGCCATGCAGAGAATTTGGGCATGATTTGGTGGTTCTTTATCGAGTCTTTTGTGCCTTGGACTTTATTTGTTATTCCTGCTTTATTCGGTCTGCAAAAGACTAAAAATACGTTAGGCCAATGGCGCTACGGCACAACCGTTGCGCACTACTTCAAGAGTAGTGAAGTGCAGTATTTGCTCAGCTGGATTTTGTCGTCCCTACTGCTCTTTACGTTGTCACGTAATATTTTGGAAGCCTACGTCCTGCCCACGCTTCCAGCCTTTGCGATTTTGCTGGCAGAGGCTATCACCAAGCTCATCAAAAACCATAAGGCTTGGCGCTGGAGCCTGCTGCTCGCGCTGGCTGCGCCCATCGTCATCATGATCGTGGTGCTGTTCTTTAACGACAACCTAGAGAAGCAATCGCAGCGGCATCTGCTGCGCAATTGGCAAAAAAATACGCCTCTCATCTACGTGGGAAAAGTCATGCCGCCCTCCGCCATTTTTTATTCCAGCAATCAAGCCCAGTTAAAAACCACGCTCGATGACGTCACTAGCCAGCCCGTCACCGTCGTCATGGAAGGCGTTAGTTTTGACGCCCTGCCCGTCGCCACGCAAGCCGAATGGATCATGATAGAGCGCTATGATGACTTCATCATGCTGCACAGCCATCCAAAATAAGGAGTCAACCCCATGGACGCATCGACCTTTTGGTGGATAGTGACAGGTCTTACCGTTGCCACAGAACTACTCACGGGAACGTTCTACTTGCTCATGCTGGCTCTGGGACTTGCCGCAGGTGCGGTGTGTGCCCACCTTGGACTTGCGCAGACAACACAATTGGTGGTCGCGGCCTTAGTTGGCGCTTGCGCCGTGCTGGTCTGGCATCGCACGCATCCAGCGCCCTCTAAGCAAAAAACTGAACATAACCCAGACTTGCATTTAGATATTGGTAGCACGGTTGACGTGACTAAGTGGGCATCGCCGCAGGCCACGCTAGTTGTGCACCGCGGAGCTGAGTGGTCTGCAAGGCTCATTCAGCCTGGCCTGCCAGAGGGCGCCTTACCAAGTACGGGACTACACCGCATCGTTGCAGTCGAAGGCAATACACTCGTCCTATCCAAAATCTGAAAGTACATCATGGACAACTCATCCTTCCCTGTCGCACTCGTCTTTGCCATTGTGGTTGTCATCTTCATCATACGCACACTCAAAGTCGTACCGCAACAAAACGCTTGGGTGGTCGAGCGCCTGGGCAAGTACCACAGCACGCTCACACCAGGCCTCAATATGCTAATTCCTTTTATTGACGCGGTGGCGTACAAACATTCGCTCAAAGAAATTGCCATGGATGTTCCAGGACAAGTCTGCATTACGCGCGACAACACGCAGTTGCAGGTGGATGGCATTATTTATTTTCAAGTCACCGACCCGATGCGTGCCAGCTACGGCTCGGCCAACTACATCATGGCGATTACGCAATTGGCGCAAACCACCTTGCGCTCAGTCATTGGCAAGCTGGAATTAGATAAAACTTTCGAAGAGCGCGAAACGATCAACCACAGCGTCGTCAGCTCGATTGATGCTGCCGCGCTGAATTGGGGTGTGAAGGTGCTGCGCTACGAGATCAAAGACCTCACGCCACCCAAAGAAATTTTGCACGCCATGCAGTCGCAAATTACTGCGGAGCGCGAAAAGCGTGCCTTGATTGCTGCATCCGAAGGTCGCCGCCAAGAGCAAATCAATATCGCCACAGGTGAGCGCGAAGCGGCTATTGCTCGATCTGAGGGTGAAAAGCAAGCCGTGATTAACAAAGCACAAGGAGAGGCGGCGTCCATCACGGCCGTAGCCGATGCAACGGCTGGCGCGATTGAGCGTGTGGCCAGCGCCATCCAAAAACCAGGGGGCGAGCAAGCCGTGCAACTCAAAGTCGCCGAAAAAGCGGTCGAGGCCTACTCTAGGGTGGCCGCCAACAGCACGACGACGCTGGTGGTACCGTCCGACATGGGGCAAGTCAGCGCCCTCATCGCTTCGGCCATGAAGATGACGCAAGCGGTGAAATGATTTTTCGCCAATCCCTACAGCGAGAGCTCTCTAGAACTTTTATCGCCACATTGCTTGTATTGGTCACGATTGTGATGACCATGATGCTCATCCGTACGCTGGGTTTGGCCTCCAAAGGATCGATTAATCCACAAGAAGTGCTGTTGATGATGGCGTACTCGGTCATGGGGCACGCACCCACCATCTTGACGTTATCGCTTTTTATCACCCTTGTCAGCACGCTGGCACGCATGATGGGCGACAGCGAGATGGTGATTTGGCTCTCCAGCGGGAAGAGTTTGCTTAGTTTTTTGCGTCCACTCTTTACCTTTTCAGCGCCCATTCTTGTCACCATCGCCGTCATGGTGCTCATCGTCTGGCCATGGGCGAATAGCCAAATGCAAGGGCTGCGCGATCGTTTCGAGCGGCGTGGCGATCTGGAGCGCATAGCGCCCGGAGAATTTCAAGAGTCAGCCAATGGAAAGCGCGTGTACTACATCGACAAAGGTGTCGCCGGCAGCTCTGATTTGAGCAACTCACGCAATGTATTTATTGCGAATTTTGAAAATGGCAAAGAGAGTGTTACGGTCGCGCAAAGTGGTCATACAGAATTACAAGATGGTCATAAATTTATTGTTCTGAACAATGGACAACGTGTGGAATTTGACCCTATCAAAGGCGATATAAAACTCATCGAGTTTCAAGTCATGGGTTCTCGTGTCGATGCAAGCAGCGGCTTGGAGCAAACTTCGCCGCCCAATAATCGATCTACAAAAGATTTAGTCTTAGAACATAAAAAAGATGATTTGGGTGAGCTGGCTTGGCGCTTAGGATTAATTTTCGCAGCCATCAATTTCGTCCTCCTCTCGTTGGCGATGTCCAACAACAATCCGCGCTCAGGGCGGGGCGGGCATTTGATGCTTGCCATGCTCACGTTCATTGTTTATTACAACCTGATTAATGTGTCTCAAAATTGGATTGCTTCGGGGCGCTTAGACATTTTTTCGGCTGTAGGACTCTTGCATGGCAGTGCATTTCTTTTGAGTCTCACATGGTTGGTATGGCGTCAATACCGCCCCTGAAACACTTGCTTATGAAAACAGTTCGACGACTCATCTACCGCGATCTCATCGGATCGATTAGCTACGTTTGCGCAGGCTTTCTTTCGCTTTTCTTCTTTTTCGACTTAGTCGATGAGTTGTCATCCGTTGGCATACAAAACTATCAACTCATCCATGCTTTTGCTTATGTGCTTTTGCAAATCCCAGGCCACCTCTACGAGCTACTCCCGATTGGCGTCTTAATTGGAGGCGTGTTGGTCATGGCGCGTTTTGCGCAAAGCTCGGAGTTCACCATTTTGCGGACCAGTGGGCTAGGACCTCAAAAAGCACTCAAAATATTATTACTACTGGGGGCTGGTTTTGTCGTCCTCACCTTTGCCATCGGCGACTACCTCTCGCCTTTGGCCAATCGAACGGCGCAACTACTCAAAGCAAAATACCAAGGCACGGTGACGCTGGGGCAAACGGGCGCATGGCTCAAAGAGCAGCAGCTATACAGCCGATACGCGGTCAATGTCGGCGCTCTTGATGGCGATGGCAACATGGCGGGGGTTCGCATTTACGAATTCGATACGACCAACAAAATTGTCTCCACAACCACGGCAGCGCAAGGTCAATTCCAAGACGGCGCTTGGGCTTTAACCCATGCCAAGCGGATTGAGTTTCCAGTACAGAAGCAAGACAGCTGGCAGATCAAATTCGATGATGCCATTCAAAAGCACACACCGCTATCGGTACTCAACCTTCAAGAGTACCGCTGGCCAACTGAGATTAATGCGCAAATGGTCTCGGTTTCCCTGCTCAAGCCCGAGCGCATGGCAACCTACGATTTGTTTCGCTACGTCCAGCATTTAGATAGCAACGGGCAATCGGCGCAGCTCTATGAAATTGAGTTTTGGAAAAAACTGTTTTACCCCTTGAGCTGCCTCGTGATGCTGATGCTGGCCCTCCCCTTTGCCTATTTGCATTTCCGTACCAGCGGCATTGCTGGCTACGTATTTGGCGGGGTCATTACGGGTATCAGCTTCTTCTTGCTAAACAATGTGTTTGGCTATGTGGGCACTATTTCGCAGTGGGAGCCTTGGGTCGCTGCTGCTGCGCCCAGCCTTATTTATTTTGCCGTCTCGCTCGGCGCATTTGCTTGGGTGGTTTACAAAAAATGAACGGTATTATTTTATTTGCACATGGCTCGCGTGATCCACTTTGGTCAAAACCCATTGAGACCATTGCACAGGTCGTTGCCAGCCAGTCACCCACAGTGCAAGTGCGCTGCGCCTACCTAGAGTTGATGTCACCCAGCCTAGAGACTGTCGTCGCAGACCTTGCAAGGCAAGGCATTCAGCAGATACGCATCGTCCCGATGTTCTTGGGCGTAGGCAAACACGCCAGAGAAGATTTGCCAGAGTTGGTGGCTGCCCTGCGTTTAACTTATCCCGCCGTCACACTGGAATTAACCCCATCCATTGGTGAGCATCCTGCCTTAATCGCTGCAATTGGGCGAATCGTGCTGGCTGACGTTACCACGATCCTTTAGGTCGCCTCGCCTCAGTCACTTTGGCTAAATACGTTTCAGCATCCGACCGATTAGCACGCTTGGCGAAATCTAACGCCGTCAATCCTTGCTCATTTTTAAGACCGACATCCGCGCCCTCTTCCACCAAAAGCTTGACCGATTCAAACGTACCGTACATCGCCGCCATCATCAAAGGCGTACTCTTATTGGGTGATTCCGCATCAATGTAAGCGTGATTCTCTAACAGCAGCTTCATGATGCTAATATGCCCCTTAGTCGCCGCGTAATGCAGCGGCGCCCAGCCTGTTTTATTGACATCCGCGCCTTTATCAATCAAAGTTTTAGCCAAATCTTCATAGCCACCCAGTGATGCCATCATGAGTGCACTTTCGTCTTGTGGCGTGCGCGCCTCTAACTTGGTTTTGTTTTGTGCGAGCAGCAATGCCGCCACTTTGAGCGAGCCATCCCGCGAAGCAATCAGCAACCCTGTCAAACCGTTGAGGTCTAAGGTATTGGGGTCAAACCCACGGAATAAAAAATTGGTCACCGTGCGGGTGTCGTCATTTTTAACTGCAACAAAATAATCTTCGTACGCGCCGGCCCATACAGATGTGCTGAGCAAAAATATCACGACGAAACTGATAAATTTCACCGCACAGCGCCTTGAAAGAGCTTGAAATAGTTATCACCCGTGATTTGGGCAATC
Organism: Comamonadaceae bacterium; assembly: GCA_947445115.1. Classification (GTDB taxonomy): domain Bacteria; phylum Pseudomonadota; class Gammaproteobacteria; order Burkholderiales; family Burkholderiaceae_C; genus JASGCK01. The sequence continues at coordinate 31,563 of CANFCG010000015.1, read as the reverse complement.
TGTTCGATGGGCGCCGCTTTAATCCTCGCCAGCTCCATCGCCACAAAAGGCACATACGCTGGCGTATTGGTTTTGCCGCGATAAGGCGATGGCGCCAGATATGGGCTATCGGTTTCAATCAAGATGCGATCCAGGGGCACAAAAGCCGCTGCATCTCTGATCGCCTGCGCATTTTTAAACGTCAAGATGCCAGAAAACGAAATATAAAATCCCAAATCAAGCGCCGCCTTGGCTACCAGCGTCGTCTCGGTAAAGCAGTGAAACACACCCCCTGCCGCCCCTATGCTGCCGTCCTCGCACATTTCTTTCAAAATAGCGATCGTGTCATCTGAGCTGCTGCGCGTATGAATGATGAGCGGTTTTTGACAAGCCTGCGCCGCGCGGATATGCACGCGAAAGCGCTCACGCTGCCACTCCATATCCGAAATCGTTCGGCCATTGAGACGGTAATAGTCGAGCCCCGTCTCACCGATGCCCACCACCTTAGGCAGCGCGGCACGGGTGAGCAAATCCTCCACCGTCGGCTCTTGGATTTTTACCTCTACGCCATCAATGTTTTCAAACGTTTCATTATCGGGATGCACGCCCACAGTCGCCCAAAAATTGTCGTACGTGGTCGCCATTTCGTGAACGCTTGGGAACTCCTCCAGCGTTGTAGAAATCACCATCGCGTGCGTGACCTTGGCTGCCTGCATGGCGGCGCGAATATCTTTAATCTGGCTTTTGAGCTCGGGAAAATTAAGATGGCAGTGTGAATCAATAAACATAAAAACTCTCTGATACGTCATCCCCGCGCAGGCGGGGAGCTAGTGAAAGCCATAGCCTGCTTGGCCTCGGCCAGTAGCGCCTCAATCATTAAGCCAGCGTTCAGCGTGTGTTCAGACGAACGCGCTTGCACATTTAAAGCCTTCGACCAAGTGGTCAGTTTATAGAGCGCTGAGGCGCTCGCTGTACTCGCGACAGATTCAAAAAACCTTGGCTCCGCACCTTGACTCACGCAAATGGCATCGTGACAAAGCTTCTGCAATGCGTCCACTAGCGCCGCAGGCGTCGCCGTCAGCGCCGCAGGTAGCTCAGACGGCAACGCGCCTTTGGCAATCAGTTTTGGGAAGTCTTGCCAAGACGACGTTTTAATTATGGCTTGACTCATCGCTAGCGCCGTTTGTGGCTGCCCGCCTGCGGCCTTGAGCCAGACTTTGGCATCCTTTTCAGGCACGCCATTCGATGCTAGCCAAGCCACAGCCAGCTTGGTCTCGGGTGGTGTCAATACAAAACTTTGGCAGCGGCTGCGGATAGTCGGCAAAAGCGCCGCGCTGTCCTCTGTCGCCAGCACAAATCGCGTGTTGCCCACAGGTTCCTCTAGCGATTTGAGGAGCGCGTTGGCTGCAATGTGATTCATCGCCTCGGCGGGATAAATCACGACCACGAGACCCTTGCCACGGCTGCTGGTGCGCTGGACAAAGCTAATCAGGTCTTGCACAGCTTCCAGTTTGATTTGCTTGCTGGGCTTGCGCTTTTTGTCGTCCAAATCAGCCTGCGTTTTTTCGTCCAGCGGCCAACCTAGCTCCAGCGATAACGTCTCTGGCAAGAGCACCGCCAGATCGGGGTGCGATTTAGCGCGAACCATGTGGCACGCATCGCATTGCCCGCAGGCCTTATGTAGCTTGGCCTGCACCGCACCTTGCTCGGGACGCCCCTCACACAGCGCACTAGCAGCCATTGCCATTGCAAGCTCAAACTGACCAAGGCCTGCCGTGCCTGTGACTAACCATGCGTGACCGCGCTGCGCGAGTAAGCGCACCAGGTCGGCTTCTAGCCAAGGCGCGAGTTCTGTCACAAGTAACCTCGCACTTTGGCAAGCGCAATCACATCCGCAAACACGGCTTCCTTGCTTTGATTGGCTTCAATGCGCGCAAAGCGCTTTGCATCCGCCACTGCCCGCGCGGCATAACCAGTGCGCACGGCTTCAAAAAATGCGACCGGCTGCGATTCGAACTTATCAGGAACGCGAGCGCCCGCTAGGCGCTCGGCGGCAAGTGCGGGCGCTAGATCGAACCAGTACGTTAAATCGGGTTGCAACAAATCGCTCTGCAAGCCTTGCTCTGCTTGGCTTTGCACCCACACCTCTAAGGTGGATAAGGTTTGCAAGTCGAAACCCCGCCCTGCTCCTTGATAGGCAAAGGTAGCGTCCGTAAAGCGATCGCACAGCACAACCTCACCACGAGCGAGTGCGGGACGAATCACGCGCTCCACATGATCGCGCCTTGCAGCAAAAACCAACAGCGATTCAGTCAGCGCATCCATCGCGTCATTCAAAATTAGTGTGCGTAGTTTTTCGGAAAGGCTTGTGCCACCTGGCTCGCGGGTCAGCGTGACCTTGTAGCCCTTGCCGGAAAAGGCTTTGGCAAGACCCTCGATGTGCGTGGACTTGCCAGCACCATCGATACCTTCAAAGCTGATGAAAGTGCCTTTTAAATTGGCTCTCATTTTTGACCTCTGATAAATCGATTCACGGCGGCGTTGTGCTGCGGCAAGGTGGCGCTAAATTGACTACTACCATCGCCGCGAGCCACAAAGTACAAGGCTTTCGTCTCTTTTGGATTCGCCGCGGCGGCTAACGCCGCTTTGCCGACTAACGCAATCGGGCCTGGCGGCAAACCTGCTCTCGTGTAGGTGTTGTAAGGCGTGTCGCGCTTTAAATCGGAGCGGCGAATGTTTTTGCGCTGCGCGGCAAAGCGCTCGCCCATGCCGTAAATGACGGTGGGATCGGTCTGCAACAGCATGCCTTTGCGCAATCGATTGACAAATACGCCTGCAATCTCGGCGCGGTCGCTAGGCTTGCCCGTCTCCTTCTCGACGATGCTGGCAAGCACCAGTAGCTCGTCTGCGCTTTTAAGAGGCGTCGCCTGAAAACGACCATCCCATGCGGCTTGCAGGCGTTTATCCAGTGTTGCGGCGGCTTGTTTGTAGAGGGCGTAATCGCTGGCGTTTTTAGCATATGCGTAGGTGTCGGGGAAGAAGCGCCCTTCTGGCAATAAGCCGCTTTTACCAAGCGTCGTCATTAGTTCTGAATCGCTCAAATTAGCCGTGGTGTGCTTTAAATTGGGTGCGTTATTAACGGCAGTGCGCATCTGCGAAAACGTCCAGCCTTCAGGAATGACGAGCGCCAACATGATTTCGTCGCCCGACACCATCTTGTGCAGCATCCCGTATGGGGTGAGATTGGACTCGATGGCATACGTGCCTGCTCGAATCGGCTTGGCGCGCCCGTACGCCAGACTGGCGCCGCGAAACCACAGCGCAAGCAAGGCTTGGTTAGCACCCGTCGCCTTAGAGACGCTGGCTGCCGCGCCTTTGCTGGAACTACCCGCATCGACGGTGACTTCGGTGCTAGCGCCACCATCTTGCGGCATCAAGGGCGTATGCAACCACCAAAGCGCGAACGCCAAGAATAAACCAGCGGGGATAAAAATGAGTAAAAGAAAACGGCGGATCATGGAGGGTGATGATAATGGAGGCATGGATAAAAATAATCTTGCCGTGATACGTGCAACTGGCGCAGAAGCTGCATCTTTTTTACAAGGTCAGCTTAGCAACGACTTTGTTCTACTGCCCGCAAACCAGTGGCAACTAGCTGCGTATTGCAGCCCCAAAGGGCGCATGTTGGCCAGCTTTTGGGGTATCAAACTGACGAGCACGCCCGAGTCGCAAGACATCGTCCTCGTGCTCTCCAAAGACATTGCCGCTGCCACTTTAAAGCGCCTGTCCATGTTTGTAATGCGAGCCAAGCTAACTTTGACGGCTGCGGACGAGATGCTGCCCGAGCTCTTTGCCATGCACGATTTAGACCATTGGTCTGAACGCGAGGTGACGCGCGGCGTTGCCCGCATCACCGCACCGCTGGTCGATTTGTTTGTGCCGCAAATGCTAAATTACGAGTCTATTGGCGGCGTGAGCTTTAAAAAAGGCTGCTATCCAGGGCAAGAGATTGTGGCGCGGAGTCAGTTCCGCGGTGCGATTAAGCGCAGAACGTACCTCGTGCAGGCCATGTCCAGTGTGGGCTGCGAGGTTTTTTCTTCAGGTAACGACGAATCCGTTGGCGTTGTAGTTCAGATCGATGGTGACCACGCTTTGATTTGCATTCAAACTAGCAGTGCAAGCGCGGATTTGCGGCTTGGATCAAAGGATGGGCTGGCACTCAAGATGTTGCCGTTACCTTATCCGCTGTTGGAAGATATTTAAATTCCGGCATCCTTTTTTAATCGTGGATTCCTGCCTACGCGGGAATGACAAATGGGGCGGGCGTGACGAGTTGTTTGCGCATCGTGATGTGTTCGATTCCCGCTTCTACGTAGATTTCGCCATCTGACTTAAAACCAAACTTGGCATAGAAATCTTGCGCACTGGTCTGTGCGTGCAGCACAACCTCCAAATCGCCCCTGCCGGAGGCCATATCTAATAAGGCTTGCAGCACGATTTCCCCAAGACCGCTACCACGCAAAACGCGCTTCACCGCCATGCGCCCGATGCGTGACACACCAGCTTCGGCAGGCAATAAACGTCCCGTTGCCATGGGTTGATCCAGTCGGTTGAAAACGACGGCGTGCTCGCATTTGGCGTCCCACTCGTCATGCTCAAGCGCTAACGGCACGCCCTGCTCTTCTACAAAAACTTCGGTACGAAGCAGCATCGCGTTTTTGCCAAGAGTTTGCCAATCGCCGACTTCTAGGCGTGTCATTGGTTTACCCGCTTCAAAATCCAGCAGCCAAGTTCGCAAAACATCGGGCACGGTTTGCGATTTTTGCGTGGCGGGATCGGCATAGACGTAGACCAACTCGCCCGTGACCAACAGCTTGCCATCACAAAAAATAGCGCCCGTAAACGTCATGGACGAATTACCGATGCGAGAGAGCTTCAAGCAAACGCGCAGTCGGTCTTCGTACCGCGCCGAAGCTTTGTACTCAAGTACGGCTTTGGCGACGTACAAGTCGCCACCCAGCTGATGCATAGATTCTTCATAAGGCATCGCTAGGCCACGCCAGTATTGGGCTACCGCGGTATCGAAGTACATCAAATAATGACCATTGAAGACGATTTTTTGCATATCCACTTCGACCCAACGAACGCGCAGTGTGTGTGAAAAACGAAACTCAGATGGCGTCATGATGGCTTCCCTAAAATAGAACGATTATTTGACCTACTCAGGAGTTTATCCAGATGGCTTTTATCAATTACGTGACGCAAATTCAATTTGATTTTGGCGCGATTTCGCTACTCAAATCCGAGTGCCAACGCGTGGGCATCACCAAGCCGCTCATCATCACTGACGCGGGGGTTAAAGCGGCTGGGATTTTGCAAAAAGCTCTCGATCAACTAGGCAGCATGGCGGTAGAAGTCTTCGACCAAACACCGTCTAATCCGACAGAAGCGGCTGTGATGGCAGCGGCTGCGCAATATCAAAAGAGCGGCTGCGATGGCCTCATTGCCGTGGGCGGCGGTTCAGCAATTGACTGTGCCAAGGGCGTGGCGATTGCGGCGACACATACCCAGTGTGAGCTCGGGTCGCTCAAAACCTTTGCCACCATCGAGGAGGGCTCCAACCTCATCACCGAACGCGTGGCTCCTTTGATTGCCGTGCCCACGACTAGCGGCACGGGCTCAGAAGTAGCACGGGGCGCCATCATCATCGTGGCCGACGGACGCAAGCTGGGCTTTCATTCGTGGTTTTTAGTACCCAAAACGGCAATTTGTGATCCCGAACTCACGCTGGGCTTGCCGCCCAAATTGACCGCCGCCACTGGCATGGATGCCGTCGCTCACTGCATGGAGACCTTTATGGCGCCGCTGTTCAATCCGCCCGCAGACGGCATCGCGCTAGATGGCTTGACTCGCGCCTGGGCGCACATCGAACGCGCCACGCAAAATGGCTCGGATCGTGAGGCGCGCAGGCAGCTCATGAGCGCGTCTATGCAAGGTGCCATGGCCTTTCAAAAGGGGCTTGGCTGTGTGCATTCGCTTAGCCATAGTTTGGGCGGCGTCAACCCGATGCTGCATCACGGCACGCTCAACGCCATGTTTTTACCTGCCGTGGTGCGCTTTAACGCACAGGCGGAATCGATCCAAACGGAGCATCGACTGGATCGAATGGCCTATGCAATGGGCTTAGGTGAAAACAAAGGCACTCAAATTCCAGAAGCCATTAAAGCCATGAACCAGCGTTTGGGGCTACCCAGCGGTCTTGGTGAAATGGGCGTGATGAGTCATCAATTTGACAAAATTATTGTGGGTGCTCTGGCAGACCATTGTCACAAAACCAACCCCGTTCTCGCCACCGTCAAAAATTACACGGAAATATTGAATCTTTCCATGTAAACTAATGCGGCACTTTTACTTAACTTATCTCACGACCCCATGGAATTTAATCTCGAACGCTTCGAAAACGCCGTTTATACCCATCAGCACGAAGTGTCAGGCCGCGAGCTCATGCAGTTGCTGCAAATGTTGGATAACCACTATGGCAATCTAGCCGCTAGCTTTTCCGCCAAGCCCATGGCGGCATTGGCCACAGGTGAGGAAGTTGATGCCCATATTTTGACGCGTATTGCCTCGGCTATTTCGCATTTGTTTCTTGACTCTGGTTTTACGCTCTCGCCGCAAGGCCTGGCGCAAGCCCTGCAAATGCAACGCTGGTTGGCCACTTTGTTTGCGGTCACCCCTTTTCGCAATGCCGACCATGTCTTGCGCTCTCTCAATAATTTAGGTTGGGATCAAGAAGAGTTGCAACTCACACCTGAAAATCTCAATAAATTTGCACTTTTAGCCTTCCCGGAATCTGAAATCCCTATTAATTTGGATGGCCTGTGGGCGGCCAATCCTGTCATTGCTGTTAGCGTTTGCATGCTCTGGCTGGCGCCGCGTTTTTTGGCTTCGCCTTCTGCGCACGCCAAGCGGGAGCTGGTGCTGGGCTGGTTGCCAGAGAAGCTACAGCAAATGGATTTAGATCAACTTCCATCAGGCATCTTGCACGATGTGTATATGCATTGCAGCTATGCCGATCGCCCCGATCGCCACCGCATCAAAGGCGCTATCAACGTGATCGTGCGCAACAAAATGTTGCAAAACGGCCTCACTGATGCGCCAGCGTTGATCCCGCTTATTAAAGGCGACAAACCCACCATGCTGGTGGTGCTGGAGTGGTTTAACAGCTCGCACTCGATTTACCGTACGCACTCGACCACCATGCGCGCTGCGCGTCGCCACTTCAACGTGGTCGCCATGGGCTACCCCAGCAATGTAGATGAGTTAGGGCGTGCTGTTTTTGATGAGTTCATTGAAATCAAGGGCGGCTCCATGATTGAGCAAATGGCGCACATCCGTAGCGTGGCCATTGAAAAACAAGCTCGCGTGTTCTACATGCCCAGTGTCGGCATGTTCCCACTCACGGTCTTTGCAACCAATTTGCGCTTTGCGCCGCTGCAAGTGATGGCTCTGGGGCACCCTGCCACCACGCACTCCACAAACATGGACTATGTAGTGGTGGAAGACGACTATGTCGGCTTAGAGAGCTGCTTCTCGGAGAAATTGCTGCGCCTGCCTAAAGATGCACTGCCGTATGTGCCATCCTCGTCATTGCCCGAGAACTTAGTGCCCAACTTGCGCGACTTTGACGGCAAAAATCCAGACGTCGTCAGAATTGCCGTTTGTGCGACAACGATGAAGCTTAATCCACGCTTTTTGCAAACCTGCAAAGCAATTGTGGATACCGCCAAAACCCCTGTGCATTTTGAGTTCATGATTGGTCAAGCAACCAGCCTCGTGCATCCGCAGGTTAACCGCGTCATTAAACAGTTCTTGGGCGATAACGCATTTGTCAATCGCCACCTCAATTACGCAGAGTACATGACCAAGATTAATAGCTGCGATATGTTCATTAATCCATTCCCCTTTGGCAACACCAATGGCATTATTGACACCGTCACGCTGGGGCAAGTGGGCGTTTGCCTGAACGGCGCTGAAGTGTTTGAATGTATCGATCGTGGCTTGTTTGGTCGCCTTGGGATTCCAAGTTGGATGGCAACAAATTCTATTGAAGAGTACATTGCCGCCGCTGTACGCCTCATTGACAATCCCAAAGAGCGTCTTAAATTGCGTCGTGAGCTCATTGCTAAAGACGGCGTGCAAATTCTCTTCACTGGTTGCCCTGAGATTTTTGGTGATCGACTCATTGAATTGGTTCAAAACCCGAAATGATCGAGTCTCAATCTCCCCGTATTTATATCGCTGGACACCGCGGCATGGTGGGTTCAGCTATTGCTCGGCAGCTCATTGCTGATGGACAAACCCAGCTCATCACTCGCACCCATGCTGAACTTGACCTGTGCGATCAGGCGGCCGTACGCGCCTTCTTCAAAACTGAAAAACCAGATCAGGTGTACCTCGCAGCGGCCAAAGTGGGGGGGATTCACGCCAACAATACGTACCCCGCAGAATTCATCTATCAAAATTTGATGATGGAAGCCAACATCGTGCACGAAGCTTGGCGTGCGGGCGTGCAAAAGTTATTGTTTTTAGGCTCGAGCTGCATCTATCCAAAATTGGCGCCGCAACCCATGCGCGAAGACGCTTTGCTAACGGGCACGTTAGAGTCCACCAATGAGCCCTATGCCATTGCCAAAATCGCAGGTATCAAGCTATGCGAGAGTTACAACCGTCAATACGGCGACAGTCATGGGGTTGACTACCGCTCGGTCATGCCAACCAATCTTTATGGTGTTGGTGACAACTACCACCCCGAGAACAGTCATGTCATTCCCGCGCTGATTCGCCGCTTTCACGAAGCCAAAATCAGCAGCGCTCCCAACGTCACGATCTGGGGAACGGGTACGCCGCGGCGAGAATTTTTGTATGTGGACGATATGGCCAGCGCCAGCATCCATGTGATGAATTTGTCCAAGGCAACCTACAGTGCTCACACCAGCCCAATGCAAAGCCACATTAACGTTGGTTTTGGTGACGATGTCACTATTGCTGAATTGGCAACCACGGTTGGGCAAGTCATTGGCTACAAAGGTCTCATTGACTTTGATGCTTCAAAACCAGATGGTACGCCACGCAAATGGATGGATAGCAGCCGCCTCAACAAGCTTGGTTGGAGTGCAAAGGTAAACCTTCAAGATGGTTTGACGACCGCTTACGCAGATTTTTTAAGAAACCATGAATAAAGTCACCCCAAAAACCGCTCTCATCACCGGCATCACAGGTCAAGACGGCTCGTACCTAGCCGAGTTTTTACTAGACAAAGGCTACATCGTCCACGGCATCAAGCGCCGCGCTAGCTCCTTCAACACCGAGCGTGTCGATCACATCTACCAAGATCCGCACATCGACAACAGCAACTTCAAACTGCACTACGGCGACCTCTCCGACACCAGCAACTTGGTTCGCATCATCCAAGAGACCCAGCCCGACGAAATCTACAACCTAGGCGCACAAAGCCATGTGGCTGTGAGCTTTGAGTCCCCAGAGTACACAGCCGATGTAGACGGCATGGGCACACTGCGCCTCTTGGAAGCCATCCGCATCCTAGGCCTAGAGAAAAAAACACGCTTCTACCAAGCCAGCACGTCCGAGCTTTATGGCTTAGTGCAAGAAACACCGCAAAAAGAAACCACCCCCTTCTATCCCCGCAGTCCGTATGCGGTCGCCAAGCTCTACGCCTACTGGATTACGGTCAACTATCGCGAAGCGTATGGCATTTATGCCTGCAACGGCATCCTGTTCAACCACGAAAGCCCACGCAGAGGCGAGACCTTCGTCACCCGCAAAATCACACGCGGCCTAGCCAATATCAGCCAGGGGCTAGAGAAATGCCTCTACATGGGCAATATCGACGCCTTGCGCGACTGGGGACACGCCAAAGATTACGTGCGTATGCAGTGGATGATGCTTCAGCAGGACAAGCCCGAGGACTTCGTTATCGCCACAGGCGTGCAGTACAGCGTGCGCGAGTTCATCAATAAAGCTGCCACCGCGCTAGGCATGACACTTAGCTGGAGCGGCACTGGCGTTGATGAGGTTGCGTACTGCCATTCACGTGCAGACGGGAATCCATGCCCCACTGACCCCATCGTCCGCATTGATACCCGTTATTACCGCCCAACCGAAGTGGAGACTTTGCTGGGCGATCCGACCAAAGCAAAAGAGAAGCTGGGCTGGACACCTGAAATCACCTTGGATGAAATGGTGACTGAGATGGTGGCCAGTGATTTGGGCGCGGCGAAGCGGCAGGTGCTTTTAAAGACGCATGGGTATAAGGTAAGCATTGGTCTTGAGAATTGATTTTTAGCCTAGGGAACATTATGACAAGAGAAGAAATCGATACTCAAGAATGGCTTGCAAGGGGTTATGCGGCTCCCTCTCCTCGTTATTTGAAAGAATCCGTATTCTTTAGAAATAATACACCTAACTCTATTTGGGTGGAAACAGGCACATATACGGGTGATACCACTGATTTTTTATCCAAGATTTCTAGCTTTGTTTACTCATTAGAACCTGCAGCAGGGCTTTTTAATAATGCTACTGAACGCTTTAAAGAAACAAAGAACGTACAGATTATTAATGGCTCTAGCGAAGAAATTTTCCCGCAACTAATTCCTCAGTTGTCAGGGAATATTAATTTTTGGTTAGATGGGCATTATTCTGCAGGAAACACGTTCTCTGGAATCACAGCAACGCCCATTCGAGAAGAGCTAAGAATTATAGAAAAATACTTGATTCATCCCATTAATGAGCATGGACAACCAACCAATCAACCAATTAATCAAAAAATTGGTCAATTAACCATTTTGATTGATGACATTCGATTATTCAATAAAAATTATCCGGAAAATTATCCCGACTTAAATTACTTAGTTGATTGGTCACGTATGAATCATCTTAATTGGTATATTGAAAATGATATTTTTATTGCTAAAAACTATTAATAAAATAAATGATGAACACTGAAATTTTTAAAGGTGAGTTGAATCTTGCTGCATTGCCTAGCTTATTAAATCGCCAAGATCCTGTCATTCTTGACATTGGTACAAACAATGGCGGGCACACAAAAGCATTTTTTGATTTATTTCCGTATGGATTGATTCATTCGTTTGAACCAGATCCTCGTTGCATTGCTAAGTTCAAAGCAAATTTATCTGGCTATCCACGAGCAAAACTATATGAAATTGCGATTGGTGCGTTTGACGGAGCAGCTGAGTTTTATGCCAGTGGCGGTCAAAATTTAGCCGTCGGATACACCATGCCAGAAGGTTGGGATATGTCTGGATCTCTTCGTAAACCAAAAGAGCATTTAACAGTTAATCCTGGCATTACGTTTGACAACAAATACCCAGTTCAAGTAGTCACGTTAGATACATGGTTTAAATCATCAAAACTTGATCGAATTGATTTCATTTGGGCTGATGTGCAAGGCGCTGAAGGTGATTTGATTGAAGGTGGCAAAGAGACATTTGCAAATCATGTGAAGTATTTTTATACAGAATACAGCGATACTGAGTTGTATGAAGATCAGCTCAATTTAGAAAAGATACTTAAGTTATTACCCAATTTCAGTATTATGACGCAATATGAAAATGATGTGCTATTAAAGAATAATAATATCGTATGAAAGCAGTCATCCTAGCAGGCGGATTAGGCACTCGTATCTCCGAGGAAACATCCACACGTCCTAAACCCATGGTTGAAATAGGCGGCAAGCCCATACTTTGGCACATCCTCAAAATCTACTCTGCACATGGCATTAATGATTTTGTGATTTGCTGCGGCTACAAAGGCTACGTTATTAAAGAGTATTTTGCCAATTACTTTTTGCACATGTCAGACATCACGTTTGACATGGCCAATAACAAAATGGAAGTACATCAGCAAAACGCCGAGCCCTGGAAAATCACCCTCGTCGATACAGGCGACGACACCATGACAGGTGGCCGCCTCAAGCGCGTAGCGCCTTATATCAAAGACGAAGAAGCTTTTTGCTTTACTTACGGCGATGGTGTCAGCGATGTCAATATTACCGAACTGATCGCCTTTCATAAAGCACAAAACGTTCAAGCCACATTGACAGCAACCTACCCACCTGGACGCTTTGGCGCACTCGACTTTGATGGACACAAAGTGCGCAGCTTTAAAGAAAAGCCGCAAGGCGATGGCGGCATGATTAATGGCGGATTTTTTGTACTCTCCCCCGAAGTCTTAAACCTAATTGATAGCGACAAATGCACTTGGGAGCGTGAACCGCTAGAGGCTTTAGCCACCGCTGGTGAGTTAGCCGCCTATCAACACACAGGCTTTTGGCAACCCATGGACACCCTGCGCGATAAAACATACCTCGAAGAGCTCTGGCAGTCAGGCAAAGCGCCTTGGAAAGTTTGGTAAATAAGAGACTATGAACGCAAGTTTTTGGCGCGGCAAACGCGTATTTTTAACGGGACATACTGGTTTTAAAGGGAGCTGGATCTCGCTATGGCTGCAAAGCCTTGGCGCAGAACTCACTGGCTTTGCACTAGCGCCGCCCACCCACCCCAGCCTTTTTGAAGAAGCCAATGTTGCGGACGGCATGACATCCATTGTGGGCGATGTGCGCGACCTTGCTGCCCTGCAAGCCGCACTGCATAAGGCTCAGCCAGAAATCGTCATTCACATGGCGGCGCAGCCGCTGGTGCGTTACTCCTACCAAAACCCAGTTGAAACCTATGCCGTCAACGTGATGGGCACCGTGCACCTGCTAGAAGCCGTGCGCCATACGCCCAGCGTCAAAGCCGTCGTCAACGTCACGACAGACAAATGCTATGAGAACAAAGAGTGGCATTGGGGCTACCGCGAAGACGAGCCTATGGGCGGCTTTGACCCCTACAGCAATAGCAAAGGCTGCTCAGAGCTGGTGACCCGCGCCTACCGCCAATCCTTCTTTCAAACGGGTACAAGCAAAGTCGCACTGGCCTCTGCGCGTGCAGGCAACGTGATTGGCGGCGGCGACTGGGCGCTGGATCGGCTCATTCCCGATACCGTGACAGCCTTTGAACAAGGAAAACCAGTCGTCATCAGAAACCCTCACGCCATCAGGCCGTGGCAGCACGTTTTAGAACCTCTTTGCGGCTACCTCACGCTGGCTGAACATCTCTATACCAGTGGCACCAGCTATGCAGAAGCATGGAACTTTGGCCCTAACGAAATCGATGCCAAACCCGTCGGTTGGATTGTGGAGAATCTCGCCGCCTTGTGGGGAGCCGACGCCCAATGGAAAATTGACTCTGGCGATCATCCGCATGAAGCCCACTACTTAAAATTAGATATTTCTAAAGCACGTAGCCGACTCGATTGGCATCCCAAACTCCATCTCATTGAAGCCTTAAAACTCATCGTGCAATGGCAGCGCCAGCGCCAAAGCGGTGCCCCAATCCGTCAATTCACACTCGATCAAATAAACTCCTACCAGCATGTCTAATCCAAAACTTGAAGCCCTTCGTCATCAAATCGCCGCACTCGTGGATGAGTACGCCAGCATTTCCCTCGCACCGCAAACCTTCTTCCCTGGTGTCACTGCGATTCCACCATCTGGCAAACAATTGGATGCCTCCGAACTAAAAAACATGGTCGACGCGAGCCTAGATGGCTGGCTCACCACAGGACGTTTTAACGCCGAATTTGAAAAAAAGCTTGCCGCCTTCATCGGCGTCAAACATCTCATTACCGTCAACTCTGGCTCATCCGCTAACTTGGTGGCGTTTAGCGCCCTCACCTCACCCAAACTGGGTAGCAGAGCCATTCAAAAAGGTGATGAAGTCATTGGCGTTGCGGCAGGCTTCCCCACCACGGTCAACCCCATTTTGCAATTTGGCGCTGTGCCTGTGTTTGTCGATGTGGATCGCCTCACGCACAACATTGACGCCAGCAAAATTGAAGCGGCGCTCAGTCCTAAGACCAAAGCCATCATGCTGGCGCACAGCCTGGGTAACCCGTTCAATTTAGACGTTGTCACCGCTATTTGCAAAAAACACAATCTGTGGCTAGTCGAAGACTGCTGCGATGCGCTTGGCACCACCTACCGAGGCCAAATGGTCGGCACCTTCGGTGACATTGGCACACTCAGTTTTTATCCTGCGCATCACATCACCATGGGCGAAGGCGGTGCGGTATTTACCAATAACGACGAGCTCAAGCTGATTGCAGAATCCTTCCGCGACTGGGGCCGCGACTGCTATTGCCCACCCGGCAAAGACAACACTTGCAGCAAACGCTTTTGCTGGACAAAGAAAGATTTGGGCGGCGATCTGCCCGATGGCTACGACCACAAGTACACCTACAGCCACCTTGGTTACAACCTCAAAATCACTGATATGCAGGCAGCTTGCGGATTGGCGCAACTAGAGAAAGCACCCAAATTTATTCAAGCGCGCAAAGACAACTATGCCTTCCTCAAAGAACGCCTTAAAAGCTGCGAAGAGTTTTTACATCTTTCTGAGCCCACCGAGCACTCCGATCCATCCTGGTTTGGCTTTCCCATCACACTCAAAGAGAACTGCCCTGTCTCGCGCCTAGACTTGCTGACCTACCTTGATCAAGAAAAAGTCGGCACGCGTTTATTGTTTGCAGGCAATCTGACTCGCCAACCGTATATGGCGGGTGCACATTACCGCATTAGCGGAGAGCTGACCAATACCGATAACGTGATGAACAACACGTTTTGGATTGGTGTGCAGCCCTCGCTAACCAAAGAGATGATGGAATACGCAGCTAGCAAAATTGAAACGTATCTGGGTGTGAATTTTTAATCAACACCAGACTAGACATGACGGCATCCCACCCCGCCTTTCATTGCAATAAGCTACGCACAACCGTACTGGATATGGCCTATGCGGGCTCGACCGTCCATATTGGCTGTGCGTTCTCCATCATTGAACTTTTGGCGGTGCTTTATCGCTCGCATCTGCGCTATCCAAACAATGACCCGAAAGACATTGGTCGTGACTATTTGGTACTTAGCAAAGGGCATGGTGTCATGGCGCAATACGCCTGCATGCGTGAGCTGGGATGGCTCAAAGATGACGCTTTCTCTGGTTATTTTGCAAATGGTAGCGAGCTTAAAGGACTATCTGACTCACGTATTCCAGGCTTAGAGGCGACCACGGGCTCCCTTGGACATGGCTTCTCTGTTGCAGTCGGTATGGCGATGGGCGCGAAGCTACGCGGCACCGATCAAAAAACGTTTACGATCGTTGGTGATGGCGAAATCAATGAAGGTCCCATCTGGGAAGGCGCATTGTTTGCCGCCCATCACGAACTAAAGAATTTCATGGTCATTGTGGATGAAAATGGATTTCAAGCCATGGGCAGCACCCAAGATGTGCTCCGTCTTGGCTCCATTCAAGCCAAGTTTGAAAGCTTTGGATTTGAAGCAATCACGATTGATGGGCATGATGAGTCACTCATTGACGACACGATCAAAGCCTTATGGACAAGCCCTTCCACAAAACCCAAAGCGCTCATTGCTAAAACAGTCAAGGGCAAAGGTGTTCCTTTTATGGAGCACAACAATATGTGGCACTACACCAGGCTCAATGCTGAAACTTATGCACAAGCACTGTCCGCCGTTTCTGGAGATGCACCATGAGAGACGCCTTCTCTAACACCTTGGTACGTCTAGCCAAGGCTGATCCAAATGTCCTGCTGCTCACAGGCGATCATGGCTACGCTTTGTTTGATGACTTCAGACGCGAGTGCCCTAATCAATACATCAATGCGGGCATTGCCGAGCAAAATATGGTGGGCATGGCGGCTGGCTTGGCTAGAGTTGGATTTAGACCCTTCGTCTATGGTCTGAGTGCTTTTATTCCAGTGCGTGTTGTCGAACAAATCAAGCTCGATGTGGCGCACGATCAGCTCCCTGTCGTCTTTATTGGCGACGGTGCTGGCTTTGTCTATAGCCATCTTGGCACTAGTCATCAATCGACTGAAGATATTGCTTGCACCAGAGCCATACCGCATTTGTCCATTTATTCGCCTGCGGACCGGTTTGAAGTGGCCACCTGCATGGAGTTAGCCTATCAGTCACGTAGCGCCGTCTATTTGCGGATGGGGAAGTCAGATCGCGGCGATGTTCATCCGTCCATGCCTAATGCAAAAATTGGCGCTCTTTTAAAGATCAAAGAAGGCTCTCAAGTGGGTGGTGTCAGTTTTATTGCCACGGGATCAATGACCCGCACGGCACAAAGAATTGCAGAGAGCACATTTCCAGAGGCCTCTGTCTGGAGCGCTCCATTTATTAAGCCGATCGACGTTCAACAGGTAGTCTCCATCTGCAAAGCAAACCAAGTATTGGTTGTTTTAGAAGAGCACTCCACGCTTGCGGGACTAGGGTCAGTCATAGCTGAAATCGCGTCAGAGTTTGCGCCTACCAAAATACTGCGAATCGGGACCAATGACCGCTTTTCTCATTACTGCGGGACTTACGACTACCTACTCACAGAGCATGGCTTAGATGAGCTAAACATCATTCAAAAAATTCATACTTATTTGGCGCTGAATTAAATGATGCGGATTGCCATCCTCGGAGCCACTAGCGAAATTGCAAAAGATTTAATCCTGTCTTTTGCAAAAAACAATACGCACTCTTTAGCGCTTTTTGCCCGAAATCCCGAGACTGTCAAGCAATGGCTAACCCAAGCTCAACTCACCCACCCATACGATACGCACTCATTTGAGCAGTTCAAAATTGCAGATCATTACGACGCTATTATCAATTTTGTAGGTGTTGGTAATCCAGCAAAAACCACGGCCCTAGGTTCTGGTATTTTTGATATCACATGGGAATATGATAATTTAGCACTTCGATATATTGAGGCACATCCAACTTGCAAATACATATTTTTGAGTAGTGGTGCAGCTTACTGCTCTACTTTTGAAGAGCCTGCAAACGAAAACACAAAAGCAAGCCTCGACATCAATCACTTAAAACAGCAAGATTGGTATGGCCTTGCGAAACTTCATGCGGAGTGTCGGCATCGAGCCTTGCCTCAACTACCAATTGTTGACATTCGTGTTTTTAATTATTTCAGTCATACGCAGGATATGTCGGCTCGATTTTTAATCACCGATATACTTCGCGCCATTCAAAATAAAACAACGCTACAAACATCACCACATTTCATGGCGCGAGATTATCTTCATCCCGCAGATTTTCATCAACTCATTCAACTCATTTTGAATGCAACGCCTTGCAATACGGCGGTTGACTGCTATAGCCAAAAGCCCATCGATAAATTGCATTTATTACAGATCATGCAAGAAAAGTTTGGTTTAATCTATGAGATTGCAAATGCAGATCAGGGTGTCATTGCGACGGGAAATAAACCCAATTATTTTTCTCAAAATAAAAAGGCCGGCTCTGACTTTGATTATTCACCCTTTTATAGCTCAGAGTCAGCGCTCATAGAGCAAACTCAATTCTGTCTCAAGACTCAATAAGCCCTCATGTCTACTCAAAAAATTGCCGTCGTCACATCGACTATTGGTCGAACGGTCTTGCATGAAACGATTGCCAGCGTTAGAAATCAAACCACCCCATGTCGGCATTATGTTTTTATTCATGGCAAAGAGCATTGGGCTAAAGCCAAGGAAATACTAGATCAATACCCTGATGTTGAATCCGTCTATTTACCCAACAACAATGGCGCAAATGGCTACGCGATGGCGCCTGTTTTTGCACTAGCCCCATTTGTCGTATCTGAAGAGGTGATGTGCTATGTGGATGATGACAACTGGATCGAACCTACGCATTGCAGCAACGCTCTTCATTTGATTGAACATCACAATGTCGATTGGACGTATTCACTTAGAAAAATTGTAGACAACCAAGGCCGCTATCTTTGTGAGGATGACTGCGAAAGCATTGGGCTATTCACCAATGTCTATAACACGCACCTCGTTGATAACACTTGCTACTCTTTAAAAACTGAAGTGGCGAGGAAGCATGCCCATACTTGGCACATTCCCAGAGTATCTGATCGCACGTTTCTTGCCGAGCTGATGAAGCACCAATTGCCGTGTGCTTGCACTGGGATGTCAACAGCCAATTACCGCCTATCCGTTGATGGTTCACTCTCTATGAATGCAGATGCCTTTATCAGAGGCAATGCCACCATGCATGAGCTTTTCCCGCATGGACTACCCTGGCGCCTGCCGACTTTGTTCAATATGCCACAGCCAGACACGGCTTAAGGATGGCTTATGCAAGTTGAAAACTTTGGCACCACATGGCTAGATTTTGATTTCTCATTTCCGTGTGACATCCATTTTTCGTTTATCAAACCCATTCGCAACGATCGGTTTAAAGTTCTATTACTAGCTTGCGAACCCGAACCCATTCGAGTCTCTGAAGCTGAATTGGCCACTCAGTGGAGCAGCTTTGATCTGATTATTAGCCACGACAAGCGTCATCTGCAGTATCCCAACGTTCAGCTCATGACTTTTTGGGATACCTACGTCAACGACATCCCGAGTATCAAAGAGTTTGAGGTCAGTAGCATGATCTCCATTGGCGGTGGACCAGTCGACATGACGGGCTATCAGCTACGGGATCATCTTTATCAACGGCGCAGTGAGTTCACCATCCCCAATCGTTTTTTTATTAGCAATCGCTTACCCCATTGGGCGAAATTTGGTCTCCCCATTCTCCCCAATGATAAAAAAGATGCCATGTTCTCGTCGATGTTTCACATCGCCATAGAGAATCATGTTGAACCCGATTATTTTTCTGAGAAACTACTCGACTGCTTTAATAGCCTAACGGTGCCAATTTACCGAGGCTGCCTCAATACGCAAGAGCATGGCCTTGACGAAAGAGCCTTTCTTCGATTTGAAACCATCGACGAGTGCGTCGCCATTTGCAACAACTTGACTGTCGACGATTACAACCAGCGAGTGAGCTTTCTAGCCGCCAATCGTCAATTGCGCCAATCAAAAGGCTTATGGCTTGAGCACGTTCAGCGTATCATTGTTACAGCTTGGGCGCAGCGGTCTTAAGAAACGCGCCAAACGCATCACGCGTCTCAGGATGCTTCAGACCACATGCCACAGTCGCTTGCAAATAACCCAGCTTAGAGCCGCAGTCATAACGCGTACCCGTGAATCGATTGGCAATCACTTGTTTAACTTTGAGCATTTCTGCGATTGCGTCCGTCAGCTGCAATTCACCACCAGCACCGGGCTTAATGTTTTCAATATGCCTAAAGATTTCAGGCGCCAAAATATAGCGTCCCACCACGGCCAGCGTGCTGGGTGCCACTTCTGGTTTTGGTTTTTCTACAATGCCGGTCACAGTTTCATTTAATGCATCCAGCGCTGCGGTAGACACAATCCCGTAGCTGCCTGTTTGGCTGCGATCCACATTTTGCACAGCCAAAACGCTGGCGCCGTTGTAGAACTGATAGGCCGCAACCATTTCGCTTAAACAGCCCACTTTTCCTTGCGCTGGATCAATAAAGTCGTCTGGAAGAATGACCGCAAAGGACTCGTCACCGACTAGCGCTTTTGCCATCAAAACCGCATGTCCAAGTCCAAGCGGTTCAGACTGGCGGGTATAGCTAAAACTAATCCCTTTTGGCGATGTGCCTCTAGCAATCGCCAAGAGCTCATGCTTGTGGCGCGCTTCCAGTTCCGTCTCTAACTCATAGGCTTTGTCAAAGTGATCTTCGATACTGCGCTTCGTGCGGCCGGTCACAAAAATAATGTCCGTGATACCCGCCTCAATCGCCTCTTCCACCGCATATTGAATCAGCGGCTTATCCACGATAGGGAGCATCTCTTTAGCAATAGCTTTAGTCGCTGGTAAAAAGCGACTGCCGAGACCGGCGACTGGAAAAACGGCTTTACGAATGTGTTGAGTAGTCATAGTGATTGAACAGTGATTGGTTCTTTATTATCTACATAATTTATGAAATCTTGTACAAGCTGCTGACTTCGATTCACAGCATTCGTCCAAACCTTCTCGCGTCCAGAAAAATCCTCTGCATAGGTATGAAAATCTTGCCTATCGGGGATTTTTTTATGGGGCAAAGTTTTGACCCAATCTGCCCTTGGCGCAAGCACCACCACGTTATCTAAAAACGCCGTGCTCTTATGCCGCCATCTGAGTGCTTTATCTAGCCATCCTGCAATCAAATGTTGCTGAAAATGCGGGATCAATACGACCTCGTCGTCGCGTAGTTTGTCCGCATAGTTCATGTGGCAGTGATAGTCCGTGAGCCCACCATCCCAGTACGAGCCAAAGGGAGCACCCGCCACGTTGTTGACTGCATTCAGAACAAACGGAATCGAGCACGACGCCTGCAAGGCGCCGTAGAAATTGGCCTCCACGAGCTTCACCTGCTTCGTTGCGTAGTCGTGACTCGCAAAAGGTAGCTCGCCCTCAACCTGTCCACTGCTAAACACCACGCGCTCCATGAATGCCCCCATTGCTTTGCGATTCGCCAAATTTGCAAAATACGCCCCCGCAAAGCCAAGCGCAGTGCGGGCTTGAAGACGTTTGTGTGGATTCGTTTGCTTTAAGAATCCTCGGCCACGCGACGTGATGATGTGCAACCGATAACGCGGATGATTCAAGATCTCGGCCATGTGTCCGTCATAAAAATCGAACAGCGCCATGCCAAACTCTTCGCTCACAAACTCACTGCTGGGCATCACACGTTTGCCGCGCTTGTTAAATGTTGGTTCGTAATCCTGCGCGATGTAATCCTTTGTCAATCTGTCAAAGCCAGCTTCGCAGTCATCCATGCAAGCCGTCGCCATACGCCAGGCACCAATCGATGCGCCAACCAAATCAACGGGCTGGTTAGACGTTTTTAGCCACTCGCCAAAGATGAACTTATCCAAGCCCAAGAGCAACAAGCCTTTGGGGCCGCCTGCTGCCCCTGCCACCACGCGAACGTCTTTGGCTTGCAGGCCATTTTTGGCGATGTGCGCCTTAGCTTTTTTTCCTGCGTAGATGGCGAGTGCTTGGGGCATGCTGCTTATTTTTTTAACTTCGAAAAAGCTGACATCATGGCGTTCGGTGTTGCAATAGCATTTGACTGCATGAGCTTTGGGTTAAATTTTTCATGGCTACGTGTCATGCCTGCATTGCTGGAAGCCTTACCAGCCGTAGCATCCAAGCGCATCGACAAACCAATTCGTTTGCGCGCCACATCAATTTCCATGACCTTCACGCTCACGATATCGCCTGTTTTGACCACCTCGCGGGCATCACTCACAAATCTTGCCGCCATTTGGCTGACGTGAACCAGCCCATCTTGATGCACACCAAGGTCAATGAACGCACCAAACTGCGCGACGTTGCTGACTGTGCCTTCCAAAATCATGCCCTCGCGCAAATCAGAAATCTCATTCACACCGTCAGTCAGTTTGGCCACTTTGAAGTCAGGCCGTGGGTCGCGCGAGTCGCCCAGTAATTTTTCAAACGTGATTTTTGATGCATCGAGTAAGGCTTGCATCTTGTCATATGACTCGGGATGCACACTGGTTCTGTCCAGCATGTTGTAGCCATCTCTAATGCGCAAAAATCCCGCGCACTGCTCAAACGCTTTGGCGCCAAGACTAGGCACTTTGAGGAGCTGCTGGCGATTGGTAAACGCACCATTGGCATCGCGCCAAGCCACAACCTGCTTGGCCTGCGAGGCAGAGAGCCCCGACACGCGCGACAAAAGTGGCACGCTAGCCATATTCAAATCCACACCCACACCGTTCACGCAATCTTCCACCACTGCGTCCAGCGCTTTGGCTAAATCGCCTTGGTTCAAATCGTGCTGATACTGCCCCACGCCAATGCTTTTGGGGTCAATCTTCACCAGCTCAGCGAGAGGATCTTGCAAGCGCCGCGCAATGCTGACCGCCCCGCGAATGCTCACATCAATATCGGGCATCTCTTGGCTGGCATACTCGCTCGCGCTGTACACCGATGCACCCGCTTCGCTCACCACAATTTTTTGCATATGCACGTTGTTCAGTTTGAACTTAGCAATCAGCTCACCCGCCAGCTTGTCTGTCTCGCGGCTCGCCGTGCCGTTACCAATAGCGATCAATTCCACACGGTGATGCTGGCACAGCTTAGCCAGCGTGAAAAGCGATCCTTCCCACTCACGGCGTGGCTCATGCGGAAAGATCGTCGCGGTGTCGAGCAGCTTGCCCGTGCTATTCACAATCGCTACCTTTACGCCTGTGCGAATACCAGGATCGAGCCCCATCACGGCTTTCGGGCCTGCGGGTGCGGCCAAGAGCAAGTCGCGCAGATTGTCGGCAAACACCTTGGTCGCGACTTTCTCTGCGTCTTCGCGCAGACGAGTCAGCAGGTCACGCTCAGTAGACAGCGACAGCTTCACGCGCCACGTCCACAGAATCGTTTTTTTGATGAGCGCGTCGCTGCCACGATCTTGGTTTGTCCAGCGCAGGTGCGCGGCAATGCGGCCTTCTGCAAGCGCAGAGAATGTCGGCGCTTTGGTGTCTTCTGGATCAGTTGGAATCAAAACTTTGACATCCAACATCTCCAATCCTCGACCCCTGAATACTGCCAGCGCTCGGTGCGAAGGCACACGGGATATGGGTTCGCTGTAATCAAAGTAATCGCGAAACTTCGCAATCTCAGGATCAGCTTCATTTTTCCCTGCGACCAGCTTGCTTTGCAGCTCGCCGTTCGTCCACAGCCATTCGCGCATCAATTGCACCAGCTTCGCGTCCTCCGCCCAGCGCTCGGACAAGATGTCGCGCACGCCATCCAGCACCAAGGCTACGCTTGTGAAATCGCCGCCATCTTCAGGCTTAGTCGCTTGTACATAGGGCAATGCCTCGGCAGCCACATCCAGATTGGGTTGCGAGAAGAGCAAGTCTGCAAGCGGCTCTAGGCCTGCCTCGCGGGCCATCTGCCCTTTGGTACGCCGCTTCACCTTGTACGGCGTGTAAAGGTCTTCTAGCTCTTGCTTGCTAGGAGCCGTAAGAAGGAGCGCATGCAGCTCAGGCGTCAGCTTGCCCTGCGCTTCAATGGTTTTGATGATGACCGTGCGGCGATCTTCTAGTTCGCGCAAGTAGGAGAGCCGAGCTTCCAATTCACGCAGTTGAATGTCGTCTAGTCCACCTGTGACTTCTTTGCGATAGCGGGCGATAAACGGGACGGTTGCCCCGCTATCCATCAGTTCTACTGCCGCTTTAATTTGATGAATGCCAACCTTAATCTCATTGGCGAGTTGCTTAAATAAATCCACACTAACCGATCTAAAACGTTTACTAAAACGCCTATCTTAATCGGGAGAGTTAGTCTTCTGCTCTCAGCGCCGCTTTCAACTTTTCCCTGATCTCAGGCTTAGATTTAAATGGATCGGTCGGGTTGCGAATCAACACCAAATCTTCCATGCGGTCTTGTACGCCAGCCAGCGCGTGTGGGTGGCTATAGATATAAAAGCGATCAGCCTCCAGCGCTGCAAACACGGCATTCGCCACATCCGCCGCCGTCAATTTACCGCTACCCACCGCTTTGTCCGATTGCGCTTGACCGATCAATTGGCTCTTGGTGAGTTTGCCGCCCGAGAGCTCGGTTGGCCGATTGCGCTGGCTTTGGGTAATGTTGGTCGGCACAAAGAACGGGCAGAGCACTGATGCGCTGATTTGGCCTGTCACTAAACGCAGGTCTTGGTACAGCGACTCCGTCAGGCTGACCACCGCGCTTTTGCTCACGTTGTACACGCCCATGTTCGGCGGATTGAGTAAGCCCGCCATGCTCGCCGTATTGACGATGTGGCCTTGATACGTCGCATCTTTTTTTGCCGCATCCAGCATCATCTGCGTGAAGAAATGCACACCGTGCACCACACCCATCACGTTCACGTCCATGACCCACTTCCAGTCGAGCAGTGAGCTCTCCCAAATCAAACCGCCCGCACCCACACCCGCGTTGTTAAACACAAAATGCGGCGCACCAAACCGCGCCAACACCGCATCCGCTAAAGCTTTCATAGCCTCGGCGTTCGCCACGTCCACGCGCATGGCGAGTACCTGCGCGCCCATGCTCGTGATCTCGGCAACTGCTTTGTCGAGCGCATCTTGCTGCACATCGACCATCACGATATTCATACCGCGCTTCGCTGCAATGCGTGCGCACTCCAGGCCAAAGCCTGAACCAGCGCCCGTGAGAACGGCGGTTTTATTTTTGAAATCAGTAATCATGGGACAACCTTTACGTTTAGGCCTCAGCCTTTTTTAAAACAAATCCAATACGCGGGAAATGCACGTGAACCGTGCCCGTAAGTTCATGTTCGCGGCGCAGTGTGAAGCGTGTGCGAGTAGCAGCTACAAGCGTGCCGCTCGTCACTTCTAAGCCAAAGCTTTCGGCGGTGATAGTGACTTCGGTGCCAAGCGGTATGCCATGCTCATCTTGAAAAACATCCCTCGTGGAAGCCATATCGGGCGTGGCTTGGCGGGCGATTTCTAAAGATTCAGCGCGTGACAACTCCGCGCTATTGCGCTTGCCGTGACCTAGCGCGGCAACTCTGTCCATCCAAGGCAAGATCGCTGCGTTGGTTGCCAGCACATCGGCCACGGCTGGCAAGCGACGCGTAAACCACAGTGGGTGATAAATGGCTAAATCTGCTACGGACACTTGATCGCCCAGCACAAATGGCGAGTTTTCCAACATCGTCGCAATACGGCGCAAATACGATTTGTACGCCGCCGTTGCATCGCCAGGAAACATGCGAGGCGCACCACCCCGCATAGCGGCGCGATCAGCGCCAAAGGCACGCAAATCTAAATCAGGATTCAACCGCGCAAACTCTGCACCACCTGCCGGAGAAAAGTTGTAGGCCATGGCGGTGGGGAATAGCGTACCGTCTGCCCACTGCGCTAGCGTGCGTGCAAGACCCGTCTGACCTTGTGGATAAAGGCTCGGCGTAGGTTGCAACGCTTCCAGCACCTCACAAATTAACAGCGTATCGCAATAAATGTCTGCGCCAATTTGCAACACTGGCACGCGGCGATAGCCACCCGTCAAAGCTTGCAACTCGGGCTTGGGCATGACGGGCGAGACATCGCACGAGCGCCATGCCAAATTTTTGAGTCCAAATGCCAAGCGGATTTTTTCTGCAAATGGCGAATTGGGGTAGTGGTGAAGAATGAGGTCAGACATCTTGCGCTCCTACAAATAATTAAACCAACTTCACCAGCTGCTTGCCAAAATTCTTACCCTTGAGCAGTCCCAAGAATGCTTCTGGTGCAGCCGCAATGCCCTCAGCAATTGACTCACGCACATTCAGCTTTTTAGTTGCCACCAGCGTGCCGAGTTCCTTCAAGGCCTCGGGCCAGACTTCCATGTGCTCGCTAACGATAAAGCCTTCAATCTTCAAGCGATTCACCAAGATGAGCGCTGGATTGGCCAGCGGCAGCGGTGCGCCGTTGTAGCCCGCGATCATGCCGCAAATTGCCATGCGGCCAAAGGCGTTCATGCGCAGCAGCACCGTGTCCATAATCCAGCCGCCCACGTTTTCAAAGTAGCAGTCGATGCCGTTCGGCGCAGCTTCTTTAAGCGCTTTATTCAGTGCTTTGCCATCTGTGTGTTCTTTGTAGTCGATGCAGGCATCAAAGCCGAGAACATTCACCACGTAATCGCATTTGTCTTTGCCACCGGCAATGCCCACCACGCGGCAACCACGCGCCTTCGCGAGCACGCCCACCGCGCTACCCACCGCGCCAGAAGCAGCGGTCACGCAAACGGTTTCGCCTGCTTTTGGATTGCAAATTTTAACTAAGCCATACCAAGCCGTCACGCCAGGCATACCCACCGCGCCAAGGTAAGCAGACAAAGGGATGTGAGCCGTATCTACCTTACGCAGCATACCCATCACCGAATCCGATGCCACGCTGTACTCTTGCCAGCCGCCCATGCCAACGACCTTGTCGCCCACGGCGTACTTGGCGCTTTTAGTTGCAACCACTTCGCCTACCGTGCCGCCAATCATCACCTCTCCCAGCGCCTGCGCGGCTGCGTAGCTCTTGCTGTCATTCATGCGTCCGCGCATGTAAGGATCGAGGCTCAGGTAATGATGTTTGACCAGCACTTCGCCACCCTTCAGTTCTTGCGTTGGGCTAGAGAGTAGCTTGAAGTTGCTGGCAACTGCATCGCCAACTGGGCGGTTGTCTAAAACGATTTGTTGATTGATAGGCATGAAAATCTCCTGTTATAAAAATTAATTAATCTGTCGAAATTTGAGGGATAGGTTCATTAAGCGGGTTAATCACTCGCGACCCGTCTGCCGCCCTTGCGGGCAATCGTCGCACGTATTTGAATGTGCCAGTGCTGGACGCACACACTTTGCCTGCTTCGTCATAAATTGACGCTTCGGTAAACGCCATCGTAGCGGTGCGGTGAATCAGTTTGCCTTTGGCAGTGAGCAAGCCAAGAGGGCTAGGCCGCATGAAGGTAGTTTTCATCTCAATCGTGACCACACCCATTTCAGCTTGAGCACTCCGAGCTGCAGTTGCCATCGTCACGTCAAGCAGCGTCATCACCACCCCGCCATGTGCGACGGCAAACGAATTAGCGTGCTCTGGCTTAGGCGTATAGAGAATGGTGGATTCACCGCCTTCAAAGCGTGTGAGATCGAATCCGAGCAACTTGACAAACGGAATTTCTACGCCAAAACCCTTGGCTGCAAACGAATCTAAAGACATGACTACCCCGCCGTTACGCAAGACACACCGCCATCGACCGCCATCCATTGCCCAGTGATGTGTTTGCCTGCATTGGATGCAAACAGCAAGGTGAGGCCCTTCAAATCTTCGTCATCTCCCAAGCGCCCCAGCGGTGCGCCTTCTTTCAGTCGCTCTTCACCCAATGCTTTGAGTGTGCCCATCGTCATCTTGCTGGGGAAGAATCCTGGGCACACGGCGTTCACTCGGATGTTGTACTTGCCCCACTCCGCCGCCAGCGTGCGCGTAAAGTTGATGACCGCTCCCTTGCTGGTGTTGTAGGCAATCGTGTTCATGCCGCTGGGGTTGCCGCCCAGACCCGCGATGGACGCGAGGTTAATGATCGATCCGCTCTTGCGTGCAATCATGGACTTCTTGGCGACTTGTTGGCTAAGGATGAAGTAGCCGCGAATATTGAGGTTCATCACCTTATCCCACGCGTCAACGGGGTGGTCTTCGGCTGGAGCGCCCCATGCCGCGCCAGCGTTGTTGACCAAGATGTCGATGTGCCCAAGCTGTGCGATGGACTCATCCACCAATCTGGTGATGTCTGCCTCGTCAGAGCAATCGGCAGCGATGAAGCTGGCGTCAATGCCTTGCGCCTTCAGTACGGCGACGGACTCTTCAAGATCGCTCGCTTTACGTGAGGACAGAATAATCTTCGCGCCCGCTTCGCCAAGGCTTTGCGCCATTTGCAGACCAAGTCCGCGTGAACCGCCCGTGACGAGCGCGGTTTTACCGCTGAGATCAAAAAGTTGTTGAATGGTGCGAGCGGTCATAAAAATCTCCAAGTATTTGTATTGAGTTTGTGTTTAAAAAGCGTTCTCTGGCAAGTCGGCGCAGATTGAATCTCGGCTGGACACCACACTCAACCACGCATCAATTTTCGGCAATTCATAGTTGAAAAAGAATTGCATCGCGCCTAGGCGACCCACATCCGCATCACTTTTTACGTCATCGATTCTGCCCATGCAGGAGATGGCAACGTCTAACCAAATCCACGCCAGCACTACGTGCCCAAAGGCTTGCATGTACGGCACAGCATTGGCGAGTGCGTCGGACGGCTTGCCCGTGCTCCACGCGGCTCGCGTTGCGTCCGTTATTTTCAGAAATGCCTCGCAGAGCTTGTCGGCATTGGCTTGCAGGGTGGGCATCGCGCGAGCCTTATCCGACGTGGCCTGCAGGCGTGATTTTAGAATTTTCAGTCCAAGCCCGTCTTCCATCAGTACCTTGCGCCCCAGCAAATCCATCGCTTGAATGCCGTGTGTGCCTTCGTGGATCATGTTGAGGCGGTTGTCGCGCCAGTATTGTTCGACGGGGAAATCCCGCGTGTAGCCATAGCCGCCATGGATTTGAATCGCCAGCGAGTTTGCTTCCAAACACCACTCCGACGGCCAGCTCTTCACGATGGGTGTGAGCACTTCTAAAAGCAATCGCGCTTCATTTGCCGCATCTGGTTCAGCAGTACGCATCTCATCCACTAACCTTGCGCAGTAAAGAGCCAGCGCCAATGCGCCTTCGCCATACGATTTTTGCGCGAGCAGCATGCGCTTAATGTCAGCGTGTTCAATCAATCGCACTTGCGGTGCAGATGCATCTTTTCCAGCGCCACCAATAGGTCTTCCTTGCGGGCGATTCTTGGCGTAATCTAGCGAAGCGTAATAACCCGCCAAGCCCAGCATGGTCGCTGCCATGCCAATGCCAATGCGGGCTTCGTTCATCATGTGGAACATACAGCGCAGGCCTTCGCCCGGCTTGCCAACCAAATAGCCCACAGCACCAGCGGCAGCGCCCACGCCGCCATCGGGCTTGAACGCGCCTTCGCCAAAATTGAGCAAGGTGTTCGTCGTGCCGCGCCAGCCTAGCTTGTGATTGAGTCCTGCAAGCACGACGTCGTTGCGTTCACCCGTCAGATCGCCTTTAGCGTTCACCATTTTTTTCGGCACAATAAAAAGCGAAATGCCGCGCGTGCCTGCAATCAACTTACCGCTCTCATCTGGAATTTTCGCTAAGACCAAATGCACAATGTTTTCCGTCATGTCGTGCTCGCCCGAGCTAATCCACATTTTGTTGCCTGTGATGCGGTAACGAGGCCCGAGCGGGTCATCTGCAAAGCCATATCCAGTAAGGCTTGGCACAGTGCCAATATCAGGTACAGCGCGCGTCGTAATGTCCGATAAAGACGAACCTGCTTGCGGCTCAGACAAGCACATTGTGCCTGCCCAGCGCCCATTGAATTCATTAGCGGCAAAGACTTCGGCTTGCGTTTTTGTCCCGTGCGTGCGGATGCAGTTCGCGTTGCCAACCGACAGCAAGTTCGAGCCAATGCTGATACTGGCGCAACCAAAAAACGTATTCGATGCCGCCTCAACCGTATAGGGCAGTTGCATGCCGCCTTGCTCGTAATCTTGCGCCGCCGCCAGCATGCCAGACTCGGCATAAGCCGCCCGTGCATCATGCGTTGCCTGAGGCAAGATCACGCGCAGTGCGCCATCAGATCCCACCTCCGTGCGCGGCTCTTGGGTATCGACCAAACGATTAAACGGCGCGTACTTCTCTCGTGCAATACGCTCGCAAGTGTCCAGCACAGCATCAAACGTCTCACGCGAGTGATCTGAAAAGCGGAAACGCTGATTCAATGAATCAGCGTTTAGCCAGTCGTAGAGGAGGAAATCAAGAGTGGTACGTAGCGACATCATGATTCCTTATCAAACTTACAGTACTTCGAAAATACCCGCAGCACCCATGCCGCCGCCCACGCACATCGTCACGCACACGCGCTTAGCACCGCGGCGCTTGCCTTCAATGAGTGCGTGTCCTGTGAGGCGTTGTCCGCTGACGCCATAAGGGTGCCCCACAGCAATCGCGCCGCCGTTCACATTCAAACGGTCATCTGGAATGCCCAGTTTGTCGCGGCAATAAATCACTTGCACGGCGAACGCTTCGTTCAATTCCCACAAGTCGATGTCACTCACTTTAAGGCCGAGTTTTTTCAGCACTTTAGGAATCGCATACACAGGGCCGATACCCATTTCGTCTGGCTCTAAGCCTGCAACGGCAAAGCCTAAGAAGCGACCGAGCGGCTTCAAACCTTTTTGTTCAGCGTACTTCTCGCTCGTCACCACGCACGCGCCTGCGCCGTCGGAGAACTGGCTGGCGTTGCCTGCGGAAATCAATCCGCCTGGCAGCGCAGAGCGCAGACCCGTGATGCCTTCCACGGTCGTGCCATCGCGAATGCCTTCGTCAGCGCTCACGGTCACTTCTTTGGTACGCAGACCCATCACCTTATCAGCTACGCCCATCGTCACGGTGATCGGTGCGATTTCGTCATTAAAGAGTCCTGCTGCCAATGCGGCAACGGCGCGCTGTTGGCTGCGTGCGCCGTACTCGTCCATGGCCAAACGACCAATGTTGTAACGCTTAGCTACTTGCTCAGCGGTTTGCAACATATTCCAATAAATGGTGGGCTTGTTTTTGGCGAGCCAAGAATCGGCCAGCATGTGTTGGTTCGACTCTTGCTGCACGCAAGAGATACTCTCCACACCGCCCGCTACAAACACGTCGCCTTCGCCCGCAATGATGCGCTGCGAGACCATCGCGATGGTTTGCAAACCAGACGAGCAAAAGCGGTTCACGGTTGCGCCCGAGACGGTGATAGGCAAGCCAGCGCGGAGTGCGATTTGGCGCGCAATGTTCGCGCCCGTTGCGCCTTCAGGCGTGGCGCAACCCATCAATACGTCTTCGATGTCATTGGCATCAATGCCAGCGCGCTTAACGGCGTGCTCGACAGCGTGACCGCCAAGGGTCGCGCCGTGTGTCATATTGAAAGCGCCCTTCCAGCTTTTTGCCAAAGGGGTGCGTGCGGTAGAAACAATTACTGCGGATGTCATGATATTTTTTCCTTAGATATTTTTCAAAGCGGATTAATTAAATGTCTTACCAGCAGCAGCCAACTTAGCAAGCAGCGGCGCTGGCTTCCAGAAGGCTGCATCGTCGAGTGGATTCTTGGCAAAGCGTGCCATGGTTTCCACCACGTTAAACAGTCCTTTTTGATCGGCGTAATGCAATGGGCCACCGCGATAAGCGGGGAATCCGTAACCAAAAATATAGACGATGTCAATATCGCTTGCCTTGTTAGCAATACCTTCTTCCAAGATGTGCGCAGCTTCGTTAACGAGAGCAAACACCAAACGTTGCACAATTTCTTCATCCGATATCTTGCGCGGTGTGATACCGAGCGACTTGCGATGCGCCTCAATCATGGCAACCACTTCGGCATTTGGAATCGCATCGCGCTTACCCGCCACATAGTCGTACCAACCTTTGCCCACTTTTTGGCCAAATCGGCCTTGCTCACACAAAAGATCGGCCGTTTTGCTGTATTTCATCTCGGCACGCTCGGTAGCGCGGCGCTTGCGGATCGCCCAACCAATATCGTTACCCGCCAAATCACCCATGCGGAATGGTCCCATCGCCATACCGAACTTCTCCATGGCTTTGTCCACTTGGGCTGGCGTGCAGCCCTCATCTAGCAAGAAGCCGCCTTGACGTCCGTACTGTTCAATCATGCGGTTGCCAATAAAGCCATCGCATACGCCAGACACGACTGCAGTTTTTTTGATTTTTTTGGCAATCGTCATCACGGTCGCCATCACGTCTTTGCTGGTCTTTTCGCCGCGCACGACTTCCAAAAGCTTCATCACGTTGGCAGGGCTAAAAAAGTGCAAACCCACCACGTCTTGCGGACGCTTGGTGAAGTTAGCAATCTTGTTGACATCCAGCGTG
>CANFCG010000014.1 GCA_947445115.1 Comamonadaceae bacterium | reverse complement strand
TTTTTCTAAACCATGGTTTTGATTTTCGATGTGGAATTTCACCACACTAGCTGCGACGTTTGGCACAGCCAACAAGCGCGAGAAGTCCAGCCCTTGTGCCTTCCAGTGCGAAATACCTTTTTGCGTATCGAGCAAATCAGCACGGCCAATCAAATCGTCAAATTTGCGGATACCGAGTTGCGCCATGATTTGACGCGCCTCTTCGGCAATGAAGAAGAAGTAGTTGACCACGTGTTCTGGCTTGCCCGAAAACTTCTTGCGCAATTCTGGGTCTTGCGTGGCAACGCCCACGGGGCAAGTGTTTAAGTGGCATTTGCGCATCATGATGCAGCCCTCAACGACCAGCGGCGCAGTTGCAAAACCGAACTCATCTGCGCCGAGTAACGCACCAATGACCACATCGCGTCCCGTCTTCATTTGACCATCGGCTTGTACGCGGATACGGCTTCGCAGGCCATTTAGCACAAGGGTTTGCTGGGTTTCAGCAAGGCCAATTTCCCAAGGACTACCCGCGTGTTTGATCGACGACCAAGGTGAAGCACCCGTGCCGCCGTCGTGTCCAGCAATCACCACATGATCGGCCTTGCACTTGGCAACGCCTGCGGCAATCGTGCCCACGCCAATCTCGGAGACCAGCTTGACGCTGACGCTGGCATGTGGCGCGACGTTTTTCAAGTCGTGAATCAGCTGTGCCAAATCTTCAATCGAATAAATGTC
The DNA here is from genome assembly GCA_947445115.1 of Comamonadaceae bacterium. Lineage (GTDB taxonomy): Bacteria > Pseudomonadota > Gammaproteobacteria > Burkholderiales > Burkholderiaceae_C > JASGCK01. The sequence continues at coordinate 60,169 of CANFCG010000014.1, read as the reverse complement.
GTGATGCGGAGGAGGGGAAATCAAGCCCACGCCCGGCACAGAGTGACGCAGTTTGCCGATGTACTCGGACACTTTGCCACCTGGCAGTTGACCGCCTTCGCCTGGCTTGGCACCTTGCGCCATCTTGATTTGGATTTGATCAGCCGACGAGAGATATTCCGCCGTCACGCCAAAGCGACCCGATGCCACTTGTTTGATTTTGGAGCGCATGGAGTCGCCCGCGTTCAAGGCGTAATCGACTTCAAACACGTCTTTGCCGAGCAGGTCGGACATCATTTGTCCTTGCTTGATCGGGATGCCTTTCAGCTCTTGGCGGTAACGCGCAGGGTCTTCCCCGCCTTCGCCCGTATTGCTCTTGCCGCCAATGCGGTTCATGGCAACGGCCAGCGTGGCGTGGGCTTCGGTGGAGATGGAACCCAGCGACATCGCGCCTGACGCAAAACGCTTCACGATATCTTTGGCAGACTCCACTTCGTCCACCGAAATGGCTTTTGATGGGTCCACTTTGAACTCAAACAAACCGCGCAGCGTCATGTGACGCTTGCTTTGGTCGTTGATGATTTGTGCGTATTCCTTGTACGTGTTCCAGTTGTTGGCGCGTGTACTGTGCTGCAATTTAGCAATCGCGTCCGGTGTCCACATGTGCTCTTCGCCACGCGCACGCCATGCGTATTCGCCGCCGGTCTCCAGCATGGAGGCAAGAACTGGATCGTCACTAAAGGCAGCTTTGTGCGTGCGAATGGCTTCTTCGGCAATCTCGAAAATGCCAATGCCTTCGACACGCGTCGGTGTGCCTGTGAAGTATTTGGCAACGGTTTCAGTGTTGATACCGATGGCCTCAAAGAGTTGCGCACCGCAGTAACTCATGTAGGTGGAGACGCCCATCTTCGACATGATTTTTGACAAGCCCTTGCCAATGGCTTTGACGTAGTTGTAGATCGCCTTATCGGCCGACAAATCACCGGCTAAATCTTTATTCAGATCTTGCAAGGTTTCCATGGCGAGGTAGGGGTGAATCGCCTCTGCGCCATAGCCGGCCAACACGCCGAAATGATGGACTTCACGAGCCGTACCCGTTTCCACAACGAGTCCAGCTGTCGTCCGCAAGCCATCACGAACAAGATGTTGATGGATGGCTGAGAGAGCTAGCAGAGCAGGAATCGCAATCTGAGTCGCGGTAATGGCACGGTCACTGATGATGAGAATGTTGCTACCAGACTTGATTGCATCGACAGCTTCAGCGCAGAGCGATGCCAGCTTGGCCTCCACACCCTCGTGTCCCCAGGCGAGTGGGTAGGTAATGTCTAGCGTCGTACTTTTGAATTTGCCTTGGGTATGCGTTGCAATATCGCGCAGCTTTTCCATATCCGCAAAATTCAAAATAGGTTGACTCACCTCTAACCGCATAGGCGGATTGACTTGGTTGATGTCTAATAAATTGGGTTTGGGTCCGATGAATGACACAAGCGACATCACAATCGCTTCGCGAATCGGGTCAATCGGTGGATTGGTCACTTGCGCAAACAATTGCTTAAAGTAGCTGTAAAGGGGTTTGTTTTTGCTAGACAGCACGGCTAGCGGGCTGTCATTGCCCATCGAGCCAATGCCTTCTTCACCGTTGGCTGCCATAGGCGCTATGAGGAACTTGATGTCCTCTTGCGTAAAGCCAAACGCTTGTTGACGGTCTAATAAATTAACGCGGTCTGTGATGCGTTTTGTATTGATCGGCTTTGCAGATGCATCAGTACGAGCGGCGCGGCGCTCAGCAAAGTTAACGTCATCCAATTTAATCCGTAGATTTTCAATCCACTGCTTGTATGGCTTGCTATTGGCGAGGTTAGCTTTGAGCTCCTCATCATCAATCATGCGACCTTGCTCAAGGTCGATCAAAAACATCTTGCCAGGTTGTAAGCGCCATTTGCGAATAATCTTACTCTCGGGCACAGGCAACACGCCCGACTCAGAGCCCATGATGACGAGATCGTCATCGGTAATGCAGTAACGACTTGGGCGCAAGCCATTCCGGTCAAGGGTTGCGCCAATTTGGCGACCATCGGTAAACACGATAGATGCAGGGCCATCCCATGGCTCCATCATGGCGGCATGGTATTCGTAAAACGCTTTGCGGCGCTCGTCCATGGTGGTGTGCTGCTCCCACGGTTCGGGGATCATCATCATCACGGCTTGAGCGAGTGGGTAGCCCGCCATCGTGAGCAGCTCTAGGCAGTTGTCAAACGTTGCGGTGTCGGACTGATCGGCAAAACTAATCGGATAGAGCTTTTGCAAGTCGGCTTGCAGCACAGGGGACGACATCACGCCTTCACGCGCCTTCATCCAGTTGTAGTTGCCTTTGACGGTATTGATTTCGCCGTTGTGCGCCACGTAACGATACGGATGCGCCAATGGCCACTCAGGGAAGGTGTTGGTCGAGAACCGCTGATGCACGAGACCGAGAGCTGACACGCAGCGTGGGTCTTTCAAATCAAGGTAATAAGTACCCACCTGATCCGCCAGCAAGAGACCTTTGTAGATCACGGTACGGCTAGACATGCTAGGTACGTAGTACTCATGGCTGTGCTTGAGCTTTAAGTTTTGAATCGCCGCGCTGGCTGTTTTTCGGATCACATACAGCTTGCGCTCTAGCGCGTCTTGCACGATCACGTCGTTGCCGCGTCCAATAAACACTTGGCGCAGGATGGGTTCTTTTTCGCGCACGGTAGGCGACATCGGCATGTCACGATCCACGGGCACATCGCGCCAACCCAAAAATACTTGTCCTTCGGCCTTGATGGCGCGCTCCATCTCTTGCTCGCAAGCCATACGGCTGGCGTGCTCTTTAGGCAAGAAAACCATGCCCATGCCGTACTCGCCAGCAGGCGGTAGCGTGACCCCCTGCTTCTTCATCTCTTCACGATATAACGCGTCAGGTAGCTGAATCAAAATACCAGCGCCGTCACCCATCAGCTTATCCGCACCGACTGCACCCCGATGATCAAGGTTCTCTAAAATTTTGAGCGCATTACTCACAATCGCGTGAGACTTTTGCCCCTTGATATGAGCGACAAAGCCCACGCCGCAAGCGTCGTGCTCGTTGGCGGGATCGTAAAGACCAGGTTGGTTAAAGGTGATGTCGGACATGGCGCAGCTCCTTAGCTAAATCAGTAGTTACCCGATGATAAAGATTTTTTAAACCATTTAATTGGGGACAGACCCTAATTAAATGATGCCGCCTACGTAAGCCATTTAATTAGGGTCTGTCCCCAATTAAATGGTTTGCGTAGGACGTCCAGCGTTTTGCTTGGTAACGCGCCTTGGGGTGGAGGATTGAATTGCAGCCGTAAATGCATCGTCACCCAATGCCCAGCCTTTGAAGGCGGAATCAGTGAGCATCCTTTGTTGATCTTGGTTAATACCTGCGTGCACGAGCTCACGATAACTCTTTTCTCTGGAAAACGGCGTATTGCCAAGGGTCCACATAAGTTCGTGCGGTGTGACGAGTGGCTGAATCTGCTGCCCCGCATAGTGACGGTATGTTGACCATGCGTAGTCGGCTGGATCACTCGCCATGCCAGCTCGAACAGGGTTGAGGTCAATGTACGCCATGCATGCCAGCAAGTAACGGTCGGATTGCACGACGGTCGATTTGTAGCGCCCTTCCCAAACAGTACCCGTATGTTTGTGAAAGTAGTTGTAGCTTTGGGTATAGCGTTGCCCCACTGATTGCATGAGTCTAGATAAGCCTAGTTCGGTTGTGGGCGTGAGCAGAAGATGCGTATGGTTATCCATTAATACGAAGGCGTGAATGGCAACATCAAACTGCTGTGAATACTCACTAAGCCAAGCTAGATAAGCCTTGCGGTCTTCATCGGTATGGAAAATCGCTTGTCGATTATTCCCACGCTGAATGATATGGTGTGGATAGCCTGCAATCGAAAGGCGAGGTTGTCTTGCCATAAGTGCTCCATTTAATTAGGGTCTGTCCCTAATTAAATTATTTTAGCGCTGCAAGTACCAAATCATTCGGAGCGGCTTGCACTTTCGCGTGTCCAGGCCTATCAATGACAATGAATTTGATTTGCCCGCCTTCTGCTTTTTTGTCTACGCTCATGTGGTGGAGGTATTCATCAGGTGTGATCGACTCTGGTCCATCGACTGGCAATCCTGCTCGAATTAATAGGTTTGTCACGCGCTCTACAAACACAGCGTCGACATAGCCAAGGCTTTGCGATAACCGCGCTGCCATCACCATGCCGCACGCCACTGCCTCGCCATGTAGCCAAACTCCAAAGCCAAGACCGGCTTCAATGGCGTGACCAAAGGTGTGTCCAAAATTCAAGGTGGCGCGGATGCCGCTGGAGCCTTCCCGTTCATCCAAACTGACGACGCGCGCCTTGATTTCGCAGCTAACCCTTACCGCATGGGCCATAGCGGTCATATCGCCTTGCAAAAGCTTATCCATATTGGCTTCCAGCCATTCGAAGTAAGCCCAGTCAGCCATAATGCCGTGCTTGATGACTTCGGCTAGACCCGCGCTCAGTTCACGTGCAGGTAATGTTGACAAGGTTGAAAGATCTGTGACGACTAGGACGGGTTGATAAAACGCGCCAATCATGTTCTTCCCAATCGGGTGATTGATGGCTGTCTTGCCGCCCACGGATGAATCCACCTGCGAGAGCAATGTGGTTGGCACTTGCACAAATGGCACGCCGCGCATGTAGGCACTCGCAGCAAAGCCCGTCATATCACCTACTACGCCGCCGCCCAGCGCAAATAAAACCGTCTTGCGATCGCAACCGTTTTGCAGGAGGGCATCAAAAATGAGGTTGAGTGTTTGCCAGTCTTTATAAGACTCGCCATCAGGTAAAACGACCTGTAGCACCCGTTGGTATTGTCCTGCAAGGGCACCCGCTAGGCGTTTTGCGTATAGCGGTGCCACAGCTGTGTTAGTCACAATCATCGCCGTACTGGCTTTGGGCAAGGCAGCGTAAGTGGCCGCATCGCCCAATAACGAAGTGCCAATCACGATGTCGTAACTGCGTTCATCCATGCTAATCCGCACAGTATTTTGGTTGTTAGATGACACCGGCGAGCTCCAATTTTGAGTGAATTTGATTAATGAGAAAACTCATCGATGGGCGCGATGTTTCAAATGTTTCGTGGGCAGTCTCACTGTACAGCAGGTGCCGTGCCGTATACAAATCACGTAGCTTCGCGAGTGGATCACTCACCTGTAAAAGCGGACGCGTGCCATCGTGTCGAATGCGGCGGTAGAGCTCTTCTGGCGTGGCTTTGAGGTAAATGCAGTGCGAGCGGGTGTTGAGATGTTCACGGTTCGCAAGTCGCCCGCAAGCGCCGCCGCCAGTGGACAAGATAGCGTTATTTTTGAGCGTTAGCTCTTCAATGACCGAGGCTTCTAAATCACGGAAACGCGGCTCACCTTCTTGTTCAAAAAAAGTGCGTAGCGAATAACCAAGGCGTGCCTCAATCACATGATCAGTATCAAAAAAATCAAGTTTTAAACGGCGTGCCAAAGCCCGACCGACGGTCGTTTTGCCACTACCCATTAACCCGACAAAAGAAATAAGCACGAGGACAATCCCTAAAAACACGAGCCAGCCAGCGCAACATTGCGAGCCGCTAATTATCCCTGCTTAAAAGAGCCAAGCACCTGCGCAGTTGGCATTGCCCAAGTTATTCCACGTGTAGCTTGTCACTGTACCTGCCACCGTTGATGGTGCGCAGTTGGTTGTGGAGTCAGCAGAGTCGGTGGTACTTTGTCTGAAGAGCCCTGAGTGAGGAAATCCGTCATCCGCTTTTTGATCGACTTGCTGCAAGATGGCGGCGGTTATTTTTGATCCCGTGCTTAAGATATTTTTAGCCGGCATTAAAGCGGGATTAGGGTCAAGCCAGTAACCACCCGCCGCTGCGTTGGATGCAGAGACAAGACCAAATCGATACGATTGGCTATAAGAATTAATGTAAGTGTTGCCCGTAGTTGCATCAACGTTTGGCGCTGTAGGCGATACGTTCATGCAGTTCGCGCATGACAATAAATTGACCGCAGTTAAATTTTGAAAAACGACAACGGACTCTGGTTGGCTGCAAGATTGAGAGTTATTCGAATCAAAATTAACCACACCGTCTCCGCCGCACGCAGAGGGGAGCACGATATTGTTAGCAACAAAGCTTGCTTGTGCGGCAGTTAAATCACCAGCGGTTAATTTGTATCGATTTGAAAAAGCAATAAAAGCCGTTTGAAAGCTACTTTTTTGGTCGATTAAATGACGCGCCTTGGCCGAGTTAATTAATTCTTGCCCACGTAATATGCCCGTGATGACAAGGGTGAAGATGACCAAAACAATGGCAATTTCTACCAAGTTGAAGCCGCGTGAGATGGGGGGGGGTATTGATTTCATTTAGGGGTATAGGCCTGCGTTCATAAGTCTAGCTGCTAATTTAGCTCTGGGCATATAACTGAGTAAATCATCAAACTCACCAGCTTGACTGACTGCCTCGGTTCTATCTCTGGTTACAAATTGTTTGCGCGATGTGATGGCTGTTGTATTTGATCCCGTTTTCTTTTCAGGGGCATTGGCGGCTTCATCGGGTGCGAAAGCTAGTTGTGTTGCATTAAAGGGTGTGCGAACAGATAAGCTAGTGATGCTAGTTGACCCCCAGCCATTCGAGCCTTCTGAATAGACAACGAAGGCTACGTCGTTACTGACCGAATAAGTGGGAGAAATACAGCCTGGCGCTGCTGTACCTGTGGCGCTGGGGCCACGGCAATAGACCAGCAGACTATTGCTTGTTGTACCAAGATTGGTTTTCAGTGTAGGTGCAGGCATTGCAAAATAGGTAACGACGGCATAACGCAAACGGTTATTCCAAGCATCGGCGTTGTAAGGTGCCGCTAGACCTAGTGTTTGCCAAGGCAAATCTCCCCAGCTGGCCCCAGTTGCATCCGAAGACAGCGTGAAATCAAACGCCCCCGTATTGGCGCCAATCGCGCAAGTACTCGGCGCCCCTGGCAGGCTATCCTCTAAGCCGTCACGGTTGTCAGTCACTGTCGTTGAGATGTCAGGGCAAGGAAGCCGTTGATTCAATAATGCATACCCTACCAAAGCTTCCATGGCCTTATCAATACTGGCTTGCGTTTGTGCGTATTGCTGCTCGGCTAATCGCTTACTTAACGGTACGGACAAACCGCCCAGCAGTAAAGCGACGATGACAAGAGCAATCGACAGTTCGATTAATGTAAAGCCGCGTTTCATATTGCTCAAGGCCAAACTCCAGCGTTAGACAACTTAGCTGTCAAAGTAGCGGCAGACATAAAACTGACGACGTCATCGAAAGAGCCCGCCGCGCTGGACGCGTCGGTGCGTGAGCGGGCGACAAATTGTCGGCGCATCGCGCTTGCTAATGCCTGAGTCAGCCCACTCTCAAGCTCGGGCGCATTGGCGGCTTCGTCAGGCAGCTGGGCTATGAGCGGAGACGTAAACGCCATAGGCGTTGTAGAGCCAAGGTTGACCATGCTGGTTGATCCCCAGCCATTGGCCCCCATTGAATAGACGACGAAAACAGCGCTTTGAGTCACTTGATAGGGCGCGGCAGCGGGTGTCGTGAGGCAGCCCAGTGCTGGCGTGGCCGGAGGTATTGACGGATTGGCACAGCGGATGTCAATTTGCCCGCCACCCGCAATCGTTGTGTTGGCGATAGTTGTGTTGCAGCCAAGATTTTGAAATCCAACGCCAGTTGTTGGCGCTGTGGGTAGATTCGAGCAAGTGATCGACGGAATAACTTGAGTGACCAGCGGTGTAAACACGGCATAGCGCAAACGGTTATTCCAAGCATCAACATTATTTGGGGCTGCAAGTCCCAGCGTCTGCCAAGGTAAATCTCCCCAACTCACACCATCTGGATCGGAATGGTAATTAACAGCATTGGCGGCTGTTCCCGCAATGCCGATAGAGCAACCAGTAATGGCACCAGCAGCTCCAGCGATATCTTCGAAGCCGTCTCGATTATCCGTAGAGCCGGATACTGTATCGACGTCCGGGCAAGGCAACCTGCGATTTTGGATGGCATACCCAACCAAGGCGTCCATTGCTTTATCAATGTTTGCTTGCGTATCCACATACTGCTGTTCGGCAATGCGTTTACTCATGGGTACAGCCAAGCCGCCAATCACTAAGGCAACGATAGTCAAAGCCACCGCCAACTCAATAAGCGTAAAGCCGAGGGGGAGTGTTTTTATTTTCTTCATACCTAAGCGTCTTAGTTTGTAGTGAATTGAACCATGTAATCATTACTGCCAGAGGTCTGCGGCACTTTGTACGGCGCTGAGTTATACATGGTGGTGGAGTAAGACTTGGGTGCTGTAAATGCAGTGTGAACCGTGCCAATGTTCGTAGGATCTTCAAGACATAGGGAGATATCTCTTGCAGTTTTTGATCCGCTGTATGGCGAGCAACTTGATTGATTACTGAGCGCACGGCCTTGCATCAAAATAATGGCCGCCGGGCCATTTGTGCCAGTGCCCACATTAATTCGATCTGAGCCATTTGAGCAAGGATGGGTCAGAGTGCCGCCGCTGCCAGAGACTGGATAAATGACGGACAGGAGCGTAATAGAAGTTTTCGCTACGCAATCTTTTGCTATAGCGTAGTGCGCTTGTCCAGCCCAATTATCGATGTCGTTGTAAAAGTTCCCACTGCCAAAAGCCAAGCTTATTGTGGGGCTGCTGCTATTGTTTGACCCTGAAGGATAGACATCGCAGTCGTATGGCACGAATCCTTGCAATAGGTTTTTTTGGCACTTCCCGCCAGGTGTAGCCGCAGCCCAAGGGTAGAAGCCAGTTTTACTGACATACAGATTAATTTGGTTGGCATAAAGCTGTGCCACTCGTCTCGTCGTTGCTTGCGCTACTTCAGCAGCCGTTATCCAAACAACTTGGTCGTTCAGTTGCTCTTGCCCTACGTCAGCGGTCATGAAGGTGGTTAAAGCGCCTGCAGGCGTGGTTGCTGGATAAGGTGGGTTTGCCACAGGTGTTCCACTGGCGGGTATGAGCGATTGATTATTAATTGAAGGAGAGTAGTACTTCAAGAAATCAGGGGCAGATGCTTCCGCATTAGGTGTGCCGCCTACGGCTTTAGTCAAGCCACAAGCATAGGTTGCGCCACCAACAGACGTTTGCGTTTGCGTACCGCCCGCAGAACCAGAAGCAATGATGACAGCGACCACACGATTTGCTGAGACACCCACCGTTGTTAAGTCGCCGGCTAATGTTTGTATGGGCCACGTCGTATTCAGCAAGGCGGGATTGGTTGGTTTAACAGGCTGAACAACAGAAAAACTACCGAACGAGTCTGAATTGACGGGTGTTGATGCGGGATTGGATTTATAGAGGCCATCCACGGCATACCAAAGGCATTGCTGCGACGCGTCGCGAATGACTGAAGAATTGAGCGTAGCCCAAGGTAACAATCCTAAGCTGTGATAGCCAGCCAAAAGGTAGGGACCTGCACCAATACCACAGGATGGTTCGCTAACGCCATTGCCATCTTGATCAGGGCACGGCAACCTTCCCAGATTACTCGTGCCGAAAGGATCTTTAATGCCGCTTGAGACGGCACCTACTACTAAATAATCCAGCAGCGCAGCCTTCGCTTGCCTAAGCGCTTCTTGATTTACCTTTTGCTGGTAAGTCTTGGCGTCATCACCCCAAATATTTTTGCTAAATACGGTGACAGCAATAACCGCAATCGTGACCAGCAATAAGATACCAATCAAGCCGCGCTGCATGCTGCGTGGTGATTTGATGTGTCTGTTCTTCATGGCTTCTCCGGTGGTTTTCGCGCCAACGTCGCTGCAAAGTCAATGGCTTGGGCTTCTGCTGTGGTTTGTGGCCTTGTGATATCTTCGCCAATTTTGGCAAATTCGGTTTTATTTTTACTGACAACTGAGTTCAAGCCAATCACCAATCCGGCTGCATTTCGCACCACGCTCAAGCCATGGGGAAGTTCGTCTTCAGCATAAACGCGGCCATTAATCCATACGCTTGTGCGCTGTTGAGGAGGTCGATTGGGTCGGTGGCTAATGCCGTCGATATGCCAAAGCATAGGCACTTCAATCACAATTTCTTGTGCCGTTGTTTTTGGGGTAGGCTCCGGGGCGCTGTTGAAGCGCAGATTGTCAATCTTGACGCGTTCGCGTTCGGTAGTGAGTAGCTTGCCTAGCCCTGTGCCGTAACGGGTTTGACCTATATTTCGTTGCAGAGGCTGGCCAGCACCTGCTGGCGGCTCTGACGCTGTCTGCGCAGAGCTGACTTGGTGGAGACAAATAGCGAGAACGAGGAGGCCTTTTTTATTCATATAACTAATAGGCGTTCATACTAATCCAGTTGAGCGTGCAGTCAGCGGCTAAGGGTAAGCCAAAGTCGCCTGGCGTGTCAACGGCGATGGCGTTATTGGGCCGTTTCATGGTGCATTTTTTGACACTAAAAAGTCCAAGACTTGCGATTTTTAGCTCATCAAAAATAGCCAACGCATCACCTTCTTGCAGAAGTGATAAGGTGAGCTTCATATCGGTACTAAACACGCCAAATTGTTTGACGGGGTCGCCGTTTGGCAGTTTAGCTCCCGCAGGAATAGGCGGAACCACGCCGTTGGTGCCTTCTTTGGGGATAAGTTTTTGCGGCGAAATGTCATATTTAATGGTGATGCCAGGCCATCGCTTCTCTATGATGCGGAGTTGCTCTACCCATTCCAATCGCTTTTCTTCACCAAAAATCCCTTTCACCTCTAGCTCTTTGAGCACGGGTAGATTTTTGACGATGGTATCGCGCTCTTGCCCGCTTTCACGTAGTTTGGTTTGCGCTTGAGACTTCCCGCTCATGTTGGCATCTAGCTTTTGTGTGAAATCTTTATCTTGATCTTGTAAAAATAAGATGAGCGCCACCATTGTCGTGCTTAGGCACGCACAAATAGTTACCGCTCGGCGCAAATTGCTTGGCCAAGTACGCCAGCTCCACGTCAGCTCTTTGGGAATAGCAGAGGCACCCGATGATTCATGGTCATCATCATCGTATGCGCCATCCGCTTGGGTATTTAGCGTTGCCATAATTTGATTTCAAAACTGAGCTCGGATGACTCTTGTTTACCCGAGCCAGACAGTGATGCTTTGGTGCTCAAATCCAGTGGTTTTTTGGTCACCTCAGCCCGAATATGAGGGTCGCGATTAAAGTCTAACATGAGCTTAGATAATTCATCGCGTGTGCCCCGCAAATCATCACTAGCGATACCGCGAATACTGCCTGCCAGTAGTAGTGACGCGATTTCTTTTTTCTCTTTGGATGGTGGCGGTGGCAAGCCTGGCGCAGCGCTCGGTGGACTAGGCTTATTGGGTAGATCTCCAACCCACTCCATGGATTCAATAATCATGTTGGGGTGCTTATCCAAAATTTGCCCTGCTACCACTAAAAGATCACGCAGATTCGAAGGAGCGCTTGCTTTAATGACATCCCATCGTTTGCTCATTTCAATTAATTGAAGCGCGGTTAGTGGGGTGGGAGGGAAGTTTTTTGCAATGGCCGTATATTGCTGCAATGCTGTTTTTGAGGCTGCTGCTGTGGCTTCTATCTCTACTTGTTTTTGCCAAAGCTGTGAAATAGCAAAAGAGGCATAAGCGATGACTACCACGCAAACAATCGTGCTTGCAATGTAGATGCCTTTTGTGATTCGCACACTCAAATCACGTTTAGTATAAAAAGCGGGCGCTAGATGAGCAAGGGGTTGCGTTTTTGCCAGTGCGGCAACGTAGACCAAATCTGCAAGTGGGCTCTCAATCCAGCGATAAAGATCTTTTGGGTGCTCCACGGTCACACCTTTAGCCGTCACCGCATCAACAGAGGGCGGCAGTACGACGTATAAATGCATGCCTGCACGATCACTTTTAAGGAGGCCACTGCTGGCGAGATACTCTCTCAGTCTTGCCGTTTCGCTATAAACGGACTGAACCCATTGGGTGCCACCGCTAAAAGCGTGCAATGCCAAGCGTGAGAATCGAACGCGTCCTGCCACAAGCACTGATTGACGAATCCCCTCGGCATGTGGCGTGACCAATACGCCAATGTCGTATTCGCGTTTGAGGGGTTTTATTCTTAAGATACTGAGCGCCGTTGCTGTCGTCATGACGGGCGAATAGACCCCTCGAATTCGAGCCTCACAGCTTTGTAGTGCATCAAGCCAAGGTGTAAGACTTTCTGGCCTTCCCAGTGTGTACCCAAGCACACGCAGCTTATCGGGTTGTGAGCGGCTTTTTCCTTGAAGCTCTGACCATTGATACGGACTTTCGGAGCCCGATTGTGCAGACATCCGGTCAATCCAGGCATTTTTTGCCGCACCCCGCATGACTGGCATGACACCACCCCAAAAAGTCTCTTCACTTTGATCGACCAAAATCGCCCAAGGTATGTCCAGAGACTCCAATGCAATGGGCGCAAGATCAGACACATTTCCTGCTTCACTAGTCAGTGCAATAGCTTTGGCGCCTTTAGCGTTTACCAAATAAATTTGCGCCTTGCCAGACGACAAATGCAGTATGTGTAATGGGCTAGAGCTTTTAATGAAATCGAGTTTGGTGGCCATTAGAACTTGCCTCCCCCGATCACATTGATATAGAGTGGTCCCAGCGTAAACACAATGATGACGGCCATCATCCCTCCAAGCACGATGGTCATGATGGGTTGAAGGCTGGCTTGTAAATTTTCCACGGCGTCGCGCGCTTCACGCGTGTACATGTAGCTGACATTTTTTAGCGATTTATCAAGCGAGCCGGTGGCTTCACCCACGCGCAACATACTCACTACCATGGGCGGAAATAAATCACTGCCTGTGAATGCGGCAGACAGACTTTTGCCTTTTCCAATTTGTAACCTTGCACTTCTGACGGCTTCGGCCATCGCCTTGTTGCCGACTGCTTTCTCAACTACTTTTAACGCATCCGTCACCGTCACACCCGCAGCGTACAACATTGCAAGAACATAGGCAAAGCGAGCCAGTGAGATGCGCGAGAGTACTTTCCCCACAACGGGGATGCTCAGCTTGAGCCTATCAACACGCCCTTGCATGGGGCCAGGGATTTTGGCAAAAAAGACACCGAAAATAACAAGCGAAGCTACCACGAGCCCCATAAACTGCCAGTGATTGACAACGCCATCTGACAGCCACATCAGCACCTTTGTTTGCCAAGGCAATTCGATTTGTAATGTTTTTAGCAGTTGCGTAATTTGCGGAACGACGTACCCAAGCATGAATAGCATCACGCCAGTAATCACAACCGTCACGATAATGGGATAGGTCAGCGCTTTTTTGGTTTGGCTCGCCATTTCATGCTGCCACTTCAGTGTTTCAGTGAGGTCTTCTAGAACCTCCGTTAGCTGGCCTGTTTGTTCACCTGCCTGAATCAAATTAAGGTACACCTCATCAAAAATCTTAGGCTGCGCAGCCATTGCCTGCGATAGTGTTTTTCCGCTTGAGAGGCTCTCGATGAGGTTGCCAATGACTTCGCGCATGGCAGAATTGCCCTCGCCTTCGGAGACATCACGCAGCGCGTCCAAAATGGTTACGCCAGCGCGCATCATCATGCTGAGTTGAAAACTGAAATTGAGAAGCTGCTCACGTCCGACCTTTTGTTTACCCAAAGAGAAGCCTGGTCGAACTTCGCTAGCTTTGAGTAAAAGTTGGCCAGATTGCTCAAGATGAGTCGTCAGAGCATTTGTGTCAATGGCTTGACTCTTACCCGTGATCGTTTTGCCTTCGGCGTTAATGGCTTTCCAAGCGTAGACAGGCATAGGCTTAATTCGTTTGCGCTCAGCGCTCTGTGAAGCTGACCACGCGGCTAGCGGCTTCGATCGTGGTCTCACCAATCAAGACGCGGCGAATAGCATCTTCGCGTAGCGTCACAAAGCCAGCACTGCGGGCGTATCTTGCTAGTTCAGGTGGGCTTGCATTTGTGGCAATGAGTTCATCCATTTTTTCATCAAATAAAAGCACTTCCATCAGTACGAATCGCCCACGGAATCCTGACTGGCCGCAGTGCTCGCAACCTACGGATTTGTAGATACGAGTGGTGGCAACATCTGCATCTGACACTGCCAGCAATTTTTGATCTTGCGGCGTGAGCCGTGTCGGAGATTTGCATTGCGTGCAAAGCTTACGGACAAGACGTTGACCAATGACGCCAATCATATTGCCTGCCAAAATTTCAGAACTCACACCGATATCACGTAGCCGCTGTACAGCCGCCAGCGCCGAGTTCGTGTGCAAGGTGGCAAAAACTTGATGACCTGTCATGGCGGCACGAAAAGCCATTTCAGCGGTTTCTTGATCACGAATCTCGCCCACCAAAATGACGTCAGGATCTTGCCGCATGAGGGCGCGTACACCATCGGCAAAAGTCAATTTTTCAGTAATCTGCGTCTGCCGAATCAACGGCAGCGGGTACTCAATCGGGTCTTCGAGGGTCATGACGTTGACATCCTCCGTGCTGACCGATGAGAGCACCGAATAGAGCGTGGTCGTTTTACCACTACCAGTAGGTCCGGTCACAAGCACAATACCTTCTGGTTTGGCGACCGCTATGTTGATGCAGCGTCGTGCGTGCTCGCTGATATCCACACGTTTGAAGGGGACGATATTTTTATTCTTATCTAGCAAGCGCAAGACAATGTTCTCGCCATGAGCAGTGGGTAGACATGCCGCACGAAAATCAATATCGTTAATACCCAGTTTCATGCCAAATCGGCCATCTTGTGGAAGGCGATTTTCAGCGATATTCATACCAGCCAAGACTTTGAGCTTGACGGCAATGCCCGACCAGATGGATGAATGCAAGAGATGGGTTTGCTTGAGTACGCCATCGATACGTAGCCGGACACGTAAAAAGTACTCGTCGGGCTCGAAGTGCACATCGGATGCTTCCGAGTCGTAGGCCTGCTGCAAAATGGACTCAACAATTTTATCGACTGGTGGCTCCTTCCCGCCGGTCGCCAAAATAGTTTCAACTGAAATGCGCTCACCAAATACGCGATCAATTTCGCGGTGCAACTCAGCATCGCTAGCAAGTCCTAGTTTGACGTGAACAATGCCTTGACCGCGCAGATAGGCGGTCACTTGATCAATGCCAATGAGGTCACTTGGGTCTGTCACCGCCAATAGAAGATGTCCTGCGCTAGACTTTGCAACCGGCAGCATTTTGTGATGCCGAGCAAGTGAGCCTGACAATAGTCGCTGAACGGCAGGATCGGGGCGTTGAGCCGTAATATCGATGACCGGCAGCTGGAGTTGAGCTGCGCGGATGTCGCGCAGGATAGATGCCGACATCAAACCCAGACGGGTAATGTGCGTATGCAAAAACCCGCCAAGACGGCTTTGCTCTGCTAACGCAATGCTTAGCTCACTGGTTGAGAGATGTTTCTCGGCAATGAGTTTGTCGGCTAATTCACGGTCAGTTTTGCGCAATGAGCCTTTAGTCGAATCGCTTTGCATCATGGCGTTGCTGTCAAAATTTTAAGTCTAGTGCGCGCCAAATCGCGACTAAAGACCGCATTCGTTTGGTTGGATAAATTGAGGGCCATGACATACTGCCTAGCCGCGTCGCGTGCACGGCCAAGCTGATCTAGGCTAAGCGCAAGATTAAAGGCGTAATCAGGTTGATTTGGCGAGAGAGCCGCCGCACGGCTAAAGGCGCGCTCGGCCTCGCCAAACCGGCTTTGTTCGTAGTAAAGCACGCCAAGCGTGTAATACACAGCCGAGGGGTACTCGCTGCGTTCAAGTAATTGCTTAAACTTGGTTTCTTCTGAAAGCGGATCTCCTCCACTAATGAGGTAGAGGGCGCTCATCCCATCACTGTCGCGAGGATAAAGCTCAACGAGGCGACGCAGCGTTGCCACGGCTTGCTCGGTATTTCCTAGTGCTTGGTGTGCATAGGCAATCCCTAGTAGCGCATCCCGCTGCGTAGGGTTATTAGCTAATGCTTGGCTATAGGCTTCGCGCGCTTGTGTGAATTGGTTTTGCTCAAGCGCCTTATAGCCACGCAAAATGTCTGAATCAACTGCGGCGCGGAGCAAGCTGCGCCGAATCTGTGGTTGTGGGTCAATTTGATCCGCGGCAGCTTGCGCCGTACGTTGACTATTGCTTGCTGCTGGCGCATTTGTTTGCGCCCTCGAAGTTAGGGCAATTGCCGTCAATAGCGCGATGGCGTAAAGCTTCATTTTTGCATCCCCCATGCTTCAGATGGCGTGCCATTAAAAAAAGTACTCGTTGGCAATTGTGATTTATATTCTTTGTAATCGCCATTGATTGACGCTTCTTTGATGACGACAGGGCGCATAAACACAACCAACTCCGTTTTTGAACGTGTTTCACTTCGTTGGCCTGCAAGCGTCCCAACAACGGGCACACGATTAAGACCTGGCACGCCTTGCTCAGTGCTGGTGTTAGATTCTTGCATCAATCCGCCTAGCACGGCAATTTCTCCGTTTTGCACCCTGAGAATGGATTCGAGTTCGCGTGTTTGGACAACAGGAATGAGGTTTGTAATGGGTGGAGTGGAGTTGAGCAGCACGGGATTGGGGTCAACGATGGTGCTAATCACCCGAGTGATACTTGGGTGAACATTAAGTGTGACTTCGCTTGAGTCAGATATTTGAGGCGTGACCGTCATCACAAAACCTACGGGAACGGTATTGATGTTGGAGGTGTACGCGGCCGCGCTCACCACGGTGCCCGATGTGGCGTTATATTGCGCAGGGGTATAACTTAGTGTGACATAAACGTAGTTATCCACCACTTTAATGATGGCTGTTTGATTGTTAATGACCGATAGTTTGGGGCTCGATAAAACCTTGGTGGTGCCAAAACTTTCAAGCAAACTGATGGCTGCGGCGATATTTCCAAGAGCAGACGCGGTGTTGCTATAGCCAATGGTTGCTGCATTCGTGCCAGCCAGTGACGAAGAACCCGTTAGATTGACGGTTAACCCTTTGGCCGCGCCCGAGGTCACAATTTGCGACCAATTAATCCCTGACTGGGATGCGGCAGAAAGTTGCACTTCAACCACCGTTGCTTCAATTAAGACTTGGCGGCGAGCGCCCGCCATCACTCGGTCTAAAAACGCGCGTACACGGTCATGGCCTTTGGATGTCGTATTAATGCCAATCACGCCAGACTCTTTATTGACCATCAATGGATTGTTAGCACCACTCACTCCGCCGCCAGCCGTCAGGCCGCACGCAGCAGCGGCCGTGTTACTGGCTTGCGCTGCCGCTGGTGTAGCTGTAGCGCCCGATGCCGTTTGGGCACCACCGCTGGCGTTTGATGAGATAGTGGTGACATTGTTTTGGGCGGCATTTTGGTTTGCCGTTGTACTTAAAACTTGCCGCATTAAATCGGAGGCCATACCTTGCGGAGCCGCGGCTTGCGCAGTAGGCGCGGTTGTCCCTGTAGTCGGCAGTGTTTGAATGGCCTTGGTCAGCTCTAGTGCCACTTTGAGTCGATCATCACGTTCTTGAATTCGTTGCCGATCTATTTGCTCATCGCGTTGATTGCGACTTTGATTGGATGTCACCACGATTTGGCAAACATTTGAGATCAAGGTTTCCCAAAAACGGTTGTCGGTAGTCGACTTAATCGAGGAGTCTGACGAGCCAGAACTCGTAGAGGCAGCACCGCCCAACGAAGCGCTCACCGACACTTGATTACTCGACTGCCTTTGCAAATTAACGTAGTCGACGGAGTAATTTTGTAAGTACGGCACATCGGGCTGAACGCGCAATAAATTACCGTTGATTTCGTAGCGGATATCGCTTTGTGCAGCAATGCGCTCAAGCAGTTGCGGCAAAGTTTGATCTGTTGCATTCAGCGTCACCCGCCCACCAACCGAAGGGTGAATGTCGACATTGAGTTTGTTGTCCCGCGCTAGCGCGAACAGTAATGTTTTGACCGAAACGTCATTGACAACGACGCTGAAGACCTCTTGCGCCGGACGAGGGATGGGGGCAGGCGGCATAGCCGGAAGCCTTACGGGACGCAAGCTGGGCGGTGTGAGTGCCGCTGTAGCAGCGGGTTTTTCACCCACATGCTGCACACTCGTCGGCTGCGGCGGCAGATTGCACGCAGTCAGGGATACGCTAGCAATAAATGTAAAAACCGCTAATTTCATTAAGAGATCAAAACTTAAAAAGAATTGGCAGGATCTTTTGCCGAAGTGGTTGCCGTGCCGCTACTCGTCGATCCCGAGCCCGTCGTGCTTGTTGTTGTTGTTCCCGTTCCCGAGCCTGTCGAACCTGAAGTTGAACCAGTGGTTGTTGTTGGCACTTGGCTGGCAGGCGTCACTACGCAAGTTGCTTTCGTAGTTTTGTGAATAGTGTCGCCTTTTCCGTGTACAGTGATCTGCCCTGTGGTGGCGTCGGTACAAACAATCTTATCTGTTGGGTTTTTTAATTTGTAGCGCCTATTTTTATGGCTATCATCATCATCATCGCCACCATCGCCATCTTTGCCATCATTGCCCTCATGGCCGTCGATGTCGCCGTCCCGATCGCTATGTGATTTCCCTTTACCGTCGCCTTTAATGTCGCCATCTTGCGAGACAGTCGCTGTACCTGTTCCTTCAAAACGATCGCCAGACTGGGCGTCAGAGCCCGAACAAGCGACTAAGAATACAGTCGTAGAAACAAGCAACGCAGATAACATAGTTTGAACGTACTTCAGCATGAAATTCTCCCAAAATAATTAAAAAATAAGTCTCACAGCATCTTACCTCTAGCTAGTGAGTTATCTCCAACAAAGCTCAAATCATAATAATAAAATCCCTTGGCATTGCCCGGGCGGATTTATAGCCCAAACATAGCCTAAGGTCGCATCCGTTAATACACAATTAATAAAGGGCGGCGACGATATTACGCCATTGACAGACGGAATCGCATCACTAAACCGAAATTGACTTGAAGCGGGATAGCCGTCATCAATTTTCCTATCAATTTCAGCAAGTAACTTGGAGTCAACGGCTCCGCCAGTCGTCACCATGGCTCGGCTGCCTTCATTGGCTTGCGTGGATAGAAAATAAGTGCCCAGCGCGTTGGTTGCCGGTAGCGAGACAGGAATAGGGAAGGCAAAAGCAATGGGCTGCGCAAAGATATTGACAGGGCTAAAACTAGCCGTTGGATTACTAGCAACTGTTTGCTTGACCATGCAAGTCGAGCAAGAAATAAAGCCAGCTTGCGCAATATTATTAAAAAATTGCTGACTATCGACAATAGGAACCCATCCATCGGCAGGGCTACTCAGTGCTGCAGACGTATTAGGGTTGACCAAAGCCGCTTGCGCCGTTGTTAAATCGCCGGGAAGCGCGTTATATCGATCTTGAAAGCCGTAAAAGGCCACTTGCACAGCACGAACTTGGTCAACCACATTTCTCACGCGGGCAGAGGCAACGAGTTCTTGACCGCGCAAAATACCGCCAATCGTCAAGCCAATAATTAACAGCACGATAGCCGCTTCAACCAGTGAAAATCCTCGCTGTGAACCATTAACTTGAAACATGACTTAAGCTTTTTATGATGTATTTGCTATTTAAAGCAGGGACGCACCTTGGCAATTGCCAGAGGATATAACGACCCAAGTAAAAGGCACTGCAGTCCCAGCAAAGCAGGCGTTAGAAGCTGCTGCACTGGTAAAAATGGACGTGCCAGACGTGCCTGTTGCGGCAACGATATCCGTATATCGAAACTGGCCTGTGCCCGGGCTGCCGTCATCCGTTTTGCGATCAATTTCTGCCATCATGGGTGATGGAATCACGCCGCCGGTGAGTAACAAGGGCTTGCCACCTTCTCCCGATAAGCCTAAAAAGTTAATGCCGCCAGGCGTACTACCACCAACAACTGCGGTGCTGCCTGCCGTGGAGCCCGTATTAAAGTAAAAAGCCATGGGTTGAGCGAACACATTCACGGGACTATTTGATGCGCTAAGCCCCCCCGCTGGCGGCAGATACGTGGCGGCAGTCGCCGATGCGCCACTTGTGCCGGGCGTAACAACCGCGGTACTGCTGCATGCGGCACAAACAATAAACCCTGATTGCGTGAGATTATTAAAGAAGGCAGGACTATCGGCAAGCATGACATTGCCATCGCTAGGCGCGGACGCGGGTGCGGTGGTGCTGTTAATCAATAAGGCTTGCGCGGAACTGAGGTCGCCTGGCAGCATTTTGTAACGATCAACAAACCCATAAAAAGCGGTTTGCATGCTGGTTTGCTGGGAGGCGATGGTGCTAGCCCGCGACGAGTTAAGCAGCTCTTGTCCACGCAGCACACCGCCGATCAATAAGCCAATAATGACTAGTACGATCGCAATTTCTACTAGCGTAAAGCCTTGATTGATCGGGCGTTTCATGATTAAAACAAACTTGCGCCTTGGCAGTTGCTGGGGGGGGCGACGGCCCAAGAAAACCCAGTTGCAACGACTCCTGTGGTGCAGCTACTGGATGCCGTATTTGATACAAACGGAGCGGCAGTAGACGCTGTTGCCACAATATCGGTATAACGGAACGAGCCACCGGCAGGGTTGCCATCGTCTGATTTGCGATCTAATTCGGCCAGCAAATTGGAGGCAATCATGGATCCAGTCGTCAGCGTTGGTGCTCCGCCCTCGGTCGTTGTGACTGACATGAAATTAATGGCCCCAGCGCCGTTAGACCCGTTAGCCCCTGAGTTGTATTGAAATGCCAATGGCTGACCAAAGACGTTGACTAGCGTGTTAGCACCATTAAGCCCGGCAGCAGGCGGTGTGTAGGTCGCCACCCCGCCACTCGTTCCAGGCGTCACGATGGTTGAAGCCGAACAGCTGGCACAAGTGATAAATCCAGCTTGCGATAAATTATTAAAAAAGGCCGCACTATCGGCTAACAAAATGACACCGTCACCAGCGACCGATGCGGGCGCCGTGCTGCTATTGATTAGTAGGGCTTGCGCGGCACTTAAATCACCGGGTAAGGCTTTGAACCGATCTAGGAAGCCGAAATATGCCGTTTTAATCGCGCTTTGTTGCGACGAAATCGAATTAATACGTGCCGAGTTCACCAACTCTTGACCCCGTAGCACACCACCAATTAAGAGCCCAATAATGACCAACACAATTGCGATTTCAACTAAGGTAAAACCACGCGAAGTTTGCTTTTTCATATCAAAACCTTATTTCAAAATCAAGTTGACTCATGTAAAACAACCGCCAGTCAATGACGGACAGGCGGTTGTTTTTAGAGCTTGGCTAATTGTGCCACGTGATTTTTAGAATAAGCTAGCGCCTTGGCAAATGCCGGGTGGGTTAACAGCCCAAGAAAAACTAGGTGAGGTGCCAGTAAAGCAAGCTGCCGATGGGGTTGCACCAACGAATGGGGCCGCAGTTGATGTTGTTGCCACAATGTCCGTATAGCGGAATGAACCACCTGCAGGATTGCCATCGTCAGCTTTGCGGTCCATCTCTGCCAGCATGTTGGAGGCAATTTGCCCACCTGTTGTAAGCAAAGGCTTTGAAATCTCAGCGGTTGTCGCCATGAAGTTAATCGCGCCTGCTGTGCTCGATCCTGTTACCGCCGTGCTACCAGTTGTAGCCCCGGTGTTAAATTGAAATGCAAGCGGTTGACCATAGACGTTGACCATCGTATTTGCTGCAGTCAGTCCAGCTGTAGGCGCTGTATAGCTAGCTGCCGCGCCACCAGTACCAGGCGTCACAATGCCTGTAGACGAGCAAGGCGTGCAAGAGATAAAGCCAGCTTGCGCAAGATTGTTAAAAAATGCAGGGCTATCAGCCAAAAGTACGTTGCCATCACCAGATGCGGATGCTGGAGCTGTTGAGCTGTTGATCAAAACCACTTGCGCAGCAGTCATATCGCCTGGCAACGCTTTGTAGCGGTCAACAAAACCAAAGTAAGCAGTTTGAATACTGCTTGCCTGGGCAGAAATTGAGTTGATGCGAGCTGAGTTCAGTAGCTCTTGGCCGCGTAGAACGCCGCCGATTAATAGGCCAATGATGACGAGAACAATGGCGATTTCAACCAAGGTAAAGCCGCGTTGGACTTGCTTTTTCATTTTTGAAAGTGATGCTTTCATGTGAGATAACTCCTGTGAAGGTTTATGAAGGTTCTGCGGCTTATCGGTTGATAGGCACATCCATATAGTAGCACTCTCGCATGTTTATGTTATAGGGTTTACCCTTATAAATCACATTTTCGGTAATATTTTTTGATTTAGCCATTTTTTGTGCACAGCATCGGCTTCTTGGTCGCTTAGGCCAAACACGGTATTGGCGGCTTGATTTTCTGGTGAAAGCTCAGGCGAAGGCGCTGGGTTGCTCGCTTGGCGCTTTGCATAGCTATTCCATAGGCGCATCGCTGTATAAATCAAAAGCGCAAGTGTGGCTGCCGCTCCCGCAATGAGTGGCCATTCTTCTAGCCAAATCTCCCAACCAGAAGTAGTTTTGACAGGTGGCCGTATGGGGGGGCTGCGCGAAGGCAAGGGTGGTGCCACCACAATAGGGGCGGATGCTACCAAAGCCACGACTGGCAAGGTTTGCGAGGTTGGTGCCATAGGCGTCGTGGGCATTGAACTGGTGGGCACAGGGCGCGAGCGCCGCGTTTGTTGCGCTGATGCAACATCAGCCTTGTTGCGGGTAGCTTGGGGTGCTGGTAGGGGCAGCGTGATGGCTGGCTCGGCAGGGAGTGGCTCACCACGCGCAGGTACGGGTGAGGTGGTTGCGACAACCAAGGGGAAGGTGATGGGAGTCGATGATTTGAGTGCGTCTGCAAAACCACTTGCCAGATCGTGCTGGTTGACTGTTGTCTCTGGCGGCATGGGTTCGCCTGCAAATGTGCTGACTGAGTCAAACAGCACCGTCTGTGGCTCAAGGCTACGAATGCCTTGGTTATTGAGTGACAGTAACAGGTCGGTCGCAAGCGCCGGATTGCCTCGTTTTGCCTCTACCACAATAGTTTGGCGCTGATGGGAGCGAGTTTTCACATGAACGCTAGCGTCGCTTAACCACACAGGATACGTCAGTCCATTTTGGGCGTATTGGGTGGGCGTGGCTAGCTTCGCCGTTGTCACTGGCGTTAAGTGGCGCGCCATGCTAGGCGTCGGCACCAGCTCAAAGACCATCGCGCTATGCGGTGCAGATAGCAGGATGGGAGCTTGGGCATGACTACTGGCGTGATGCGCCAACAGGCTAAATAAAAGCGCACCCAGTGCAGGGCGCAAGACGCTTGCCAGTTGCATAGAATACAAATCTTTCTGCACTTGAGTAGGTTAAATGATGAATGCTAGGTTACAAAAAAATTGGGTTGCCATCAAGGCGCTTACTAGACTGACTTTACTTGAATCTTGGCGAGGGCGAAGTGGTCGCTTTTTGTTCATTGCGCTCATCGCGATTCAATTCTTGACGAGTGTAGTGACAGAAATGGCGGTGACCGAGTCGCTAGAGCTACGCCTCACGACATCAGCATTTTTGTATCGCTTATCACTTGTCTTTGCATTGGGTGTGTCCATGATTGCCAGCGTCGTGCGTGAACATGAAAGTGGCTTTGTTCATGTGCTTTTGGCGCATCCTATTTCGCGCCTGCAATACGTGCTGGGTCGTATGCTGGGTTATGGCATCACGGCTTTCATTGCAGCGTTGTCCGTGATGTTGGTAATGGCTATTTGGGTACCGATCGAGCATTGGGGTGCGCTCCTGTTGTGGTCGATCTCACTGTGGTTAGAGCTAATGGTGGCGGGCGCAGTTGCCTTGTTTTTTGCGCTGGGACTGCGCAATATGGTGGGCTCGATGGTGATGTGGCTGGCGTTTTACATCTTGGCACGCGTGCTGGATGTGGCGCGTACCATGGCGGCAACGCCAATCGGACAGGACCCCACCAGTTTCCAAGCTGTGGCAGGGCAATGGATGTTTCAACTCATGGGTTGGGTGGTGCCACCGCTAGGCACCTTTACCAAAGCCGAATGGCTGCTGGGTAACGTGATTCCCACAGCCAACACCTGCGGCATCTTGGCGCTGTGGGCACTGGTGTATGCGGTGATTTGTGTGGTGGCTGCGGCCATTGACTTTTATCGTCATGAAATTTAATCCAATCGCTTTTATCAAGACCGCGCCGCGTCGCGCGTGGGCTTGGCTTTACGAATACGTGCGTTTCTTTTTTGCCAAACGTAAGGCCCAAGCACCCGCGCCAAAGGCCTTGTGGGTCATGCTGGTTGTGGGCTTGCTGGCCAGTAGCGCGCTCTCCAATTTGCGAGGAAAACCCGTGGCCAATGCCGAGGCACTAGGTTGGCCGCCCAGTGCACTAGGCGCGCGTTTGTTGTCGTTAGACGAGTCCGTGGCATTTGCCAAAATACTCAACTTGGTCACACAAGCGCATGATGTACAGCCCGGCTTGTCGCTGGCGTATGGGCAGCTGAACTACGACCAACTCACGGCCTGGCTAGACCTCTCGCTGGCGCTCGACCCCACAGGGCAATATCCGCTCATGGCGGCTTCGCGCCTCTATACGCAAAACTCGGCAGACCGTGCTCGTCAACGCAAGATGACTGATTGGGTGGCGGCTCGGTTTTTAGATGATCCCGAACGTCGCTGGCAATGGATGGGACATGTGGCGTATGTCGCGCGTGCGCAGTTTAGAGATCAGGCGCTTGCCATGCAATATGCAGAAACGCTACGCGCTAAAACGGAAAACATCCCTTCTGTGCCTGCATGGGCGCGGCAGTTAGATATCTTTTTTAAGATCGAAATGAAAGACGCCGACACCGCTAAATTTTTGATTGGCGGATTGCTGCATAGCGGAAAAATTACCGACCCCAACGAACTACGTTTCTTAGCGCACACGCTGAAAGAATTAGAAGAAGGCAAACGATGACAGTCGCACAACAAACATCAGATTCGACACTCTTGCAAGCCACAGCCAGTATGGCTTTGGAGGCCATTCATGTCGAAAAAATTTACCCCACTCGTCCCGATTTCAAAGCGTTGAATGACGTGAGTTTGGCGGTTCAAGCGTCAGAATGTTTTGCCTTAGTCGGCGTGAACGGCGCAGGCAAAACCACGCTGATTAAAAGCTGGCTGAACTTGACGCAAGTCAGCAAAGGCTCGCTCGCGATTTTTGGTGTGGATGCGACAACATTAGAAGCTCGCCAGCGCATGGCCTATATGCCCGAGCGCTTTGCGCCGCATGGTTGGTTGAAGACCATGGACTACATTCAGCTCGTGCTCTCGCTGCACGGCGTGGCTTGGAGCGAAGCGGCTGCCGTGCAGACCTTATCGGATATGGGCTTGCAGGCAGGGGTGCTCAAACTTGCGATGCGTGAATGCTCTAAGGGCATGAGTCAAAAAATCGGCCTTGCCGCCGCGTTTTTATCAGGTCGCGAGCTGCTCATTCTTGATGAGCCCATGAGCGGCTTAGATCCGATCTCGCGCGTGCAAGTCAAAGGGCTTATTCGCACAATGAAAGAGCAAGGCCGCACCGTCTTCATGTGCACCCACGCATTGGGCGATGTGGGCGAATTGGCAGACAGATTGGCTGTGATGCACGGTGGCGAAATTCGTTTTGTCGGCACCGTGCCCGAGTGGCTAGCCAAGTACAGCACCGATAATCTGGAGCAGGCATATTTAGCAACGGTACAAGGATAAAAATGAAAATTGCAGTTTTGGCTGGCGACGGCATTGGTACAGAGATCGTGGCGGAAGCCGTCAAAGTCTTAAAAGCTTTGGATTTAAAAATGGAAATGGAGTCCGCGCTGGTGGGTGGCGTGGCTTACGACGCGTTTGGTCATCCGCTTCCGCCTGCCACACTGGCACTCGCCAAAGCATCGGACGCGATTTTGTTTGGTGCGGTGGGTGATTGGAAGTACGACAAACTGGAGCGTCAATTCCGTCCTGAGCAAGCGATTTTGGGGCTACGCAAAGAGCTAGGTCTCTTCGCTAATTTCCGTCCTGCGATTTGCTACGAAGAATTGGTGGATGCTTCTAGCCTCAAGCCAGAAATCATCGCGGGTCTCGATATTCTGATCATCCGCGAGCTCACGGGCGACATCTATTTTGGTCAGCCGCGTGGTCGCCGTATCGCTACCGACGGGCATTTCCCAGGAAGCGAAGAAGCGTTTGATACCATGCGCTACAGCCGCCCCGAGATTGAGCGCATTGCCCATGTGGCGTTTGACGCGGCGCTTAAGCGCAAAGCGTCGGGCGGTGCGGGGCGTGTTACCAGTGTCGACAAAAACAATGTGCTGGAGACCTCACAGCTGTGGAAAGACGTGATGGTTGAGATTGGTCAGCAATACCCCGACATCCTGCTGGATCACATGCTGGTGGACAACGCCGCTATGCAACTCGTTAAAGAGCCCAAGAAGTTTGATGTGGTCGTGACTGGCAATATGTTTGGCGACATCTTGAGCGACGAAGCTTCGATGCTCACAGGCTCCATCGGCATGCTGCCTTCCGCTAGTCTGAACTCAAGTAACCAAGGGCTGTACGAACCCAGCCACGGCTCTGCGCCAGATATCGCAGGTAAAGGCATTGCTAATCCACTCGCAACGATTTTGTCTGCCGCCATGATGCTGCGCTTTAGCCTAGGCCAAGCGGACGCTGCCTTGCGCATCGAAGCTGCCGTGAAAGCCGTTCTGGCAAAGGGCTTGCGCACTGCGGACATCTACGGCAAGGGTGGGGCTGGAATCACCAAAGTCAGCACGCTGGAGATGGGTAACGCAGTCGTTGCTGCATTGATTGCCCCTGCGAAGTAAGGGACAAAGGGGTTGTATCTCCGCTTAGGAATTTATGGAAATCATCGCTTTTTTGTTTGACCTCATCATGCATATTGATGTGCATCTTGAGTCGTTTGTCACCAGCAACGGCGCTTGGGTTTACGCGCTCTTATTCCTCATCATCTTTGTTGAAACAGGGCTGGTCGTCATGCCGTTTTTGCCGGGTGACTCACTGCTGTTTGTCGTGGGCGCCTTATCTGGCGCGGGTTTGATGAGCTATCCGCTCTCGGTGGCTTTGCTCATTGCAGCGGCGGTAGCTGGTAATCAAACCAACTACACCATTGGGCGCTGGTTCGGTGATCGCGTGTACGGCTGGCACAATTCGAAATGGTTTAACAAAGACGCGTTTGACAAGGCACACGCGTTTTATGAAAAACACGGCGGCATCACCATCGTCGCGGCACGTTTCATGCCGTTTTTGCGTACCTTCGCGCCGTTTGTTGCGGGTGTTGCCAAAATGACTCGCTCGCGCTTCACGTTGTTTGACGTGACGGGCGGTGCGCTATGGGTAGGGTCTATCGTGACCGTGGGTTACTTTTTTGGTAATTTGCCATGGGTCAAAGCGCATTTGAGCCACATCATTTGGGCGATGATTTTGATTCCAGGGCTGGTGATTTTGATTGGCTATTTCAAAGACAAAAAGAGTGGATCCCCGCCTGCACGGGGATGACGACCTAGCTGGCATCGTCATTCATCTGTCATTTTCGCGCAGGCGGGAATCTATGACGACACTGTGTTTGCCAGCGTTAGCGCCAGTTGATTGTGTTGCTCAATCAGCGGCTCAATCTTTAACGTGGTGATTTGTCCCTCGCGCACCACCACGCGCCCGTTCACAATGGTGTAGTCCGCATTGCCGCTGGCGCACAGCATGAGCGCACCGACAGGGTCGTGGACTGCGCCGCCGGCCATCGCGAGTGTGTCGGTACGGAACATCGCCAAGTCAGCGCAATACCCCTCTTTGATTTGTCCAATGTCGTGCGCGCGCCCCAGCACTTGGGCGCCGCCGCGCGTGGCTATGCGTAGCGCATCGCGAGGTGTCATCTCTTGCGGGCCCGTATCACAGCCAAAGGGTTCCAGTGCTTTGCCTACGCGTGCCAAGAGCATCGCTTGCCGCGCCTCATTGAGCATGTGTGCCGCGTCGTTGCTGGCACTGCCATCCACGCCAAGGCCAATCGGAACACCTTCGTTTAGCATTTTCCGCAGCGGCAAAATGCCGCTTGATAAGCGCATATTGCTGCACGGGCAGTGCGCGATGCCGGTGCGCGTGGCGGCAAAAAGCGAAATACCCGCATCGTCTAATTTGACGCAGTGTGCGTGCCACACATCGCTGCCGACCCAGCCTAAATCTTCGGCGTACTGGGCAGGTGTGCGGTTGAATTTTTCTATGCTATACGCCACGTCGTGGTCATTTTCGGCAAGGTGCGTGTGCAGTCGGACGCCATAGCTTCTGGCTAGCTTGGCCGACTCGCGCATCAAGTCCGTACTCACACTAAACGGCGAACAAGGCGCAAGTGCGATTTGCAGCATCGCGCCAAGCGACGCATCGTGGTAGGTCTCGATCAAGCGCTGCGATTCTTTAAGGATGAATGGCTCGCCCTCCACCACGCGGTCAGGCGGCAGCCCGCCCGCACTCTCACCCACGCTCATGCTGCCGCGCGTAGCGGTAAAACGCATCCCGATCGCCTGAGCCGCCTCAATCGAGTCATCTAATCGCACGCCATTGGGGTAAATGTAGAGGTGGTCGCTGCTGGTCGTGCAGCCCGAGAGCAGCAGCTCTGCCATCGCAATTTTGTTAGACACGCACACCATCTCAGGCGTCAGTCCTGCCCAAATCGGATAGAGCCCTTTGAGCCACGAAAACAGCTCTGCACTTTGCACGGAAGGAATAGCGCGGGTCAAACTTTGCACCATGTGGTGATGTGTGTTGACCATGCCTGGAATGACTACGTGATGCCGTGCATCGATGATCTCTATACGCTCATTAGCATGATTGGTAATGCTGGACGCCTTATCCAGTATGGCCTGTAGAGCTGTGTCATCATCCGCATCGCCTTTTTTAAAGATGCGAGCAATGACCCCGTCCTTCAAAAAAAGCGACGCATCGTGCAGTTCGCCATTGGGCTCTGTACGTGCGTCGTCTTGGGTTGCAATGCAGCGAGCGCGATGAATGAGGAGTTGGTTCATACCCAATTCAATCGCTCACGCTGTGCTGATTATTTCTTGCCGCTTGGCACTTTGCCTTCAACGCCTTTGACGTAGAACATGATGCCGCTCATGAACTTGTCATCAGCCACTTCGCCATCTTTCAAAACGTCTTTGCCGTCTTGACCCTTGATGGGGCCTTTCCAGATGGTGAATGAGCCCGATTTCAAGCCAGCTTTGACTTCGTCCAGCTTTGCTTTGGCGTCAGCAGGCACGTCGGCAGCTAAGGACACAAAATCAATTGCGCCCTCTTTCACGCCCCACCAGCTTTGACCTGTTGCCCATTTGCCATCCAGCGCATCTTTGGTTGCCTTGATGTAGTACGGTGCCCAGTTAATCACGGCAGAACCCAAGTGCGCTTTCGGGCCATAGGCCGTCATGTCAGAGTCCCAGCCAAACGCCCGCTTGCCCAGCTTTTCAGCGGTTTGCAGCACGGCAGGTGAATCGGTGTTTTGCATCAAAACGTCTGCGCCGCCGTTGATGAGTGATGTTGCTGCTTCGGTTTCTTTCGGTGGCGCAAACCACTCACCTACCCACACTACGCGGGTTTTAATTTTTGGATTGACGCTTTGTGCGCCCAGCGTAAAGCTATTGATGTTGCGAATGACTTCAGGAATGGGGATGGAGCCGACCACGCCTAGCGTATTCGTTTTGGTCATCTTGCCCGCAATTACGCCTGCCATGTACGCGCCCTCATAGGTGCGGCTGTCGTAAGTGCGCAGGTTATCGGCAGTTTTGTAGCCCGTAGCGTGCTCAAACTTTACGTCTTTAAATTCAGGCGCGACCTTGAGCATCGGGTCCATATAGCCAAAGGTTGTGCCAAAAATCAGCTTATTACCTTGGCCAGCCATGTCGCGCAGCACGCGCTCTGCGTCAGCGGACTCGGGCACGTTTTCAACGAACGAAGTTTTAATTTTGTCGCCGAATTCTTTTTCTAAGGCTTTGCGTGCGTTGTCATGCGCAAACGTCCAACCACCGTCGCCCACAGGGCCGACGTAGGCGAAAGCAATTTTGAGTGGATCAGCCTTTGGCGCTGCGGCAGCAGGTGCTGGCGCAGCTTCTTCTTTTTTGCCGCAGCCGACTAAGGCAGCAGCTACTAGCATAGCAGCAGTTAAGGCCGTGGCTTTTAAAGCAAAACGTTTATTCATCATCATGGAACTCACTTTCTGGGTTGGTTAAAAAAATCGGAACTCATAAATTGTATACAGCAATATTCGTGCCATTTTTGTAGCAGTCGTGTTTGTATTAATTCGGGTGAAAGGGTTTCCCCAAAGACGCTGGCATATTGACCTTAATCCAATCGGGGCGGCGCGAGATCAGCACCAGTACGACGATGGTGGCGAGATACGGCAGCATATTCAAAAATTCCGCACGCACATCCACCCCTGCGCCTTGCAAATGAAATTGCAGCATCGTCACTCCGCCAAAC
Source organism: Comamonadaceae bacterium (assembly GCA_947445115.1). Classification (GTDB taxonomy): domain Bacteria; phylum Pseudomonadota; class Gammaproteobacteria; order Burkholderiales; family Burkholderiaceae_C; genus JASGCK01. The sequence continues at coordinate 29,687 of CANFCG010000014.1, read as the reverse complement.
AAATACGCGCCCAACAGCACACGCGCAGGTCGCCACGTGGCAAAGGTGGTGAGCGCCAGTGCAATCCAGCCCTTGCCCGCCACCATGCCCTCCACCCAGAGGGGCGTGTAGACGATGGCGAGGTATGCGCCTGCCAAGCCGCACAGTGCGCCGCCCGCCATCACGGCGGCCAAGCGGATGCGCCGCACGTTGTAACCCAGCGCATGCGCGGACTCAGGGCTTTCACCCACGGCACGCAGCACAAGCCCAGCACGGGTTTTGTACAAGAACCAAACCAGAGCGCAGGCCAAGCCCAGTGCGGCATACACAAGAGGATGTTGTTTAAACAAAGCCGTGCCGACCAGCGGAATATCCGACAAATAAGGTACAACAAAATGCGGACGCGGTGGCAGCATGGCTTGCACATAACCAGTGCCCGCAAAGGCCGACAAGCCTGCGCCAAAGAGCGACAGCGCAAGCCCCGATGCGTAAGCGTTTGCGCCAAGCCAAATGACCAGCAGTCCGAAAGCCGCAGCCAGTATGGCGCCCGAGGTCATACCCGCCACAAAGCCCACCCAGTCTTGCCCCGTGGCGACCACGGCGGCAAAACCAGCAAGGGCAGAGCACAGCATCATGCCTTCCGCGCCCAAGTTGACTACGCCTGCTTTTTCGTTGATGAGAAGTCCGAGTGCCGCAAGTGCCAGTACCGTGCCAGCCGCGAGCGTGGAGCCAATGAGGAGTGCGTAAGTTTCCATCAGCCCAGTCCTTTTTTAGCTTGCCACTTCAATTGATAGGCGATCAAGGTGTCACACGCCAAAAGCGAAAACAAGAGCAGCCCTTGGAACACGCCCGTCACCGATTTAGGAATGCCCATGCGCGACTGCGCCAGTTCTCCGCCAATGTAGAACAGGCTCATCAGCAAACTCGCCAGCAACACGCCCACAGGGTGCAAGCGCCCCACATACGCCACGATGATGGCCGCAAAGCCATAGCCAGCGGGCACGTAGGGCGTGAGTTGCCCAATGGGGCCCGCCACTTCTAAGCCGCCCGCCAGCCCCGCTGCACCGCCCGAAATAAGGAGCGCAGTCCAGAGCGCCGAGCGGGACGAGAAGCCAGCGTACTTTGCCGCAGCAGGCGCGAGCCCGCCGACCGCGAGCGCAAATCCCGCCTTGCTTCTAAACAAAAATAACCACAGGCCGCCCGCGCCAATCAACCCCAGCATAATGCCTATGCTGACGCGCGAGCCTTTAAATAACCTCGGAATTTGCGTTACCGCTTCAAAGCTTTTGCTTTGCGGAAAGTTATAACCCGCGGGGTCTTTGAAGGGGCCATTGACTAAAAAATTGAGCGTAAAAATGGCGACATACACTAGCATCAAACTGACCAAAATCTCATTCGCGTGAAAGCGGTCTTTGAGTAGCGCCGTGATGCCCGCCCAGAACATCCCGCCCAGCACGCCCGCCAGCAAGATGGCAGGGATGATCCAAGTGCCCGTACTCTTATCCGCTTCAAGCGCCATCCAACCTGCAAAGATCGCGCCCATCACAAATTGCCCCTCCGCACCAATGTTCCAAACGCCCGAGCGAAAGCACACCGAGAGCCCCAGCGCAATGATGAGCAGCGGCGTGGCTTTTACCAAGAGTTCGCCCACGGCGTATCCCGATTTAATGGGCTCCCAAAAAAACATCGTCAGCCCACGCAGCGGGTCTTTGCCCAGCAAGCTAAAAATTGTCAGTCCCACCAGCACCGTGATAGCCAGCGCTAAGAGCGGCGAAGCGTAAGTCCATGCGCGAGAAGGTGCGGGGCGGGCTATCAGCTTTATCATTTTCAAGCCTCGTCATTCCCGCGAAGGCGGGAATCCACGCCTTCCCACAAACCACTCATCCACTCGCCAACTAAGCTGGGCGTGGCCTTTAGGGCATTAATGCTCGGCGAGAGCCGTCCTTTGGCAATTACGTGCAAGCGGTCACAAACTTCAAAGAGTTCATCCAGTTCGTCGCTAATCACTAGTACCGCCACGCCTCGGGCGCGAAGCGCGAGTAGCTCACCACGAATCTGCGCGGCAGCGCCCACGTCCACGCCCCACGTGGGCTGCGCAACGACCAGCACTTCGGGCTTGGCATCCATTTCGCGCCCCACAATAAATTTTTGCAAGTTGCCACCTGATAGCGATTGCGCCAGCGCACCCGCGCCGCTGCCCGCGCCCATACCAGCCTTAACGTTAAAGGCGGCAATGATGCGCGTGGCCTCGGTAAATAATTTTTTTGGCGAAATCCAGTCAAAGCCCAAACGCCGCGTGACCGCTTCGTGCCTTGTTAGCAACAAGTTGTTAGCAAGACTAAATGACGGCACAGCGCCACAGCCAAGGCGCTCTTCGGGCACGATGTGAAGCTTCTTGTGCGTGAATTGCCGAGTGGAAATGGCAGCGAGTAATTCCTTTTGTCCATTGCCCGATACGCCTGCAATGCCCACTACCTCACCAGAGCGAACGTCTAAGTTAATGGCGTCCAAGTCCACACCAAACGGGTCGGATTTTGGCTTGGAGAAGTTGTGTATCAGCAGGCGCGACTCGCCTGTTTGCATGGCGGCACGCGCCAACGATGCAGGCTCAAAGCCAATCATCATGCGGCTTAGCGAGGCATTCGTCTCTTCGGCAGGCACGCACTCGCCCGTCACGCGTCCGCCGCGCAGTACCGTGCAACTGTCGCACAGCGCGCGGATTTCATCCAGCTTATGACTGATGTAGAGGATGGTGCAGCCCTCAGACGCAAGCTGGCGCAGCACGACAAAAAGCTTTTCCACTGCCTGCGGTGTCAGCACCGATGTGGGCTCGTCCAAAATCAATAGCTTGGGGTTCGTCAATAAAGCGCGGATGATCTCCACGCGCTGCCGCTCGCCAACAGCCAGCGTGTGCACAGGGCGTGCAGGATCGACGTCCAGCCCATACGCAGCGGCTTTTTGCGTGATTTGCGCGGTGACTTCTTTTAGGCTCTGCGATTTGTCCAGACCCAGCCAGACGTTCTCAGCAACCGATAGCGTATCGAACAGACTGAAATGCTGAAACACCATGCTGATGCCAAGTGCCCGCGAGGCTTGCGGGTTCGCAATGTGCACGACCTCGCCATCAAACTGCATTACGCCAGCGTCGGGCTTCACTGCGCCGTAAATGATTTTCATCAACGTAGATTTGCCCGCACCGTTTTCGCCAAGCACCGCGTGGATTTGCCCTGCCGCGACGCTCATAGAAATATCGTCGTTAGCCAGCACAGCGGGGTAACGCTTGGTGATGTTTTGCAGGACGAGGCGGGCTGGGTGTGTCATTGAATTAATCGTAACAGGTAGCCAACCGCGCCAAATACCCAGCCCTCGTCACCTCATCCACAAACGCCGCCTCAAAGCTATTCCTCGCAAGCGTCACGGCATCTGTTGCTGTTAAATTTAAAGCCGCAAAAGTCGCTTCCCAGTTGGTATTCATATAGCCACCAAAGTAGGCGGGGTCGTCGGAGTTGATGGTGGCGCATAGACCTGCATCTAGCATTTTTTTGAGTGGGTGCTGGCGCAGATCGGGTGTGACACGCAGTTTCAAATTGGATAGCGGGCAGACGGTGAGCGGGATGCGGTCTTTGGCTAATCGCGCGACTAATTTTTCGTCTTCTAAGCAGCGCACGCCGTGGTCTATGCGCTCTACCCCGAGCACGTCTAAGGCTTGCCAGATATAGGCTGGCGGACCTTCTTCGCCTGCGTGAGCCACTAGCCGTAGGCCTGCGGCCTTGGACATAGCGAACACGCGGGCAAACTTTTCTGGCGGATGGCCGACCTCGCTGGAGTCGAGTCCTACGCCAATAAATTTGTCGCGATAAGGTAGCGCTGCTTGGAGGGTTTCGATGGCGCTCTCTTCGCTCAAGTGGCGCAAAAAACACAGGATGAGCACGGCGTTGATGCCCCATTTTTGTTTAGCGTCTACGCACGCACGATGGAGGCCGTTGATCACCACATCTATCGCCACGCCACGCTCCGTATGGGTTTGTGGGTCGAAGAACATTTCGGTATGGATGACGTTGTCAAAGTGTGCGCGTTCCAAATAGGCCATAGCCATGTCGTAGAAGTCTTGTTCCTTCAGCAAAACCGATGCGCCTGCGTAGTAAATATCTAAGAAGCTTTGCAAATTGGTAAACGCATAGGCGGCGCGCAGGGCTTCCACGCTGGCGTAGGGCAACGTGACGTTATTGCGCATGGCGAGTGTAAAAATGAGTTCAGGCTCTAGCGAGCCTTCGATGTGCATGTGCAGCTCGGCCTTGGGGATGTCGCGAATGTTTTGGATGTTTTGGGTGGTGGATTTCATTGACTAAACTATAAACCATGCTTTTTAAATCTCCCTTCCAGCCCGAGCCGCCCTTTCAGCACGGCACAGTCCCCAAAACCGCTGTGCTACTCGTCAACCTTGGCACGCCAGATAGTCCCACACCTGATGCGGTGCGCCGCTACCTTGCGGAGTTTTTGAGTGATCCGCGCGTGGTGGAAATCCCTAAGCCGATTTGGTGGTTAATCCTGCACGGCATCATTTTGCGGACACGCCCAGCCAAGTCTGCTGCCAAATACGCCAGCATTTGGATGGACAAGGATGTGGGCGAAGCATCATCGCGCGGATCACCTTTGCGCTACTGGACGCAGCAGCAAGCGACTCTGCTGCAAGCCGCACTGGAGGCTGCTGGGCACAAGATCACGGTACGCTATGCGATGCGCTACGGCAACCCGAGCATGTCGCAAGAGCTTGACCAATTGAAGGCGGAAGGCGCGACGCGTATCTTGGTGTTGCCGCTCTATCCGCAGTACTCGGGCACGACGACGGCAAGCGTGTCGGATGCGGTGTTTGACTGGGGCAAGCAGCAGCGCGTGATTCCTGAGTTGCGCTTTGTGAATCGTTATCACGACCACGACGGCTATATCTGCATGACTGCGAATCGCATTCGTGAGTCGTGGAAGAAGACGGGTCAGCCGCAAGTGCTGGTGATGACGTTCCACGGTGTGCCTGAGCGCACGCTGCATTTGGGCGATATGTACCACTGCGAGTGCTTGAAAACGGCGCGTTTGCTGGCGGAAAATTTGGGACTCTCGAAGGAACAATATCGCGTCACGTTTCAGTCGCGCTTTGGCCGCGCCAAGTGGTTGCAACCCTATACCGAGCCGACGCTCATTGCACTTGCCAAAGCAGGCATCGAGCGCGTGGACGTGATCTGCCCAGGCTTTACCAGCGACTGTTTAGAGACGCTGGAAGAGATTGACATGGAAGCGCGCGAAGCCTTTATCCATGCGGGCGGCAAAGCGTTCAACTACATACCTTGCCCGAACGATAACCTCGAGTGGATTGGCGTGCTGCGCTCGATTGCCGAGCAGCATTTGCAAGGCTGGGATACGAAGTCCATGCCCAACAGCGTTGAACTCCAACAATCCAGAGCGCGTGCGCTGCAAGCTGGGGCAAAGGACTAGGTCCGTTATTCAAATATGTCCGATCTTTCAGCCAGTTTAGTCACTGCCGCGCAGCTCATTGTTGATGGCAACGCCTCGCTCTTAGCCATCGTGGGGCGTTCGCTAGCGGTTAGCGCACTCGCCGTTGTGATCGGTGGTGCGGTTGGACTCGTACTGGGTGCGTGGCTAGGTGTGGCGCGTTACCCGGGGCGGCCTGCGGTGCTGGTGGTCTTGAACTCCTTGCTGGCTGTGCCCTCCGTGGTGGTGGGGTTGATTGTTTATTTGATGCTGTCGCGGACAGGGCCACTTGGGTTTTTGGGTTGGTTATTCAGTTTTCAAGCGATGGTGGTGGCGCAGTCCCTGCTCGTGTTGCCCGTGGTGACGGCGCTGACGCGGCAAGTGGTGGAGAGCGCCGAGACCACGCATGGCGAGCAATGGCACTCGCTTGGCGCAGGAACGCTCGCTCGCTCGGTGCTCTTGGCGTTTGACGAGCGGCACGCGCTCTTTATGGTCTTCGTCACCGCTTTTAGTCGCGCCATTACCGAGGTGGGCGCGGTGATGATTGTGGGTGGCAACATCGACGGTTTCACTCGCGTCATGACGACCGCTATTGCGCTGGAGACTAGCAAAGGAGATTTGCCGCTGGCGCTGGCGCTGGGCTTTGTTTTGCTTGTCGTGATGCTAGCGCTGCACGGGTTGGCGGCGTTCGTGCAATACGCTAGAAGCCGCATGGATACTGGGTTACAAGAGAACCGCATAAGAGCCGACCCCCCTGTCGCTTCGCGACATCCCCCCTACTTTGCAGGGGAGAACAAGGGCCATGCTTTGTTTGCCCCTACGGCAGTAGGGGAAATGCCCGAAGGGCAAAGGGGTCGTGTCCTATCGCTGGAGTCTGCCAGCGTGAAGTTTGGTGCGCAAACCGCGCTGGCATCTTGCTCGTTATCCATTGCCAAGGGCGAGCGCATAGCGCTCTTGGGCGCGAACGGTAGCGGTAAAAGCACGCTTCTGCGGCTCTTACATGGACAACAAATGCCTGCCAGTGGCGAGCGAGTCAGCCAAACAGAGGCAAGGCAAGTGATGGTCTTCCAGCAGCCGCACATGCTGCGTTTATCTGCGCTGCTAAACGTGACACTTGCACTGTGGTTCTCGGGGAAGTCTTGGAATATTTCCAGGGTGGATGCCCTGCAAGCCTTATCCAGTATGGGTTTCGAGAACATCATGCACAGGAATGCGCGCGCCATGTCGGTTGGGCAACGGCAGCGTTTGGCGCTAGTGCGGGCATGGACGCTTGCCCCCGATATTTTGTTTTTGGACGAGCCAACGGCCAGCCTTGACCCTAAGGCGCGGCGCGATGTGGAAGCTTTGATTCAGCGTTTTGCGGACAACGGATGCACGTTGGTGTTTGCCAGTCACAACCTTGGGCAAGCTAAGCGACTAGCGACGCGTGTGATCTATTTGGAGCAAGGAAAACTGCTTGTGGATTTACCAACCAAAGAATTTTTTAATAAAGAATTGCCTAACGAAGCAGCACTGTTTTTGCAAGGCGAAAGAGTATGAAAAAATTAAAAATGGCACTCGTGCAAGCCTTACTGGCTGTAGCCTGCAGCGGTTTTTGGCAGATGGCGCAAGCTGATCAAATTTTAATCCTGGGCTCGACAACGACGACGGAGCAATCGGGATTGCTCACTCAGCTTTTGCCTGCCTTTACCAGGGACACAGGCATCGCCGTTAAGCCGATCATTTTGGGCACGGGTCAAGTGCTTGATGCCGCAAGGCGCGGCGATGTGGATGCACTCCTCACGCATGACCGTGAATCGGAAGAAAAGTTTATTACCGAGGGCTTTGGCATCAAACGTTTTGAGGTGATGTACAACGATTTCATCTTGATTGGTCCGAGCAACGATCCGGCCAAAGTAGCGGGACGCGATATCGTGCGCGCCTTGCTGGCTCTGGCTCTGGCTCGCAGCAGGACGACGTTTTATTCGCGTGGTGACAAAAGTGGCACGCATCAAGCAGAACTCCGCTATTGGCAAATAGGTGGTCTAAAGGATAAATCGCAGTGGGGTGCCAATTACAAAGAATGCGGCTGCGGTGTCGGACAAGCGCTGAATTTGGCGGCTGCGACTGAAGCCGCCTACGTGCTGGCAGATCGTGGCTCGTGGCTTAATTTTAAAAATCGCCGCGGCTTAAAAATTCTGGTTGAAGGTGATGTGCGTCTTAACAATCAATACGGCGTGATGGTGGTGAACCCTGCTCGTCATCCGCATGTCAAAGCTAAAGAGGCTCAGGCGTTTGTTGATTGGGTGACGGGAGAACGCGGGCAAGCGGCGATCAATGCTTACAAAATTGATGGCGATCAATTGTTTTTTGCAAATGCCAAGCCAAAATAAAACCCAATTTTTAGGAGTTTTAAGATGTTTTTGAAGACCTCTCGCCGTCTTGTTTTTCTTGCGTTTGGAGCGATGACAGCGCTTGCTACTTCGGCGCAAGCACAGCCAACCAGCATCGTGATGGCTTCGACCACATCGACCGAGCAATCGGGCTTGTTCTCGCACTTGTTGCCTGAGTTCACCAAGGCGACGGGCATCGTCATCAAAGTGGTGGCGCTGGGCACGGGACAGGCTTTAGATATGGCGCGCCGAGGCGATGCGGATGTGGTCTTTGTGCACGACTTGGCGGCAGAAGAAAAGTTTTTAGCTGAAGGGTTTGGCGTGCGCCGCTTTGATGTGATGTACAACGACTTCGTCGTGTTGGGGCCGCAAAACGACCCCGCCAAAATCGCAGGTAAAGATGTGCTCGGAGGGCTTAAAAAGATTGCTGCTACGGGGTCAGCTTTTGTCTCGCGTGGTGACAAAAGCGGTACCCACGCCGCAGAGTTGCGCTATTGGGGCATGGGCGGCATGGTAGGGCGTGATAGCTTTGGCGCAGGCTACAAAGAGTGTGGCTGCGGCATGGGGCAGGCGCTCAGCATGGCAGCGGCGGTGGACATGTATGTGCTGTCGGATCGCGGGACGTGGCTCAACTTTAAAAACCGTCGCAACCTTAAAATTTTGGTGGAAGGCGATACCAAACTGTTCAATCAATACGGCGTGATGGCGGTGAACCCCGCCAAGCATCCGTATGCCAAAGTGCGCGAGGCTCAGGTCTTTGTCGATTGGGTGGTTTCGCCTGCAGGGCAAGCGGTGATTGCGGCTTACAAAATTGGTGGCGAGCAGCTGTTTTTTCCGAACGCGAAGTGATGTTTTAAACCTAAATCATCGGCACAAGCGACAGCACCAGCGTCCCCGCCATGCCGTAGTTAAACCAGTGGCGGTGCGCATCGTCTGCTAGCCATGTGCGTAGGCGCACGCCAAAGAGCGTCCACACCATACCCACGGGGATGTTGACGACGATAAACATGAGGGCGAGCACCACTAAGTGCGGCATGGATGCCGAGCCGTTTTGCTGTGGCACGTAGGCGGAAATAGCGGATAACCCCATCACCCAGCCTTTGGGATTGATCCACTGAAATATGGCGGCTTGCCACCAGCGCATGGGTTGGGAGGCCACGTCTTTATTGGCCTGCGGGGCAGAAGCCGTAGTAATTTTCCAAGCGAGATAAAGCATGAAAGCGATCGAGCCCCATTTCATGATGGCGTGCAGCGCAGGATAGATGTCAAATAATTTGGCAAGTCCAAGGCCGACCAAAAACACCATCACGCCAAAACCAAAATTGATGCCCATCATGTGCGGCAAGGTGCGTTTGAAGCCGAAGTTCACACCCGAGGCGAGCAGCATCAAATTGTTAGGGCCAGGCGTGGCGCAGGACGCGAAGCAAAATAAAAAGATGGCGAGGAAAAAGTCAAGGCTCATAGGTTGGTTACAGCACCACAGGCTCAATTTCAAGCTTGATGCCAAAGCGTTCATAAACGCTGGTTTGAATGGCCTTGGCAAGCGTCATCACTTCGCCGCCCGTGGCGGGTACGCCTGTCTCACGGCCTTTATTGATAAGCACCAGCGCGTGATTGGGGTGAACACCTGCATTGCCCACGCCGCGTCCCTTCCAGCCGCAAGCGTCGATGAGCCAAGCGGCGGCGAGTTTGAAGTTGCCATCTAACAATTTGTAGAACGCGACATGGGGATCGCGTTCGATGATGTCTTTGCACTGCTCGGGCGTGAGCACGGGATTTTTGAAAAAACTACCCGTGTTGCCGTCCACTTTTGGGTTGGGGAGCTTGGCGCTGCGAATGGCGCAAACCCAGTCGAACACCATGCGGGGTGTTGGCTGCTGCTCGTTTTTCTTTTTAGCTAGTTTGTCTAAGTCGGCATAGCTGATTTCGTGTTGCCACGTTTTGAGCAGAGCAAATCGCACGTGCGTGATGAGGGCTTTGTCATGTAGGGCGTGTTTGAAAACGGAGTCGCGGTAGCCGAACTCGCAAGCGGCAGCATCCAGTGTGTGGCTTTCGCCTGTTACAAGGTCGATGTAGTCCAGCGAATCGAAGCGGTCTTGCAACTCAACGCCATACGCACCAATGTTTTGTACGGGGGATGCGCCCACGGTACCGGGGATGAGGGCGAGGTTCTCTAGACCTGGCATGTTTTGATCAAGCGTCCAAACCACAAAATCGTGCCAAGGCTCGCCTGCGCCTGCTTCCACAATGAAGTGTTTTGCCGTTTCAGCAACTAAGCGCTTACCCATGATTTCGACTTTGAGCACCAAGGGTTTGACGTCGCCCGTGAGGACGAGGTTGCTACCGCCCCCGAGCACAAATTTGGGTGCATTGGCAAGCGTTGGATCGGCAAGCAAGCTGCTGATGTCGTTAGTTGATTCAATACCCACTAATTGCAATGCCTTGGCGATGATGCCGAAGGTGTTGTGGGATTGAAGAGGGACGTTGGCTTCTATTTTGAACATGGGACAATTGTGCATCAATGCTTATTTTTCAGCATATCTAACAGGAGCATCTTATGCCTTCATTCGACACCGTTTGCGAACCCGATTTGACCGAAGTGAAAAATGCCGTGGAAAATACGGCCAAGGAAATCGGTACGCGCTTTGACTTCAAAGGCACTTCTGCGAGCGCGGAATTAAAGGATAAAGAGATCACCTTGATTGGCGACGCCGACTTTCAGCTTCAGCAAATTGACGATGTGCTGCGTAATAAGCTGACCAAGCGCGCTGTGGACGTGCGTTATTTGGATGTGGGCGATATCCAAAAAATTGGCGGTGACAAGGTTAAGCAGGTCATCAAGATCAAAACGGGCATTGAAACCAAGGATGCCAAAAAGATTACTCAGCTCATTAAAGATAGCAAAATAAAGGTGCAAGCGAGTATCCAAGGCGATTCTGTCCGCGTGACGGGTGCCAAACGCGACGATTTGCAGGCGGCGATGGCCTTGATTAAGAAGGATTTAGTGGACATGCCACTCTCATTCAACAATTTTAGGGATTGAATTCTCTGGGTCCGCTCCGTTACAATCGAAGGTTGACCCTGATGAACAGCCTTGTTTATCAACATTCCGACATATTTTCTCTTGGGAATTGACATGACTAGTCAAGTAAAAAATAACCCGCCAGTAGACAGCAGCAAACGCACGTGGATCATTGCGTCCACCTGCGCTGGCGCTTTAGGCGGCGGTGCCGCTGCACTGACTTTGGGCGGCAGTTTGCAGCCTTCCGAGCGAGCTAAGGCCGCAGGTGCAGCCGTTGAGGCCGATATTTCCGATCTCAAGCCCGGCGAAAAAATGACCGTGGAGTGGCGCGGTAAACCCGTTTGGATTTTGAAGCGTACGCCTGAGCAAATGGCTGCGCTTGCGAAAGTGGATAGCCAGTTGGCTGACCCAAAATCTGAGCGCAAAGCCGATGAATTGACGCCAACCTATGCGCGTAATGAATTCCGTGCACGTGAAGATCACAAAGATGTGCTCGTGGTGGTGGGTATTTGTACGCATTTAGGCTGCTCTCCAACCGATCGCTTAACTGCTGGGCCTCAGCCTTCGCTGCCCGACGATTGGCAAGGTGGCTTTCTCTGCCCATGCCATGGCTCTACGTTTGACGTGGCAGGCCGTGTCTATAAAAACAAACCCGCACCAGACAACTTGGAAGTCCCACCCTACATGTATATGTCTGCGACCAAGATTCTCATTGGCCAAGACGTGGCCTCGGCTTAAGGAGAAACAAACATGGCTGAAATGAAAGAAATCTCTGCAAGCGCATCTGCTGGCGCCAAGTTGCTCAACTGGGTTGACAATCGCTTTCCGCTGACTAAGCTCCTCGAGGAGCATGTCACCAAGTACTATGCGCCAAAAAACTTTAACTTTTGGTATGCATTTGGCTCGTTGGCGCTATTTGTTTTGATTTTGCAAATTGTGACGGGCATCTTTTTGACGATGCATTACAAGCCTGATGCGGCGCTCGCCTTCGCCTCGGTCGAGTACATCATGCGTGATGTGCCGGGTGGGTGGTGGATTCGCTACATGCACTCGACGGGTGCTTCGGCGTTCTTCATCGTGGTTTACCTGCACATGTACCGTGGTTTGATTTACGGTAGCTACCGTAAGCCGCGCGAGCTGATTTGGATTTTTGGCTGCGCGATCTTCTTGTGCCTGATGGCCGAGGCTTTTTTTGGTTACTTGCTGCCATGGGGTCAGATGAGTTATTGGGGTGCGCAAGTGATTGTGAATTTGTTCGCTGCTGTGCCTTTCATTGGTCCAGATTTAGCACTCCTGATTCGCGGTGATTACGTGGTGGGCGATGCGACGCTGAATCGCTTTTTTGCCTTCCATGTGATCGCTATTCCACTCGTGCTGATTGGTCTAGTTGCCGCGCACATCATGGCTTTGCACGAAGTTGGTTCTAATAATCCTGATGGTGTGGACATTAAAGCCAACAAAGATGCTGCGGGCATTCCGATTGATGGGATTCCGTTCCACCCGTTTTATACCGTGCATGACATCTTTATGCTATCGATCTTTTTGACGATCTTCTTTGCGATTGTGTTCTTCGCACCAGAGATGGGCGGCTATTTCTTGGAGTACAACAACTTCATTCCAGCCGACCCGCTGAAGACCCCTGCACACATTGCGCCTGTCTGGTACTTCACGGCGTTTTATTCGATGCTTCGTGCCACGAATGACGTGCTAGTCAATGTGTTTTGCTTGCTTGCAGCTGCAGCTGCGGTGTGGACGTATTTGAAGTCAAATCTTTCATCAAAGTTAAAAATTGCCATACTAGTTGCCGCGCTAGTGGCCTGTGTATTACTCAAAACTTTTGATGCCAAGTTCTGGGGTGTCGTCGTGATGGGCGGCGGCGTGATTATTCTGTTCTTCCTGCCATGGCTAGACAAGAGCCCTGTTAAATCTATTCGCTACCGTCCGCAGTGGCATAAGTGGGTTTATGGCGTATTCGTGGCCTTCTTTGTTGTGCTGAGCTATCTTGGTATTCAAGCACCGACGACGGTGGGGACTTTAATTGCGCAGACGGGTACGCTCTATTACTTCGGCTTCTTCCTCTTGATGCCTTGGTGGAGTCAGCTTGGCACGTTCAAGTCTGTGCCCGATCGCGTTACTTTTTCCGCTCATTGATAGGAGCATATAAAAATGAAAAAACTATTTGCTCTATTACTTTCCTTGGGCTTGGCTTTTGGCTCAATCAGTGCTTTTGCTAATGAAGGCGGCATTGAATGGGACAAGGCACCCAATAAAACGAATGATCAAGTTGCCTTGCAAAATGGCGCAAAATTATTCGTGAACTATTGCTTGAACTGCCATTCGGCCGCGTTTATGCGCTACAACCGTATGACCGAAATTGGCCTTACAGAGAAACAGATTAAGGCAAATTTACTGTTCGGCTCGGCCAAAGTAGGCGACACAATGAAGGCTGCGATTGACCCACTTCAAGCTAAAGAGTGGTTTGGTGGTAACCCTCCTGATCTCAGCGTCATCACGCGTTCACGTTCAGACGGTAGCAAAGGCACCGGTGCCGACTATCTCTATACCTACTTGCGCAGCTACTACAAAGACGAGGCTAGTCCAACAGGATGGAATAATCACGCTTATCCGAAAGTTGCCATGCCACATGTTCTGTGGGAGTTGCAGGCCAGCATGAAACCTGCCGAATACGATCAAGCCGTGGGTGATTTGGTTGGGTTTATGCAGTGGATGGCAGAGCCAGCGCAAAACAAACGTGTGCAAATTGGCGTTTGGGTGCTATTTTTCATGTTGATATTCTCTTTGTTTGCTTGGCGTTTGAATGCGGCTTACTGGAAGAATGTGAAGTAATTCACACATTGCGCTAGCGGTTTTACCGTGTGTTTTAGGGCGGCTGCAACCTTGGCAGCCGTTCGTTTTTAAGGGGTATTTTTATGATGGTTTTGTACTCGGGCACAACATGCCCATTCTCGCACCGCAGCCGTTTCGTCTTGTTTGAAAAAGGCATGGACTTTGAAATTCGCGATGTGGATTTGTACAATAAACCAGAAGACATCGCTGTGATGAATCCTTATGCGCAAGTCCCTATTTTGGTTGAACGCGATTTGATTTTGTATGAATCCAATATCATCAATGAATACATCGACGAGCGCTTCCCGCATCCACAGTTGATGCCTGGTGACCCAGTTGATCGTGCGCGCGTTCGTTTGTTTTTACTCAATTTCGAAAAAGAATTGTTTGTGCATGTATCGACCCTAGAGACGCGCAATGTCAAATCCAATGAAAAAGCGATTGAAAAAGCTAAGCAACACATCACGGATCGTTTAACGCAGTTGTCCCCCGTGTTTTTGAAAAATAAATTCATGATGGGCGATACTTTCTCGATGTTGGATGTGGTTATTGCCCCATTGCTCTGGCGCTTGAACCACTACGGTATTACGCTTTCCAAAAATGCTGCGCCGTTACTCAAATATGCGGAGCGTATTTTTTCACGTCCTGCGTTTATTGAGGCACTCACGCCATCCGAGAAAGTGATGCGCAAATAAATGCTGGCTGCGCCTGAAATCGCCAGTGCCAAGCCCTATTTGGTTCGCGCCATGTACGAGTGGTGCGTGGATCAGGGCTTGACTCCTTTTGTGACGGTTTTTGTTGATGAGCAAACGATCGTCCCGATGGAGTTTGTGAAGGACGGCGCGATCACACTCAACATTGGGGTAGATGCGACCGGCAGCTTGCTCATTGGTAATGAAAATTTAGAATTCAAAGCGCGCTTTGGTGGTGTGCCGCGTCAGATTGTGGTGCCTCTTACGCATGTCATGGCTATTTACGGCCGTGAAAACGGGCAAGGAATGGCTTTCCCAATCGTTGACTCGGCTTCAAAGGCGCCAGCGCATAGCAAGTTACCTGAAATCGAGACGCCAACAGAAAAAAAAGAGGTCACTAAGTCCTTTTTGACTCGCGTAAAGTGATGATTCTGACGCTTCTTAGGTTAGAATCGTAGGCTCTGTTTTTAGAAGCAGTACGCCGATTTAGCTCAGTTGGTAGAGCAACCGCCTTGTAAGCGGTAGGTCATCAGTTCGACTCCGATAATCGGCACCAGTTTAAAAGCCAGTCAAATTTTTTTGACTGGCTTTTTTCTTTGTTGCATGGGGGTTAGTAACTACGTTTAAGCCGAATGCTTTGAACAGCAATCCCGCCTAATTGGATGGCGGTAATCATGGCAGGCGCAAGTTGTTTCAGTTTGGCAACTGCCGAAGCATTGCTGATGAGTAGGCACCACTCGCCGTCGCTTAAAGGTCCTGGGAGTACGCTAGTATGAAGTCCGAGCGGGATGTGCTTTAAAACGAGATCTAGGCAGCGCTTGGACTCATCCATTCGAGCCAAAAGACCTGCGAGCGTGTTAGATTCGGCAATTGCCTGAAATACGGTGGGCATGTTATGAAATTTATTTGAGAGATTTGTATGCACCTCATTATTACGGATGCATGGATGGCGAAGAGCCGCCCCATGCACTTGACAGGAACTAAATTAGTAATGGCGGGCTTGTGCGCCTCGTTGGTGCTTATGGCGACGGCGGCTGGTCTTTACCACTGGGTTTTTATGAAAGGGGCACGCGAGGGCTGGCCCATCATTAGCAGCGTCGTGAAGTTGGTTGCACGTGATGAGTTTGAGCAGCGAGATAAGTTTATGCGAGAGAACTTGGATGTGATGGCGCAAAAAGTAGGCGAAATGCAAGCCAAGTTGTTGCAGATGGAGGCGCTGACGGAGCGCGTTTCTAGCCTAGCAGGTATTCCTGCCGCCGAGGTCAACAGCAAGATTGGTGGTGTGGCAGGTGCTGGTGGGCCATTGGTGGCTGGACGTAGCCTTACGCTGAGCGAAGTGCAGCAAGCGGTGGATCGATTGGAGTCGGTGAGTGATCGGCAATCCTCTTTGTTAACGTTGGCTGAGTCGCGTTTATTTGAGCAAAAACTAAAAGCGATGGCAATACCTACACAAAACCCCGTACTGACAGGTGTGAATGGTTCCCCCTATGGCTGGCGGATTGATCCGTTTACGGGGAAATCAGCCATGCACACAGGGATAGATTTTCAAGCTGAAACAGGGACACCTATTTTGGCAACGGCGGGAGGTTTAGTGGTCACTCAAGAGTTTCATCCGGCCTATGGGAATATGATTGAAATTGACCATGGAAATCAGGTCATTAGTCGGTACGCGCACACATCCAAAGTCTTTGTAAAAAAAGGTGATTTGATTAAACGAGGACAAAAAATTGCCTTGATTGGATCAACAGGGCGAGCAACAGGGCCGCATTTGCACTATGAGGTGCTTGTGCAAGGTATTCCTCAGGATCCACGTAAATTTTTGAATGCAGGCATTTCATTGGCTAAAAAATGAGCCCAGCCCAGTAAAATGGAAAGCTATGGCTTTTACATTACTTACCAAAATCTTCGGCAGTCGTAACGACCGTCTTCTTAAAAATTATCGCAAGCTGGCCGCTGATGTTGCCAAGTTCGAGGGTGCAGTAGAGGCCCTAGATAATGCCGCTTTGCAAGAAAAAACGCAAAGTTTTAAAAATCGCATCACCACTGGTGAAACATTGGATGCACTCATGCCAGAGGCCTTCGCCGTTGTGCGGGAGGCGTCAAGGCGCGTCATGAAAATGCGTCACTTTGACGTGCAAATGGTAGGCGGAGCCGCACTGCACGAAGGTAAAGTCGCCGAGATGCGTACAGGCGAGGGCAAAACGCTTACAGCAACGCTCCCTGTGTATTTGAATGCACTCTTGGGTAAGGGGGTGCACGTTGTCACGGTGAACGATTACTTAGCTAATCGAGATGCGCAGTGGATGGCGAAGCTTTATAACTTTTTAGGGATGTCGGTTGGCATCAACTTACCCAATATGTCGCGTGCAGAAAAGCAAGCAGCTTATGCGTCCGATATCACGTATGGAACCAATAACGAGTTTGGTTTTGACTATCTACGTGACAACATGGTGTACGAGGTTACCGATCGTGTGCAGCGTGGCCAGCATTACGCTATTGTGGATGAGGTGGACTCGATTTTGATTGATGAGGCGCGTACCCCGCTCATCATCAGCGGACAAGCAGACGATCAAACAGATCTTTACCAAGTGATGCAAAAATTGGTGCCTGTGCTTACTAAGCAAGAAGGCGAGGCTGACCCGCGTACGGGGGAAGGTGTGACGCTGCCTGGCGACTTCACATTAGACGAAAAATCTCATCAAATATTTTTGACTGATCGCGGTTATGAAAATGCTGAACGCATGATGTCTAACTTGGGACTCATTACGGCAAATACCTCGCTCTATGACCCAGCCAACATTGCGCTAGTCCATCATCTCTATGCGGCGCTGCGTGCCAAGCATTTGTATCATCGCGACCAGCATTACGTTGTGCAAGAAGGTGAGAACGGACTTGAAATCGTCATTGTGGATGAGTTCACTGGGCGCTTAATGTCGGGTCGCCGCTGGGGTGAAGGATTGCATCAGGCGGTCGAGGCTAAAGAAGGCGTGCAGATCCAAGCAGAAAATCAGACGCTGGCATCCATCACGTTTCAAAACTATTTCCGTTTGTACAAAAAATTGGCGGGAATGACGGGAACTGCGGACACAGAGGCATACGAATTCCAAGAGATTTATGGCTTAGAGACAGTCGTTATTCCGCCTAATCGCATCAGCCGCCGGTCCGATCAACAGGATCGTGTGTACAAAAGCACCCGTGAAAAATATGAGGCTGCTATTCTCGACATTAAAGATTGTTATGAACGTGGACAACCTGTGCTGGTGGGAACCACCTCGATTGAGAACTCCGAGTTAATTTCGGACATGCTCACCAAGGTGGGCTTGCCGCATCAAGTGCTGAACGCGAAGCAGCATGCGCGTGAGGCTGATATCGTAGCGCAAGCGGGGCACTCAAAAATGATCACGATTGCGACCAATATGGCTGGACGCGGTACGGACATTGTGCTTGGTGGCAACTTGGAGAAGCAAATACAAGCGCTCACTGAGGAGAGCTTGTCAGAAGGGGCTCACGCTAAACGCGAAGGAGAGATTCGCGCGCAATGGGCGCTCGATCATGAGGCCGTAAAGGCGCAAGGCGGGCTGCGGATCATTGCCACAGAACGTCATGAATCCCGACGAATTGATAACCAATTACGTGGTCGATCTGGTCGTCAGGGCGATCCGGGCGCCTCCCGTTTCTATTTGAGCCTTGATGACTCCTTGATGCGTATTTTTGCAGGCGAGCGGGTGAAAGCCATCATGGAGCGCCTCAAGATGCCCGATGGTGAGGCAATTGAGGCGGGCATGGTCTCGCGCAGTATCGAGAGTGCGCAGCGCAAGGTGGAAGCGCGTAACTTTGATATGCGCAAGCAGTTGCTTGAATACGATGATGTGGCTAACGATCAACGCAAGCAAATTTATCAATTACGCAACGATATTTTGGACGCGAAAGGTTTGGAAGCACAAATTACGTCCTTACGTGATGGCGCTTTGACAGACTTGACGCGCCAGTATGTGCCGCATGAAACAGTAGAAGAGCAGTGGGATATTGTGGGCTTGCAAAAAGCCTTGCACAGCGAGTGGCAGTTGGATACATTGCTGGACGTTTTTGTGTCAGAGGCTGCTGCCATTACGGATGACGACATCGTCGAGCGCGTGCTCAGTATGGCTAGCCAACAGTACGATAGCAAGGTGAGCTTGGTTGGGGCTGAAAATTTCGCCAATTATGGACGAATGGTGCTGCTGCAAAGTTTAGATTCGCATTGGCGTGAACATTTGAGCGCGCTTGACTATTTGCGCCAAGGCATTCACTTACGCGGCTATGCGCAAAAACAACCCAAGCAAGAATATAAGCGCGAGTCGTTTGAGATGTTCGGCGCCATGCTCGACTCCGTGCGCGATGAAGTCACAAAGAATTTAATGACGGTGCGCGTGCAATCAAGCGAACAATTGGATCAGGCCGCAGATACCATGGAGCAAAGCGCACAAAGCATTCAAAATGTGACTTACACCGCGCCAGACGAGTCTGGTGAAGCGCAAACCACCATGTCGGAAGCAGAGGCGGATGCCTTAAATGCCAAGCAGCCGTTTGTTGCTGGTGCACGCGTGGGGCGTAACGATGTTTGTCCTTGCGGCAGCGGCAAGAAATTCAAACTCTGCCACGGTAAGCTGGTTTAACTGCCTACTAGAGCGATTTGAAGACCTCAACTGCTGCCGTAATGGTGGCAGAGATATCATCCTCCGTGTGCGCCGAGCTGACAAAACCTGTTTCGTAGAGCGCGGGCGCAAAGTAGTGACCACGATCCAGCATGCCGTGAAAGAACTTATTGAATTTTGGGCTGTCCGTTGTCATGACTGTCGCATAGTTTTGCGGCAATTCTTTCATGGTGAAAAATCCAAACATTCCTCCTTCTGCATCGGTGGAAAAGTCAATATTCGCATGATGAGCCGCTTGTTCTAATCCAGTAATAAGTTGCTTGGTTTTAACGAATAAATCAGTATAAAAATTGGGTTGACTAATGATCTGTAAAGTCGCTAGTCCACAGGCAGTAGCCACAGGATTTCCGCTGAGCGTTCCCGCCTGGTAAACGGGTCCTAGTGGCGCAAGCTGGCTCATCACGTCCACGCTACCGCCAAAGGCCGCCAACGGCATTCCGCCGCCAATGACCTTGCCTAGCACAGTGATGTCGGGGTTAATACCCATGATGCTTTGTGCACCGCCCAAGGCGACACGGAAGCCGGTCATGACCTCGTCGAACACCAGTAGCGCGCCATATTGTGTGCATAGTTCGCGGCAACGCTTGGCAAACGGTGCTGATGCGCGTACAAAATTCATGTTGCCAGCAATGGGCTCAATCATCAGGCATGCAAGCTCTTTTCCATGCAGGGAAAAAGCTTCTTCTAATTGCATGATGTTGTTGAACTCGAGCACGATAGTGTGCTGCGCGACTTCAGGCGGTACGCCGGCACTGGTTGGGTTACCAAAAGTGGCAAGCCCAGAGCCTGCCTTTACGAGCAGTGCATCCGCATGTCCGTGATAACAGCCTTCAAATTTAATGATTTTGCTGCGTCCTGTTGCCCCGCGTGCCAAACGAATCGCACTCATGGCGGCTTCTGTTCCCGAGCTCACCAAACGCACCATTTGCATCGAAGGTACATGCTTCAAAATTTCTTCTACCAATTCGATCTCGCGCTCTGTGGGGGCACCAAAAGAAAAACCAGTTTCTGCAGCTTTTATGACTGCTTCTAGAACGGCAGGATGGCCGTGACCCAAGATCATGGGTCCCCATGATCCAATGTAATCGGTGTAGCGCTGACCTTCAGCATCCCAGAAGTGAGCACCCTTGGCGCGCGTAATAAAACGAGGGGTACCGCCAACAGCTTTGAAGGCGCGAACCGGTGAGTTAACACCGCCTGGTATCACGCGACTGGCGCGTTGAAAGAGTTCAAAATTGCTGATCATAAGAATACGTATAGGGTCGTTAGAATTGTCACATTGTAAGAATGACTGGAATAAAAAAATTGAATGAGAATATGGAACATAAAACTTGGATGTGCTTAATTTGCGGCTGGATGTACGATGAGACCACAGGCGTACCAGAGGATGGTATTGCTGCGGGCACCTTATGGACGGATGTCCCCATGAATTGGGTTTGTCCAGAGTGTGGTGCGCGCAAAGAGGATTTCGAAATGGTGACTATTTAACTAAAACATGGATGTGCCGACGTGAAAGTTCTCATCGTTGACGATAGCAACACGATACGCCGAAGTGCCGAGATATTTTTGAGGCAAGCTGGGCATGAAGTCATCGTCGCTATTGATGGATTTGATGCGCTTGCTAAGGTAAATGATCACCAACCCGATATTATCTTTTGCGACATATTGATGCCCCGCCTAGACGGCTATCAAACATGCATGCTGATTAAAAATAATAAACGTTTTGTGCATACCCCACTCATCATGCTATCCTCAAAAGATAGTGTTTTTGATGTTGCGCGTGGTCGGATCGTTGGCTGCGCTGACTACCTCACTAAGCCATTTACTAAAGATCAATTGATTAAAACGATGGATGCCCATATCCCGATCCCACAATGATTATAAAAAACATACTTATCGTAGATGACTCTAGGACAGAGCAAGTGTATTTGTCGGAGATGCTTGCCTCTGAAGGCTACGCGACGCAAATGGCATCGGATACAGCGGAAGCTCAGCAGATCATTAATATGAAGCGCCCTGATCTCATATTGCTGGATATTGTGATGCCAGGACAAAACGGATTCCAGTTTGCACGCCAACTCAGCCGTGATGCTGTGACTGCGGACATCCCTGTCATTTTGTGCACAAGTAAAGATCAAGAAACAGACCGTGTGTGGGGAATGCGTCAAGGTGCGAAAGCCTATATCGTCAAGCCTGTCCAAAAAGCAGTATTGCTCGCTCAAATCAAAGCTATCTTGTCAAGCGAACATTAAAAATGTCAAAAAAAGAAGCCATTTCTCAATTTCAATCGAGGCTTACCAGCCGTTTGCAGTCGGCGGGGAAGAATGGCGACGACGGGACGGCAAACTGGTTGGCGGTTGAAATCGCAGGCGCAGGTTTTGTGCTACCTCTTAGCCAGTCAGGGGAGATTTTTCCTTGGTCCGATCCACAATCTATTCCCTACGCAAAAGAATGGTTCTTGGGGGTCGCTAATTTACGTGGCGCGCTATGCGGTGTTGTGAGTTTGTCTAAATATTTCGACTTGGAGCATCAGATCCACACCCGCAGCGGAGTGATAAAAACAGTATTACAAGATCGTCGACTAGTTGGTTTTCACCCGTCTTTGGACCTCAATACGGTTGTGGTCGTTGATAAGCTTGTCGGCCTTAAAAGTCGCGATCACATGCAGCCAACAGGCATAGAGAATCTATATCAAGATGAGCAAGGCGCGCAATGGCGTGAAGTGGATTTGCAGCTACTCTCGAAAAATCCCACATTTATAAGCATCGCAGAATAATCGATTGAACAAGGAATATTTATGAATACCAAAATGCTGTCGCACCCAGAAAATTCAGATGAGTTATTGATACCAATTTTGGGCGCCAAAAGATTGGAGCAGCATCAAAAAATATTGACTACTTTGCTGGCTGTTATGTTGCTTATCCTGGCTGCTGTCACCGTTTGGGTGCTAGTTCAATCCGACCGAACGGCAAGACAGGTGAATGCAGCAGGGCAATCACTTTTGCAGGCGCAACGATTGGCCAAATCAGTGACCCAAGCATTAAATGGTAATGCGGCATCCTTTGCGGAATTGGCTGAAAGTAACGACGCTTTAGGCAAAAACTTGAGCGCCCTTCGAGATGGAAATGGGGATATGGGTGTTGAGCCAATTGCAGACGATATGCAAGCTAATTTGAAGGCAATTAAGCCCAGTGTTGATAAAACCGGGAAGAACGTGAAGGTGATTCTTGAGCAAAAAATCTTCCTGTCTGGACTGGGCGGCGCTTTGCGTGGCATTAACCGTCGATCTTCTGATCTGCTGGAGGTGGCTGAGTCCATTACCTCCCTTAAACTGCAGCAAAATGCTCCCGCACAGGAGGTGTCCACCGCAGGTGAGTTGGTGATGTTAACGCAAAGGATTGGTAAATCTGCTAATGAATTTTTAACTGCAGATGGTTTGAATACTGAAGCAGTTTTCCTTTTGGGTAAAGACTTAAATACATTTAAAGAGCTTAGTACCGGCTTGAAAGACGGTAATCCTGAACTCAAACTCAAGCCTTCAAAAGATAAGGAAACAATCGAGCGGTTGGATGCCTTGTTAAAGTTATACGATGAAACTAGGAAGCAAGCCATAGGAATTTTGGGTAACTTACAGGGCATGGTCGCTGCACGAGATGCGCAGAGTGGAATCCTTGCGGAATCTGAACCACTTCGCCGTCAATTGGAAGCGTTGCAAGCGAAACTGGCCCAGCAGTCAGGCATAGATACATGGGCCTGGGTTTTGCTAAGCGTCGTGGCATTGCTCGCTATTGCTGCTGCTGCCGGTTTGATCTATGTGCAGGTTTTGTCTGGTAAAAGGCGCCAGACTCAGGCCGAGGAGAGGACGTTAGCCGCCCAAACGCAGGAGATGGAAGCTAAGCGTGTTAATGATGCAAACCAGGCCGCAATTTTGCGATTGATGAATGAAATGCAAAATGTGGCAGATGGAGATCTAACCCAAGAAGCCACCGTGACAGAGGATATTACGGGCGCTATTGCAGATTCGGTTAATTACACGGTTGAAGAGCTGCGTTCTTTGGTCGGGAATGTGCAAAAGACGTCGGCTTTAGTGGCAAGCACTACAAGTCAAGTGGAAGCTTCCTCAAGCCAATTGTTGGCGGCGTCAACCCAGCAGTTACTCGATATCCGACAAGCGGGTCAAACGGTGCTGGCGATGGCTGACCGTATCACGCAAGCCTCTAGTCTCGCCGATGAATCGGCGAGCGTTGCCAAACAATTTTTGACAGCTGCTAATTCCGGCTTGTCTGCGGTGCAAAGCACGATGGGCGGTATGAATACCATTCGTAATCAAATTCAAGAAACGGCCAAGCGAATGAAGCGTCTTGGCGAGTCGTCACAAGAGATTGGTGAGATTACAGATTTGATTTCTGATATTACTGAGCAAACCAACGTTTTGGCGCTCAATGCAGCCATTCAAGCGGCTTCGGCGGGCGAGGCTGGGCGTGGCTTTACCGTAGTTGCCGAAGAGGTGCAGCGATTGGCCGAGCGTTCTGGCGATGCGACAAGGCAGATCTCAAACCTTGTGAAAGCCATTCAGTCGGATACGCAAGAGGTGGTGGCTTCAATGGAGATATCCACGCACGGGGTGGTGGCGGGAGCGCAGTTGTCTGAAAATGCGGGCGCTGCGCTGTCCGAGATTGATCGAATTTCACGCCAATTGACAAGCTTGATTGAGCGTATTTCCAGCGCGACCTCAAATGAAGCACGCGAAGCCAATACTGTTGCTTCGACAATTCAAAATATTTCTACGGTCACTGAGCGTACCAGTGAAGGCACAAAAATGAATGCAAAAATGGTGAGAGAGTTGTCCACTATGGCCGATGATCTCAAGAAGTCAGTGTCAAGGTTTAAGCTGGTCTAACGGACCTGTTTTGATATGTCTTTGACAAACCAATCA
The DNA here is from genome assembly GCA_947445115.1 of Comamonadaceae bacterium. GTDB lineage: Bacteria > Pseudomonadota > Gammaproteobacteria > Burkholderiales > Burkholderiaceae_C > JASGCK01. The sequence continues at coordinate 5,661 of CANFCG010000014.1, read as the reverse complement.
GCTCTCGTATGGCTTGTTGATGAAGTCCAAGTGACGTTGGATAGCCTTCAATCTGCCTTGAAAGATTTGGAAGGGCTATTGGACGATTCAGTTCGAGACGCGTGTGATAGTCAGATCATCTCGTGCGAGGCAAAGGTTCGCTCGATTGTTGGAGCTTTTGAAGTTGCTGCTTGCGAGCCTTTATCAAAGTATGCGATTGCTTTACAAAAAGTTTTGCAATTATGGCGAGAGTACCCGCATAGTTTAACCCTCTTATTTATATCGCAAGTACGGGCGGCTAGCTGGAGTTTGAGTGATTTTTTACGCACAATTCAAGGTAAGACTGACTATTCTGAACTATCGCTTTACACGCAATATCAAGATTTAGGTGAAATGCTCTCTTGCACGCTTCATCCTATGGATCTGTGGTCGCCCAATGAACGACATTCCGCAATCATGTCATGGTCTCGCTCTGATGTTTTGCAAAATTTACGTCACACGGTACTTGAGCGGAGTGGATTTGATGCATCTGGCGCTTTATTGCAGGATCAAGTCGATGCACTCATGCTAGGGCTTATTCGTTATAAAAATACGGACTCCGCAGCCGAACTGCAACGACTATGCGATTGGAATATGAGCCAACGAGATGAGCCAAAGCAAATGCTTTTTGGCACTTTACTCTCGGTGATCATCGATGCGCTAAGCCGTGATTGCTTGGATCTAGATATTTATCTGAAACGCTACCTGCTTGGAAGTATGGCTTGGCTTAAAGGGCTCAGTAGTGATGAAGACCACCTACTAAATGAGGCTGTTTTTTTTAGTTATGTCGCTTGGCAGCGCCAGCCAGACGTGACCTCAAATGAGTTGACTAGACTAGCTAATTGGACCGAGTGGACGCCGCGTAGTGGTTGCCATTATGGACAAACTTTTTTCGGGCAATTGGTGCGAGAAAAAATGACCTTGGCGCAAAATTTAATTGAAACTACGCAGCAGCAATGGGGCGATTTTTGCGCACTCGAGTCTGCCGCCATGCCGCAGTTGCAAATGCCAGAGTTGTCGATGTCGTTTGGAGACATGGGGGCTTGCCTTGAGAGCTTGCATTCATCAGCGCATGCGCTTAACCAAGTATTTCAACGAGTCATATCAAACGATCAACTTCAGATTAATCGCGATGTGCAAGTTGAGGTCGCCACCACGCTGCTTGTCCTTGGCGCAATAGTGACGGACACCCATGCGGAAGATGATGCGGAAACTGAGCGTCGTTTCATTGAATTAACGAGACGCTTAACAAGTGTTTGCAACGGACAAACCGCTGGCGCCTTGGCGCCTTGGATGGTTGATGTGCAGCAGCGACAAGGTTGGATGCATGCGATGAGTAGCTCCGTCGATCATCTTAGCCAAAAACTGAATGAGATTGAGAATATATTTAAGCATCTCTGGGCGAATCCTAGCGAAACGGCTGCACTCAGTCTTGTGCCAGAAAAATTACAGCAAATAAACTCTGTTGCATTGTCATTGGGCTTGCATGGTTTGGCGTCTGCTATTTTGCCAATTCATGAAAAGGTCGAAGCGCTTTCGAAGCTAAATGCAGTGATGAGTCCAACGGATCAACAACAAATCACATCTGACTTGGCTGTACTAGGTTTAAAGCTTAGCATGTGGGCGCATCAATCAGCTCCTATGGCTGATTTCATAGTCGAACCTATAGCTATGCCGACACCTATGGTGCTCCTCGAGATCGATGATCAAGAAGAACCTATGGTGCAAGTCTTTCTCGATGAGGCGAGTCAAATCTTCCCGGACGCGCACTTGGCGGTGACTCAATTATTTGCCAATCCAGCCGATATGGATGCCCTAGCGATACTCAAAAGATCTTTCCACACACTCAAAGGCAGTGCGCGCATCGTGGGACTTATGGAGTTTGGTGACGCGGCATGGTTGATGGAGAAACACCTCAATGACTCCCTAACTGAAGGCAATCCGATTGCGGCAGCATCTCTTAATTTGTGCGCCGATCAACTGACAACAATGCAGACTTGGGCGGAGCTTCTTTACGCTCAAAAAACGATCGATGTAACGACTATAGACTGGGAACTTGAGAGCCTAGCAGAGGCGATTTACAAAGCACAACAACGTCCTGTCTTTACACTTCCGCCATCTGATTTCCTTGACTTACCCTCCCAGGTCGATGCGTCTGAAGAGCACGAGGCGATTGCTCCTCAAGAGAGCCAAATGAAGATGATTGGCCACCTTGAAATCTCTATCCCTCTTTATCAAGCTTTCCTCAATGAAACGGATGAATGGTCGAGGCAACTAGCGCTAACCCTTTCAGAGTGGGCTCTAGACGAACGTCAGCCCTTGCCTAGCGAAACCCTCATGTGGGCGCATGCACTAGCTGGAAGCTCGGCAACGATTGGTTTTACGGGTTGCTCCCATTTGGCAAAATCGATAGAGCGAGTTGTTGAAAAAATTGAAGTGCAAGGTTCGCGAGATGCGGCTCTAGCGTCGACGCTTTCCTTAGCGGCAGATGAAATCAGGCGGTTGTTACATCAGTTTGCCGCAGGATTTATTAAAGAGCCCGACGCTAAGTTGCTTGAACGAGTTAATGCTTATTTGCTGCCGACATCACAGGCCATCACATCAGCGCCTGTTGTCTCAGCAGAGGCGGCCCAAGATGCCGAGATGCTATCTGTTTTTCAAGATGAATCCGCACAGTTGATTCCAGAACTGGGCGCCGCACTACGGGCCTGGGACAAAACACAAGCACTACGGGTGCTGCATACACTCAAGGGCAGCGCTCGTTTGGTTGGTGAGCAGGTCTTGGCACAAAGAGTACACCAGCTCGAGTCGGAAGTTGAAGCACTGGGAGATACGCCAAGCCCTGAGCAATTATCAAAATTGCTACGTTCCTACGATCAGCTATTGGAAAAGTCACCAGACGAATCTCGTGCTGCGGCCATTAAGCCGGCAGCACCAAGACCGTTTGTCGCGATTATTCCAGCGGGTGAGACGATTCGAATCCAATCTAGCACCGTTGATCGATTGGTCAATCAGACAGGTGAAATTATGATTGCCCGTGCCCGTATGGAAGCCGAGATGAGCCGCTCATTGCGTACGCTGACGGATTTGGGCGCTCAGGTGCAACGCCTGCGCGATCAACTGCGCGAGCTTGAATTGCAAACAGAATCACAAATGCAGTCAAGGCAAGCGCAAGTGAGTGACGCCGCTAATACTTTTGATCCATTGGAGCTTGACCGATTTACACGAACCCAAGAACTCACGCGGTTTATGGCGGAGGCCTTGAGTGACTTTTCCACGCTGCAACGTAGTCTTCAGCGCAGCTTGAATGCCACCGAAGATGATTTAGCAGCGCAGCTGCGGCAGACCAGAGATTTGCAGCGCCATCTGCTCCGTACCCGGATGGTGGAGTTTGAGTCAATTAGCGAGCGGTTACACAGGCTCGTTCGGATGACCAGCCAAGAGTTGGGTAAATCAGTTGAACTCACCATTCAAAATAGCGGACAAGAAATTGATCGATCCGTGCTTGAGCGTGTTATGCCTGCCTTTGAGCACTTGTTGCGCAATGCCGTGGTGCATGGCATTGAGATGCCAGACGTGCGTCAGTTAAAAGGAAAAAATGGTCAGGGAAAAATCGAGATCCAGTTGACTCAGCAAAGTAACGACGTCATTGTTGTCCTACAAGACGACGGAAAAGGAATTGATAAAGAGGCTCTCCTGCTAAAAGCAAAAATGCTTTATCCCCAGACTGAGTTGACGACTGATCCGACAGAGTTGATTTTTATGTCCGGACTGAGCACAGCAAATGAAGTGTCTGAATTGGCGGGTCGTGGTATTGGTCTTGATGTGGTTCGCGCCCAAGTGCAAGCTTTGGGCGGGCGTATTGAAGTTCAATTTTCTAAAGATGCGGGTACAAGTTTTAAACTGATTTTGCCCCTTACCACAGCGGTGACTCAGATTGTTTTGGTACGCACGGGCGCTTTAATGACGGGCGTTCCGGGTAATTTGGTAGTTAGTGTTGTTCGCGCCAAATCGCACGAAGTGACCGACGCACAGATGTCGGGTCAATTTATAAGTGGCACACGAACGTATCCGTTTTATAGACTCAATCAATTACTGCAATATAAAGCTTCCGTGGTTGAACCTGATCAATCGACGCAGTCCGTGATGCTGCTTCAAAGCGCGGGCCAAGTCATTGCTCTGCATGTTGATGAGGTGCTCGGTAATCAAGAGGTGATGATTAAAAATTTAGGTGCCCAACTGGCGCATATGCCAGGTTTGTCGGGTATGACTGTGCTGCCAGCTGGCGCCACCGTACTCATCTATAACCCTGTTGCCTTAGCGTCGGTGTATGGCGCGCGCGTTGCTATCGCCCAAAAAATCCAAATGGATGCCGAAGCAACACAGCCTGAACCGGGTATTGCTAAAAGCGATCAGCCAGAAAAAAAAGCCCCCCTAGTGTTAGTTGTGGATGACTCCATCACCATGCGCCGTGTTCTTCAGCGCTTATTGCAGCGAGAAGGTTATCGAGTGTCTTTGGCGGCAGATGGTCGGCAGGCGCTTGAGAGCCTACGCCTTGAAAAACCCATGTTGGTGCTGTCCGACGTCGAAATGCCGCGCATGGACGGCTTTGAGTTGCTACAAAATATCCGTGCTTCAGAGCGGCTACGCGAGACCCCCGTCGTCATGATTACATCTCGCATTGCAGATAAGCATCGAGATCATGCCAAGAGTTTGGGTGCCAATGAATATCTCGGTAAGCCATATTCTGAAGAAGAATTAATTGAAGTCCTTGGGCGTTACGCAAAGAAGTAAGCACTTAAAATCAAGTCTTTGCCGCCGTAGTTCAATGGATAGAACGAGTGCCTCCTAAGCGCTAGATACAGGTTCGATTCCTGTCGGAGGCACCATGTGCCAGTTCAAGGACGTTTACTAAAATATGGTAAGCGTCCTTTTTCATTGGGGAATCGCTACTTCAATCGTTCATTTACGTACATTGGTGGCTAAGTACAGGCAGCTATTTTGAGTACAGGACTGAGTACAGGATTAGAATGTTGCTAGGGATTCGTGAAAATCTGTACTCACTAACCAACTAAGGCGCTTCGATCATGGCAGCAAACCTACTCACTGACAGTGCAATCAAGGTGGAAAAATGTCCTATTGGGCAAAAACTCACGAACCTAAACGATGGCGAAGGATTGACCTTAGAGGTTATGCCCACGGGTGCGAAGCTGTGGCGATACCGCTACCGATTCAACGGAAAACAAAACCGCCTATCACTTGGGAAATATCCAGAGGTTTCACTAAAAAGCGCTAGATTACGGCGCGACGAAGCCAATAAACAAGTGGCCGAAGGGCGCGACCCTAGTCAAGTTAGAAAAACAACTAAGCGCATGGCTAACGGTACGGGTGACACGTTCGCGGAAATTGCGGCTGCCATGATTAAAGTCAAGGCTGGTGGGTGGAGTCAGGAACACCTAGACCGTACAAATAGCCTATTGAAGCGCGACCTCTTACCCTCGTTAGGGCATAGGATGTTGACGCTCACCTAAAAGTGACCCACTTATAGAGGTTATGCGCAAGTCAAAGTGACCCAGGTGTTCCACTCTCCTGCTTATAAATTAAGCGGGAGAATTTAAGAGTGATCACCATGGCCACAATCGG
>CANFCG010000013.1 GCA_947445115.1 Comamonadaceae bacterium | reverse complement strand
GGGGCGCATCGGACATTTTGCGGAGATGGCTGTAGCGGAAGGTCTCGTGTCAATTCATTTCGTCAACGTGCTCTCGCGTCCTGTCGTCGCAGCTTGGGGCGGCGGTGATGGGCGTTACGGAACGAATCCTTGTTGTATTGGCATTCCCGTAGGCCATGCCGCAAGCCTTGTCAATAAGGCCTTCGCAGGCTATCAGACGGATAAGCCCTTCGTGCTGGACTTCGCCACCAGTCGTGTCGCGCAAGGCAAGATGCGCGTGGCTTACAACAAAGGCGAGCAAGTCCCCGATGGTTATTTGATTGACGAGAAGGGGCTACCCACCAACAACCCAGGCGTGGTCGTGGTGTCGCAAAACCCAGACCCTGCGGGTGAAGTTCAACTCGGCGCACTCATGCCCTTTGGCGAGCACAAAGGTTTTGGCATGGCGGTCGCTTGCGAGCTGCTGGGCGGCGCGCTGTGCGGCGGCGGCACGTGGCACCGAGCGGCAGATAGCAAGCGTGCGGTGTACAACTCCATGCTCACGATTTTGATTTCGCCAGAGCGCTTAGGTACACAAAATATTTTTGCACAGGAAGCGAGTAGCTTCATCGATTGGCTCAAGCAAAGCCCCGCTGCACAAGGCTTTACGGGCGTACAAACCGCTGGCGACCCAGAGCGGGCGTACCGCGCCAAGCGCCGTGTGGATGGCATTGTGGTGGACGAGACCACATGGGGCGAACTGATTGAAGCAGGCAAAAAAGTGCAAGTCACGGTTGCGTAATCCACTGAGAATGACCGCATGATTCGTCCACACTTACAACTCCACGACTATGTCGAACCCGTTGCACCGCGCCAAGCCGCGACCGTCTTGCTATTGCGAGACGTGGATGGTGAGTTAGAAGTGCTGATGACCCAGCGCTCGCACACCGCCAGCTTCGCGCCAGGTGTCTATGTGTTCCCAGGCGGCGGCGTGGACAAAGGCGAGACCTACGAGCAAGCGGCAGTGCGCGAATGCATTGAGGAATTGAGCGTGACAGCCGATATAGACTCCCTGCGCTTGCAAGCCATTTGGACGACCGACCGCGACATGTCCAAACGCTTTGTGGTTAAGTTTTACGTTGCGCCCATGCCTCCCAATCAAACCCCTGTGGCCGACGAGCAAGAGCAGTTTTTGCCCACGTGGGTCAAGCCATCGGCGGCGCTGGCGATGCATCAGGTCAAACAATTCCCGATGATTTTTCCGACCATTCGCACGCTGGAGTGGTTGGCGAAATTTGCAAATACGGCAGCAGTTTTAGCCGCGTGCGAGAGCAACCAAGCGCATTGGGACAGCACGCCACGTTCCGCCATGCTAGGTGGCAAGCCGCACTACTACATGGAGAGTGATGCGCCCTACGGCGAGCTAGCGCTGGTGTGCCCTGACGGCATCAAACGCCATGCGCTCGACTGGACGCACGACGCGCCCGTGCCACTCTTAAAACACGTGCGCCGCTTAACGTGTGGCAACCCCAGCATGATGACGGGGCCAGGAACGAACAGTTACATCATCGGTACGGTGGATACGGGTTTTATCGTCATCGACCCAGGTCCGTATGGCACGTATGACTTATCGACTCCCGATGCCGACAAAGCGCATGTGCAACGACTCTTTGATGCCTGCAACGGAGACATCCGCGCCATCATCTGCACACACTCGCACCCCGATCATTCGCCAGCAGCGGCACCGCTGCAAGCCCTATGCAGCAAGGCTTCCCAGCCTGTTATCTATGGCATGAAAAACCTGCCGACCAGCAGGCCGCATTCAGAATTCACGCCCGACGTGCAAATCAAAGACGGCGATGTGCTCACGCTGCAAGGTTCCGACCTGACCATCACGCTACGTGCCATTCACACCCCAGGCCACGCCGCAAACCACGTCTGCTGGGCGCTAGAAGAGGATGGCCTTCTCATTTCAGGCGATCACATCTTGAACGGCAGCACCACGGTGATCGATCCGCCCGATGGCAACATGACCGACTATTTGGAGTCTCTAGATAAGCTAACCGCAGCTTGCGAGCAATACGACATCCAATACATCTTGCCCGCGCATGGCTACGTGCTCGGCTTTGCCAAAGACGCGATTGCCAAACTCAAAGCGCACCGCCTTGGGCGCGAAGCGAAAGTGAAAAATGCCTTGCAAGCCTTATCAGATAAGGGCTTGCCCAGTGCCGATTTGAATGAATTAGTCGCGTTGGCTTATGACGATGTGAGTCCGAAGCTCTGGCCGATTGCCATGCGTTCATTGGCTGCGCATGTGGAGCGGTTGAAGGCATACCCGTAAAAATACCCAATTACACCCAATTAGTAAAACTGCGAATTGGTTATTTGCGGTTACGTTTACGGTTATTTAAGACGATTTGTATAAGCCTCGCCACTCTGCCGCCACCTTACCCATTGTTTTGGCCTCTCCGTTTTTGATCCAAGCCATAAATGTCACATTAAATTTGAAATCAGAGCCGCAAGCTGCTTTCAAAAAGCGACGCACATTTTGAGTGTTGCGATATGTATCGGTCACAGGGGTTTGGGCCGTGATTTGATCGCAGTGCCAATCAAAGCCGCTCATAGCAGTCCTAACAACCCCGCCGTAGACGCATCCAGTCCCGTCGCATCCCCACTCACAAGCCGCATCTCAACATCTTTCGCTAGCACTTTTCCCAGCTCCACGCCAAACTGATCGAAGCTATTGATGCCCCACAGCACGCCGCTTGTGAACACGCGGTGCTCGTAGAGGGCGATGAGTGCGCCTAGCGTTTTTGGCGTGAGTGCATCGAGCAGTATGAAGGTGCTGGGGCGGTTGCCTGCAAAGTTTTTATGACCACCTGCGTCTGCTTTGCCTTGCATGAGCGCCTGTGCTTGCGCGATGACGTTGGCTAGCAAAGTCTTGTGGTGTGTGGCTTGCGAGGCTACATCGATATTCCCTGCATCGTAGGTTGGCGTTTTAACGGCGACGAATTCCACGGGAATCACATCGGTGCCCTGATGCAGCATTTGGAAGAAGGCGTGCTGTCCGTTCGTACCCGCTTCGCCCCATACCACGGGTGCTGTGGACATGGCGAGCGGCTTGCCGTTCGCGTCCACCGACTTGCCATTGCTCTCCATCTCTAGCTGCTGCAAATACGCGGGAAGCCTTGCCAGTGCTGATGAGTAGGGTGCGACATTGCGACTGGTGAACTTCAACTCGTTGCGGTAATGCACATCTAATAATCCCAAGCGCACGGGTAGATTTTGCGCGAGAGGCGTCGTTTTAAAGTGCTCGTCCATGGCGTGCGCACCAGATAAAAATGCTCTGAAAGCCTTGCCTCCTATGGCGATAGCGATAGAGAGGCCAATCGCCGACCATAGCGAATAACGCCCGCCGACCCAATCCCAAAAACCAAAAGTGGCATCAATGCCAAACGCTTTGGCGGCAGGAACGTTGGTGGTGACGGCGCAAAAATGCGTTGCTGTGTCCAGATTGCTTGAGCCATCTGCCGTTCCGCCGTTGGCTAAAAACCAGGCCCGTGCGGTGGTCGCATTCAACATGGTTTCGGCGGTGGTGAAGGTTTTGGAGGCAATAATGAACAGCGTGCTGGCGGGTTTGCATTGCCGAAGCACGGCGTTCATTTCATGACCATCGACGTTAGAGACGAAGTGATAACGCTTTTTGTGATTAGTAAACTGATCTAGCGCACGCACGGCAAACGCGGGGCCAAGGTCAGAGCCGCCAATACCGATGTTGACGACGTCGGTGATGTGGTCGTCTAAACGAATGGCGTCAGCGTAAGCCAAGAAGGCGTCGAGTACGGGGCGAACTTCGGCATCCGACGGATCGCGCAAGCGCACATGCCCCACCGCGCGCCCTTCGGTGCTGTTAATGGCATCGCCCTTGAACATGGCGTCTCGTTTGGCTTCTAGGCCGGCGCGTGCGGCCTTGGCAATCAGTGCGAACTCAGTTTTGCGGTCGATGAGGTTTTTAGAGAGGTCGCAAAAAATGGACTGCGTACCGATAGCAACCGATTGAGAGAAGTGCTCAAAGCGCTGCGGATCGGTTTGGAAGGCGTTTAGGAGGTTGACGTTCATAGTGCTCTCATTAAGACTTCTAGTTTTTCGGTGTCCGCCGCAAAGGCGCGAATGCCTTCGGCTAATTTTTCGGTCGCGCAAGCGTCTGTGTTTAAGGCGAAGCGGAATGAAGACTCGTTGTAATGAATACGCGTGAGTGTCATATTGGATGCGGCCTCGGCATCGAGTGCCATGGGTAGCGCTGCATCACTGGCCGCAAGCCCTGCCAGCAGGTCGGGTGCAATGGTGAGCAAATCGCAACCCGCTAGTGCGGTGATTTGACCTAAGTTTCTAAAGCTGGCGCCCATCACTTCGGTGGCAATGCCCCAGCGTTTGTAGTAATTAAAAATCTCGGTGACGGATAGCACGCCAGGGTCATTGGCGCCTGCGCGCTCTTGCTCGTTCCAACCAGCGCCAGCCGCTTTTTTATGCCAGTCGTAAATACGACCTACAAAAGGCGAAATCAGTTTGACGCCCGCATCGCCGCAGGCAATGGCCTGGCACTTGGCGAACAGCAAGGTCAGGTTGGTGTGGATGCCTTCCCGCTCTAGCTCAGCGGCGGCTTGAATGCCCTCCCACGTGGCGGCAATTTTGATGAGTACGCGGCTGGAAGCCACGCCCGCATTGGCGTACAGGGCGATCACCCTGCGCGCACGCGCTAGCGTAGCGGCGGTATCGAAACTAAGCCTGGCATCCACTTCAGTGGAGACACGGCCCGGAACGACGTCCAAAATCTTGCAACCAAAACGCACCAAGAGGCGATCCATTTGCTCGTCTAGCGGCTCGTGGCGATGCGCATTAATAACCTCAGCCACCAGCGGCGCGTATTCGGGTTTTTGCACTGCTTTCAAAATCAGCGACGGATTTGTTGTCGCATCCGTTGGCTTAAATTGCGCCAGTTGCAAGAAGTCGCCTGTATCGGCAACAACGGTGGTGTGTTGTTTAAGTTGGTCTAGTTGGTTCATGAGGGTGCTCGGTTATTTTTGCCATTGTAAGAACCGATTAATGTCGTCTCGTAGCATGGCCGCTTCGCCTAAAAAGTTTTTGACGTAATCGCTTTTAGGGGTTTCAAACACCTCTTGCGGTGTGCCTTGCTGGGCAATCACGCCGTGGTCCATAACGACGATGTGATCGGACACCGCCAGTGCCTCCACAAGGTCGTGCGTGACGTAGGCGACGGTGAGCTTTAAACGCTGCTGCAAGTTGCGAATTTCTTCACGCATGGCGCGGCGCAGCTGCGCGTCTAAGTTGGAGAGCGGTTCGTCAAATAGCAGCACGGCTGGCTCTAGCACCAAGGCACGAGCCAGTGCCACGCGCTGTTGCTGACCGCCCGAGAGCTCGCTGGGCAAGCGATCGTCAAAGCCGACTAAGCCGACGTTCTTCAAGGCTTCAATCGCACGTGCTTTGGCATCCGTTTTTTTGACATTCGTCATCTTGAGGCCATAGCTCACGTTGGCCAGCACGTTCATGTGGGGGAAGAGCGCGTAGTTTTGAAACACCAAGCTCACATTGCGTTCGTGCGCGGCGCGGTGCGTGACGTGCTCGATCTTGCCTTGTTTGTCCGCCATCCAGATTTCGCCGCCCGTTGGTGACTCCAGCCCTGCAATCATACGCAGCGTGGTCGTTTTTCCGCAGCCAGAAGGGCCAAGCAGCGTGGTGAGCGTGCCCGTGGGAACGGTAAAGCTGATGCCATCGACTGCCAGTGCGGCAGTTTTGTTGTCGCCGTAGCGTTTGGAGACGTTTTTAAATTCGATCATGTCATACCTTCTGTGCTGGTGAGTGCAGGTGCGCGCCTGCCCAGTTTGCGTTCGCCCACTAAAAATTGAATCAGTGCAATTGCCGCGCCCATGCACAGCATCAGCACCGTGCAATACGCCAATGCCACGCCATAGTCGCCATTACCTGCACGGCCAATGATGTAAGTGGTGGCAAGTTCGTTCTCGGCTGTCACCAAAAAGATGACGGCCGACACCGTCGTCATGGCGCGAACAAAGCTGTAAATCAGTGCTGCAATGAGTGCGGGTTTGAGCAGTGGCAGCACCACATAACGCAAAGTTTGCAGTGTGTTGCCGCGTAGCATCAGCGATGCTTCGTCTAGCGATTTATCCATTTGCTTAAACGCCGCCGTGCCAGCCCGTACACCCACGGGAAGATTACGAAACATAAAGCACAGCACGATGATGGTGGCTGTACCGGTCAACTCAATCGGCGGCACGTTAAACGCCATGATGTAGCTCACGCCTAGCACCGTGCCCGGAATGGCAAACGCCAAGAGCGCCGCAAACTCAAACAGGCCCTGACCTTTAAACGTGGTGCGAGCCAAGAGCCATGCGATCAAGAGCCCGAGCGTGGCCGTGATGGGCGCTGCAATGGCGGCGAGCTTGACGGTGGTGAAGAGCGAGTTCCAAGCCGTACCCGCCCAGACAATGGACGAGGAGGTGGCTTCGCCAAAATTGCCGTACTCAAAATCAAACGCCGTTTTGAAGTGTGCGAGCGTGAGCGTGTAGTCGCGCCCCCATGTTTTGACAAAGCCGCCCGCAAAGGCGAACAGATAAATCACGATCGTGAAGATGAGCCACGGCGCTGCCAAACCGAGCACCGTGCGGCGCACGCCAGCGGGCAGATTGACAGGCAAACCCGCATCGCCTTTGCCGGTGAGCGTGGTGAAGTTTTGTTTGGCTAAAAATGTTCTTTGTGCCGCAAACACGGCCAGCGCAAAGCCAGTCAGAATCAGGGCTAGCGTGGCCGCGCGACCTTGGTCGTACTGGGCGCCGACGATGGCAAAAAAGATTTCGGTGGACAGCACATTGAACTGTCCGCCCACGATGATGGGATTGCCAAAGTCTGCCATGCTTTCAATAAAGCCCACCAAAAACGCATTGGCAAGACCCGGTTTGAGCAGCGGTAGCGTCACGCTATAAAAGGTTTGTGCGCGGTTGGCACGCAGGCTTTGCGCGGCTTCTTCTAGACTGGGCGAGACACCTTGCACCACGCCGCGCATCATCATGTAGGCAATTGGGGTGAAGGCAAACATCTGTGCAATCCACACGCCGAGTACGCCGTAAAACCAGCGCGACGGCTCAATGCCAAATGCGTATTCCAAGCCTTGATTGACGACACCTGCGCGGCCAAACAGCAAAATAAGTCCAAGCCCGACGACGAATGGCGGCGTGATGATGGGCAGCATGGACAGCATCTGCATCGGCTTTTGCAGCAAGCTGTCTCTGTGCACGTGGCGCTCGGCCAGCAGTGCCAGCGCTGTTCCCATGATGACCGTGCCACCAGCCGTGAGCAGCCCGAGGTACAGCGTGTTCCAAGCCACGCCGCAGCGCGAGGGCGCACTCACATTCAAGCAGCCTAGCCCCCAGATGCGCTCGCTGGCGCCGCGCTCCCAAAACGACGACGCGGAGGCTGCGAGCGACCACATGCCGTCTTCAGGACCTTCAGGGTGGAAAGCGCCAATCAGTGATTTGCCAACTGGGTAGGCAATAAAAATCACCATGAGCGCCGCGCAGCCTAGGACGGAGCTGGCTACAAATGCATCACCTTTAAACCAGCCGCGTTTGGCGAGGAAGTAGGCAACAGCAAGGACGGCGAGCGCCGTATAGAGGAGAAATAGCATGGATGGTTCCGTCATTCCCGCGTAGGCGGGAATCCATAGTGATTAACGAGGCAGCGAGTTCACTTCCTTCTCCCACTTGGCAATCAAGCGGCGGCGTTCGGTGGACGCGCCATATTTGGCGTAGTCGTAATTGATGAACTTGATTTTTTTGAAGTCGGGAACGCGGCTATCGACTTTCGAGCCTTTGTTGGCTGGCACTTGGAACTGCTTGGCGGCCGCGCCCAGCTCTTGCGCACTTGCAGACAGTGCCCAGTCATAGAACTTTTTGGCGGCTTCTAAATTTTTGGCACCTTTGATGAGGCTCATCGAGCCAATCTCTGCGCCCGTACCGTCTTTCGGCGTAATCGCCAGCACAGGAAAGCCCTGCATGGCTTCGCCTGGTGCGTCGTGAATGAAGCTAATAGAGACAGCCGTCTCGCCGCGTGCCGCCGCCTTGATAGGTCCCGTGCCGCTGCGGGTGTACTGGCTGATGTTCTTGTGCAAGCGCTTCATGTATTCAAACGCCTTGTCTTCGCCCATCAGCTGCACCAAGGTCGCAATCATGGTGTAGGCCGTGCCGCTGGATGCAGGATTGGCAACCTGGATCTCGCCTTTGTAAATGGGTTTGGTCAGATCTTCCCAAGTCTGCGGTACGGGCATGTTCTTTTTCTTGAGAATTTCGGTGTTGTAGCCAAAACCCAGCGGCCCTGAATAAATCCCTACTGTTTTGAACTTGGATTGCTGCGCTTGTTGCTGCGCCCAGCTTTGCAGCTGCGGCATCACGGCAGATTTGTATTCAAGTGTTAGGTTTTGCTCGGCCGCTTGTAAATGCGGATCGCCTGTGCCGCCAAACCAGACATCGGTTTTTGGGTTTTCGCGCTCCGCAATGATTTGCGCTAGCGCTTCGCCCGAACCCTTGAGGCTTATATTAATTTTGACACCTGTGGTTTTGGCGTACACCGTAGAAATCAGGTTGCACCACTCCGCTTGCACAGAACAGATGACATTGACTGTTTGTGCGGAAGCCGCGGTGTGTGCGAGGCTAAAAACGAAAGCAATGCTGGCGACGATAATTTGTTTTTTCATGTCTGTTCCTCTATAAGGGCAAAGTTCTAAATGAACCTTCAAGCTTACCCCGAACTCACCCTATCCTTACAGTGGGCAAACCCTAGGAAGGATACGGCTTTTACGGCGCATCGACTGGCGCTGCCGCGTCACGCGGTGACGAGAGCTATCAAGCATACGATTGTGCACCCGCTCGCGCTCATTAAAGGACACCAAGCCAATAGTCGTGCGCACGCCGCTGAAATCACGGTTCGCATTGTGGATGCCGTTGAAGGACAAGCCCTTAATCGGCAATATCGCGCTAAAGACTACGCCACCAATGTGCTGACGTTTGACTATGCCTTATCCCCTGTGCTGTCGGCTGACCTTGTTCTGTGCGCGCCCGTGCTGGCACGTGAGGCTGCCGAGCAAGGCAAGGATTTACGGGCGCACTACATCCATTTGCTCGTACATGGCACGCTGCACGCTATGGGCTATGACCATGAGCACAGCCAGACGGGCGCCGCGAGGATGGAGGCGCTGGAAGTCCTAATATTACAAGGCCTTGGGGTTGTGAACCCCTACGAAGCTTGATTTCACGGGAGTTTCACGCGGTGCTATCGGCAAAAGCCTTATGAAATCAGGGGTGTCTTATGCACACAAAATGGAGAGCGGTAAAAAGCTTGTCAAGCCCCTGGCTGAATTTTCTTTTGCGCTAGAAAATGTCGGTAAGTATTTGATATT
This sequence comes from Comamonadaceae bacterium, assembly GCA_947445115.1. Lineage (GTDB taxonomy): Bacteria > Pseudomonadota > Gammaproteobacteria > Burkholderiales > Burkholderiaceae_C > JASGCK01. Next base: position 53,280 of record CANFCG010000013.1, on the reverse strand, counting down.
AATGGAAGTTAATTTATTGCTTATTTGCGCGGCAATCTAGAGCAGCCCTTGAGTAATGGGGCTTGGCGGGGAATGGCGGGTAGTAATTCACAAAGTTATCCACAAAATATGGGGGTGATTTTTGACCACGATAAATCAAGGACTTAGCGCAGAGAGTGAAACTTTTTTAACGATTGACCACGATAAATTGATTGCAAAAAATATAAATCCCCTACTCGGCACTCAGGCAATGTACGGCGTGTCGGTTGTGCTGCCAACGCCAGCGCACAGCCGCCTGCCCGAAGTGCTCAGTTACCGTCACAGTGCTTCGTTGCCGCTAGGCACGCTGGTGCGCGTGCCGCTGGGCGCGCGGGAGCTGCTGGGGGTTGTCTGGATGCCTGCACAGGGCATGGATGAGCCAGAGCTGGCGACGCTAAAACCAATCACCTCTGTGCTGGACGTGCCGCCGCTGGGCAAGGCGTGGGTTGATTTGATTCGGTTTGCCGCTGGCTATTACCAGCGCTTTGCGGGCGAGCTGGCGATGGCGGCGCTGCCGCCGCAACTGCGTGATTTAGATGAGGTGCAGTTTGCGCGGCTCATGAAGAAGCGTGAGAAGATGATGTCATTCCCGCGAAGGCGGGAATCCACAGACGTCGCCATGGATTCCCGCCTTCGCGGGAATGACCAAGTTACGGGTACGGATGATGGTGTGATTGGCGGGAACGATGCTGCTTGCGAGTTAAGCCCCGAGCAAGAGCAGGTATTGGCGCAACTACAAAGCGATGACCCGCGTCCCAAGCTCTTGTTTGGCGCAACGGGCAGCGGTAAAACCGAAGTGTATTTGCGCCGCATTGAGCAGGTGCTGGCGGCGGACGAAAAAGCACAGGCACTAGTCATGGTGCCAGAAATCAACCTCACGCCGCAAATGGAAGCGCGGTTTCAGGGGCGCATCGAAGCGCGTTTTGGCGCGGGTACGGTGGTGCTGATGCACAGCGGGATGACGCCCGCGCAGCGCACGGCGAGCTGGCTAGCGGCGCATCTGGGGCACGCGCGGTTGGTGCTGGGCACGCGGTTGGCGGTGCTGGCGTCCATGCCGCATTTGCGCCTGATCGTGGTGGACGAAGAGCACGACCCGAGCTACAAAAGCCAAGATGGATCGCGTTATTCGGCGCGGGATTTGGCGGTATACCGGGCCAGCAGCAGTGGTTCCAGCGAGCGCATTCAAGTGATTCTGGGATCGGCCACGCCGTCGATTGAGACGTGGCACAACGCCAACGGTGTGGGGCGCTATCAGCGGCTGGATATGCCGTCCAGAATTAGCTCTGCCGCCATGCCTAAAGTGCGTTTAGTCGACATGCGTTTGCAGCAAAAAGGCGAGTTGATGGCAGGCGGCCTTGCGCCGGCCTTGATGGCGGCCATCACCGAGCGGGCCGAGCGGGGTGAGCAAACACTGTTGTTTTTAAATAGGCGTGGCTATGCGCCCGTGCTCAATTGCGGCTCGTGCGAGTGGAAAAGCGCTTGCCCTAACTGCAGCGCAAATCAAGTTTTCCACAAAAAAGATCGGCGTTTGCGCTGCCACCATTGCTCGCTCACAACGAGCGTGCCGCGCCAATGTCCGCTGTGTGGTAATTTGGATATCGGGATGCAGGGGCGGGGGACGGAGCAGCTGGAAGAGATGTTGGTGGCGCAGCTGGGGACAAAGTTCCGCGTGCTGCGTTTAGATGCTGACTCGACCAGCGCTAAGGGCAGCTTAGAGGCGCAAATGGCCAGTGTCCATGCAGGCGAGGTCGATGTGCTGGTAGGTACGCAAATGGTGACCAAGGGGCACGACTTTCGGCGTATCACACTGGTGGCAGCGGTGAATCCTGATAGTGCTTTGTTTGCCGCGGACTTTAGAGCGCCCGAGCGCCTGTTTTCGCTCTTGATGCAAGCCGCAGGCCGTGCGGGGCGGGACGCCAGCATGAGCGGCCAAGCTGAGGTGTGGCTGCAAACGCAGCATCCACAGCATCTGCTCTACAAAACACTGGCAGCGCATGACTATCCTGCCTTCGCGGCAACGCAGCTCGCGGAGCGCGAGGCCGCGGCCATGCCGCCGTTTAGTTATCAAGCACTGGTGCGTGCCGAAGGGCGAACACAGGAACTCGCTCAAGCGTTTTTGGATAGCGCGGCCGCTGTGGTTGCTACCGAGCCCGAGTTTGAACCGTGGCGCGATCCTGCATCTAAAAATTACGTCACGCTCTACCCTGCCGTGCCCATGCCGATGCAGCGTATCGCCAACGTGGAGCGTGCCCAGATGCTAGTGGAAGCCCCGTCCCGTATGGCTTTGCAGCGAATGCTCGCAAGCTGGCAGCCTTATTTACGTGAACTTAAAACAACGGGTGTGCTGCGCTGGGCGTTGGATGTCGATCCGCTGACGATTTAAGTTAGCAAAGCCACCGCACCCGAAAAAGTAAAAAACGCCAAGGCGGTGGACACCAAGATGATGCGAGCGATGCGTGCCGTGTCGGCTTCAAACCGCTCAGCCAGTAGCGCCACGTTGCTGGCGCTGGGCAGCGCGGCGACTAAGACAATAACCGTTAAGGCAAAGTGATCCAGCGGCAAACCTAATTGAATCGCGCTGCTGCCTACAAGCAGTACCAGCAGCGGGTGTAAAAACAGTTTGAGTAAAGCGATCAACCAGTAGTCTTGCCATGGGCGGGCTTTATGTGGCCCTGTGTCAAGGGCATCGCCTGCTGCAATACTAGTTCTAGCTAATACCGCGCCTATGGTGAACAAGGCCGCGGGTGATGCCGCATTGCCTAACAATTCGACCGTTTTAGCCACCGGGCCCAGCAATTCCATGTTTAAAGCGGAAAACGCCGTACCTAGCAAAATTGCCCACGGCATGGGGTTGGAGACCATGCCCAGCAAGGCTTTGCGAAAGGCCACCCGAGCACCGTGCTCGCCTGCGGCATCTAAGCGCGACAGCGCCACGCATAGCGAAGTGGTGATGACCATGTCAATCGTGATGGTGATGATGGTCGGCCCCGCCACTTTAGCGCCCAGCAAAGCGACCAGCATCGGCATACCCATAAATCCCGTATTAGGGAAGGCCGCCACTAAAGCGCCCAGCGAGGCGTTATTCCAGTTGGTTCGGCGCGAACGCGTCAGCGCAATGGTCAGTCCCACCATGACAAGTGCGCAAGGCAGATAGACGATAAAAACGCTACCGTCTAACAATTGCGCAATCGGGGTGGAGGCACCAAACCGAAACAGCATGCAGGGCAGTGCAAAGAAGAGTACGAATGCGTTTAAGCCTGGAATGGCGGCAATAGGCAAAAGCCCACGCCGCGTGGCAATATAGCCCAGCAAAACGAGTGCAAAAAAGGGAAGCGTGACTTGGACAACAGACAACATAGCGGCAGATTATCACGCGCATAATTTGGGATTGCCACAGAAGGACTCTTGATGACACCCACAACCTCCCCTAAAACGCTCTCTATGTTTCAAGTTTTGCTCTGCGGTGCGATGGTCGTGACGCTGGCAATGGGCATCCGGCATGGTTTTGGTTTGTGGTTGCAGCCGATTACGCAGGCACAAAACTGGTCGCGCGAAACCTTTTCGTTTGCCATTGCCATTCAAAATTTATCGTGGGGATTTTTTGGCATTTTTGCCGGCATGGTGGCCGATAAATTTGGCGCATTCAAAGCCATCGTGTGTGGCGCTATCCTTTATGCACTGGGGCTTGCGGGCATGGCACAGGCGACCACGCCCCTCGCATTTATGCTGTCCACGGGCATCTTGATTGGCGCGGCGCAGGCGGGCACAACCTATGCAGTGATCTACGGCATCATTGGCCGAAATGTGAGTGCCGATAAGCGCTCGTGGGCGATGGGGGTGGCAGCAGCAGCAGGCTCATTTGGGCAGTTTTTGATGGTGCCCACCGAGAGCTCGCTCATTCAAAATTTTGGTGCAAAAGAAGCCCTGATGATTTTGAGTGTGGCGGTGCTGATGATTATTCCGCTGGCATTTGGCTTGCGTGAGCCAGGCTTTGCGGGTGGGCAAGCGCCTGCGCGGGAGCAGTCAATTCTCCAGGCGCTTAAAGAAGCGTTTAAGTACCCCAGCTTTCAACTCTTAATGGCGGGCTATTTTGTCTGCGGTTTTCAAGTGGTGTTTATTGGCGTGCACATGCCGAGCTATTTGAAGGACAAAGGCCTCTCGCCCGAGGTGGCGGCGTATGCACTGGGCTTGATTGGTCTGTTCAATGTGTTTGGCACGTATGCGGCAGGCGTACTTGGGCAACGTATGCCCAAGCGTCACATCTTGTCTTTTATTTATGCCGCGCGTGCGGTGGTGATTACGATTTTCTTGGTGGCACCTTTGTCGCCCACGAGCGTGTATATTTTCTCCGCCGTGATGGGTACGCTATGGCTCTCAACCGTGCCGCCAACCAATGCGACGGTCGCTCAGATTTTTGGCGTCGCGCATTTGTCCATGCTGGGTGGCTTTGTGTTTATGAGCCACCAAGTCGGCTCGTTTATGGGTGTGTGGCTGGGCGGATATTTATATGACCGCACGGGTAGCTACGACATCGTCTGGCAGTTGTCGATTGCGCTGGGCGTGTTTGCAGCGCTGATTAATTTGCCTGTGAAAGAAGAGGGAATTGCTCGTGCCAAGCAAGTTGCTTAAAAAAACAGTGGTCTTTGCGCTGGCGACGGGGGTACTATTGCTGGTGCTGGGTGCCTATACAAACCCGGACTTCATCGTGACGACGGCCAATCAAATCTGGTTTTGTTTTTCGTGACAGCGCATCTTGCTTTAAGTGCTCCGTCGTCGTGGGTCACGCGCTGGGCGCATCTGATAAAACCCTCCCAAGTCATACTGGATTTAGCCTGCGGGACAGGTAGGCACGTCAAGCTGTTTGCCAACAAGGGTTGCGCTGTGACTGCTTTGGATATCTCAAAAGAAGCCTTGCAAGTCGTGGTTACGCATTCGCCAAACGCACGCTTGGTACAAGCAGATATCGAAAACACGCCGTGGCCACTGCTGGGCGAAACCTTCGATACGGTGGTTGTGACCAATTACCTGTGGCGTCCTGTGTTCCCCAAACTGCTAACCAGCCTGAAGGACGGTGGTTTCTTGATTTATGAGACTTTTGCCGTAGGCAATGAGGCGGTCGGCAAGCCCTCGCGTCCAGACTTTCTACTTAAAAGTAAAGAATTGTTGTCGCTATGCGCTAGCTTGAACGTCGTCGCCTACGAAGAAGGGTTTTTGACAGCACCAGATCGCTTTGTCCAGCGGATTGTGGCGGCTAAGTCGGCGGCTAAAATGGGCGCTTCGCCAGACTTACCTAGATTTCATTTATGACACCTACCTCGCCACTCACAGGCAGTATCGTTGCACTCATTACCCCCATGCTGGATGACGGCAGTGTCGACTATGCGGGCTTGCGAAAGCTGGTCGATTGGCATATTGCCGAGGGCACAGATTGCATCGGCGTCGTCGGTACAACGGGCGAATCACCCACGGTAAGCGTCGAGGAGCACTGCGAAATCATTCGCGTGTCGGTCGAGCAAGCCGCCAAGCACACCGAGCGTTTTGTGCCTATCATGGCGGGCTGCGGCGCGAACTCGACGGCCGAGGCGATTGAACTGGCGCGTTACGCCAAAAAGGTGGGCGCACATTCTCAGCTGCAAGTGGTGCCGTACTACAACCGCCCGACGCAAGAAGGTCAGTACCTGCATTTCAAAAAAATTATCGAGAGCGTCGAGCTGCCGATGTATCTGTACAACGTTCCAGGTCGCACAGTGGCCGATATGGCGCACGACACGGTGATGCGTCTGGCCGAAGTCGATGGCATTGTGGGCATCAAAGAAGCGACGGGAAACATCGAGCGCGCGCAGTGGCTGATTAAAGCCGTGCGTGAACGCGGATTAACAAATTTCGGCATTTACTCGGGTGATGACCCTACCGCTGTGGCGCTGATGCTGTGCGGCGGGCAAGGCAATATCAGCGTGACAGCCAACATTGCACCGCGCAAAATGCACGAGCTGTGCGTTGCCGCTGTGAACGGAGATGTGGCGACAGCGATGCGCCTTCAGTTTGAGCTCATGCCGCTGCATAAACATTTATTCGTTGAAGCCAATCCAATCCCTGTGAAATGGGCGGCAGCGCGTATGGGCTTGTGCGGTGAGGCTATTCGCCTGCCGATGACAGCGCTCACACCAGCAGGGCAAACGGTGGTTGAACAAGCAATGCGAGCCACAGGCTTATTGAAAGACTAATGATGAACACAAAGATTTTGGCCGCATCGGCCTTGTTGGTATTGACGGCATGCTCCACCACGTTTGACAATAATAAAGTCGACTACAAATCGCAAGGCAAGGCCTCGCCTACTTTGGAAGTTCCGCCAGACTTAAGCCAGCTGATAAAAAATGCGCAAGCGGCCGTTCCTGCGGGCGGTGCAGCCAATGCAAGCGCCTACGCTAGTGTGCCTGGATCGCAAGCGAGTACAAGCTCGGCGGCATCGATGAGTAACGTCGCCGCCACCCAGCTTGGCGACGTACGTGTGCAGCGCGAAGGGACGCAGCGCTGGCTAGTCGTTGATCGGCCGCCTGAAAAATTGTGGGATGGCGTAAAAACTTTCTGGACGGAGAGCGGGTTCACCTTGGTGATCGATCAGCCCAATTTAGGCATCATGGAAACTGAGTGGAACGAAAATCGTGCCAAATTGCCGCAAGATGGAATTCGTAAGCTGCTTGGCAAAGTTTTTGATGGTCTTTATTCAACTAACGAGCGCGACAAATACCGCACGCGAATGGAGCGGACGGCGAGCGGTGGCACGGAAATTTATATCACCCACCGCGGTATGAGCGAAGACTTTGTTGACAGCGCTAAGACAAGAGTGCAATGGAAGCCAAGGCCCATTGAACCAGAGCTAGAGGTTGAGTTCTTAAAGCGACTGATGGTGCGTTTAGGCGGTACGTCAGAAGCCGCGAAGGCGGCGCTGGATCAACCCACTGTTGCTGGAGCGCCTGCTGTGACTGCCGTATCGGCGGCGGCCGATCGTCGCGTCAAGATCGTGACAGAGGGCACCCAAGTGAGCCTCATGATCAGTGACACGTTTGACCAAGCTTGGCGCCGAGTGGGCTTGAGCTTAGATCGCACTAACTTTACGGTCGAAGACCGTGACCGCAGCACTGGCATTTATTTTGTTCGCTACGTGGAGCCCGATGCAGAGAAGAATGCCCCAGGATTTTTTGCGCGAATGTTCGGTGCTAAAACGAAAGACGTTTTGCAAAAATATCAGGTTGTGATAAAAGCCGAGGCTGACCGCACAAGAGTGTCGGTAGCGACGACGACGGGACAAATTTTGAACACGGTTGACGCAAAAAATATCCTAAAAGTGCTGTCGGACGACTTGCAATAAGCGCGCTCAGTTTTGCGCTTTTGTAGCTTAGGGAGCGGTAGTTCAGGCAATGCCACACTGCTGGAGGTCACCGCTGTCCGAGCAACGACTCGGCTCTTAATTGATTGCGGCTTGCCTTACAAGCAATTAGAGGAGCGACTGTCTCGCCGTGGACTCTCGTTGTCCGATGTGGATGCCGTGTTTGTCACCCACGAGCACAGCGACCACATTGGCTGTGCTCGTCAATTGGCCTTGCAAGCCCACTTGCCTATTCTTATGAGCCGTGGGACTTATGCCGCGATAGGCAGCCCAGATTTGGCAGGGCAAGTTCAGTTTGCTGTCGATGGAGAGCCTATTCAAATCAAAGATCTGTGCATCCATCCATTCACGGTGGCGCACGATGCCAAAGAACCGCTGCAACTTACGGTGACCGATGGCGATAAGCGCTTTGGTTTATTAACCGACTTGGGGCATGTGACGCCCTACGCGATGCAGCAAATGCATAACCTGCATGCACTCGTGCTGGAATTTAATCATGATGAGGCGATGCTACAAGCCAGTAAATACCCGTCATTTTTAAAGCAGCGGATTGCTGGCAACTATGGACATCTCAGTAATGCGCAAGCGGCAAACCTCTTGCAAGCCATATCCCATAAGGATTTACAGCATGTGGTGGCCGCGCATTTGAGTGAGCAAAACAACCATCCTGATCTTGTGGTCAGTGCCATTGCGTCTTGCAAATTGGGTTTTCATTTTGAGGTTTGCCTAGCAGATGCCGAAACTGGCTTTGATTGGCTCACCGTTTGACAGTTGATGGGCGTAAAAAAACCACCCGAAGGTGGTTTTTTTAGAGTTTGCTAAGAGCTTACTTCTTAGCAGCGTCTTTAACGGCGCCAGCAGCACCTTTAGCAGCGTCCATTGCGCCTTTAGCAGCGTCAGCAGCGCCAGCAACTGCGGCAGCAGCAGCAGGTGCAGCAGCAGCAGCGCCAGATGCAGCGTCAGCCACAGCAGAAGCGGCAGCAGCAACAGCTGGTGCAGCAGCTGGTGCTTCAACAGCAGCTTCTTTTTTACCGCAAGCGGCGAGGGCGGCGGCAGCGATCAAAGCGGCCAATACGAGTGACTTGTTCATGTCAGTATCCTTAAAGATAAGTGGTTAAAAGATTTGCAATTTCCGGAAATTGATCGGTTAAGCGACCAGCCAAGGATTATAACGAACTTTCATAGGGCTGACAGAGGCTTGTGAAACCATGGCGGCAGATTTAACAACGTCGCCAATCACCATAACTAAAGGGCTGGCGAGTTGTTCACCCTGGATCGTGCTTGTTAAGCGCACCAGCGTGGTTCGCGATTTGATTTCTTGTACGCTACTGGCGTTTTGGATCAGCGCCACGGGCGTTGCTGGGTTCATATGAGTAAGTAGACCAGACTGAATTTGTTCGGCATGCGACACGCCCATATAAATCACCAACGTGAGTTTATTTTTTTCAACCATTTGCCCAAGGAGCGGCCAGTCAGTTGGCTCGCCGCCTGGTGCGGCATGCCCAGTGACAAACACCACGCCATGCGCATAATCACGGTGCGTGAGCGGCATTTGCATACTGTTAGCAGCAGCCAAGCCAGCCGTGATGCCATTAACGACGGTGCATGAAATGCCCGCCTTCTTGAGCGCCATCATTTCCTCACCCGACCTGCCAAAAATAAGCGGATCGCCGCCTTTAAGACGCACGACGCATTCGCCATTCTTGGCTTCAGCAACCATCATCTTCTCGATGAATGCCTGCGGTGTTGATTTGCAACCACCGCGTTTGCCAACATACACAATGCGAGCGTTCGGATTGGCGTGTGTGAGCACTTCGTCGTTGACCAAATCATCAACCAAGATAACGGTTGCGTTGCTAATCGCTTTGACGGCTTTGAGCGTGAGTAATTCAGGATCGCCAGGACCTGCGCCGACTAGCGTGACGGAGCCTTTGAGGGATGAGAGAGATGTCTTCATAGGAGTTTCAAAATATGCTGAACCTGCAAAGCAATCGGAGCTGGGACGCTTTGCTCGCCCGCTAGAACCGATTGAATATAGCGGGCTGTAAGGGCGGCCTCCGTAGTGGCTGGTAACGCTGGTAATGAATCTAAAGAGCCATGCTGCATCTCTTGCAGCGTCACGGCTTGCCCTCGTGCGAGGCCCGTCATCACCGGTGTGCGGCGTGGGTCGGCGACAGCCTCGCCTTCCGTGCCGCGCAGTAAAAGAGCCGTAGCGCCCAAGCCAGCCAGCGTCTCGTTCATCGATAACGCGTATTCAGGATGCGTATAGCTAGTCACGAGCGCCGAGCGCACATCTGCCAAGGCGCGATAGGGATTAATCAGCTTGACGACGCTGTGCGCGCTGTTACGCAGTCCAACAACTTTGCGCACGTCGAGTAATTTTTTGAGTGCAGGCGATAGTTTGGCAATCGGGACAAATTGCACGCTGCTTGGCAAATCTAACAGTGCAAATACCTCGGCGCTGGTGACGCGGTGCGCTGCGCTTGCGCTATTGTTGATCGCCGCGCCTGATTTGGACTCGATGCCATGAACCAGCACATCGCAACTCTCGCGTGCCAACAGTGCGGCCAACAGCGGCACGAGCACAGGCAGTTTTCTTGCGCCGTTGTAGCTGGGAATGACCACTACGGGTCTCAGCGAAGCCTTATGGGGTGTGGCCTCTGGGCTGATTCGCGCTTCCGCCGCATCAATAAACCCCATTAATTCATCCCGCGTTTCGCCCTTGATCCGCATGGAGAGGCAAAACGCACCAATTTCTAAATCGCTGACCGCGCCATCCAGTACTAAACCAAACAAATCACTTGCCTGCTCACGCGTCAGCGAGCGAGCGCCGTCCTTGCCGCGGCCAATTTCTTTGATGTAGTGGGAGATTGAAGATGTAAGGCTCATGCATCAATTGTCGCAGTCTCTCTAATCATGCGTTTGAGCGTTGGCACGCACGAGCCGCATTGCGTGCCGCATTTAAGCTCGCCCTGCAATTGGGTAAGGCGGGCGGACTCATCGCCTTCTGTGCGCATCAAGCATGCGGTGATCTTGTCTGCACTAACGTTTAAGCAACTACAGACTTGAGCCGCCTTGGCGGGCGCGCCCTCTGGCGCAGAGGGGCTGGGCAGAAGGAGGCGACGGCGAAACGCAGCAGCACTCAAATCTTCTTGCAATAGCGTTTGCATCCACGCGCCAGATGACGCATCGCCTGCAAGTAAAAACCCTTTGATCTGTTCGCCTTGCATCAAAGCCACACGGTACTGATCGTTCTTTTTGTCCCGATAGCGTAGCGCTGCGGGCGTGTTCAGTTGCAAGATGGATTCAATTTTTTCTAGCACGTCAAATGCTGGCGCGTATTGACTGGAGGCGCGAAAGAGTAAGCCGCTGCGTCCCTTGGCTGGATCGTCGCCAATCGCCTCTTGCCCGAAAGGAACGAGGCAGGCGAAGTCAAACTCGCTCATCAATTTTTGCAGTTCAGCTCTGGCGGTGTGCGCCGCATCCACGGGAAGCCAAGCCACAGCCAGCAAGCTCTGCGGCAGTTCTGCTTTTAAAACTTTGACCGCAGCGTGCTTCAGTTCAGGCTGTTTGGAGTCGGGGCAAAACGCGGACGTGGTCAGTGCATTCACACCCAAGAGTTGTTCGCCCGTGCTGGATTTGCCACTCAAAAATTGACCACCCCAATGCATCGCAATAAAGGCTTGGCTCATGCCAATCTCTCGCGAAGCTTGTACGGGCAAAACGATGGAGCCACGCTTAGAGGTGACGTGCACCAGCTCGCCCGCTTTGAAGCCGCGGCGCACCATATCCTGCTCGTTCATTTGCACTGTGGGTTCGGGCACATGACCGAACAAACGCCCAAGCGTGCCCGTGCGGCTCATGCCATGCCATTGGTCGCGCAGGCGGCCTGTGGTCAGGCTAAACGGAAAGCGTGATTCGCGCTGCTCGAATGTGGGCTTGTACGCTTTAGAGATGAAACGTGCTTTGCCGTCAGGTGTGGGGAAGATGCCGTCTTCATACAAACGCACCTTACCCAAATTGATTTGATCGCCGCCTTGCAAGTCAAGTGCAGCATGCTCTGTCAAAGGCCATTGCTGGGGAGCCTTATCCAGCAAGGCATACGAGAGACCCGTGATATCCAAATCGCGCCCACGCGTGGATTCGCGGTGCTCCAGCCAAATTTCTTCGGGGGATTCGTAGGCCATGTGGATGGCTGTATTTGTTTGCCCCTGCGAAGTAGGGGAAATGTCCGCGCGAGCGGACAAAGGGGTTGTTTCCGAGCCAAGAGCTTTCGCAAAGTCACAAACAATTTGCCAATCATGCCGAGCCTCAGCAGGTGGCGCAACGGCAGGATTAACACGCGTGATGCGCCGCTCACTATTGGTCACCGTGCCATGCTTTTCGCCCCACGTTGTGGCGGGCAGCAGCAAATCGGCAAACGCAGCAGTCTCGGTAGTCGCAAACGCTTCTTGCAGCACGACAAACTCGGCGCGCTCCAGCGCACGGCGTACGGTCTTTACGTCAGGCATCGACTGCATGGGGTTGGTGCACGCAATCCATAGCGCTTTGACTTGCCCGTCTGCGGCTGCTTCAAACAGCTCCACAGCAGAGAGTCCTGGCTTGGCCGGCACTTGCAGCCCTAGCTTGTCCATGCCCCATAGCGTTTCTACTTCCAAGCGGTGCGTGGCGTTTGCCATGTCGCGGTGAGCCGAGAGCAAGTTCGACAAGCCGCCCACTTCGCGTCCACCCATGGCATTGGGCTGACCTGTTAACGAAAACGGCCCAGCGCCTGCTTTGCCAATTTGCTTGGTTGCCAAATGCAAATTGATCAGCGCCGTGTTTTTTGCCGTGCCGCTGGTTGATTGATTGAGGCCTTGGCAATACAGCGAGAGCGTGGCCTTGGAGGTTGCAAACCACTTCGCAGCGGTGAATAAATCTTCCTTGCGGATACCGCAGGTTTGCGCAACCAGTTCGGGTGTGCAATCCCGCACCAGAGCCTTCAAATCGTCAAAGCCATTGGTGCGCGTATCGATGAAAGCCTTATCCAACCAGCCTTCCCAGAGCATGATGTGCAGCATGCCGTTAAACAGCATGACGTCGGTGCCGGGCTGAAGGGGCAAATACAAATCAGCTAATTCAGCGGTGTCGGTACGGCGTGGATCGCAAAAAATAATTTTTAAATTTGGGTTGGCAATTTTTGCGTCTTCAATTCTGCGGAAGAGCACGGGATGCGCAAACGCGGTGTTGCTGCCGACAATAAAAATACAGTCCGCATAGTTGACGTCGTCATAGCAAGTGGGGGGTGCATCCGCGCCCAAACTTTGCTTGTAGCCCGCAACAGCACTGCTCATGCACAGGCGCGAATTGGTGTCGATGTTGTTCGTGCCAATGAGTCCCTTGGCGAGTTTGTTAAAAACGTAATAGTCTTCGGTGAGCAATTGCCCTGAAATATAGAAACCGACAGCGTCTCTGCCGTGCGCGGCAATGATGTCTGCAAAGCGCTGGCTGGCGTGGCTTAGCGCAGTATCCCATGTTGTGCGTTCTTGTTTGCTTGCACGAGATTCGCGCAGCATCGGATACAGCAAGCGCGTTTGCTGATTGACTGCCTCAGTTGCCGTCAGGTGCAGCGTCGATCCCTTGCTGCAGAGCCGTCCAAAGTTGGCAGGATGATCGGGGTCGCCGCGAACCCCTGTGATCTGTGCGCCCGCGCCCTGATCTTCCGTTTCAATGATGACGCCGCAGCCCACGCCGCAGTAAGGACATGTCGATTTGGTTTCGCTGGACTCTAGTCGAATCGGGATAACACGAGCAGCGCTAGAAGGTTCAAACAGCGAGGTGGACATGCCCGTCCTCAACCTTCACGTCAAAGCGTTCGGCGCAGCCCGCATCGGGTGCTTGCGCTTCGCCGTCAGACAAACAAATTTTCCACGAGTGAAGCGGACAAGTCACACTCTCGCCGTGCACGATGCCCTGACTCAGTGGACCGCCTTTGTGCGGACATTTATCCAGCAGCGCAAAGACTTTGTCCTGGTCATTTCTAAAAATAGCGATATCAATTTGACCTGCGCGTTTTACGATGCGCGAACCCAAAACGGGAATATCGGTGACTTGGCAAATGCGATGAAAGGTAGTCATAAGTTAAACAATTTTGGAATAAAGATTAGTGATGTTATCCATCACTTGCAAGATGCGTTCGCTTGTCTGAAAAACATCGCTCATGCGTGCTTGGTTGGCATGCCCGATCTGCAAGTTTTGCAAAGCCGCTTGAAAGAAAATAAATTGCTGTTGGGCGAGCACGAGATCGCCAGCAATGCGTTCGGTATTCTCAGGTGCGTTAGTTAGGGTGTTGTGTGCGAGTAAAAACTCATCTTGCGCTTTGAGCATTTCTGCTTTGGCATTTGCTGCTCCCACATTCCAACTGGCTACCAAATAGTGCGACGCCATACGCTGACTGAGCATGCGCTGACGACCCGCAATATTGACTAGCTTGCCAACAGGTTTGTTGGACGCTTTTTCTAATTGCACGGTACCTTGGTTGGCTAAAGCGAGTACGGCATTGCTAAGCTGTATCACGCTGGCTGCGCCTTTTGCGTCTGGCTTTGCACCGACGAGCGCGCCTTTGTAATCACTCCATTTAATTTCCAACTGCTGGTAGGTCGCTTTAATCTCAGGCGCGGGTGCAAACGCCTTAAGTTCGACGAGTTGACGATCAAACAGAGCCATTGAACTCGCCAAGGCTCTCTCCGCATCAGAGGGGAGCACGCCTTGACCCAGTGCCATATAGCCCTTGGCCATGCGCTGGGAAAGCATGCGTTGGCGTCCTGCTTTGTTAATGGCATCGTTCAAGTTGACAACCTGAGCAAAGCCAATACCAGAGAGGCCTACAGCCGCACTGGCTAGTAAAACATGCCTACGTTTCATGCCCGACTCTTATGCTAGCGCGAGCGGTTCGAATTGACGAATATCCACAGCCGCTTTGTTGTGCTCAAACCAAGGATCGGGTTCACCGTCCAGCGCAAATTGCAGACGCTCCCATAGCGCTTTGCGTCCCTCGTGATCTTCCAAGATTTTCTTTTTCACATAGTCCATGCCGACGCGCCCCACGTAGTGAACCGTGCGCTCTAAGTACCAGCCTTCTTCGCGGTAAAGCTGCATGAACGCGCCTGTGTATTCCAGCACTTCCTCACTAGTTTTGAGCTTGGTGAAGAACTGCGCGACTTCGGTTTTGATGCCGCCGTTGCCCGCAATCACCATTTCCCAGCCGCTATCCACGCCGATGATGCCCACGTCTTTAATGCCAGCTTCGGCGCAATTGCGCGGACAGCCGCTAACTGCGAACTTGACCTTGTGCGGCGCGTACATGCGCCACATGGCACGTTCTAAATCCTTACCCATTTGCGTCGAGTCTTGTGTGCCAAAACGGCACCACTCGCTACCTACGCAGGTCTTGACCGTGCGCAGCGCCTTGGCGTAGGCGTGACCACTGGGCATACCGATGTCTTGCCAAACCGCAGGCAAGTCTTCTTTTTTGACGCCTAGTAAGTCGATACGCTGTCCGCCCGTCACTTTGACCGTTGGGATTTGGTACTTGTCCACCACGTCAGCAATACGGCGTAGCTCCGAGCTCGTCGTCTCGCCCGCCCACATACGCGGAATGACCGAGTACGTGCCATCTTTTTGAATATTGGCGTGAGCGCGTTCGTTGATAAAGCGGCTTTGTGGATCGTCCTTCGCATCTTTAGGCCACGAGCTAATCAAGTAGTAGTTAACTGCTGGGCGGCAAGACGCACAGCCATTGGGCGTGCGGAACTCCATGAACTTGTAGACCTCAGGAATAGAGAGCAATTTGTTTTTCACAATGGCATCGCGCACCGCTTGGTGGCCGTGATCGGTACAGCCGCACATGGCTTTGAGTTTGGGGGTGGCCGAGTAATCGCCACCAGCGGTAAACATCAAAATTTGCTCAACCAAGCCCGTGCACGAACCGCAGGACGCGCTGGCCTTGGTGTGTTTGCGCACTTCGTCCAGCGTGAAGAGACCTTTTTCTTTAATTGCTTTGCAAATCGTGCCCTTGCTCACGCCGTTACAGCCGCACACCTCTTGCGAGTCAGGCATGGAGGCGGCAGACGTTGCGCCTGCGTGCCCCACGTCGCCAATGTTGGATTCGCCAAACATCAGTTTGTCGCGGATGTCGGACACATCACGCCCATCGCGGAGTAGTTTGAAGTACCAAGAACCATCGACCGTATCGCCGTACAAGCAGGCGCCAATGAGTTTGTTGTCTTTAATGACTAACTTTTTGTACACGCCGTCGCCTGGGTCGGACATGACGATTTCTTCGGTGCTGTCGTCTCCCGTGAAGTCGCCTGCGCTAAACAAATCAATGCCTGTTACTTTGAGCTTGGTCGATGTCATCGAACCTGTGTAGCGGCCAATGCCCATTTCTGCTAGGTGATTAGCCGCCACACGCGCTTGTTCAAACAATGGGGCGACTAGGCCATACGCAATACCGCGATGCGCCGCGCACTCACCGACCGAGTAAATGCGGGCGTCCGTGATGGTTTGCATGGTATCCGTCACCACGATGCCGCGATTGCAGTGGATGTTCATGGATTCGGCGAGTTCCGTATTCGGACGAATGCCGACCGCCATCACGACCAAATCGGTATCTAGCTCGGTGCCGTCTTTGAAGGTAATCTTCGACACGCGTCCAGACTTACCATCTTCAGCGTTACCGATTAAGGCTTGCGTATTGGCACCTAGCATGAACTTGAGGCCGCGCTTTTCGAGCGAACCGCGCAAGAGTCCAGCCGCCACTTCGTCTAGTTGACGCTCCATAATCCACGGCAGCACATGCACCACCGTCACTTCCATGCCGCGCAGCATCAGGCCATTTGCCGCTTCCAGCCCGAGCAGACCACCACCAATGACGACGGCTTTTTTGTATTTGGTGGCGGCCTCAATCATGGCGTTGGTATCCGCAATATCGCGGTAAGCCAGCACGCCATCCAAATCTTTGCCAGGAATCGGCAACATGAACGGATTCGAGCCCGTGCACAGCAAAAGTCGGTCATACGGCGCTTCAATCACGCCGCCTTGGCCATCATCTGCAATCACGACACGGCGCACGCGGTCAACCTTCGTCACCTTTTTGCCAGCGTGTAGCGTGATGTTGTTCTCGGTGTACCACTCAAAGGTGTTCAGGATAATCTCGTCCACCGTTTGCTCGCCCGCCAGAACGGGGCTGAGCAGAATGCGGTTGTAGTTGGGGTGCGGCTCAGAGCCAAACACCGTAATCTCGTATTTGTTTGCGTCTAACTTGAGGACCTCTTCAATGGTGCGCACCCCCGCCATGCCGTTACCGACTAAAACCAACTTCTGCTTCTTGTTCATGCTGTATTCCTTTGTACAAAGAATGAAGCAATCATCGTGCCAAGTCACATTTATGGTGCAAATGGATGGCGAGGGCTGCGCTTATTTGGCGTACAAAAAGTCAATCACCGATTTACGAGCCTTTTGGTAATACGGATCGCCCGCCAAATGCACGCGGTCGCGTGGCCTTGGTAGGTTGACGTCCAAAATTCGGCCAATCGTGGCTGCTTGCGCAGACGCATGGTCCGTCGCCGCCGTGGGTGTGGTCAACATCACAATGCGGTCAGATAGCAAAACCGCCTCATCGACGTCGTGCGTCACCATCACGACGGTGCTGCCTGTGGCCTCCACAATGGTGAGTAGCTCGTCTTGCAGCTTCGCGCGAGTCAGGGCATCCAGTGCACCAAAAGGCTCGTCCATTAAGAGTACTTGCGGCTCCATCGCCAAAGCCCGCGCAATGCCGACACGCTGCTTCATGCCGCCTGAGAGCTCACCCGGGCGTTTATCCCGTGCGTGCTGTAAGCCCACCATGGCGAGAGCAGCATCGGTACGGGCGACAAGGCTTGCTTTGCTCTCGCCCTGTGTCCCTGTTTCGCGGCGCGTGACTAAGGAGGTTGCACCAAAAACACGCTCAACGCCCAAATAAATGTTTTCAAAGCAGGTCAGCCACGGCAATAGTGAGTGGTTTTGGAACACGACCGCGCGCTCGGGGCCTGGTTTCGTGATTTCACGGTTGGCGCATAGCAATGCGCCTCTGGCGGGTAGCGTCAGGCCAGCAATCAGGTTCAGCAGTGTTGACTTACCGCAACCCGAGTGCCCAATTAGGCTGACAAACTCGCCTTTAGCAATGGAGAGATTGATGTTTTGTAACGCCGTGAAAGCTCCTTTTGGCGTCGGGAAGATTTGCCACACGTTGTGGATGTCCAGAAATTTCTCAACGCGCAGGTCGTAGGAAGTCTTCATGCGGTTGTCTCCTCGTAGGTAAATGCGCTTGCAAGCTTGATGAGTAAAAATTCGAGAGTCAGACCCACGATGCCAATAACGAAGATCGCAATGATGATGTTTTTGACGTTCAAGTTATTCCACTCATCCCACAGCCAAAAGCCAATGCCCACACCGCCTGTCAGCATTTCTGCTGCCACGATGACCAACCACGCGGTGCCAACGGCAAGGCGTACGCCCGTGAGCATGTAAGGCAAGGTGGAGGGCAGCAAAATAGTTTTAAAAATTTTCCATTCAGATAAATCGAGCACCTTGGCCACGTTTAAATAATCACTAGGGATGCGCTGCACTCCAATGGCAGTGTTAATCACCATGGGCCAGATGGAGCAAATAAAGATCGTCCAAATAGCGGCAGGATTTGCACCTTTAAAGACGAGTAACCCAATCGGCAGCCACGCCAGTGGGGATACGGGGCGTAGCAGCCCAATGAGTGGATTGAGCATTCGCGCAACAAAAATGCTGCGACCAATGACAAATCCCAGCGGAATGCCGACCAGTGCCGCAAGTCCAAATCCCAGCGCCACTCGGCGTAATGAGGACAGCAGGTTCCAGCCAATACCTTGGTCGTTAATCGACTTACGATAAAACGGATCGCTAAAGACCGTGATCGCTTGCTCGAGCGTGGCATAAGGCGTGGGGAATGTGCCCGCGCTTTGGCTGGCAATGACTTGCCAGACTAAAACCAGCAAGGCAAAGCCGATTAGAGGCGGGGTGAGGGCTTGTCCGATGCGTTTGGCTCTTAAATTCCCGCCTTCGCGGGAATGACGGATTGTGATGTCGTTGGCTGTGGTCATAGGCACCTCACGCTTTGATTTTGAAGCCGTCTGCGTATTTGCGCGGATCTTTGCCATCCCACACCAAGCCGTCCATCAGCTTGGAGGTGCGCATCACATCTTTGGGAATGCTGACTTTGGCGGCTGTGGCGGCTGACTTATAGAGTTCGATTTGGTTGATCTCTTTGGCGACCTTCAAATAGTCTGGATGCTCCTTGACCAAGCCCCAGCGCTTGTGCTGCGTGAGGAACCACATACCGTCGGACAGATACGGAAAGTTCACTGCGCCGTCGTTGTAAAACTTCATGTGATTGGCGTCATCCCACGTCTTGCCCAGACCGTTTTGGTAACGCCCCAAAATGCGCTGATTAATCACGTCCACGCTAGTGTTCACGTAGGACTTATCCGCAATGGTTTCGGCCATTTTGTTTTTGTTGACCAAGCTGGCGTCAATCCATTTGCCCGCTTCTAAAACGGCGGCAATCGCGGCGCGGCAAGTGTTGGGGTACTTTTTAACGAAGTCGCCTTGGCAGCCCAGCACTTTCTCGGGATGATCGCGCCAGATGTCTTGGCTGGTGATGGCGGTAATGCCAATGCCATCTGCAATGGCACGGTGATTCCAAGGCTCACCGACACAGAAACCATCCATATTGCCCACGCGCATATTGGCGACCATTTGCGGCGGTGGCACAGTAATGTTTTTGACGTCTTTAATGGGATCAATGCCGCTGGCGGCTAACCAATAGTTGAGCCACATGGCGTGCGTGCCTGTGGGGAAGGTTTGTGCAAACGTGTAGTCACGCTTTTCATTTTTCATGACTTTTGCGAGTGTTGCGCCATCAACGGCGCCTTTCTCGGCTAGCTTTTTAGACAAACTAATCGCTTGGCCGTTGTTGTTGAGGGTCATCAAAACAGCCATATCTTTTTTGGTGCTGCCTATGCCCAGATGCGTGCCATAGACGAGACCGTAGAGCACGTGCGCCATGTCCAGCTCACCCGAAATCAACTTGTCGCGCACACCCGCCCACGAGGCTTGCTTGTCTAAAACAAACTTCACGCCATGCTTCACGTCTAAACCTAAAACCGAAGCCATCACGATACTCGCGCAATCGGTGAGCGGAATAAAGCCGATACGAATCTCTTTCTTCTCTGGCGCGTCCGAGCCTTGTGCATAAGCAAAGCCGCTCAGCAAGGGTGATGTCCCCAAAGCCACGCCCGCTATGGCCTGCGAGCCACTTGCCAATAGCGATCTGCGTGACAGTGTGATGTTGTTAGAGAGATTCATGTGGTTTCCTTAAAACGGGTGATAGGGGCTAACCCTTATCCCTTAGCAACCACCGTGCCAGTTTTTTCAGATTCAAAATTTGTGGCACGAAATTCGCTTGAGTGAAGGCATTCGTTACTTCAACAAAGGGTTTGTTATGTCGGGATTCAAGGGATTTTTAAAAAGCGGCCATGCGCCTACGCTGTTTGCGGCGTTCTTTTATTTCACCTATTCTTTTTTTATTTGGGTGCTCAATGGCGCGATGGCACCGTTTATCTCTGAGGAGTTCCATCTCACGCCGCAACAAAAAGGTTTGATGCTGTCGATTCCTATTTTTGCGGGCGCTTTGATGCGCTTTCCGCTGGGTTTACTCGCGCAATATATTGGGCGTAAGAAAGCAACGCTGGTTGAGATGGGTCTTATTGCGGTAGCCATGGCTTACGGTTACTTTGCCGTCAGAAGCTACAACGACTTGCTGGCCATGGGCGTGCTCTTTGGCGTGGCGGGCGCTAGTTTTGGTGTGGCGCTCTCCTTGGGTTCGGGTTCATTTCCGGCCAAAAACAAAGGCCTTGCGATGGGCATTGTGGGCGCGGGCAATATTGGCACGGCGATTTGCGTTTTGATTGCGCCGCCATTGGCGCAGGCCTACGGCTGGACGACGGTGTACGGCATGGCTGCGTTGTTTGTGATTGTTCCATTTGCTGTGATGGTCATTTTTGGCAAAGAACCCGATGACCTAGACGCGCACGCTAAATTTCGCGATCACATCGCTTGTTTGTTCGAACGCGACGGCTGGGCTTTCAGTTTGATTTATGTCGTCACGTTTGGTGGCTTCATTGGTCTTGCGTCGTTTTTACCCACTTATTACTACGACCAATTTGGCGTGAGCAAGGTGCAAGCAGGACAACTGACCATGCTGGCGGCCTTTATGGGTGCGGCTTTGCGAGTGTTTGGCGGTTGGATTTCGGATCGCTTTGGCGGCATTAATACGCTAACCGCTGTTTTAGTCATCGTTGCGATTACGCTGGTGATGTGCAGCTTTGCCACAGGCTCGCTGCCTGCAACCACACTGCTCGTGATGTTGTGTTTTGCGGCACTGGGCGCTGGAAACGGTGCGCTGTTTCAGCTCGTGCCACTGCGCTGGTCAACCACCACGGCGGTTGCGGGCTCGATGATTGGCGAAATTGGTGCGCTGGGCGGTAGCTTGGTTCCCACCTCGATGGGTTTTTCTAAGCAACATTTTGGTACTTATGCGGGCGGTTTTCTTTTGTTTGCGGTACTCGCCGTGGTGATGTTGTTCATGCTGCGCGTGATGCAATTGCGCTGGACTCGCACCTGGGCTGAAAAAGGCGGCAGAGCACGCGGATAAAGGCCTGTCATCCCCGCGCAGGCGGGGATCCATATCATTTCGGCAAGAATAAGATCCAATAAACCAGCATCAGGTTAAACAGCAGCGAGATGCCTAGCCCCAGCTTCCATGCGGCCGTTGGATCACGAGCCAATAAGGACGTGGCCTGCGGGGCATTGAGGGGTCTTGATGCACCTCGTTCTAGCGCTAGCAAAAACTCTTCCGCCGTTTCAAAACGCTGATGCTTTTCTCGTGCTACGGCTTTGAGTACCACGTGCTCTAGCCACATCGGAATCCCAGGATTGTGGCGGCTGGGCTTAGTTGGGCCCTGGTGATAGCGCCCCAGCTGGTACGGCATCACATCGCCATAGGGCAATTTATTGGTCAAGATTTGATACAGCGTGACGCCCAGCGCAAATAAATCGCTTTGCGCGTCGGCTAGTTCAGGCGGCTCCGCCCACTGCTCGGGGTTGATGAAGCTGGGCGTGCCTGCGTGTAGCTTGCGCATCGATGCGGGCTCTTTGCCGCTCAGCGCCACGCCAAGATCCAGTACGCGCAGTACGCCGTCCTCGCCCAAATGCAGGTTCGCGGGTTTGATGTCGCGGTGAATCACGCGTTGGCGATGCAAGAGTCCTAGCGCCTTGAGCGTTTGCATGGCCACGGTGACAGCTTGGTTGACTTCAAAAGCTTGTTGCTTATCCAGCATTTGTTGCAAGGTCTCGCCGCTGTGCCATTCGTAGAGCAAATAAAAAGCACTGCGCTCGGGCTGCCCATCTTTTGGCTCGTGGATGCGAACGAGGTGTTCGGCTTGCCGCGTATTTCTAGCCAGCCAACTCTCATGCGCCAGCATGGCGCGCTCGTCTTTGTCATGGGCGCGGGCAGGATGCAGGGTTTTAAGTGCGTAGAGCTGCCCTTTATCCTTGCCGTTATTGGCACGCACTTGATACAGCACATTGATGCCGTTGTCTGCTATGGGGGCGGTCACAATGAGGCCGTCAATTTGAGCGCCCACTTTGAAGAGCGGCGGGATTGGCAAGGTGCCGCTGGCGCGGTTGTCGTCTTCTAGCGTTGCGTCCAACAAGCCCAAAACGCGCACGATCAGCGCGGATACGTTGTCTGCGCTGCCTGCCTGCAAAGCCTTATCCACCATAGCTTGCGCGGCCGTTTGGCTATCCCACGGCTCGGTCAACAGCGCCATCAATTCGCGCTTTTTTAGCGTGCCGTGCACCCCATCTGTCAGCAATAAAAATGCGTCGCCCACTTGCAAGTCGCCTTGCACGTAATCCACCACCACACGGTCTTCTACGCCGACAGCGCGAAGCAGTTGATGTTTGAGGTCGGGATGATTGACCACGTGATCTGCGGTTAACTGTGTCAAAACACCTCCGCGTAGCAAATATGCCCTGGAGTCGCCCACGTGCGCCAGCGTGTACGAGTGCCCGCGCAGCACTAAGGCTGTTAGGGTCGTGAGTCCCATGATGGGCTGGCGGCGCTGGTTGATACCCGCCAACCACGTGTTTTGCGCCGCAATAATGCGGTCCAGTGCCACCGTGGCATCCCATGTTTTAGGCGTACCAAAATAGTCCCGCAGCAAGCTAATCACCGTGGTCTGCGCCGCCTCCTTGCCCATGCCGCCGCTACTCACGCCGTCCGCCACAGCGGCAATAGCGCCCATGTCCTCAAAGCCGCGATCAGGCAGCATGGCGCCGCAAAAATCTTCGTTGATGGCTTTCGTGCCTGCTAGTGATGTAAAACCCGTGTCGATTTGGAATGCCATGCAAAATCCTTGTGTATAACAAGCATAAGCAATTTTTATGCCCCAAACTGGAGCGCGCCCTGCTAAAAAGCTTTACTAAAATCGTGGCATGATTTCTTATACCCGCAACTTTGAAGACGTGATGCTGGTGCGGGCGCTGGGCCACGTCCAGCAAGGCTTCTACGTGGATGTGGGAGCTTCGCACCCTGTACGCGACAGCAACACCTATGCTTTGTACAGTAAGGGTTGGCGCGGCGTGGCGATAGAGCCGCAATCTATTTTTAATGCCGAGTGGCAACAGCTTCGTCCCGAAGATGTGTGGGTGAATGCGGCGGTGGCTGCCACCTCTGGTGAGGCGGTGTTGCATACGCCGACGCAGTACGGGCAAGGAGCGACGCTTAACCTAAATTTTGCCGATGACTATGTCAAGCGTGGCCTGGCAATGGCGCAATTGGTCGTTCCCGTGCATACGCTGACCGAAGTGCTAGCGCAGGTTCGCCCCGAAGGTGAGATTCACTTACTCAGCATCGATGTCGAGGGGGCCGAGCGAGATGCCTTGCTTGGGCTTGACTTGCAGCGGTTTCGCCCTTGGCTGATCGTGTTGGAGAGCACCTTGCCAGGTTTGCCCACACCAAATTACCAAGAGTGGGAGCCGATTTTGCTGGCGGCGGATTATGAGTTTGTGTATTTTGATGCCGTCAATCGCTTCTACGCAGCCAAAGAGCACGTCGAGCTGAAAATGCATTTTGACCACCCGCCTTGCGTGTGGGACGATTTTGTTAGCCACGAGCTCACGGCGGTGCAAGCGACTGTGGCGTCACAAAAAGAACGCCTGGATCAAGCTGCGTTTTGGATGCTGGCAGCCGCGAAACGTTTTGAAGTGGCAGGCGATACGGCTGCCTGCGAAGCCTTGCTGTACCGCGTGTTTGAACTCGTTCCTACCTGCGAAGACGCGTACTGGCCGCTGGGCTCGTTATTGACAGGGCAGGGACGCCGCGCCGAGGCGCTCGCGTTCTATCAAAAAACCATTGAACACGCACCGCGTCATTTTTATAGCCATCACAACATCGGCATGCTGTGCCGCTGGGACAAGCGTTGGGCTGAATCTGAAGCGGCTTTTCGCGAGATGATGCGGATCAACCCCCACTTTAGTGAAGGGCGTATGAACTTTGGCGCACTCCTTTTGGCGTTGGGGCGGTACAAGGAGGGCTGGGCGCTATTTGAAGCGCGCTACTTGGTGAGTGAGGGTGAGACGCCCCGCATGTCGCACAACGCGCCGTATCCGCGCTGGACGGGCGAGTCGTTAGTTGGCAAGTCCATCATGCTGATGCGTGAACAAGGCTTTGGCGACGAAATTATGTTTGCACGGTTTGCTCAAACTTTAAAAGATCGCGGTGCTGCCAAAGTGACCGTGCTTTGCCAGCCACCCATCCGAACGCTCTTGCAAACCGCGCAAGGCGTTGATGAGGCGGTTTGTATTGAAACCATGAATGACATTTGGCCGCCCATGGATTACTGGTGCTATGGGCAAAGCCTGCCCCATGCGCTGGGCATCACACTGGATAACCTGCCCGCTTCCATTCCGTATCTTGCAGCGCAGCCCACAGCCCGTATGGCTTGGCGGGCACGGATGCAAAACGAATTGCCCGCTGGCACGCTCAAAGTCGGCATCACGTGGCGCGGCAGTCCGCAGCATGGCAATGACCACAACCGTTCGCTGGCAACCCTTGCCGTGCTTCGCCCGCTGTGGGATGTGCCGAACGTCGCCTTTATTAGTTTGCAAACGGGCGAGGCTGCACATGAGGCAGCCGGCCCACCAGTAGATCAACCGCTGGCGGAATGGGGCTCGCAGTTGGTGGATTTTGCCGATGGCGCGGCGCTGGTCAGTGAGTTAGACCTCGTGATTAGTGTTGACACCGCCATCGTGCATGTGGCAGGTGCGCTAGGCGTGCCGTGCTGGGTGATGATTCCGCGCGTCGAGACCGACTGGCGCTGGCTTAATGACAGGGACGATTCGCCGTGGTACCCCGTGGGGATGCGCATTTTTAGGCAAGTGTCGGATAGCGGCTGGGATGATGTGCTTGCGCAATTAAAAAATGCTCTGCAAGCCTTGTCCAGTAAGGCTTTATGCTAATCCTCGGCATCGAATCCTCTTGCGACGAAACAGGCGTAGCGCTGGTCGAAGTGCTGGGCGATGCGCCGCCCGTGCTCTTAGCGGACGAGCTACACAGCCAAATTAAAATGCATCAACCCTTTGGCGGGGTGGTGCCTGAGCTGGCGAGCCGCGACCACATCCGGCGCGTCTTGCCCCTACTGCAGGCCACGCTGGATAAGGCTTGCAGGACACTTTCTGACGTAGATGTCGTGGCGTTTACGCAAGGGCCAGGCTTGGCGGGAGCGTTGCTAGTGGGCGCAGGCGCTGCTTGTGCCTTGGGCGCTGCGCTAGAGGTGCCTGTGCTGGGCGTGCACCATTTAGAGGGGCATTTGCTCAGTCCTTTTTTAAGTGCCGACCCACCCCAGTTCCCATTCATCGCGCTCTTGGTCTCGGGCGGGCATACGCAGCTCATGCAAGTCGATGCGGTGGGTAGCTACAAAATTTTGGGTGAAACCATTGATGACGCGGCAGGCGAAGCGTTTGATAAATCTGCCAAGTTGCTCGGGCTGGACTACCCAGGCGGCCCCTTGCTGGCAAAGCTGGCAGAGCACGGCGACCCAGCCGCCTACAAGCTGCCGCGCCCGCTGTTGCATAGCAAAAATTTAGACTTTTCATTTGCGGGGTTGAAGACGGCGGTGCTGACGCAGGTGAAAAAAGTGAAAGAAGCGAACGCTATTGAAGTCAACGCTGTGGATTCCCGCCTTCGCGGGAATGACCAAGAAATTGAAGGGCGTTTGACTGAGACGCAAATCGTCAATTTAGCAGCCAGCACACAAGCGGCTATTGTCGAGTGCTTGGTCAAAAAATCGCTCACGGCCCTTGCTAGCTCTGGGCTGCGGCGATTAGTGGTGGCAGGCGGCGTGGGTGCCAATCAGCATCTGCGCGAGTCGTTAAATGCCGAATGTGCCAAGCGCGGCATCCGCGTCCATTACCCCGAACTGCGACTGTGCACCGACAACGGCGCCATGATTGCGCTAGCAGCGGCGCTCAGAATCCAAGCGGGCGTGGCCGTGCCAGCCAAGGATTATTCATTTGCCGTTAAGCCAAGGTGGGATTTGTCATAAAGTGACAGAGGGGTTCTTCGGTTTCTGTATCAATCCCGTCGCCAACGCCGTGCCAACCAACACCACCGCGCCGCAAAATAGCATCCACAGCGTGATGTGCTCATCTAAAAACAACGCGCCATAAAACAAGGCGAACACCGTAATAAGGTAAGTGACGCTGGAGGTGCGGATCATGTCCACGCGCTGCATCAATTCAAAGTACAGCATGAAAGCCACGGCACTGCATGCCACGCCAGCCACGGCCATTGCGCCCCAAGCTTGGCGGCTTGGCGTAGCAGCTGGCCACGTGAGCGCGCTGGGTACTGCCAGCCACAGCGTCGCGCCCAACATCGTGCCGCCCGCAATCACCCACGGATGCAGGTGGGGCATACGCTCCTTAATGACGTTGCCCGACGCGCCGTAGCATAGCGCAGCCAACAAGCACGCCAGCACCGATAAAACGGATAGCCAAATAGCGTCGCCTTTGAGCGCTGCTTGCCCGCCCGCCAGTAAAACGACGCCTACAAAACCAATCACAACGCCAATCACACGCAAAACGGTCAACCGCTGTCCCAGCCAAAGCCACGCTACCAAAGCGGCAAACATCGGGGAAGTCGCATTCAAAATAGCCGATAGCCCCGTGGTGATGTGCAAAACCGCAAAGGCAAAGCAAGCAAACGGAATCGCCGAGGTAAATAGGCTGACGAGCAAAATTGGCTTCCAGTTCGCCAGCATTTGCCCAAGCAAACCTCGCCACGCCAAGAGCGGCAGCATCATCCCTGCGCCAATGCCCATGCGCAAGCACGCGGTGGGGAACGCACCAAACTCGGCGGCGGCCACGCGCATAAACAAGAAGGAACTGCCCCAAATCGCCGCAATGGTGACAAAAAGGAGCAGCCAAGGCTTTGACGCGGCGGTGTTTGAGTGGGACATTCACCAACTGTAACGGGCTAATCAGGGCGCGGCGGCTAGAATCGGACACTACAGTTTTAAGTGTGGGCCATTAGCTCAGTTGGTTAGAGCAGAGGACTCATAATCCTTTGGTCGTAGGTTCAAGTCCTACATGGCCCACCACCCCTGTTGCTCTTGAGAGCCCCTTTGTTGCACTTACGCCACAAAAAACGCAAATTTGGCGGGTTTTTGGCAAATACCTTTGCAAAACCAAACCAGCTCACGTCTAATACGCTCAGCTTCCGTTTTTTGGGAGTCCTATTGATGTCAAACCAATCCTGATTTGACGTTTCTTTTTAATTCTTGGAGTAATTTCTCATGAAAAAAACCCTCATTGCTATCGCCGCTGTGGCCGCAACTAGCGCTTTCGCACAAGTCCAAATCACTGGTACTTTTGACCCATCTTACGCAATGACTAAGACAACAGCTGGTGATAATACTGCTGTTAGCCAGTCACTGATTCGCAATAACTCACGCGGCACGACCAA
The DNA here is from genome assembly GCA_947445115.1 of Comamonadaceae bacterium. GTDB lineage: Bacteria > Pseudomonadota > Gammaproteobacteria > Burkholderiales > Burkholderiaceae_C > JASGCK01. The sequence goes on along the minus strand of CANFCG010000013.1, from coordinate 25,741 downwards.
CTTTACATTCCGTATCAACGAAGACCTCGGCGGCGGCTTGAAAGCTATCGCTTTGGCTGAGTTCGACTTCAATGCTGGCGTGAACACCAACCAAAACGTTAACGTATACGCTGGCTTCACTGGCGCTGCATCAGCACCACAAAACAACGTGATGGGTTCTGGCGGCGGCGAGGTTTTCACTGGTTTGTCTGGTAGCATGGGTTCTATCAAGCTCGGCACTGCAAATACACCGTCTTTGTCTACACAAGCAGGTCGTCAACCTTTCGGCACCAAAATGGGTGGCGGTTTCGGTACAACGATGGGTTCTTCACACGTTCGTGAAAGCAGCTCTATTGTCCTAGCATCTAACGTGTACTCTGGCTTCTCGGCAGTGGTTGGCAACTCACGCGGCACAAACCCAGATGCAACAACAACGCTTCTCGGTACAGCTGGCTCTAAGAATGACGTCGGTTTGTTCTACGCCGCTGGTCCAGTGCGCGCTGGCGCATCGTACTTCTCAGGCAATGGCAATGGTCAACAAACTTACTTTGCTCAGTATGACATCGGTGCTGCTACTATTTTTGCTGGTATGCAAAACGAAAAGCTTGCTGGACTTGAGCAAAATTCAGGTTACAACATTGCTACAAAATACGCACTGAGCGGTACAACATCTGTGATGGCAAACTTGGGCAAACTGACTGACAAGACATTGACTGCTGGCGTTTTAAATGGTCAAAACCAAAAAATCTCTGGCCTCGGCTTGGATTATGCTTTGAGCAAAATGACAACAGCGTATGTTCGCTACGAAAACCGTGTTAACGACAATGTTGTTTTGGCTACTAAAGTTAAGAGCCAGTCTACAACTGCATTTGGCTTGATGGTCAACTTCTAATCAATTGCGGGACTTGTGCCCGCTTTGGTTAAAAAGTTAAAAGCTTAAAACCGCTGCAAGAGCAATCTTGCGGCGGTTTTTTTATGGATTTTCGCTTTGTGTATGCATAGATTTGTACATGTCTCGGTAAAATCAAGGCTTCCCATCGTTTCACCTCAATACAAGGATTCTTATGGCTCTCGTCTCCATGCGCCAATTGCTCGATCACGCGGCCGAGCACCAATATGGCATCCCCGCATTTAACGTCAACAACTTAGAACAAGTTCAGGCCGTGATGCAAGCCGCTGACGAAGTCGGTGCCCCCGTTATTTTGCAAGCCAGCGCCGGTGCACGCAAATATGCCGGCGAGGCGTTTATCAAGCACTTGATTTCTGCTGCCGTTGAGATGTATCCTCACATTCCGCTCGTGATGCACCAAGACCATGGGCAAAATCCTGCGGTGTGCCAGGGCGCGATTGACCTTGGCTTTAGCTCGGTGATGATGGATGGATCACTAGAGGCGGACGGCAAAACGATTGCTAGCTATGAGTACAACATCGAAGTGACCCGCAAAGTCGTCGATATGGCGCACAAATTAGGCGTGACCGTTGAGGGCGAGCTGGGCTGTTTGGGTAGCCTAGAGACGATGAAGGGCGACAAAGAAGACGGTCACGGTACCGACGCCACCATGACGCGCGAGCAGTTGCTGACCGACCCCGAGCAAGCGGCAGACTTTGTCGCACGTACCCAGTTAGACGCGCTTGCCATTGCCATTGGCACCAGCCACGGCGCATACAAATTTACGCGCAAGCCTACAGGTGACATTTTGGCGATTGACCGCATCATGGCCATCAACAAGCGCATTCCGAATACGCACTTGGTAATGCATGGCTCGTCCAGCGTGCCGCAAGATTTGCTGGCCATCATTCGCCAGTTTGGCGGTGACATGAAAGAGACCTACGGCGTGCCTGTGGAAGAGATTCAAAAAGCCATTAAATTTGGTGTGCGCAAAATCAATATCGACACCGACATTCGCTTGGCAATGACGGCCGCCGTGCGCCAGTTCTTGTTTGAGAATCCGGATAAATTTGATGCGCGCGAATGGCTCAAACCTGCACGCGCTGCGGCACAAAAAATCTGCAAGCAACGTTACATGGAGTTTGGCTGCGAAGGTCAAGGCGCGAAGATTAAGGCCGAGTCGCTAAGCGTGATTGCTGGCAAATACGCGTCTGGCGCATTGACGCAAACTGTTCAGTAAACTCAAATACAGGTCATCCCCGCGAAGGCGGGGATCCATGCTTAGATGATTACATCTCTTCCCCTTCACTCACGCGGCAAAGTGCGTGACAACTACTCTGTTGGCACCGACCGCCTGCTCATGGTCGCGTCTGACCGCATTAGTGCGTTTGACGTCGTCTGTGGCGAGCCGATTCCAGGTAAGGGAACGTTGCTCACGCAAATGGCGTTATTTTGGTTTGAGCAGCTCAAAGACCTGTGCCCGAATCACCTAACGGGCGAAGACCCGTTATCAGCAGTGAGCGCTTCCGAGCGCGAATGTGTGGTCGGTCGCTCCATGCTGGTTAAGCGCCTAAAGCCGCTGCCCGTCGAGGCTGTGGTACGTGGCTATTTGGTTGGCTCTGGTTGGTCAGAGTATCAGCAAAGCCAATCCGTATGTGGCCTGCGGCTCGATGCAGGACTACGCAATGGACAAAAATTGCCAGCACCCATTTTTACGCCAGCGGCCAAAGCCGCAGTGGGCGAGCACGACGAAAACATCAGTTTCGAGCAAGTGATTGCCACGATTGGCGAGCCGCTTGCTGTGCAAATGCGCGAAGTGTCGATCAAACTCTACGAGGCAGCTAGCCAGATTGCGGCGACCAAGGGCATCATCATTGCGGACACCAAGTTTGAGTTTGGACTCGATGAGCACGGCGCGCTGACCCTGATGGACGAAGTGCTGACGCCCGATAGCTCACGTTTTTGGCCAGCAGCAGGCTACGACGCGGCGTTTGCAGCAGGCAAAAACCCTCCCAGCTACGACAAACAATTTTTACGTGACTGGCTAGAAGGCCAAGTCGCGCTTGGCCTGTGGGGCAAGACCACGCCCGCGCCCGCACTCCCCGCTGATGTGATTGCCGCGACGGCAGCTAAATACCAAGAGGCACTTGAGGTGCTGACCGCATGAGTGAAAAAATAGTGATCGGCATTGTGATGGGCTCCAAAAGCGACTGGGCAACCATGCAGCACGCGGCAGACATCTTGACTGAGTTTGGCGTGGCGTTTGAGGCCAAGGTCGTCTCGGCGCACCGTATGCCCGACGCCATGTTCGCCTATGCTGAAAGTGCCGCTGAGCGTGGCTTGCAGGCCATTATTGCGGGCGCAGGCGGCGCCGCGCACCTGCCTGGCATGTTGGCGGCCAAAACGATTGTTCCGGTGCTCGGCGTGCCCGTGTCATCTAAGCATTTAAGCGGACAAGATTCGCTCTACAGTATTGTGCAAATGCCCAAGGGCATCCCTGTCGCTACGTTTGCGATTGGTGACGCAGGTGCAGCCAACGCGGCTTTGTTTGCCGTGGCGCTGTTGGCACGAGGCGACAAGCTGCTGGCTAAAAAACTGACAGCATTTAGAGCCAAGCAAACCAAGGTCGCGGCGGAGTCGGTGTGTGAGTAAATCAAAAACGCTAGGCGTTTTGGGTAACGGGCAATTGGGGCGTATGTTCGCGCAAGCCGCGCAGGACTTGGGCTTCGCTGTAGTCGTCTTTGATCCTGAAGCACAAAAAGCGGGCGCTTTAAGCCCCGCTGCGCAGGTGAGTGATGCCTTTATCAATGCCGATTTTTCAGACACGGCGGCGCTGCAATCATTAGCCGACCGATGCGCCGCAGTCACTACCGAGTTTGAAAATGTGAGTGCCGATGCGCTTGCCTATTTAGCCAAGCCTAGTAGCGCGGTCTTGGTCGCACCTAAGGCCGATGCGGTGCGGATTGCACAAAATCGAGTGCTCGAAAAAAATCATTTTGTTGGCTGTGGTGTGCCCATTGCGCCTTATGTGGTGGTTGACTCGCAGCAGCAACTGGGCAGCGTGCCCGATCATTTTTACCCTGCTATTTTGAAGACCGCCCGCATGGGTTACGACGGTAAAGGGCAGGTGACGGTTAATAATGCCGACGAGCTACGTGCCGCGTGGCTAGGGCTCTCGCGGGCAGCCTGCGTGCTAGAGCAGCGCTTGGCGCTGGCATCCGAGTGCTCGGTTTTGTTGGCAAGGCAAGTCGGTACAAACGGCAAGGCGCACATGATCCATTGGCCTGTGCAGCGCAACGTTCATGTGCACGGCATTTTGGCAACGACCGAAGTGACCTGCAGCCCAAGTGCTTCGCAAGCCTTGTTAGACGTGGCTTTGACAAGTGCCGCTCAAAAAATTGCCACCGATTTAAATTACGTCGGTGTGCTGTGCGTTGAGTTTTTTATCTTGGCAGATGGCTCGTGGGTGGTGAACGAAATCGCACCACGTCCGCACAACAGCGGACATATCACCATGAACGCCAGTTCGCTATCGCAGTTTGAAGCGCAGGTGCGCGTGCTGGCGGGCTTGCCACTGGTGCAGCCGCGTCAGCATTCGTGCGGCGTGATGCTCAATGTCCTGGGCGATGTATGGTTTGATGACGCGAGCAGCCAAGCTGATGAGCAGCCCCGCGAGCCAGACTGGGCGCGGGTTCTAGCGCTAGGTACAGCGGATGTGGGCGTGCATGTGCATCTGTACGGCAAAACGGAGGCACGCCGCGCCCGCAAGATGGGGCACATCAACGTGACGGCGCAAACGTTGGCGGTGGCTCGCGACGTGGCGGCTCATATTCAAAAAGAATTAGGGTCTGTCCCCAATTAAATGCTGTTAGCCGCTCAAACCATTGCCTCGGGTGAGCTAGTCGCCTTCCCCACCGAGACCGTTTATGGCCTTGGGGCGGACGCCTGCAACGATGCGGCGATTGCCAAAATTTTTGCCGCCAAAGGCCGGCCGAGCGACCACCCGCTCATCGTGCATGTCGCCAGCCCTAGCGGCGTGGCGCATTTCGCGCAAAGTGTCCCCGCGTTCGCTCACAAGTTAATTGCTACGTTTTGGCCGGGGCCGTTGACCGTAATTTTGCCTCGCAGGCCAAGCGTTGCAAGGGCTGCGGCTGGGGGGCAAAACTCCATTGGACTGCGCTGCCCGTCGCATCCGATGGCGCTGTCACTTTTGCGCGAGTGCCAAAAACTGGGCGTGATAGGCGTCGCCGCACCGAGCGCGAATCGATTTGGACGCGTGAGCCCCACCAGCGCAGCGCATGTGACGGACGAATTTGGCGAGTCGCTGCTCGTGCTGGACGGCGGCGACTGCGATGTGGGCATTGAATCTGCCATCATTGACTGCACTCGCGGCGTACCCGTGCTGTTGCGTCACGGCATGTTGACTTTTAAACAGCTGGAGGCGGCCTGTGGTGAGCCTTTGCTATTACCAGAGGCCTTATCCAGTGAGGCTCCTAGAGCATCAGGCACACTTGCGTCGCATTATGCGCCGCGCGCCAAAGTTCACCTCATTAGCGTGGATGAAGCGCAAAAACTGGTGCTAACAACGGGTCAAGTTTTGTACCGATTACCTGTGCAAGCAGCGCAGGCGGCGCACGAGCTGTTTGCCAAATTGCGCGAGTTAGATGGTGCGGGTGTGGCCGATATTTTTGTCACGCGTCCGCCAGCAGATAGCGCTTGGGATGGCGTTCGTGACAGGCTTGCCCGTGCGGCAGCGTAAAGTTAAACAACACAGAGGCATCGGCTTGTCTATCCATTAAGATTGGCGCTGATCGGAGAACCTTTTACATGAACCCTCATTTTTTTACTCGTTGTGCAGCACTTGGCCTATTGGTTTTGAGTGCCTTGTTAGCTTCCTGCGGCGCAAGTACCATCAAAGACCCTTTCCGCCCCACACGCGTTGTGGTTTTTGGTGACGCGCTGAGCGACAACACACTAAATGCGCAATACACCGTGAATGATGGCTTGGTGAATAACTGGGCTAAACAAATCGCCGCTACTTACGGCGTGACCAATATTGTGTCCTATGCCAAAGGCAATGCCCGTATCGTCAACCCCATAGGGGCAGCTGGCGTAGCGGTGACTTCGATTACGGCGCAAACACAAACAGTTGGATTTACTTTTCTGTCTGGCGACTTGGTTGTTATCAATGCCGGCTTTAGTGATGTGATCGCAGAGGCTGCAGCTACCAGTTCTATCGCTACGGCTAATGCCGCCGCCGCCGCAGCAGGAATGGCCTATGCCAACTTAATTCGCAATATGGTGGCAGCAGGCGCCCAGCACATCGCCGTAGGCAATCTCTATGATTTATCTAAAACGCCTGCGGCTACGCTGACGCCTACCAATACGACGTTGACTAATTTAGCCGTCAGCAGCGCCACCCGTGGCGTGATGGTGCAGGCCTTTAATGACGCGCTCAAGATTAATTTAGGCAGTACGAGCCTGAGCTATATTGGTGACAACGTTCGCTTGATTGATATCGAGTACTACATGAATCTGGCTAAGGTGATTCCTACGACTTATTCTTTTGTGGATGCAACTACACTGGCTTGCGGCGCTTTGGCGGTTGATGCCGGCGCCGGCATTGGCATTGGCACAGGGCAAGTTAACGCCAGCCTGTGTACGCCAACGACTTTAAATGCCGCCGCTACGGCGACAACCTACAGCGCTAATTTTTATGATAACTATGTGTTTGCAGACGCGGTGTATCCCACACCAGCCTTTCATCGGGCTTTGGGTAACTATGCTTATTCGCTACTCATTGCGCGTTGGTAGCCACCCAATCCACTAGCGTATCAAAAAATCCTCTGGCATTGGCAATCACGGCAGGACTGTCAGAGTTCACCACGGCGACGAGCACATAGCGCCGCCCTTCTTGCCCCAGCTTTTGCGAATCGACGTAGCCCGCCCGTGCCGCCACGTTAGTCAAACTCCCCGTCTTCAAATGTGCAGCGCCCAACTGTGCTTTGCTGCGCCTGAGTGTGCCGTCTACCCCTGTTTGCGGTAGCGAGGCGATGAGCTCGGGCATGTAGGGCGCGGTGTAGGCGCTTTGCAGCAGCCGCGCTAACGCAAAGCTTGTTATGCGGTCGGTACGCGAGAGCCCCGAGCCGCTTTCGATGCTAGGCGCTGCCATGCCCTCTGCCAAGCCGAACCGAGTTTTCCACCACTGAGCGATCACCTCACGGGAGGCTTCCAAGGTGGCAGGTTTGCCACTGCCTGTGTTCAAACTCAGCGTCAAAAAAAGCTGCTGCGCCATGACGTTATTACTAAACTTATTCATGTCACGCATGACATCACCCAGGCCGGGAGACGTGAAGGTCAATACTGGATTGGCTTGCGAAGAGGCTTGCCCCGCACGGCTTATGCCATCTAGCTTGCCGCCCATACTCTCCCACAGGGATCGCACAGCAAGGGCTGCGAAGGCGGCAGGGTCCGCATAAGCAATGGGCCAGACGCGCTCGCCGCAGCTTTTTGCGTAGCTGCCCAAAAAACGTATCCGCTTAGGGTCAGAAAAATCAGCCCGCAAGGCGCCTCGGTAGTCGCCGCAGTCCGCGTTCGATAGCTGCAGGCTGGTGGGCATGATCACCCCAGCTAGCGGCGGGTCGTATTGAACCGAGGCTACCCCTGCGGCAGCGTTCGCCGTGAACGTCATGACGATCGACTTGTAATTGATGAGTAGCGCATCTGCGCTGGCGTTGTATGGCTTGGACGGCTCGCCATCAAATGCTGCCGCACTGGTGACGGGCAGATTAAACGCACTACTGTCTAAAACGATATCGCCATGAATCGATTGAATGCCTAGACTGCGCACACGGCTAAGCAATAGCCACAGCCGCTCGGTCACCAACTTGGGATCGCCGCCGCCTTTGATGACGAGGTTGCCATTGAGGATGCCCTCTTTGATAGAGCCGTCTTTGCCCGCAGGGTCAATCAGCACCTGCGTTTGCCATGTGTAGGCGGGACCCAGCAAGTCAAGCGCCGCCACGCTGGTCACCAGCTTCATGACTGATGCAGGATTCACCGGTACGTTGGCGCGGTGCGCCATCAGCGGCTGTGCGGTATTGGCGCTGGCATCGACGACGTAGAGCGAAATGGCCTCTTTGGGAATGCGGGCACGGCTGAGAGCGGCCTCAATGTCTGGCGGCAGGTTTTGTGCGCCAGCGGCGAAATTTGCAGCGAGGGCGGACAAAGCTAAAAAACAAAGAGGTAGTAGCTTGGATAATGAGGACATGACAAATTCTAGTTCCCAGATCCAGCTACCCAGCAACGCCAAGTGGATCGGCATCGCTGCTGCCGCTCTTACCATCTTCGTTTGGACGGCATTTGTCGTGATTGGACGCGCCTCGGCCAAGATGACATTGACGCCGTTGGATATGGTGTTTTGCCGCATGATTGGCGCTGCCTTGGTAGTGTTTCCGTGGGGAGTTTTTTTGGTCAGTCGGATGAAAAAACACGATCTGTCATTCCCGCGCATGCGGGAATCCACGGGTTTGGTTAAGCCTTACAGCTTGTTTGGACTCTCACCACTGCCACTACGTCAAACGCTCATGTTGGGCGTTTTTGGCGGACTGCTCTTTTCGCCATTTGCCTATACCGCCTTTACCTATGCACCAGCCGCTCACGGCGCGGTGCTGATGCCGGGCACGTTGCCGCTATCGACAGCTTTGTTTGCCATGCTGATATTGGGTGAGCGCTTCACCCAGCAACGCGCGCTGGGTTTGGTTTTGATTGCCTGCGGCGGCCTCTTGGTGGGGGGCGCCAGTTTGCTTAAAGCCTTTGATGGCGGCAATGTCTGGAAGGGTGATGTGCTTTTTGTCTGTGCTTCTAGCACGTGGGCGATGTACTCGGTGTTGGCGCGCAAATACAAAGTTGATCCCGTACAGGCCACGATTGCCTTTACCGTGTTTGCCGTGCTGTGTTTTGTGCCGCTGTACGCGCTCTTGGTTTATTTGCAGGCGCTGCCGTTTGGTTTGGTCAGCCATTTGGTGGATGCCCCGCGCTCAGAGATCATCATGCAAATGCTAATGCAAGGCGTCGGCTCTGGTATCGTGGGCAACATCGGCTTTACGATGATGCTGAAACACTTTGGCCCTGTGCGCACCACCATGATGACGGCACTGGTGCCCTCGCTGGCGGCGCTGTCTGCCGTGTTCTTTTTAGGTGAGCCGCTCTATTGGAACTTAATCGCAGGTCTCTTGCTTGCCTTATTTGGCGTGGCTTTGGGTGTTTTATCTAGCGCAAAAAAATGAAAATTTTGGCATTTGACACCAGTACTATAGAGCTATCCATTGCTGTACAAAACGGCGCGGACGTGTATGAATTTGTGGGTACGGGTGGCGCGCAGGCTTCTAGTCGGCTGATTCCCGAGATTCAAACTTTAATGACGAGGGCCGGTCTAGCGCTGCAAGATTTAGACGGCATCGCTTTTGGTGCGGGGCCAGGTGCATTTACGGGGCTCAGGGCGAGCTGCGCCGTGGCGCAAGGGCTTGGCTTTGGTGCCAACGTGCCACTCTTGCCAATTAATACGTTGCATGCGGTAGCCGTGCAAATTCACGCCAAAACGAGTGAGATGCAAATCAGCGCAGCGCTGGATGCCCGCATGGACGAGATTTATTGGCAAGTGTTCGATTTTTCGGCGAATGCTCTGGGCACTCCTATAGGCGAGCCGCAGCTCTCAAAGGCAGATTCGCAAAGCTTTGTGCTGGGTACTTTGCCCACAGCCCAGACGTTGCTTGCCTTGGCAGGCGACATGCTTGCAAAGGGCCAGCAGGTAAGGCCTGCGGACGCGCTGCCTTTATATGTTCGTAATAAAGTCGCGCAAACCACCGCCGAACGTGAGGCAGCCAAAGAGCAAGTCGTCATTTCTATTCTCTCTTCGGTCATTCCCGCAAAGGCGGGAATCCAGTGACCCCTGACAGCAACGTTTTTTTTAAGGCCGTGGCGGCGAGTCTTGAGCTCATGCGCGGCGTGGATGATGCTGAGATTTTGAATATCGAAACGCTGCCAAGTCACAGGCGGCAAGGCCTTGCGCAAGGTTTGCTGCTAGAGGCGTTTGAGTGGGCGCGGCAAAATCAGCGACAAGCGGTTTGGTTAGAAGTCCGCTCTGGAAACAAGGCCGCTATCCATCTTTACTTAAAAACGGGCTTTGTGCAGGTCGGCATACGTAAGCGTTACTACTCTGATGGCGAAGACGCGCTTGTGATGAAATACACCTTATGACAACTAACTTGGTTTTAGACCCTAGGCAACGCGCCATGCTGGCAGAGATGGGTGTGCGCGTGTGGCAGCCAAGCGACGCTGTGCAAACCCCAAGCTCCGTTCGGGCTGAGCTTGCCCTAGCCGATAAAAACCAGATACCTGTTCTCGGACAGTCTCAGGACGAACGTGCGTCGTCAATTGCCGTGCCTGTGCGGCGCGAGCCTCCGCTGCGCTTGCCCGTACTCAGCAGCCCACCTGCTCCAGCGGGTTCGGTGCCCCTGCGCTACGTGATTGGTAATTTACCCACCGATTCGGCTGCAGTGCCTTTCGACTTCGTTCTTTTTGGCGAGCCTTGTACGGGCGACGCAGAAAAATTGCTGACCAGCATGGCGCTTGTGCTGGGTGCTAAAAACTTTGTGGCGCAGATGGTGCCAGCGCAAAACGAATCGGAGTCGCTGCTCGATCAATTGAAAAAATTACCTGCAAAAGTGCTGGTGGCGCTGGGGCCGCATGCTGCCAAAGCCTTGCTGGGCGAGGCTTCCCAAGCAATGCCTTTTGGCAAACTACGCGGCGCCGTGCATGCCGCCTCTGGGCTTGTGGGGAAAGTGATCGTCACGTATCACCCGCTTCAATTACTCAGGCAGCCACTGGCTAAGGCGCAGGCGTGGACAGATTTAAAACTAGCAATGAAAGAAGCAGCATGACGATAAAGTCTTTAGTGAGCCTCGGTTTTGTGGCTTGTTCGCTTATTGGCTGTGCCAATGCGACCTTCAACTTCACCGGTCAATCGCCATCTGAGACTGATACGCCCAAGCTAGAGCAGCGGCAGGCTAACTTTTTTAGCGGCTTTGGCCAGCAGCACACCATAGATGTGGCCCAAGTTTGCGGCGGAATAGACAAGGTGGCCTCGGTTGACGTGAACCAGTCGCTGATGGATGCGGTGATTGCCACTGTGACGCTGGGTATCTACACGCCGCTTTCGGCGCGCGTGTTTTGCAAGTAAACTTTACGTAAGTATTGGTGGAGTATTGGCAGAGAATTATTTTTTGGAGATGAAATGAAAATTGGCGTTCCCTTAGAAACTACAGCCCGCGAGACACGTGTCTCTGTGACCCCTGAAACGGCAAAAAAGCTCATTGCGCAAGGGCATCAGATATTTGTGCAAGCTGGCGCAGGCACTGCCGCTAGTTGCACCGATGCAGCCTACGAGGCGGTTGGCGTGACGATTACGGACGCGGCAACAGCGCTGGGCTGTGAGCTGGTGCTTAAAGTGCGTAGTCCGAGCAGCGACGAGTTGGCATCCATGAGCAGCGGTCAAACACTGGTCGGCATGCTCAATCCTTTTGATAAGGAAGGCCTGCAGGCCTTATCCAGTAAGGGTTTGACGGCGTACGCTTTGGAAGCCGCACCGAGAACGACTCGTGCGCAGAGCATGGACGTGCTCTCTAGCCAAGCCAATATTGCAGGCTACAAAGCCGTGATGATGGCGGCGAACAGCTATCAGCGCTTGATGCCGATGCTGATGACGGCGGCAGGCACGATCAAAGCGGCGCGTGTGGTCATTCTCGGCGTGGGCGTAGCGGGCTTGCAAGCCATTGCCACCGCCAAGCGCCTAGGCGCGGTGATTGAAGCATCCGATGTGCGCCCCAGTGTGAAAGAGCAAATCGAGTCTTTGGGCGGTAAATTTATCGACGTGCCGTACGAGACCGACGAAGAAAAAGAAGCCGCGGTCGGCGTGGGCGGTTACGCCAAACCCATGCCGCCAAGCTGGTTAGCACGCCAAGCGGTAGAAGTGGCAAAACGAGTCGCCAATGCGGACATCGTGATCTCCACGGCCTTGATTCCTGGCCGCGCCGCGCCCACCTTGATTACCGAAGACATGGTCAAGTCCATGAAGCCCGGCTCCGTGATTGTGGATATGGCGGCAGGCAAGGGTGCTAATGGAGTCGGCGGCAATTGCCCACTCACCGAAACCGACCAAACGGTGGTGAAGCACGGCGTGACGCTGATCGGCGAGACCAACATCCCAGCGCTAGTCGCGGCAGATTCGTCGGCGCTGTACGCACGCAATGTGCTCGACTTTTTAAAGCTGATCGTGACCAAAGAAGGCGCGCTGCAATGTCCAGCGGACGATGACATTGTGCAAGCTTGCTTGATGACCAAATAAACCCGTCATTCCCGCGAAGGCGGGAATCCAGAGTTTTGCAATAACTTTTAAGGAAACCCAAATGGACGCAGTCTCCCCCACCATTCTCAACCTCATCATCTTCGTGCTCGCCATCTACGTGGGCTACCACGTCGTGTGGACCGTCACCCCCGCGCTGCACACGCCGCTGATGGCTGTGACAAATGCGATTTCCGCCATCGTTATCGTCGGAGCCATGCTGGCTGCGGCTTTGACGGAAACCACACTAGGCAAAACCATGGGGGTTCTCGCCGTTGCGCTTGCTGCTGTCAATGTATTTGGTGGGTTTTTAGTGACTCGCCGGATGCTTGAGATGTTTAAGAAGAAAGAGCGCAAGGTTGTGCCCGCGGTTGAAGGAGCAAAAGCATGAGCATGAATTTAGTTACCTTTTTATATCTCGTCGCTTCGATTTGTTTTATTCAAGCGCTCAAAGGCTTATCGCATCCCACGACCTCGATTCGCGGTAACGCATTTGGCATGGCGGGCATGTTGATTGCCGCGGTCACGACTGCCGCGTTGATTTTTGAGCTCTCTAAAGGCTCACTCACTGGCTTGTCTTGGGTGTTACTCGGCTTGCTCGCTGGCGGCGCGGCTGGCACGATCATGGCCAAGCGTGTGGAGATGACCAAGATGCCTGAGCTGGTCGCTTTTATGCACAGCATGATTGGTTTGGCGGCTGTGTTTATTGCGATTGCCGCGGCTGTGGAACCCAATGCGTTTGCTATCGCAGCTAAAGGCGCCGCCATCCCTGCGGGCAATCGTTTGGAGTTGGCACTTGGCGCCGTCATTGGCGCGGTTACGTTTAGCGGCTCGGTGATTGCGTTTGGCAAGCTGTCGGGCAAGTACAAGTTCCGTCTGTTCCAAGGCGCATCGGTGCAGTTCAAAGGCCAGCATCCGCTTAATGCGGTGCTGGGTCTTGTGATGCTGGGCGCGATCGTGATGTACACCGCCACGCAGTCCAGCGAGGCGTTTGCCGTAGCGATTGCGCTTGCTTTTGTGATGGGTGTACTCATCATCATCCCGATTGGCGGCGCGGACATGCCTGTGGTGGTCTCGATGCTCAATAGCTACTCGGGCTGGGCGGCAGCGGGCATTGGTTTCTCGCTGAATAACTCCATGCTCATCATTGCGGGTTCGTTGGTGGGCTCTAGTGGCGCGATTCTGTCCTACATCATGTGCAAGGCGATGAATCGCTCGTTCTTTAACGTCATTTTGGGCGGTTTTGGCGGTGAAACTACAACTGCGGTGGCTGGCAGTGCGGTGCAACGCCCCGTCAAGAGCGGCAGCGCGGACGACGCGGCCTTTGTCCTCGGCAATGCCGAAACGGTTGTCATCGTGCCAGGCTACGGCCTTGCCGTGGCTCGCGCTCAGCATGCAGTGAAAGAACTCGCCGCCAAGCTCACGGCCAAAGGTATCACCGTGAAATACGCGATTCACCCCGTGGCTGGCCGTATGCCGGGCCACATGAACGTGCTACTCGCCGAGGCCGAAGTGCCGTACGACCAAGTGCATGAAATGGAAGACATTAACGGCGAGTTTGGACAGGTCGATGTCGCGATCATCTTGGGCGCGAACGATGTGGTGAATCCTGCGGCACATATCAAAGGCAGCGCGATTTACGGCATGCCAATTTTGGAAGCCTACAAAGCCAAGACCATCATTGTCAACAAGCGCTCTATGGCAGCAGGTTACGCTGGCCTAGACAATGAGCTCTTCTACATGGACAAAACCATGATGGTGTTTGGCGACGCGAAGAAGGTGGTTGAGGATATGGGGAAAGCCATCGAGTGATCGCTTGGCTCGGTATGGATCCCCGCCTGCGCGGGGATGACGTCCTAGACTCCCGCTTGGATTCTTTTGACCAGTGCCGTGGTCGAGTAGCCATCAACAAACGATAACGCCAGCGCCCGTCCACCGTAGCTCTCAACTAGCTTGGCCTCGGCAAGCTTACTCATGTCGTAGTCCCCGCCTTTGACCAGTACGTCGGGGCGCAGCTCGCCAATGATCTCTAGCGGCGTGTCTTCATCAAAACACGTCACCAGACTCGCCGACTCCAGCGCTGCAATCACGTGGGCGCGGTCTTGCTCATTATTGAGTGGCCTGTCAGGCCCTTTGCCTAGGCGCTTGGCGGAGGCGTCAGTGTTTAAAGCCACGACCAGCGAGGCCCCTAACGCACGTGCTGCCGCAAGGTACGTCACATGGCCTTTGTGGAGCACATCAAATACGCCATTGGTAAAAATCACGGGCTTGGGCAGCTTGGCAATGGCCGCTTTGGCGGCTTCGCGCGCGACGATTTTTGAAGTGAAGCTCATGCCAATTTGGGTGTGAGCGTTGCCGTAATCTCTTTACGAAAGCGATTCAGCTCTTGCACCGTCGTAAAGCTGCGTTCCATTAGCAAACTCATGTTGTGCAAGATGCGCTCGACGACCTTGGTTTCCCACACCGCATCAAAATTGATTTGATGATCTAGCCAATGCTCTAGCCATTCGGGGTTGGGCAAACGGCTTTGGATGGTGTCGTTCGGGAACAGTGCCTTGTTGACGTGTAAGTTAGTCGGGTGCAGCGCCTGTGCGGTACGGCGAGCGCTTGCCATCAGCACGCCAACCTTGGCAAATGCGGCCTTTGCCTCCGCGCCAAACTTGGCAATCGCACGCTTCATGTAGCGCAGGTACGCGCCGCCATGCCGCGCTTCGTCTTGCGAGAGCGTCGTGTAGATGTGCTTGATCACAGGCTCGGTATGCCAATCGGACGCGCGGCGATACCAGTGATTGAGGCGAATCTCGCCGCAAAAATGCAGCATCAAGGTCTCTAGCGGCGGCGCAGGCTCAAACTCAAAACGCACGTTGTGCAATTCTTCTTCGGTGGGCACAAGGTCAGGGCGAAAGCGGCGTAGATATTCCATCAACACCAGAGAGTGTTTTTGTTCTTCAAAAAACCAAATCGACATGAAAGCGGAAAAATCGGAGTCGTCTTTGTTGTCGCGCAAAAACATCTCAGTTGCTGGCAGTGCCGACCACTCCGTAATGGCGTTCATGCGAATGGTTTGCGCTTGCTCTTCGGTCAGGCTTGCAATATCAAACTTGTCCCAAGGGATGTCTTTCTCCATATCCCAGCGGACGGATTCAAGCTGCTTAAAGAGCTCAGGGTAGAGCATAGTTCATCTCCTCTTTTTCGATGGAAGTAGTCGGTTGTAGATAAAGAATAATGGAACGACAACACCCATTAGACCCACAATAGCTTGCCAAGGCAATGCGATTCGGTAACCCATACGTGTCATGAACAGTGCGCCGCTACTTAGGCAAATACCAAGCGCTTGAATCCATATGTACGGCAATGATTCAAAAAACGGATATTTTTGATGTGCAAATTGCGCTGCTTTAATGGACACATAACCAAACATCACGCCCATCATCGCGCCGACCAAGATGTCGACAGGCCAGTGCGCACCAACAGCAATACGCGAGAGGGTCATTGATGTGGCAAGCAGCACGACACCTGCCGCCTTCCAGCCGCGCAAATTTAACCCCAGAATTAAAATCATCATGCAAGCGAAGGACGTCAGACTATGGCCAGATGGAAAGCTGATCGTTTCCAATTTATAACCAATTAAGTGAAACTGATCAGCAGGCAAAACAGCGGCTGGACGTGGAGATTGAATGATGCGCTTGATCCAAAGGCCAATGACGCCGCCACTTAATGCACAGAAAAAAAGTGCGGTCAGAATGTCACGCCTTTTAAACAAAAACCATGAAAAAAACGCTCCCAGCATGCCAGCATGGGCAGAGATGGTTAGTACAGCCCAAAACCAATCTGGCAGATAGCTGGTGAGTGCACTATTCAGCCATAGAAAAACAGACTGATTCAGTTGAATAAGAGTGTCTTGGTAATTCATAAGCTACTTTTGCGTTCTATTTGATTAATTTTAACAACAAAAGAAGGCTATAAGACGAAAAATATAAACCAAGCAAACTGGCGGCATATTGCCAGAGTTGGGCTTCTGGATATCCCATGGGCGTTGCGAAAAGACTAACACTGACCAGCAAAATGATACCCGTTTGGCATGACGAATAGGTGACAGTTTGAGCCCCGTTTTTTTGATGTAGCCAAAGCGCTGCTCGCCAGCCACTCCAGCCGCAGGCGCTGCCGAGTAACGCGCCTGCCACAACGTCCAACGGCCAATGCGCCCCAACCGCAATGCGAGACAGACCAATCAAACCCGCCAAGGCGAGAACGCCTGTAAGACGCCAACCGCGCAGTCGAAATCCCAAAATGAGCAGTGTTGCCACAGCAAAAGCGCTTAATGAATGCCCCGACGGGAAGCTCACTAGCTCTAACTTGTGACCGATTAAGTGAAATTGCTCCGGGGTCAGTACCGCGGGTGGGCGAAGAACTTGCAGTGACTCTTTGACAACGGTACTGGTGATGCCGCCCAATAATGCGGCTGCAAATAAGCCAGTGATAACGACGCGACCCCGATGTACGCGTGGACGCAGCAGTGGCGCCAACAAGGCAAACACCATCCCCGTGTGGCCTGTAATGGTCAAGCTAGCCCACAGCCAATCAGGGAAAACGGCGCAAGCCGCATTAAGCCAAAGGAAGAAGGATTGATTCCAAGCGCTGTTCATGGACGACCACACAAGTAAAAATCAAAACTAGAGTGTACGCCTTGGTGCGTACCGCCCGCACCGTCTAGCTTGCGGCAGCCCACAGGGTGCAAGAGCGGCATTTGCGACCAGTTCATCCAAATAAACGATTGACCGTATGCTAATTGGCCAAACCACATATCGAACTGTTTATTTTTGCCGTCCAGCGCCAGTACTTTTGCCGGTCGTCCATACCAAGCCAAGCGGCTGGCGAGCGTCCAATTGCTGACAGCTAGCGCGTCAGTATGGTATTTGATTTGTAATGCTTGGGCTTGCTGAGATGCTGCTTGCCAATCATGCAAATCGGTGAACGGATTGCCAGTCTCCGCCGCAATAGAGCCAGCCACCGATTGGCCTTCCCAATGCCCGCCCGTACCCATTGCTACAGCTAAAGCCACGATAGACAAGGCTTGCAGACCACCAAGCCCGCAGGCCAATACTCGTGTGGCTTGTCGGACATATCCCGAGCCGCTTTGCCACACATGTTGCAACCCCAAAGCGCACAGCGGCAGCAGGGCAATCCAAGCGGCAGCCGTCCAATGCGGCAGTGCCGCGCCCTTACCAGAGAAGTACAGCGTGAGCGCAAGCGGTGGCAAACCAAAAGCCAGACAAAGCCGCATCAAGGCGGGATGGGCTTTGCGTAGTCGCACACAAAACACAACCAAGCCCAGCAGCGGCAGCGTGCCATACGCTACCAGCTGAATCAAACTGTAAGTCAATACCCGCTTGGCCTCCCAGCTATTCTCGCCGCCATCCGCATGACCCAATTGATAGGCAAACGAGCCCCACTCATGCTGGGCATTCCAAATAAAAACAGGCGTAATAAAAACAGTCGCTATCAAAGCAGCAAGCCATAAACCAGGAACCTTGAGCAGCGCCAAGCCACGCGGTGCAAACAAAACAATCGCAGCGCCCAGCGCCAAAAATACACCCGTGTATTTAGACAATCCAGCTAGTCCAAGTGACACGCCAAGCCACATCCAATATGACTTGCAAGAGATATCACGAGACAAGCGCCAAGTCAAAACCATCACCCAAAGAGTCAGCGGCAACAGCAAAGTATCGGGAACCAAAGCCAACCCCAATAATTGATGCACGGGCGAGAGCAAAAACAAAATTAACGCCCATTTTGAAAATCGCCAAAGCGCCCACGCCGTGACTGTCCAGATGACGAGGGGCACTACCCGCATCATCCAGTCCGCACTGCCCATCCATAAAAACGGCATCTGCACCCAGCCCACCAGCGGCGGGTGGTCGAAATACGAGAGTGCCGGATGCGCTGCATAGAGCGCATAGTGCGCCTCGTCCACCGACAGCCCCAGCTGCAGCCCAAGCCAGACATGGCCTGCGAGGAAAATAGCAAGCATAGCGGTCAATAATTTAGGCATACGTCTGCATCGCTCGGCCAGCAGCATCATCTAAATGCGGCAGCGTATTGAAGGTCAGCAGCACGCAGCGTTTAGGCGTGACCAAGAGCTCACTCACGGCGGTGTTTCGCATCCGCATATTGAGTTCGATGCCCGCCTCACTTGAGAGCCCCAACACCTGAGCCACCGCGCTAGAGAGCGGACCGCCGCTGGAAGAAATCAAAACGGACTTTGCGGTGGATGCGCGCACTTCATCCAAAACCGCCATCACGCCAGCGGCAAATTCCGCGTAACTCGTCATGCCCGCAGGTTGCGACTCACCGCGCATCCAAGCGCTTATGCCTTTGCGCAGCATGGCAAAGTGCTGCTTATATCCTTCGCCAGAAGTCGGCGACTTCATCATTGCAAGTTGTTCGGGAGTGCAGACCGCACTGATAACAGCTTCAGAGTCATATTCATTCAAACCTGCCCGCAAAGCCATATCTGGCATAGCTTGCGCGAGGGCAATTCCTTTGTACGTTTGCGCATGACGGCGCAGCGTGCCCGCATAGACGGCATCAAATGCGATGCCGCGCGAAGCAAAGTATTCACCCAAACGCACGGCCTGCTGCTCGCCGCGCTCGCTCAAGTTGTCGTAGTCTGCCGCGCCCAGCGAAGCTTGCCCGTGACGGACTAAATAAATTTTTCGCTCAGTCGTTTTGTGCTCAGACATCGAGTTGTCCATTCAGGTGTGTGGTGGGCGGCGTGACACCAAGGTGCCTAAACGCCGCCAACGTCGCAATGCGCCCGCGCGGCGTGCGCTGCAAATAGCCTTGCTGGATCAGGAAGGGCTCGATCACGTCTTCAATCGTTTCGCGCTCTTCGCCAATGCTGGCAGCAATGTTGTCGAGGCCCACGGGGCCGCCGTCAAACTTAAAGATCACTGCTTCCAGCACCTTGCGGTCCATCACATCAAAGCCCACCAAGTCCACGTCCAGCATCACCAGCGCTGCTTCCGCCATCACTTTGGTGATATGCCCATTGCCCTTCACGTCCGCGTAATCGCGCACACGGCGCAGTAAGCGGTTCGCAATTCGCGGCGTCCCGCGCGAGCGTCGTGCAATTTCAAACCCCGCCTCGGGGTCAATCGTCGTTTTGAGCAAACCCGCGCTTCGCATCACAATGCGTGCCAGCTCCTCGGCGGTATAAAACTCTAGCCGCATCACAATGCCAAAACGATCACGCAGTGGGTTGGTCAACATCCCCGCCCGCGTGGTCGCGCCCACCAAGGTGAAGGGCTGTAAATCTAGCTTAATCGACCGCGCCGAAGGTCCTTCGCCAATCATGATGTCGATTTGGTAATCCTCAAGCGCGGGATACAAAATCTCCTCCACCACGGGCGAGAGGCGGTGGATTTCGTCGATGAATAGCACATCGTTTTTTTCTAAATTGGTCAGCAGTGCCGCCAAGTCCTTGGGTTTTTCCAAAACAGGCCCCGAGGTCTGACGCAAGTTCACACCCAGCTCATGCGCCACGATGTGCGAGAGCGTGGTCTTGCCAAGCCCAGGCGGACCAAAGAGCAGTACATGATCGAGCGCTTCCGAGCGCTTCTTAGCCGCACCAATAAAAATCTCCAGCTGCTCGCGGATCTTGGTTTGCCCGACGTACTCGTCCAAAAGCTTGGGGCGCAAGGCGCGTTCAATCGCTTCCTCTTGCGGGCTGGCGGCAGAGGCAGAGATGACCCGATTGGTAGATTCAGGCGCTGGGGCGAAGTTGTCGGAAGTGATGGTCATGGTGCTGATTGTCTATTTAGCGAGTGCCTACTTCGCCAACGCCTTGAGTGCCAGTTTAATCCCCTCGCTCACGCCCACATCGGCAGGCAGTGCTTTGAGCGCCAGCCCAGCGTCGCGGTCGGAATAACCCAGCGCTACCAGCGCTTGCAAGATGTCGCTTTGGTTGTCGTTCGCAACGCTTGTGCCGCCTGTTGCCAGCGCATCGCCTAGTTTGCCTTTGAGCTCTAACAGCAAGCGCTCGGCCGTCTTCTTGCCAATCCCAGGAATTTTGGTAAGCCTTGCGGCATCTTGCTTGGCGACCGATTGCGCAATATCGGCAACGCTCATGCCGCTGAGTATGGATAGTGCCGTGCGTGGCCCTACGCCAGAAATTTTGACTAGTTGCTTAAAGCCAGCTCGCTCGTCGTTGGTCGCAAATCCGTAGAGCAGATGCGCGTCTTCGCGCACGATGAGGTGGGTGAGTAGGCTGACCTTCTCACCCAGCGCGGGCAGGTTGTAAAAGGTGCTCATGGGCACCAGCACTTCGTAGCCCACGCCGGCGCAGTCCACCAGCACCTCGGGTGGATTTTTTGCCGCTAAAGTGCCCGTCAGTTTGCCTATCATTGAGTCATTCCTTATTTGTATGAGATTATCACCCGCATGATTCTTCGCCATACCTTCTCGCCGCCTACATCGTCAAGCGCCAATCGCCGCCTCAACCACTTGTGCGGTGCGCTGGACGAGCACTTACGAATCTTGGAGACGGCCTGCCAAGTCAAGATTGCGCATCGGCACGAGCAGTTCAAGATTGACGGCATCAAAAAGGATGCAACCCGTGCGTTAGAAGTGCTGCAAGCCATGTACGAGCTAGCCGATAAGCCGATTGAGCTTGAGACGATTCAGCTCATGCTAGCAACTGACGAATCTCTGCAAGCTGCGTTGGGTAAGGCTTCCCAAGGCGGTGTGGCTGGCGGGGCCCTATCGACGAGGCGCGCAGATCTGCGGGCTCGCTCAGAGAATCAAGCGACGTATCTTGCCAACATTGCCTCGCACGACATCACGTTTGGCATTGGCCCTGCGGGTACGGGCAAGACGTATTTGGCAGTTGCGGCTGCGGTGGATGCCCTCACGCGCAATAGCGTGCAGCGCATTGTGCTGACGCGCCCAGCGGTGGAGGCGGGCGAGAAGCTGGGCTATCTGCCAGGCGACCTCGCGCAAAAGGTCGACCCGTATCTGCGCCCCTTGTATGACGCGCTTTATGACCTGATGGGCGCGGACAAAGTCGCCAAAGCTTTTGAGCGTGGTCAGTTAGAAATTGCACCGCTCGCGTTTATGCGCGGGCGCACGTTGAACCACGCTTTTGTGATTTTGGACGAAGCGCAAAACACCACGCCCGAGCAAATGAAGATGTTTTTAACGCGCCTTGGCTTTGCGTCAAAGTGCGTGGTGACAGGCGATGTGAGTCAGATTGATTTGGCGCAAGGTCAAGTCAGCGGTTTGATTGACGCCGAGCGCGTGCTCCGGCGCATGGACGGCATTGCCATATCCAACTTCACCACCAGCGACGTGGTGCGCCATCCGCTAGTGGCGCGGATTGTGGATGCTTACGCTCTTGCTAGAAAGGTCTGAAATTAATTAGGGTCTGTCCCCAATTAATTTCCTCCACACACGCCAGCCAAGTAACACAGCCAAAATCCCCGCATAGACAAACACTTCGGCAAAATTATTTTTGCCAGCGCGCATCCAAAAGAAATGCAAGATGCCAAGCCCCGCGATCACGTAAACCAGCTTGTGTAGTGTTTGCCAGCGCTTTGCACCCATCCACTTAATCGCTTTGTTAAACGACGTGAGAGCCAGCGGCGCAAGCAGTACGAACCCCGCAAAGCCCACCAAAATAAACGGGCGCTTGGCAATGTCTTTGGCAATCTCGGGGATGTCGAACTCTTTGTCGAACAGCGAGTAACTCAGTAAATGCAGCACCACATAAAAGAAAACGTAAAGCCCCAGCATCCTGCGAAGCCTTGCTAGCTGAGGCGTTGCGGTGAGGACCCGCAGCGGCGTGATGGCGAGCGTGATGCACAAAAAGCGCAGCACCCAGTCGCCAGTGGAGCGGATGATGTACTCAGCAGGATTCGCACCTAAACTGCTTTGATTAAAAAGCGCCGCGTAGAGCAGGGACGCAAATGGCATCAAGCACAGCACAAACAAAATGGGCTTGGCGTAGGGCTTAGCGAGGTGGGGGCGTAAGTTCATGTTTGAGCGGTCAAATTAAAATAAGTCTTCATTAGTCGTGCCAAATTTTTTATTCTTACTCTTTTACTAGGATTTTCACTCATGAAATTTATTCGATTCTCTGATCTGTGTTCTTCTGGTGCGGCTCAAAACAAACGCGTGTTCATCCGTGCCGACCTGAACGTGCCACAAGACGACACGGGCAAGATTACCGAAGACACCCGCATTCGCGCTTCTGTGCCGTGCATCCAAATGGCGTTGGCTGCTGGTGCCGCCGTGATGGTGACGTCGCACTTGGGCAGGCCGACGGAAGGCGCATTCAAGCCTGAGGATTCGCTCGCGCCAGTCGCGGCGCGGCTTGCCGAGCTTTTGGGTCGTGACGTGCCGTTGGTGTCTAACTGGGTTGGCGGCGTGAATGTCGCCTCAGGCCAAATCGTGATGCTAGAGAACTGCCGCGTGAACAAAGGCGAGAAAAAGTGCGACGAGGCACTCTCTCGCCAAATGGCAAGTCTGTGCGACATCTTTGTTCACGACGCGTTTGGCACTGCGCACCGCGCGGAAGCCTCCACCTACGGCATCGCGCAGTACGCGCCTATCGCCTGTGCAGGCCCGCTCTTGGCGGCAGAGATGGATGCGATTGGCAAAGCACTCGCAGCGCCCAAGCGCCCACTCATCGCCATCGTGGCGGGTAGCAAAGTCTCCACTAAGCTCACCATCTTGGAAGCCTTATCCAGCAAGGTGGACGGTCTGATTGTGGGCGGCGGCATTGCCAACACCTTCATGCTGGCAGCGGGACTGAAGATTGGCAAATCGCTCGCCGAGCCCGATTTAGTTGATGCGGCTAAAGCTGTGATTGCGTCCATGAAAGCGCGCGGCGCGGCTGTGCCGATTCCAACAGACGTGGTGTGCGCCAAGACCTTTAGCGCGGATGCCGTAGCCACCGTCAAAGCCGCAACGGACGTAGCAGACGATGATTTGATTTTGGACATCGGCCCCCAGACCGCATCCCTATTGGCTTCCCAGCTCATGCAAGCGGGAACCATTGTCTGGAATGGCCCCGTGGGCGTGTTCGAGTTTGCGGCGTTTGAAGGCGGCACCAAAACCATTGCCGAGGCGATTGCCAAGTCGAGTGCGTTCTCTATTGCAGGCGGTGGCGACACGCTAGCAGCGATTGCCAAATACGGCATCGAGAAAGACGTGAGCTACATCAGCACAGGCGGCGGCGCGTTTTTGGAAGTGCTGGAGGGCAAGACTTTGCCTGCGTTTGAGGTGTTGGCGAAGCGGGCGATCTGAGCGGGAACAGTAGCTTTCTGACGCGGAAAGCTTACCAGCACGCATCAAGCCAAGGCATTTTGCTGGCTATTGCTTGTGCGGTTGAGAGATAACGAGTGTCAAGCAGACTTGCCATCCAATAAAGCTGGGCGCTTGATTTTGGATCCCATTGCCCACTAAAGCCTTTTACGCCAGCGGCTTGTCTTTGGTAATCAAATTTCACCTTGCTATGCATGTATTCTTCGTGCGCTTCTTTGCCTTGTGCGTAAGGTAATAGCCAGTCTAGACCTGCGGCTAGCGTTGCGCCGTTGTCAGCGGTTAAGTTCAGCCAGTCTTCGCCGCGTGTTTTGGCCGCGATGGCAGCGCGGACCAACGGTTCTAGGTCATACACAACATAGTGCAGAGCATCGCGCTCTTGGAAATCAAAACTCAATCCTGACTTGCTTAAATTTTGATTAAGCTGTTTGCGAAATTGATTGCGTGCTTTATCAAATAGACTTGCGTCATCCAAGGCCGCAGCAGCTAGTGTTGCCAATTTGATACGGTGGCTTTGCCAGTTATTTTTCCAAGTTGCCCGATTAGGATTTGCCATGCGCTGCATTTGGTCCAAATAGCCTTCACCCCAGGCCCGAACCAAGCTTGCCAGTTTTGTGCGTGTCGATGCAGGTAAAACGGCCTGCGTGATGGCATAAGCATCGATCAAAATATCGAAATCGGTTTCATCAATCGGGTTATAGCTGGGTTGATAAATGGTTGACCATGCGTCTAGCAAGGTTGCCAAGTGATCTAGCGTGGACTTGTCGCGATTACTTCGCCAAATGAGCGCAAGATTTCGGATGAGTGGTAAGTCTTGTTTTGCTGCAACACTCTGATCCCATAGCCCCTGGTGCGGCAATGTTCCTTCTGTATGTACAAGGGCGATGGCGCGTGGCTGGTCTGCGCTGCGTTTGTCCGCATCGCGCTGCAATATGGCGCGTGTTTTTTCAGATACGGCTATTCCACTGCACCAAGGCGAGGCGATGGCGTGCTGGAGGACCAGCAGAGTAGATAAGAAAAGGAAAACGGATTTAAACATTTGCCGATTATCATTAACTGAGCAGAGCTCATTGTGAGCGCTGCAGTCATTGCGACTTAACTTAGGAAAAATGATGGCAAGACATGCAACCAAGATTGTGGCGACATTGGGTCCCGCATCGAGTGATCCAGCACTCTTACAAAAAATGATCCAAGCGGGCGTCAACGTCGTCCGTTTGAACTTTAGTCATGGTGTGGCGCAAGACCATATCGACCGTGCGGCCATGGTGCGTAAGGCTTCCAAGGCCGCTGGGCGCGAAGTTGCCATCATGGCGGACTTACAAGGCCCCAAAATTCGTGTTGGTAAATTTGCCAATGATTTCACCATGCTGGTGGATGGCGCCACTTTCATTTTGGATGCCGAGCGTACTGAGCTGGGCGACGACTTAGCGGTAGGCCTTGATTACAAAGAACTGCCGCGAGATGTGAAGGCCGGCGATGTGCTTTTGCTGAACGACGGCCTGATTGTGCTGACCGTGGCGAAAGTGAAGGGCGAGCAAGTGATTACCACGGTGACTGTGGGTGGCAAGCTGTCGAACAACAAAGGCATTAACAAAAAGGGTGGCGGTCTCACGGCGCCTGCGCTCACGGCCAAGGACATGGAAGACATCAAAACGGCGATGTCGTTTCAAGCCGATTACGTGGCGGTGAGCTTTCCGCAAAACGCAACCGATATGGAAATGGCACGCCAGCTGTGCAACGTCGCAGGCGCGGAATACCGCCACAAGCCGCTTTTAATTGCCAAGATTGAACGTGCTGAGGCGATTCCAAAACTAGAAGAAATTATTGCAGCATCTGACTCCATCATGGTGGCGCGTGGTGACTTAGCGATTGAGGTCGGCAACGCTGCGGTGCCTGCGCTACAAAAACGAATGATTCGCATGGCGCGAGCGATGGACAAGACCGTGATTACCGCCACGCAAATGATGGAGAGCATGATTACGGCGCCTGTGCCGACTCGCGCTGAAGTGAGTGACGTGGCGAACGCTGTGCTAGATGGCACCGATGCGGTGATGCTGTCAGCGGAGAGCGCCGCAGGCAAATATCCGCTTGAGACGGTGATTGCGATGAGCGAGATTTGTGCTGCGGCTGAAGCGGCTGAAGATGTGGAG